>NZ_LHVL01000030.1:0-1020403 GCF_001269775.1 Pseudomonas sp. Pf153 | reverse complement strand
AGTGGATCTTCAGCGATGACAAATCTATGTCCGGCACAAAACCCTTGTGGGAGCGAGCCTGCTCGCGATGGCGGACGACCCGGTCAATGGCCCATCAACCAATGCTGATGCGGCCCCGGCAGTGTCCAGATCCCAAAAACGATGACCACCAACCCACCGGCCACGCGCACGCTGCGTTTACGCAGCAGGGCGGTGATACGCTCGGCTGCCAGGCCGGTGGCGAGCAGCACCGGCCAGGTGCCGAGTCCGAAGGCCAGCATCAGCATCGCGCTGTCCAGCGCATTGCCCTGGCTGGCGGACCACAGCAGGGTGCTGTAGACCAGGCCGCACGGCAGCCAGCCCCATAACGCGCCCAACAGGAGCGCCCGAGGCAGGCTCGACACCGGCAGCAAGCGATTGGCAGCAGGCTGGATGTGCCGCCACAGTCCGCGACCGACGCTTTCGATACGGGTCAGACCGCTCCACCAGCCAGCCAGGTACAGACCCATGACAATCAGCAGCACACCGGCCAGCACGCGCATGAACATGGCCGCCGGGCTGTTGGCAACGGCCCAGCCGGCCAGGCCGATCAGCAAGCCGGCGGTGGCATAACTCAGGATGCGTCCCAGGTTGTAGGCCAGCAACAGCCGAAACCGCCGGCTGCGCTGTTCCTTGGGAATTGCCAGGGTAAGAGCCCCCATGAGACCGCCGCACATGCCCAGGCAGTGTCCACCCCCCAATAAACCGAGAATGACCGCCGAGACCAGGAGTGGCACCAGATCAAGCATGGGGCGGGGCCTTGTCGTCCGGCTCGCGGGGTTGTCCGTCGGCTTCGTCCACCGCGGCTTTGTGGTTAGGGTCCTGGTCGTCGAACAGGATGCTGTGGGCCGGACCGTCGAGGTCGTCGTACTGCCCGCTGTCCACGGCCCAGAAGAAAATGTAGACGGCAATGGCGACGATCAGCAGCGCCGCCGGGATCATCACGTAAAGAGCTGGCATTGTCGGAACTCCATGACCGCCCGGCTCAGGCCGGCAGCGGACGGGTGTCGGGCGAGGTGTTGTGAATGTGCTCCCCGGGCTGGCGAGTCAGCCTCAGCGCATTCAACACCACGGTCAACGAACTGATGGACATGCCGACCGCGGCCCACACCGGCGTAATCCAGCCGAGGGCGGCGAACGGCAACATGAGGCCATTGTACAGCGCTGCCCATATCAGGTTCTCGATGATCACCCGTCGGGTGCGTCGGGCCAGGGTGAAAGCGTGGACCAGGGCATCGAGGCGGTTGGACAGCAGCACCGCGTCGGCGCTGGTCTTGGCCAGGTCGGTGGCCGAGCCCATGGCGACGCTGATGTCCGCCGCCGCCAGTACCGGCACGTCGTTTACGCCATCCCCAAGCATAAGTACTTTGCGGCCTTGTTGATGCAGCTGTTGCAACACCACCAGTTTATCGTCCGGGCGCAAACCGCCCCGGGCTTCATCGATGCCCAGTTCAGCGGCGACGCTGGCAACCATCGGTGAACTATCGCCCGACAACAGCAGCGTGCGCCAACCCCGCGCCTTACAGGCTGCAAGCAGCGCCGGGGCATCGGTGCGCAGGCGGTCGTCGAGGACAAACCAGGCCAATGGCCCGTCGGTGTCACTCAGCAGCAGCCATTGACCGGGTTCGTCAGGCATCGGCGGAACCGGCGCGCTGCTCAGTTCACACGCAAAGCCGGGCTGACCGATGCGCAGGCGCCGGGTGCCCACCAGACCCTCCAGCCCCAGGCCTGGGAAGCTTTGTACCTGCTCGGCAGCCAGCGGGGCACGGCCGAAGGCGCGGGCGATGGGGTGTTCGGAGCGGTTTTCCAGGGCGGCGGCCAGGCTCAGGCAGTGATCGCTGTCGAGTGCCGCCAATGGCCGAATGGCACGCAAGGCCAGACGCCCTTCGGTCAGGGTACCGGTCTTGTCGAAGATGACGGTGTCGATCTGATTCAACCCTTCCAGCACGTGCCCACGGGTCAGCAGCAGCCCAAGTTTGTGCAGGGTGCCAGTAGCGGCGGTGAGCGCCGTGGGCGTTGCCAGCGACAGCGCGCAAGGACAGGTCGCGACCAGCATTGCCAGCACGATCCAGAATGCCCGGGAGGCGTCCAGTTGCCACCACAACAGGCCGATGGCCGCAGCGGCAACCAGAGAGAGCAGCAGGAACCATTGCGCGGCCCGGTCGGCGATTTCCGCCAGTCGCGGCTTCTCGCCCTGGGCCCGTTCCAGCAGCCGGACGATGGCTGACAATCGCGTATCTTGCCCCAGAGCCAGCACCTCCACCGTCAGGGCGCCTTCGACGTTGAGTGTGCCGGCGGTGACCGCGTCGCCCGCTTGCCGAGGTTGCGGCAGGTACTCGCCGGTCAGCAGCGATTCGTCGATGCTGGATTGTCCATCGAGGATCCTGCCATCGGCCGGCAGGACGGCGCCTGGATGCACCAGCACACGGTCGCCGGTGCGCAATTCACTGAGCAGGATGCGTTCGCTCTGGCCGTTTTCTTCCAGGCGCAGGCACGAGGCGGGCAGCAGGTTAACCAGTTGCGCGGTAGCCGCTGCAGTGCGTTCTCGCGCACGGCGCTCCAGGTAACGCCCCGCCAGCAGGAACAGGGCGAACATGCCCACCGCATCGAAATACAGTTCTCCCACGCCGGTGATGGAGGTCCAGATTCCGGCGACGTAGGCGCTGCCGATGGCCAGGGACACGGAAACGTCCATGGTCAGGTGGCGGGTGCGCAGGTCGCGCATTGCGCCCTTGAAGAACGGCGCGCAGCTGTAGAACACAATCGGCGTGGTGAGAAACAGCGCCACCCAGCGCAGGATGGTGTGCATCTCGGGGCTGAGGTCGATGTTGAATTCCGGCCAGGTGGCCATGGTTGCCATCATCGCCTGGAACCACAGCAGTCCCGCGACGCCGAGCTGGCGCAGGGCCAGGCGGTTTTGCGCGGCGAGTTGCTCGCTGGCCTGATCGGCCTGGTACGGGTGGGCGGCGTAGCCGATCCGGCGCAGTTCGGCCAGCAACGTACTCAGCGGCAACTTTCCATCGGCCCAGCGTACATGCAGGCGATGATTGGAAAGATTCAGTCGCGCCTCAGCCACGGCAGGCAGGCTGCGCAGTTGTTTTTCGATCAGCCAGCCGCAGGCGGCACAGCTGATGCCCTCCATCAGCAGAGTGGTTTCAGCCAACTCGCCTTCGTGGCGGACGAACGATTGCTGCACGTCCTGGCGGTCATAAAGCGTCAGTTCGTCGGTCAACTGAACGGGCAGGGTTTCCGGGTTGGCCGATGCTTCGCTGCGATGCTGGTAATAACTCTCCAGCCCCCCAGCCACGATGGCCTCGGCCACCGCCTGGCAACCCGGGCAGCACAGCTCGCGGGTTTCACCGAGGACGACGGCGGTGAAGCGACTGCCGGGAGGGACGGGCAGGGCGCAGTGGTAGCAGGGCTGGGGAGTTGTCATCAGGTATTCACTGGTACCGCTGAATCCGTATTGTCAGGGAGGGCCTCATCGCGAGCAGGCTCGCTCCCACAGTTGATCGCGGGCGGCCAAACCACCGCAATCCCCTGTGGGAGCGGGCTTGCTCGCGAATGCGCGAAGCGCAGTTGTTTACTTTCTCAGATCCTCAGCACCTTGCAAGGGCTCATCCCCGAGCAAGATGGCCTGGTCATGATTGACCTGCTCCTCCTCGAACAGGCGCCAGGTCTTGTCGCCCTCGACCCCCAGCAATTCGACAAAGCGCCGGCCTTCGATCTTGTCCGTCAACTGGCCCACGTACCGTCCCGGCTCGCTGTCGTTGCGGGTCAGGACAATCTTGCGGTCTTTCTCCGGCTGAGTCGGCGAAATCAGGCTCAATTCCACGGTCTGGGGACGACTGTTGCCGTTCAGACGCAGGTTCACCTCGCCGGTGACGTCGTCCAGCTGCACGTTGGCATGCAGTTGCAGCGTCTGGGCCAGCAGTTCGCGCTCGAGCGAACGGTTGATGCCCTTGCCGGCTTCGTAATAGTTGTCGTTGACCAGATTGTCCGGGTTTTTGACGGCGATGGTCACCATCGTCAGGCTCAGGGTCACCGAGCAGGCCAGGATCCCGATGATGATCCACGGCCAGAGGTGCTTGTACCAGGGGCTGGTGGCGGTTGCTGCAGGCATGTGCATTTCTCTCAACGGGTTTGTGGGCCGATGAACCGGCTCTTGGCTTCGACATGTACGCTGTCGTCATCGGCATCCTTGAGGATGAAGGTCACCTCGTTGGTGCTCGACGGCAGTTGTTCCGGTGCGCTGGACAGTTCGACCGGCTGGCTGACGATATCGCCCGCCGCGACCTTGAATTCCCGCCGGCCTTGCAGCTTGAGATCGGGCAGGCCAGTGGCTTGCAGGACGTACGTATGGTCGCGCTGGTCCTTGTTCATGATCTTCAGGCTGTAGACGTTCTCGATCCGGCCTTCGGCGTTTTCACGGTACAGCACGCGGTCCTTGCTGACGTCGAAGCCCACCAGCGAGCGCATGAAGAACGCTGTCACCAGCAAGCTGATCATCGCCAGCAACACCAGGGCATAGCCGATCAGGCGTGGGCGCAGTTTATGGGTTTTCTGCCCCGACAGGTTGTGTTCAGTGGTGTAGCTGATCAGGCCGCGCGGGTAGTCCATCTTGTCCATGATGTTGTCGCAGGCGTCGATACAGGCGGCGCAGCCGATGCACTCGATCTGCAAACCGTCGCGGATATCGATGCCGGTGGGGCAGACCTGGACGCACATGGTGCAGTCGATGCAATCCCCCAGGCCCAATGCCTTGTAGTCGATGCCTTTCTTGCGTGGGCCACGGCTTTCGCCGCGACGTGGATCGTAGGAAACGATCAGGGTGTCCTTGTCGAACATCACGCTCTGGAAACGGGCGTAAGGGCACATATAGATGCACACCTGTTCCCGTAGCCAGCCGGCGTTGCCATAAGTGGCAAGCGTGAAGAAACCGACCCAGAAATAAGACCAGCCATCGGCCTGGCCGGTGAAGAATTCGAACACCAGTTCGCGGATCGGCGTGAAATAACCCACGAAGGTCATGCCGGTGACGAAGCCGATCAACAGCCACAGGCTGTGCTTGGCAAACTTGCGCAGGAACTTGTTGGCGCTCATGGGCGCCTTGTCCAACTTGATGCGCTGGTTGCGGTCGCCTTCGGTGACTTTTTCACACCACATGAAGATCCAGGTCCACACGCTTTGCGGACAGGTGTAACCACACCAGACCCGCCCGGCGTAGACCGTAATGAAAAACAGGCCAAAGGCCGCGATGATCAGCAGCCCGGACAACAGGATGAAATCCTGGGGCCAGAAAGTCGCACCGAAAATAAAGAACTTGCGCTCCGGCAGGTTCCACCAGACGGCCTGGTGGCCGCCCCAGTTCAACCAGACCGTACCGAAATACAACAGGAACAGCACCGCACCGCCCACCATCCGCAGGTTGCGGAACAGGCCAGTGAAGGCACGGGTGTAGATTTTTTCCCGAGAGGCATACAGGTCGACGCTTTTACTGGCGTCCTTGGCAGGCGGGGTAACGTCATGTACCGGAATCTGGTTGCTCATCAAATGCATCCCACGGCAGTGGAAAATGCCGAGGCCAGTGCGTGCCGACCACGGTCAGAAAGGGTGTTGCAGTGGCGCAATGATACGCCTGTCGCTCTAGCCCAAGGGTGCGACCTTTGGTCGCGTTGGGCGCGAGGTCTGAATGGTGTAGCAGATGTAACAAGTCATGATCCAGATCAATTGACTATAGACATTTCATGGCGCTGGAGGAAAAACGAAACGGTCTGCTGACTCATTCCGCGAGCCCTTCAGGACGCCTTGGAGTTTATGAGCTACGTAATAGTCTGAAGATAGATGGGGTCTCCAAGTCTCGAACTCGCTACGTCCCGGATTCTGGAATCTGAACGTGCTGAAATGCGGCGGCATTACCAGCCTCGGTACTGACTTGGAATTGCTGGCTCTGCTCGTTGAGCGACAAGAGCTCAATGCCTGGCTCGATTTTTAAAATTAAAAAGGCAAGGTTTTTTTTATGGTCGAGAGTTTTTCTATTTCGGCACCTTTTGTAAGTAAATGGTTGAGAGCGGTATCCAGGTCGGGAAACTTCTTGATTTCTTCGTTTTCGTCATCTTCAAGTAAATCCATGCGAGACTCTTCGATCGAGAAGTAATAAGTGTAGTAGAAATTTTCTTGTTTTTTTATGGCGTACTGGATGAGATGTGGGATGCCGTTAATCAAGCGTGTTTCTTCGTAACCACGTCTTTTTCCTTCGTTAAGTGCATCTGTAAGTTTTTTCATGTTTTAGCCTGTGATGTCGATACGAACCATTGTTCCGTCGGCCCGCTTGATGTTGACGTGTGGTAGTTCTCCGTGACCTGTACCTTTCGGGTCGTCGTGACCATAAACTCGTCCTGTTTCCTTGTTGATAGGGTAATCCTTTCTGTATCGGACTTTTCCATCCCGCTTTTTAAATTGATCCATTTTATTTTTCTTTCTGATGCCTTGAGCGTCCTGCGATCCAATGCCCCTGACTTTCTGAGCCTTGGGGAACGCCTCGGCCAACAACTCATTGGCTTCTTTTTTGGTTTTTACCGTTACGACTGTTTTTTGCGGCCCGTTGCGCAAGGCATCCACTTTCTTCGAACAGGCTGCCAGCCCCAATGGGTCGGACCACATAAATGGATTGGGCGAGTAAGCGTAGGTATTCAGTCCTCCCGCCAACCCAATCGGATCCGGCGTCGTAAACCGCCCCACATCCGGATCATAAAACCTGAACGTATTGAAATGCAGCCCCGTCTCTCGATCCAGGTACTGCCCCTGGAACCTTAGGTTCTGCTCTTCGATGTAATATGGCTCGCGCACTTCTTGCAGCGTATTGCCCCACACCCGGTACGTCGCCCGCCAGACGCTGTGCCCGTCGGTTTCGGTGAGTTGTTCGGGCAGGCCGTTGAGGTCGTTGTGGTAGTAGCGCACTTTTTGCAGCGCGCCGCTGCCGTCGACGCGGGCCAGAGGGTCGTAGCCGTCGTTTTCGTAGAGGTAGAGGCTGGTCTGTTGGTGGCGGTGTTCCTGCAACAGGCGCAGACCGTCCCAGGTGAAGCGGGTTTCGCCCAGCGGGTAGCCGCTGGTGTCGTGTTCGGTCTTGGCGATGCGTCGGCCCAACGGGTCGTAGATCATGTTGACGACGCTACCGTTTTCATCGCGCACCTCGATCAGGCGGCTTTCGGCGTCGTAGGCAAAGCGTTGCAGGCCGCGGGCGGCGCTGCGTTTTTCGATCATGCGGCCGAAGGCGTCGTAACGGTAGCGCTTGTCCTGGTAGGTCAGCAGTTTGTTATGCACCACCAGCCCGGCGCCTGCCTGCGGGCCGTCCAGTAGATTGGCGGCGGCGTCGTAGGCGAAGGTTTCGCGCTGGCCGTGCAGGCTGTCCTGGCTGGCGATGATGCGGCCGGTGGCGTCGTAGTGCAGCAACTGGTGGTGTTGCGCGGCGGGTTGCTGGTCGTGTTTGCCAATCAGGTGATCGGCGGGGTCGTACTCGAAGTGCTTTTGCACCGCCGTCGGCGACAACGTGGGCTGGCTGCTGTGGCGGCGTTGCCGCGCGCGCAGGCGGCCGCTGCGGTCGTATTCGCTGCGGGTGCTGATCTGCCCCTGGGTGCGTAGCACTTCGCGGTGCAGGCGGTCGCGCTCGAAGTCGCTGATGACCTGGCCGTCGAGGTTGATCTGGTGCAGGTGGCCGCTGCCGTAGTACAGGCGATTGACCCAGCGGCCATCGGGCAGTTGGGTCTGGATCAGGTTGCCGAGTTCGTCGTAGTGGTGCTGCAGGCGACCGGCCGCGCTGTGTTCTTCCAGCAACTGGCCGAGGGCGTCGTAGACGAAGCTCAGGTTCTGGACGTTGCCTTGTCGGTCGGTGAAGGTGACGGCGGTGAGCTGGTCCAGCGGGTCGTAGTTGTAGTCGGTACGGCCATCGTCGGTGTTCTTGGCGATCAGCCGGCCTGCGGCGTCGCGTTCCAAGCGATGGACGATGGGCTGCGGTGGGGTTTCGGGCACCACGGCGAGACCGTTGCCATAGGCCGCTGGAATGGCTGTTACGGCCGAGACGTTATCGAGCACGTCATAGCTGTAGCGTTTGGCGCTGCCATCCAGGTCCCGTTGCTCGACCAATCGATCCCCGGCGTCCCAGGCAAACCGATAGCTCTCGCCATTCTCATTGACCAGCGCTTGCAGCCGGCCAAAGCCGTCATAGGCAAATTGCACCTGCCGGCCCAGAGCGTCGGTGCGCTGGCGCACCTGGCCGCGACGGTTGTGCTGGTAGCGCGTGGTGTGCCCGGCCGGGTCGGTGTAGCCGGTGAGCTGGCCGGCGGCGTCGCGCTGGTAGTGCTCGCTGCGGCCGTCCGGCAACTGGCTGCCGAGCAAGCGACCTTGGGCGTCGTAGCTGAACTGGATGCGCTCGCCGAGGGCATCGGTGATGGTCTGCAAATAGCCACGCGAGTCGTAGTTGAAGCGGGTGGGGTAACCCGAGCAATCGATGTGCTCGACGAGTTGCCCGAACGGGTTCCAGCGCAGCTTCTTGCTCTTGCCGGTGGCATCGATGATTTCGACGACCTGCCCGTGGCTGTCGTAGCGGTAGCGGGTGACGTGGCCCAGCGGATTGGTCTCGGCGATGCAGTTGCCCCGTGGGTCGTAGCGATACTGCCAGCTTTGGCCGGCGGCGTCCGTGTCCACCAATGGCAGGGCCCAGTGTTCGAGCCACTGGGTGGAATCGCTACGGCCCAGCGGGTCGGTTTCGCTGATCAGGTTGCCGGCTTCGTCGTAGTTGAATGTGTAGCCACCACCTTGCGGGTCGGTGGCGCCGAGCAACTGGCGCTCGTCGTTCCATTCGAACAGCCAGGTCTGACCGAGGTTGTCGGTGGAGCGGATGATCTGGTGCTGGGCGTTCCAGTGGCGGGTGCTGGTGCGCTGCAAGCTGTCGGTGATGCGCGTCGTCCCGGCGATCAGGTCATAGTCGAACTGGTAGGCGTCGCCTTCGTCGGTCCAGTGGCGGGTCACGCGCCATTCCTGGTTTTCGATCGAGGCCCATTCGTAGAAGCAGCGCAGACCGGTGGGCAATTGGTGTTCCACCATGCGCCGCCCGGCGTCGTAGTTGAAGCGCCGTTGCACCTGGCCGGTGGCGTCGCGAACTTCGGCGAGGTTGTTGGCGGCGTCGTAGGCGTAGCTGACCAGCACTTCACGCTGTTGGTCGGGGTAGAGGCGCTCGAGCCGGACGACGCGCTCATGTTCGCGAATCAGCTCCACCTGCACCAGATCGAAGGTGTCGCGCAGGCGCACCAGACGCCCGGCTTCGTCGTAGTCGAGGTGGATGCGGTTGTCGTTGCGGTCGCCCAATTGGCTCAGGCGCAGCAACGAGGCACTTCCCGGCGTCGGTTCGAACAGGCGGTACAGGCCGTCGTCGCTTTCGATCAGCAACTGGCCGTTGACGTGCCGGCGCACGGCTAGGCCTTCACCGGCGCTGAACACCGCGCCGCCCAAGGGGATCGAGCCCATGTCGATGGGGCGGCCCTGTTCGTCGGTGTAGACCAGGGTTTCGCCGCCTTCGGGATGGGGACGAATCTCGACCTGTACCTCGTAGCTCACGCTCCAGCCGACGCCGAACAAGCCGTCGCCACGCTCGTCGCGGCTGTTGTAGAAGCGCTGCCAGTCAATCGGCAGGATGCCGGGCAGGACGAAGTCCAGCTCTTGATCACCGCCCAATACCTTGGCCCCGGTGGCGGCATGCACCGGATTCGACGAACCCATGGCCGCATTGGCCGCCGCGCCCATCGCACTGCTGACCGCCATCGACGCCGCAGCGCCAGCCAGCATGCACGGCAATTTGCTGAAGAACTTCCCCTTGCCGCCCTTGAGCATCAGCAGCGCGGTCACTGCCAGGCCCACGCCCGGTGTCTTGCCGCTGCGAATCTCGCGCACCACCACCGAACCGCCACCGATGGTGACATTGGACGAAATCAGCCCGGACGAGACGACCTTACCGTCGCAGGTGCTGCGGTCGCCGCTGCGCACAGCGGGCTGGCCGTTGATGGTGACCTTGTCCGAGCCTTCGGCCAAAAACTGCGGCGGCATCGGCGGGTGCTTCAGGCAGGTGATCATGTCCAGCGGCTTGGGCACGGCGCCGGGGGCGGGGGTGGCGACGGTGGGGCGCCACATCTGCGAGAAGAAGCTCTCGGCCATGTCCAGGTAGCCGGGCTCGGCCTCGGGTGTCTCGAGTTCGGTCCCGGCTGGCGCGACATGGGACTCGATGGCCCCGGCGGCACGAGCGGCGGGAATGTTGTTGGTCAGGGTGTCGGTGGAGCCGGTGAGGATGTTGGCTTGCACCGTGGGGGGGAATAGGGCATTGCCAATGCCCTCGCAGATATTGCTCAGGCCCTTGTCGGCCCCGGTCTTGCTCATGGCGATGCCGACCACGGCGCCCACCACCGCGCCGAGCAGGAAGCAACCCAGGCCGCCCGTGGCCACGGTGATGCCCGTGGCTGCGACCACGGCGGCGGTCGCCAACGCGGTGATCGCGATGTTGGCCGCTACCTCCAGCACGCCGCCAAGAATATCGGCCATCATCGAGGTGTGGTCGAGCGCATCGCCCAGGCGGGCAGCCCAGAGTGCGTCAGACATGCAGGAGCCCCGGACGTTTGCCGGCCATCTGCTTGAAGGGGTTGATACCTGCCACTGTGCCTGTCTCCTTGGCGGTGAATTGAGGGTCCGTTGTAACGTTATTTCAGCTTGACCAGGGGTTGAGCAGCGCCACGCCACTGCTCTGGAAATCGTTCACGTTGCGGGTGACCACGGTCAATCCATGGACCAATGCGGTTGCGGCAATCAGCGCATCACATTCATTGCTGCGGTCCGGTACGTGCAGGCGGGCGCAGCGCAGGGCGACGGCGCGGTCGACCGTCAGGATTCTACCTGCAAACGCGGGCATGACATGGTTATCCAGCCATGCACGCAAACGGCTGCCTTGGACCGGGTCCTTGCGTTCGAAGCGCAACACACCGGTTTCCAGTTCCAATACGGTAATCGCCGAAACGTAAAGGCTGGGGGCGGGCACGCTGCGCGCCCAGGATTGTACATTCTTGTCTGCCTGCGGTTTGCGCAGTTCCGAGATGACGTTGGTGTCGAGTAAAAACATCAGGACAGGTCTACCGATCGAGGAGAGATGACGGCACGCTCGGTGTCGAAATCGATATCCGGCGCATCGGGCATCACCAGCAACTCGACAATGCTGGTGCCGATGCCGGTGAGTTTTTGGTACTCCTCAATGCTTAGCAGCACATGGGCCGGCTTGCCACGGTCGGTGATGATCACCGGCCCCTCAAGAGTGGCTTTTTTGGCACCACTTGTGTCGTGATTGAATTCGCGGCTGGAAATAGTGGTGATGGACATGGAATTGCCCTCGCTGAAACTTGAATGTAGGCACGTTACTACCTGGATGTGAAGCGCGCAAGGTAAAACAAATGAGCCAGCCATCGGGCCAAACAAAAGGCCCCGCCAATATTCATTGACGGGGCCTTCGGTGTATCAGGTGCTTGTCTTACTGGGCGTCAGCGGCCGGAGCCTTTTCGCCGTGGGACAGGCTGTAGACGTAGGCGGCCAACAGGTGGACCTTGTCGTTGCCTTGCAGGTCAGCCTGGGCAGGCATCTGGCCCTGGCGACCATAGCGGATGGTCTGCTGCAGTTGGGCGAAGCTCGAACCGTAGATGAAACCGGCTGGATGCGTCAGGTCAGGTGCGCCCATGGCAGGCGTGCCTTTGCCGGCTGGGCCGTGGCACGCCACGCAGTTGGCTGCAAACAGCTTCTGGCCGTTGGCCGGATCAGCCTTGGCACCTTCCGGTAGCTTGCGACCGTGCAGGCTGGTCACCACGTAGGAGGCCACGTCGGCTACGCCTTGCTCGCCCACCACGGCAGCCCACCCCGGCATGACCGCGTGACGACCGCCCATGATGGTGGTCTTGATGGTTTCCGGCTCACCGCCCCAGCGCCAGTCGGCGTCGGTCAGGTTCGGGAAACCGTAGGCACCCTTGGCGTCGGAACCGTGGCAAACCGAGCAGTTGGAGGCGAACAGGCGACCACCCATCTTCAGGGCTTGCGGGTCCTTGGCGACTTCTTCGATGGGCATGGACGCGAATTTGGCGAAGATCGGACCGAACTTGGCGTCCGAACGAGCCATTTCCTTTTCCCATTCGTGCACGCCGGTCCAGCCGGTCTGGCCATTGGCGAAAGGGGTCTGCTTTTCGGTGTCCAGGTAGTTATAGCCCGGCAGCAGGCCTTTCCAGTTGCCCAGGCCCGGGTAGAGCACCAGGTAACCGAGGGCGAACACGATGGTGCCCACGAACAGCATGAACCACCACTTTGGCAGAGGGTTGTCATATTCCTCGATGCCATCGAACGAGTGGCCAACGGTCTCGTCCGTTTGTTCGGCGCGCTGGCCCTTGCGGGTCGACAGCAACAGCCAGGTCAGGGAGAAGATCGTTCCCAGACTGAGGACTGTGACGTACAGACTCCAGAACGTAGTCATTCTTTGTTACTCCTAGAAGCTTGCTCGACGTGCTTGATGGCTTCGGGATCATCCGCGAACGGCAGCAAGGTCGCGTCGTCAAACTCCGACTTGCGCTTGGGGCTGAACACCCACAGGGCCAGACCGATAAAGGCCACCATCACGACGACGGTGCCCAGGCCACGAATCATCCCGATATCCATCTAAATCACCGTTTGCTTTTGATGATGGTGCCCAGGCCTTGCAGATAGGCCACCAGCGCGTCCATTTCAGTCTTGCCTTTCACGGCGTCCCTGGCACCGGCGATGTCTTCGTCGGTGTAAGGCACGCCCAGGCTGCGCAGGACTTCCATTTTTTTCGCGGTGTCTTTGCCGTCGAGCTTGTTTTCTACGAGGAACGGGTAGGCCGGCATTTTCGACTCCGGCACCACGTTGCGCGGGTTGTACAGGTGCGCACGCTGCCAATCGTCGGAGTAGCGACCGCCAACACGGGCCAGGTCCGGACCGGTGCGCTTGGAACCCCACAGGAACGGGTGGTCCCAGACGCTTTCGCCGGCAACCGAGTAGTGGCCGTAGCGTTCGGTCTCGGCGCGGAACGGACGGATCATCTGCGAATGGCAGCCGACACAGCCGTTGGCGATATAGACGTCGCGGCCTTCCAGTTCAAGGGCGGTGCGCGGCTTCATGCCTTCGACCGGCTTGTTGGTCACGTCCTGGAAAAACAGCGGAACGATCTGGGTCAGGCCGCCGACGCTGACGGCGATGACCATGAAGAAGGCCAGCAGGCCGATATTCTTCTCTACTGCTTCGTGCTTCATCAGTGAGCTCCAACTACGGCGATCTTGGCGGCGGCTTCAGCTTCAGCCGGGTCAGAAGCACGAACGGTGCGGTACACGTTGTAGGCCATGAGCAGCATGCCGCTGGCGAAGAACGCGCCGCCCAGGGCACGCACGATGAAACCAGGATGGCTGGCTTGCAGCGCTTCGACGAACGAGTAGGTCAGGGTGCCGTCGTCGTTGATTGCGCGCCACATCAGGCCCTGGGTGATGCCGTTGACCCACATCGAGGCGATGTAGAGCACGGTACCGATGGTCGCGAGCCAGAAGTGCGCGTTGATCAGGCCGGTGCTGTGCATCTGCGCACGACCGAACAGTTTCGGGATCATGTGGTAAATGGCGCCGATGGAGATCATCGCGACCCAGCCCAGCGCGCCGGCGTGTACGTGGCCGATGGTCCAGTCGGTGTAGTGGCTCAGGGAGTTGACGGTCTTGATGGCCATCATCGGGCCTTCGAAGGTCGACATGCCGTAGAACGCCAGAGACACCACGAGGAAGCGCAGGATCGGGTCGGTGCGCAGCTTATGCCAGGCGCCGGACAGGGTCATCATGCCGTTGATCATGCCACCCCAGCTTGGGGCCAGCAGGATGATCGACATCGCCATGCCCAGGGACTGCGCCCAGTCTGGCAGCGCGGTATAGTGCAGGTGGTGCGGACCGGCCCAGATGTACAGGGTGATCAGCGCCCAGAAGTGTACGATGGACAGACGATAGGAATAGATCGGACGCTCGGCCTGTTTCGGCACGAAGTAGTACATCATTCCCAAGAAGCCGGTGGTCAGGAAGAAACCCACGGCGTTGTGGCCGTACCACCATTGGATCATCGCGTCGGTCGCGCCCGAGTAGGCCGAGTACGACTTGAACAGACTGACCGGCAGCGACATGTGGTTGACGATGTGCAGCATCGCCGTTACGACGATGAAGGCGCCGTAGAACCAGTTACCGACATAGATGTGCTTGGTCTTGCGCTTGACGATAGTGCCGAAGAACACCAGACCGTAGGTCACCCAGACGATGGCCAGCAGGATAGCCAGGGGCCATTCCAGTTCCGCGTATTCCTTGGTGGTGGTGAAACCCATTGGCAAGGTCACGATCGCGCCGACGATGACGGCTTGCCAACCCCAGAAGGTGAAGGCAGCGAGGCTGTCGGAGATCAGTCGCGTCTGGCAGGTTCGCTGCACGACGTAGTAGGAAGTGGCGAACAATGCACAACCACCGAAGGCGAAGATCACCAGGTTGGTGTGCAGCGGGCGCAGGCGTCCAAACGTCGTCCATGGCAGATCGAAGTTCAACTCCGGCCAGACCAGTTGCGAGGCGATGAAGACACCGAGCCCCATGCCAAGGATCCCCCAGACCACCGTCATGATGGCGAACTGGCGGACTACCTTATAGTTATAAGCAGTCGGACTGATTGCTGTGCTCATTCTAAGGTTCCACGGTTTGGGTGTTTTATTAGGATAAAAATCGGCCGCAAGTATGGAGAAAGCGGGGGGTCATTGCAACGCGCCATGACCTGGGTCAATGCTTTCAAAAGCTGATTCTGCGGCCTTTCCATGTTTTGCGTAGGGACAAAATACGGTCCCGGCAAACGGTCGCTGCAAAGGAAAGAGGCGAGGGGGTCGGGTCGGTTGTAACGGGGTGTGTTTACACAAGGCGTTCGGGTGATACGAGGCGATCTCGGAAATAGCCGGTATCTGCCTGTCTTTGCGGCATTTTTATCGAACGATTGTCGAACACATCGGGTCGGGTCGACCTGAAACCGGCAGTCGCCAGTACACGCAGAGGGAAGCTTAGACCCGATTCCGGTGAACCGAAAGGAAGACCATGGGAGGGTGCGACAATGGGTCGCGCAGGCAAGCGAACAACCGCATCCGAGTGAATGCGGTTGTTCGTGTGGTCAGGATTTATTCGCTTTTGCGTTCAGCCAGGCGCTCGGCACCTGAAGGGTGGGACAGGCTGTAGACGTACGCTGCGAGCAACTGCACTTTGTCGTTGCCGAGCAGTTCGTTCTGGGCCGGCATGTGACCCTGACGACCGTGGCGGATGGTTTGCTGCAATTGCGCCAGGCTGGTGCCGTAGATGAAGCCCGCCGGTTGCGTCAGGTTTGGCGCGCCCATGGCTTCGGTACCCTGGCCATTGGCGCCGTGGCAGGCGACACAGGTGTTATTGAAGGCCTGCTTGCCGGCTTCCAGGTCGGCGCCGCTGTCCGCTGGCAACGGCAGGCCGGCCAGGTCATGACGCACATAGGCGGCTACGTTCTTGACCCCGGCATCGCCCAGCACCTCGCCCCAGGCCGGCATTGCCGCCATGCGACCACCCATGATGGTGGCCTTGATGGTTTCGGCATTGCCGCCCCAGCGCCAGTTGCTGTCGGCCAGGTTCGGGAAGCCGAATGCCCCCTTGGCGTCCGAACCATGGCAGACCGAGCAGTTGGAAGCGAACAGGCGACCGCCCATTTTCAAGGCCTGCGGGTCCTTGGCGACTTCTTCAACGGGCATCGCGGCAAATTTGGCGAAGATCGGTCCGAATTTGGCATCGGCCTTGGCCATTTCCTTTTCCCATTCATGGGCGCCGGTCCAGCCGTTCTCGTAGCCGGGCAGAACGCCTTTCCAGTTGCCCAGGCCCGGATACAGGATCAGATAACCAACAGAAAATACCAGGGTGCCGGCAAACAACAGGAACCACCATTGTGGCAATGGGTTGTCGTATTCCTCGATGCCATCGAAGCTGTGGCCCATGGTCTGGTCGACGCTGCCCTTGGTCTCGCCCTTACGGGTGCCGATCAGCAGCCAGGTCAGGCCGATAAGGCTGCCAAGGGTCAGTACGCAGATCCACGTACTCCAGAAGGTGGTCATGGCCGGGTACTCCTTGTTGCAGGGTCTTGAGGATTGACGATATCGGCTGACGGCTCGTCGGCGAACGGCAGCAGGCGCGCCTGGGCGAATTCCGGGCCGCGCTTGCTGCTGAAGACCCACAGGATCAGGCCGACGAAGGCGACGAAGACCACGACCGTGCCCAGGCCTCGGATCATTCCAGTGCTCATTTCAAGAAACATGGGACTCACCTCTTGCTCTTGATGGCAGTGCCGAGCACTTGCAGGTAGGCCACCAGTGCATCCATTTCGGTCTTGCCCTTGAGGGAGGCCACGCTGCTGGCGATGTCGTCGTCGGTGTACGGCACGCCGAGGGTGCGCATGGCGCGCAGCTTGCCTTCGGTGTGGCTGCTGTCGACCGCCTGGTTCACCAGCCACGGATAGGCCGGCATTTTCGACTCGGGCACGACGTTGCGCGGGTTGTACAAGTGGGCGCGGTGCCAATCGTCGGAGTAACGCGCGCCGACCCGGGCCAGATCCGGTCCGGTACGCTTGGAGCCCCACAGGAACGGATGGTCCCAGACACTTTCACCGGCCACCGAGTAGTGGCCGTAGCGCTCGGTCTCGGCGCGGAACGGACGGATCATCTGCGAATGGCAACCGACGCAGCCTTCACGGATATAGATGTCGCGGCCTTCCAGTTGCAGGGCGGTGTAGGGCTTCATGCCGTCCACCGGCTTGTTGGTCACGTCCTGGAAGAACAGGGGGACGATCTGGGTCAGGCCACCGATGCTCACGGCCAGGACCATCAGCAGCATCAGCAGGCCGACGTTCTTTTCAATTGTTTCGTGTTTCATGGTGGACTCCTCAGGCCATCTGCGCGGCAGCGGCAGCTTCGGCAGGCTGGTAGGCCCGCACGGTGCGCCAGGTGTTGTAGGCCATCAGCAACATGCCGGCGAGGAAGATGGCACCGCCCGCCAGTCGCACGACGAAGCCTGGGTGGCTGGCCACCAGGGTTTCGACGAAGGAGTAGGTCAGGGTGCCGTCCTCGTTCACTGCGCGCCACATCAGGCCCTGGGCGATCCCGTTGACCCACATCGAGGCGATGTAGAGCACGGTGCCGATGGTGGCGAGCCAGAAGTGCGCGTTGATCAGGCCGATGCTGTGCATCTGCGTGCGGCCGAAGACTTTCGGGATCATGTGGTACAGCGCGCCGATGGAGATCATTGCCACCCAGCCGAGGGCGCCGGCGTGTACGTGGCCGATGGTCCAGTCGGTGTAGTGGGAGAGGGCGTTGACGGTCTTGATCGCCATCATCGGGCCTTCGAAGGTCGACATGCCGTAGAACGCCAGGGACACCACCAGGAAACGCAAGATCGGGTCGCTGCGCAGCTTATGCCAGGCGCCGGAGAGGGTCATCATGCCGTTGATCATGCCGCCCCAGCTCGGTGCCAGTAGGATCAGCGACATCACCATGCCCAGGGACTGCGCCCAGTCCGGCAGCGCGGTGTAGTGCAGGTGGTGCGGACCGGCCCAGATGTACAGAGTGATCAGCGCCCAGAAGTGCACGATGGACAAGCGATAGGAATACACCGGACGCTCGGCCTGTTTCGGCACGAAGTAGTACATCATTCCCAGGAAACCCGCGGTGAGGAAAAAGCCCACGGCGTTGTGGCCGTACCACCATTGCACCATCGCGTCAGTGGCCCCGGCGTATACCGAGTAGGACTTGGTGAGGCTCACCGGCAGTTCCAGGTTATTGACGATGTGCAGGATCGCCACGGTCAGGATGAAGCCGCCGAAAAACCAGTTGCCCACGTAGATGTGCTTGGTGTTGCGCTTGGCCACGGTGCCGAAAAACACGATGGCGTAGGCGACCCAGACGATGGTGATCAGGATGTCGATCGGCCATTCCAGTTCGGCATATTCCTTGGAGCTGGTGTAGCCCAGCGGCAGGCTGATGGCCGCCAGCAGGATCACCAGTTGCCAGCCCCAGAAGCAGAATGCAGCGAGCTTTGGCGCAAACAGCTGGGTCTGGCAGGTGCGCTGCACCGAATAGAACGAGCTGGCGAACAGGGCGCAGCCACCGAAGGCGAAGATCACCGCGTTGGTGTGCAACGGGCGCAGGCGGCCGAAGCTGGTCCACGGTAGATCGAAGTTGAGCTGTGGCCAGACCAATTGGGCAGCGAGAAAAACCCCGAGCCCCATGCCGACGATGCCCCACACCACCGTCATAATGGCGAATTGGCGGACCACCTTGTAGTTGTAGGCGGTACTGATAGAAGTGTTCATGGTTCCCCATCCACGGTTCAGCCGAAGAACGCGCCCGCGCAAGGCAGTACGGCATTCTTCGCCTGGAGTTATAGGCAGACTGAAAGCGAGGCAAGCATGGACAAACAGCACAAGGCCAGTATTGACGGGGATCAATGGGCGGAGTGTGTGACTCGACACGGCTGGCTATGGACGGTTGCGCAACCGGGCTTCAGCGTCGAGCCCCCGACCCTGATCCTGGCCCACGGCGCCGGCGCGCCGATGGACAGCGGTTTCATGGGTGAGATGGCTACGCGCCTTGCCGCACATGGGGTGAACGTGTTGCGCTTCGAGTTTCCCTACATGGCCCAGCGACGCGCGGACGGGGGCAAGCGCCCGCCCAATCCAGCACCGAAACTGCTCGAGTGCTGGCGTGAGGTGTACGCCATGGTGCGGCCCTATGTCGCGGGGCGACTGGCCATTGGCGGCAAGTCCATGGGCGGGCGCATGGCAAGCCTGGTCGCCGATGAGCTGGGCTGTGACGCGCTGGTATGCCTGGGCTATCCGTTCTACGCGGCGGGCAAGCCGGAGAAACCGCGGGTCGAGCATCTGGCGGGGTTGAAGACCCGGGCCTTGGTCGTCCAGGGCGAACGCGATGCGTTGGGCAATCGTGAAGCGGTGCAGGGTTATGCACTGTCATCGAGTATCGAAGTGTTGTGGCTGGCAGCGGGGGATCATGATCTGAAGCCGCTGAAGGCTTCGGGGTTTACTCATGGGCAGCATCTGGAGACGGCGGCCCAGGCAGTGGCCGGGTTTCTTCAGCGCAATTGAGGGTGTCTGTACCACACTCATCGCGAGCAGGCTCGCACCCACAGGGAAATGCATTCCAATGTGGGAGCGAGCCTGCTCGCGATAGCGGTATCCCTGACAGTAGAAAACCCGGAGGCTCTCGCTGTCCGGGTTTTAGCAAGCCAACTGACGTCAGCGGTTAAACCGCTCCACCAACGAATACTGCGTATTGGCCGTGCGGGTCAGTTCTTCGCTCAGCAGCGCCGAGCTGTGCGCCTGTCCCGAGGTCTGGTCGGCCAGTTCCGAAATATTGCTGATGTTACGACTGATCTCCTCGGCTACCGAGCTTTGCTCCTCGGTGGCGGCGGCGATCTGGGTAGTCATGTCGGTAATGTTGGCCACCGCTTCACTGATGCCCACCAGCGCTTCGTCTGCTTCCATGACCCGCGCCACGCCTTCTTCAGCCTGGCGGTGACCTGCGTCCATGGTCTGTACCGCATTGTTGGCGGTCTGCTGGAGCTTGGCGATCAAGGCGTGGATTTGCCCAGTGGATTCGCTGGTACGTTGTGCCAGTTGCCGCACTTCATCGGCCACCACGGCGAAGCCACGGCCCATTTCGCCGGCACGGGCGGCTTCGATGGCGGCATTGAGGGCCAGCAGGTTGGTCTGGTCGGCAATGCCCTTGATCACGTCCACCACGCCCCCGATCTCGTCGCTGTCCTTGGCGAGCTGGGTCACGGTCTCGCCAGTTTCTCCGACAACCTTCGACAGGCGTTCGATGGCCTCGCGGGTTTCCCCGGCGATGTCACGTCCGCGGCCAGTGAGGCGATTGGCTTCCTGGGTGGCGTCGGCGGTGCGCTGCACGTGGCTGGCGACTTCCTGGGTGGTGGCGGCCATCTGATTGACCGCGGTGGCTACCTGTTCGGTCTCTACCCGCTGACGCTCAAGGCCGCTGGAGCTGTCATGGGCCAGGGTGTTGGACTGCCGTGCCTGGTCGTTGAGGTGTTCGGCGGTATCCTGAAGGCGGGTCAGACAGGTCTTGAGGCGCGCTTCCTGGCTGAGGATCGACATTTCCAGGCGTGCCTGGACGCCACGGCTGTCCGTGTACATCTGGGCAATCAGCGGATCAGAAGTGGTCTGTTCCGCCAGGCGGAGCAGGCGTTTGATCCCGCGTTGCTGCCATTGCAGGCCCATCAGGCCCAGGGGCACCGACAACAGGGCGGCCAAGGCAAAGCCCCAGGAGGAATTGAGGAACGCGCCCACGACGAAGCTCAATTGGCTGACCAGGATGAACGGCAGCCAGTCCTGCAGCACGGGTACCCACTTATCGGTGCGCGGTACCGCCGGCTTGCCCTGGTTGATGCGTCGATAAAGCGCTTCGGCCCGCGCGATCTGTTCGGCGGTGGGCTTGACCCGCACCGATTCGTAACCGACCACCTGGTTGGCTTCGAATACGGGCGTGACGTAAGCGTTGACCCAGTAATGGTCTCCGCTCTTGCAGCGATTCTTGACGATGCCCATCCATGGCAAGCCCTGTTTCAGGGTGTTCCACATATGGGCGAACACGGCCGACGGGACGTCGGGGTGGCGCACCAGGTTGTGGGGCGAACCGATCAGTTCTTCCCTGGAAAACCCACTGATTTCGACGAATGCATCGTTGCAGTAGGTGATCACTCCCTTGGCATTGGTGGTGGAGATCAATCGTTGCTGGGCCGGGAAGGTCCTTTCGCGTTGTGTAATGGGTTGGTTGTTACGCATGGTGTGTAGATCCGCAAGGCTTTGAGAGGTTGTCGGCGCAGTCAGCTTTAAATTGAGGTAATTTTTACCCTGCGGTCCTAGGCTCTGTCTGAAAAGCCTTGATACTCGTTCATGCTGCGTTGAAAACCGGCTCGGAATGCTCATTTACTCCAGTAAACTCCGCTCCCTCGCCGATTTTCGCCTTGCCTGACCTTCGTCTCAAGACTTTTCAAACAGAGCCTAAGCCAGCATCGGATAGGTAAACAGGGCGAAATGCAGTAGGTTCAGACCGAAATGAGTGGCAATCGCCGCGCCGAGGCCGCCGAACCGATACGCAAGGCCGTAGCCGACCCCCGCCAGGCCCGATAGCAGTACCCATTGCCAACCCGCGCCGACGTGTACCAGGCCGAACAGCAACGAAGCCAGGAGCAACGCCAGGTTGTCGCCATGGGCCAGCTGGCTGAAGCGACGGCTCAGACCTCCCTGAATGTAGCCACGAAACAGCGCTTCCTCCACCACCGTGACCAACAAAAGATTGTTCAGCATCCACAGCCAGGCGTGATCCGGCCACTTCGGCGCCCATTGGATCATCCCCAGCAGGATCGCTCCGCCCAGGGCCAATACCGCGCTCAGCGTCAGGCCGAGGGCGGTTGCATAAACAGACAGGCGAAACGTAGGTCGTCCGACGATCCACGGGCAGGCCAGCAACAACCAGAAGCCAATCAAGGGCTTGTCCTGATTGAAATACATGGCGAACGGCACCGCGTCATCGGTCAGGCGTTGCGCCGGGATGGCCCGACCGTTGAAAAAACCGGGCATCCAATGCAGTGCCAGCGCCAGGGCCATGATCAGGAACAGGGCGTGCCCCAGAAACCGGCCCACAGGCGTCAGCTGCTGGCGAGCTGCATACCCGGCGAACAGCAGCAGCGCGACCGAGATGGCGGCTGTCCAGGCCAATTGGCCGTAAGCCAGCGCCAGGCAGTAACCGATGGAAAGCAGGGCCAGATAGGGCCAGGGTAGAGCGGGCATAAAACGTCCTTTTAGGCTGTGAAGCTTCGGCGAGAATGGCCGCCGCGTCTACGACGCTGCCATCTCGTGCAAAGAGCACATTTGTATCCATACGGATTTATGCGTAGGAATGGAAAAGTCGCTGCCGGACTCAGGTCCTTGAGCGCCGGCCGCGGGGGGATTATAAGAGGATCCAAACGAAAACACCGCCCGAAAAAGGCGGTGTTTTGGTAGGACAGGTCCTTTCAGGCTGCAATCAATTGCCGTAGGACATAGTGAAGAATGCCTCCCGCCTTGAAATATTCCACCTCGTTCAAAGTATCGATCCGGCACAACACTTCGATGCGCTCCTGGCGACCGTCTTCGCGGGTGATCACCAGTGGCAGATTCATCCGCGGCGTCAGTTCAACGTCGCTGAGGCCGAGGATGTCGAGGGTTTCCCGGCCGGTCAGGTTCAGGCTCTTGCGATTCTGATCGAGCTTGAACTGTAACGGCAGCACACCCATGCCCACCAGGTTGGAACGGTGGATGCGCTCGAAACTTTCGGCAATCACAGCCTTGACGCCCAGCAGATTGGTGCCTTTGGCGGCCCAGTCCCGACTCGAGCCGGTGCCATATTCCTGGCCGGCAATGACCACCAGCGGCGTGCCCATGGCCTGGTACAGCATCGCGGCGTCGTAGATCGGCATCTTTTCGCCGCTGGGAATGTAGATCGTGTTGCCGCCTTCTTCACCACCGAGCATCTCGTTGCGGATGCGGATGTTGGCGAAGGTACCGCGCATCATCACCTCATGATTGCCGCGCCGTGAGCCGTAGGAGTTGAAGTCCCGAGGCTCCACGCCCTGTTCGCGCAGGTAGCGGCCGGCCGGGCTGTCGGCCTTGATGTTGCCGGCGGGAGAGATGTGGTCGGTGGTGACTGAGTCTCCGAGCAGAGCCAGTACCCGGGCGCCTTCGACGTTCCGGATGGTCGGAGGCGGGCCACCGATGCCGTCGAAGAACGGCGGATGCTGGATGTAGGTCGAGTCCGGCTGCCAGACATAGGTCGCCGCTTGCGGCACCTCGATGGCCTGCCATTGCTCGTCACCGGCAAACACGGCGGCGTATTCCTTGTGGAACATCCCGGTGTCCACCTTCGCCACGGCATCGGCCACTTCCTGGCTGCTGGGCCAGATGTCCCGTAGATACACGGGCTTGCCGTCCCGGTCGTTGCCCAACGGTTCACTGCTGATGTCGATGCGCACCGTGCCGGCCAGGGCATAGGCCACTACCAGCGGCGGTGAGGCCAGCCAGTTAGTCTTGACCAATGGGTGTACGCGGCCTTCGAAGTTGCGGTTGCCGGACAATACCGATGCCACAGTCAGATCGGCTTTCTGGATAGTCTTTTCGATCGGGTCCGGCAACGGCCCGGAGTTACCGATGCAGGTCGTGCAACCGTAGCCCACCAGGGCAAAACCCAGTTGATCCAGGTATTCAGTCAGGCCGGCAGCCTGATAGTAATCGGTGACGACCTTGGAGCCTGGCGCCAGGGAACTCTTGACCCATGGCTTGCGCGTCAGGCCTTTCTCCACCGCTTTTTTCGCCAGCAGACCGGCCGCCATCATCACGCTCGGGTTGGAGGTGTTGGTACAGGAAGTGATGGCGGCGATGACGACCGCACCGTTCTTCAGGCGATAGGTATGGCCTTCGAATTCATATTCGGCTTCCCCCACCTGATCGGCATTACCCACCGCGACGCCTCCGCCGCCTTCGCTTTCCAGGCGGCCTTCTTCCTTGCTGGTAGGTTTGACCTGCAGGCCCAGGAAGTCGCTGAAAGCCTGGCCGACGTTGGGCAACGCGACTCGGTCCTGGGGACGCTTCGGTCCCGCCAGGCTGGCTTCGACGCTGCCCATGTCCAACTCCAGGGCGTCGGTGAATACCGGTTCCTGGCCGGGCAGTCGCCACAAGCCCTGGGCCTTGCAATAGGCTTCTACCAGTTTCACGGTTTCTATCGGTCGTCCCGACAGGCGCAGATAGTCCAGTGTCACCTCGTCCACCGGGAAGAAGCCGCAGGTGGCGCCGTATTCCGGGGCCATGTTGGCGATAGTGGCTCGGTCGGCCAGGGGCAGGTCGGCGAGGCCATCGCCATAGAACTCGACGAATTTTCCCACCACGCCTTTCTTGCGCAGCATCTGGGTGACGGTCAGCACCAGGTCGGTGGCGGTGATGCCTTCGCGCAGTTTACCGGTGAGCTTGAAGCCGATGACTTCGGGAATCAGCATCGACACCGGCTGGCCGAGCATGGCCGCTTCTGCTTCGATCCCGCCTACGCCCCAGCCCAACACGCCAAGGCCATTGATCATGGTGGTATGGGAGTCCGTACCCACGAGGGTGTCCGGGAACGCATAGGTGCGGCCGTCTTCTTCGCGGGTCCACACGGTGCGTCCCAGGTATTCGAGGTTGACTTGATGGCAGATGCCGGTGCCCGGCGGGACCACGCTGAAATTGTCGAAGGCACTCTGGCCCCAGCGCAGGAAGGCGTAGCGTTCACCGTTGCGTTGCATTTCGATATCGACGTTCTGTTCGAACGCCTGACGGCTGGCGAACCTGTCCACCATCACCGAGTGGTCGATCACCAGGTCCACCGGCGACAGCGGGTTGATCCGCTGGGGGTCGCCGCCGGCCTGCTCCACGGCGGCGCGCATGGCGGCCAGGTCGACCACGGCGGGGACGCCGGTAAAATCCTGCATCAGCACGCGTGCCGGGCGGTACTGGATCTCTCGGTCGGAACGGCGTTCCTTGAGCCAACCGGCCAAGGCCTTGAGATCGGCGCCGGTAACGGTTTTTTCGTCTTCCCAGCGCAACAGGTTTTCCAGCAACACCTTGAGGGACATGGGCAGCCGGTCCAGGTCGCCCAGGCTTCGGGCGGCATCCGGCAGGCTGAAATAGTGGTAGGTCCTGGCGTCGATTTGCAGCGTCTTGAGGGTTTTCAGGCTATCGAGGGAGGGCATTGAAATCACTCCTTTGGGTCCGCACGGCTACGGACTGACGGGACGGACAGAGCCTTTAACCTAGCCCTGTTTTAAGCTTCTGACCAATCACTGGACTGTGCGGGCAGGTTCGGGGTTCCGAACTCCGCTATCATGCGCCGATTTTCGTGACAGGCTTTGCTACGGAGTTTCAATGAACACGCTTTTCATGCACTGCCGGCCGGGCTTCGAAGGCGAGGTCTGTTCGGAGATTGCCGAACACGCCGCCCGGCTCGATGTGGCCGGATACGCCAAGGCCAAGCCGGCCAGCGCCTGCGCCGAGTTTGTCTGCACTGAAGAGGGCGGTGCCGAACGGCTGATGCGCGGCCAGCGTTTCGCCGAGCTGATTTTTCCACGCCAGTGGGCACGCGGCTTGTTCATCGATCTGCCGGAAACCGATCGCATCAGCGTTATCCTGTCTCATCTGGCCGCGTTCCCGACCTGCGGCAGCCTGTGGCTGGAAGTGCTGGACACCAATGATGGCAAGGAGCTGTCGAACTTCTGCAAAAAATTCGAAGGGCCGTTGCGCAAGGCGTTGACCGGTGCCGGCAAGCTCGTCGATGACAAGGATAAGCCGCGCCTGCTGCTGACCTTCAAAAGCGGCCGTGAAGTGTTCCTCGGGATGGCGGAGGCGGGGAACTCCGCCATGTGGCCGATGGGCATTCCACGGCTGAAGTTTCCTCGCGAAGCGCCAAGTCGCTCCACCCTCAAACTTGAAGAAGCCTGGCACCACTTCATCCCTCGGGATCAGTGGGACGAGCGCCTGCACAGCGATATGACTGGCGTCGACCTCGGGGCCGCACCGGGTGGCTGGACCTGGCAGTTGGTCAACCGCGGGATGCTGGTGACCGCCATCGACAACGGCCCGATGGCCGAAAGTCTGATGGACACCGGCCTGGTGCAACATCTCATGGCGGATGGCTTTACCTTCAAGCCGAAACAACCGGTGGACTGGATGGTCTGCGACATCGTCGAGAAGCCGGCACGCAACGCAGCGATGCTGGAAGAGTGGATCGGCGAAGGGCACTGTCGCGAGGCGGTAGTCAACCTCAAGCTGCCGATGAAGCAGCGATACGCCGAAGTGAAGCGCTTGCTCGAGCGTATCGCAGAAGGCTTCAAGGCCAGGGGGATCAAGGTCGAGATCGGTTGCAAGCAGCTGTACCACGATCGCGAAGAGGTGACGTGTCATCTGCGGCGGCTGGAGAGCAAGAAGCCTGTGGGAGCAAAGCTTGCTCGCGATAAACGATAACGCGGTCCTTGTGCAGATCGAGTCGCCTGCATCGCGGGCAAGCCTTGCTCCCACAGGCCTTGCTCAAATAGGCCTTGCTCCCACAAGGCCTCCTACAGGCACGTTAAGCGAAAGGTGACCGCACGCCGACATTGCGCGACAATACCGCCCGGTTTCAGGAGTAGATCATGAGTGAAATGAACGATACGCCGGTCGACGGCACACTGGATGCCTCCGGTCTCAATTGCCCGGAGCCGGTGATGATGTTGCACCAGCACATCCGCGACCTGGTGCCTGGCGGGCTGTTGAAGGTGATTGCCACCGACCCCTCGACCCGCCGTGATATTCCCAAGTTCTGTGTGTTCCTCGACCACCAGTTGGTGGCCCAGGACGAAGAGAACGGCACCTACCGCTACTGGATCCGCAAGAAGCTCGCTTAATCCATCGAGCGGCTGATGCGGATCTGCCTGCGTGCGCTGCGGGCCAGTCGGATCGACAGCATCAGCGCTGCGCAGCTCAAGCCCACGATCAACCCTTGCCACAATCCGCTCGGGCCGCTGGCCGCGCCCAGCCAGTCGGTCAGGCCCAGGGCGTAACCCACCGGCAAGCCAATGCCCCAATAGGCGAACAGCGTCAGGATCATCGTCACCCGGGTGTCCTGATAGCCGCGCAACGCGCCCGCGGCCGTTACCTGGATCCCGTCTGAAAACTGGAACAATGCCGCGTACACGATCAGCATGGATGCCACTTCGATCACCACCGGATCGGCGGTGTAGATCGAGGCGATCGGGCCGCGCAACCCGAACATCAGGCTCGCTGACAGGCAGGCGTAAGCCAGGGCGGTGCCCATGCCGACGCCGGCGGCAAACCGCGCCTCCCGGGGCTGGCGTCGCCCGAGAGCCTGGCCGACCCGAACCGTCACGGCCATGCCCAGAGAATAGGGGATCATGAACACCAGGGAGCTGAAATTCAGCGCGATCTGGTGCCCGGCCACCACCGTGGCGCCCAGACTGCCGATCAGCAGGGCAATCACCGCAAAAATACTCGACTCGGCAAACACCGCAATACCGATGGGCAGGCCGATGCCCAGCAGTCGCTTGATCACCGGCCAATGTGGCCAATCGAAGCGACTGAACAAATGGCTCGACTGATAGGCCGGTGCCCAGCGCGCCCAACCGGCCATGCCCAGGGCCATGGCCCACATCACGATGGCCGTGGCCCAGCCGCAGCCGACGCCGCCCATGGCCGGTACGCCCAAATGACCATAGATAAAGATGTAGTTGAACGGAATGTTCAGAGCCAGCCCGCACAACCCTAATACCATCGCCGGTCGCGTACGGCCCAGGCCGTCGCTGAAGCAGCGCAGCACATGATAAAGCGCCACTGCAGGCAGGCCCGTGCCAATGCCCCGCAGATACTCCATACACGGTCCGATCAGCTCAGGGTCCACTTTCATGATGTGCAGGACCGGTTCGGCGCTGAACAATGCCAGCGTTGCGAGCAACCCTACCGCCAGCGCCAGCCACAGCGCCTGGCGCACAAGGGGACCGATCTCGTCAAAGGTCCCGGCCCCGAAGCGCTGGGCAACTTTTGGGGTGGTGGCCAGCAACGTACCGGTCATCAACAGGAACACCGGCACCCAGATCGAATTGCCCAGTGCCACCGCCGCCAGGTCCCGAGGACCGACGCGTCCCGCCATCACTGCATCGACGAAGCCCATCGCTGTGGTCGCCAGTTGCGCCACCATGATGGGCAGCGCCAGGGCCAGCAGGGTCTTGAGCTCCAGGCGAAGCCGGGCCGGGCGGGAAAGAGAGGCAGGGGTGTCGATGACAGGATTCACAGGTAAAACGTCCGAAAGGTAAGCGCAAGGCGGCGAATTCTACGCCTTGACACAACGGTCAGGAAAAAACCTGTGTAGTGGATTTGTAATCGCGGGCAAGCCTTGCTCCTACAACCGCATTCTCTTGCTCTTCGAGTAATGCACTGACCCACCGGAACGCCTACACTGCCCACCCCGCCAAAGGAGCCGCGCCATGCTGATAGTCGCCGATGAAAATATTCCCCTGCTCGATGCATTCTTTGCCGGCTTCGGCGAAATTCGCCGGGTACCGGGGCGAGGCATCGATCGGGCGATGGTCGCCCAGGCCGACGTGTTGTTGGTGCGCTCCGTCAGTCAGGTCAATCGGGCGCTGCTGGAAGGCAGCAGTGTGCGCTTTGTCGGCACCTGCACCATCGGCACCGATCACCTGGACCTGGAGTACCTTGCGCAGGCCGGGATCCGCTGGGCCAGCGCGCCGGGCTGTAATGCCCGGGGTGTGGTGGATTATGTACTGGGCAGCCTGATGACCCTGGCCGAAATCGAAGGTGCGGATCTCGGCCAACGTACTTTTGGTGTCGTTGGCGCAGGTCAGGTAGGTGGGCGCTTGATCAACGTGCTCAAGGGGCTGGGCTGGGCCGTGAAGGTCTGCGATCCACCTCGCCAGGTCGCCGAAGGCGGAGATTATTTCAGCCTGGAGCAGATCATCGAACAGTGCGATGTGATCAGCCTGCACACGCCGCTGACCCGCGATGGGGAGCTGCCGACCTGGCATTTGTTCGACGAGCAACGCTTGAATCGCCTCCGGCCCGGCACCTGGCTGATCAACGCCGCACGGGGGCCTGTCATCGATAACGTTGCGCTACGCAATGTGTTGCTGGAGCGCGAGGACCTGCAAACGGTACTGGATGTCTGGGAGCAGGAGCCGACGGTGGATGTAGACCTGGCCGATTTATGCGTGATCGCTACGCCGCACATTGCCGGCTACAGCTTGGACGGTCGGCAACGCGGCACCGCGCAGATTTACGAAGCCTTGTGCGATTTCCTGCAACGACCGGCTCAAGTCAGCCTTGCCGACCTGCTGCCCAGGCCCTGGTTGGGCGGTGTAACCCTGGATGCCGCAACCGATCCTGCCTGGGCGCTGGCGGCGTTGTGTCGCAGCGTCTACGACCCACGTCGCGATGATGCGGATTTTCGTCGCAGTCTGGTGGGCACGGTCACTGAGCAACGTGCGGCCTTCGACGCTCTGCGCAAGCATTACCCGCCTCGTCGGGAGATCGACAGCCTGAAGGTGCGTATCGAAGGGCAGTCCCCGGCTCTGCAGCGGATCGTCACTGCGCTGGGCGCCATCGCTGTATAAGCTGCCTATCCGGCCACGCACAAAAAACCCGACATCAAGGTCGGGTTCAGTTGAAGACGGGCTGTATCACTTTTGTTCGGCAGGCTTGACCAGTCGTTTTTCCAGCTCGCTGCAAGCTTTCTGGATCATCGCTTCAGTGATCGGTACTTCGCGCCCTTGGGCATCGATGAACGAGCAGCCCAGGGACTGGTCTGGTTGCGTTCGGATCACTTGAATCTTGTCGTCGCTGCTGTGTTGCAAGGACATGGCCTGTCTCCTCATCAGGTTGTGTGCCTAGTTTAGTGTCGCCAGGTGACCGAGCCATGACACTCCTTGTAGGTCCATGGCGACACCATTACTCAAACAGAAACATCGTTGCGTTTCCACCCGGACTTTAGACCGATAACATCTAGCCATTCGTCGTTGTGGTCATATTTAACCTGACTCATTCCGATTCAACGTGGTTCCGCATTATCGGATATTCATTGATGCTTACTTCCCGACATCGTCGTGCCATTGGCTTGGCCAGTGGTTTTATCGCCCCCTACCGCAAGCAGGTCGCCGGCGCCTTGCTGGCCCTCATAGTCACGGCAGCCATCACATTGTCCATGGGCCAAGGGATCCGGTTGCTCGTGGACCAAGGCTTCATGACCCGATCTCCCCATTTGCTCAACCAGTCCATCGGGCTGTTCATGGTCCTGGTGGTCGGATTGGCAATCGGGACCTTTTCCCGTTTCTATCTGGTGTCGTGGATTGGCGAGCGGGTGGTGGCCGACATCCGCCGCCAGGTGTTCAACCATCTGGTGTATCTGCACCCGGGGTTCTACGAGAACAACCGCAGTTCGGAAATCCAGTCGCGGCTTACAGCCGATACCACGTTGCTGCAATCGGTGATCGGTTCTTCGCTGTCGCTGTTCTTGCGTAATGCCTTGATGGTGGTCGGCGGCATCGTGCTGCTGTTCATTACCAACCCCAAGCTCACCAGCATCGTGGTGATTGCGTTGCCGCTGGTGTTGGCGCCGATCCTGGTGTTCGGTCGGCGGGTACGCAGCTTGTCCCGCGAAAGTCAGGACCGCATCGCCGATGTCGGCAGTTATGTTTCCGAAACCCTGGGCCAGATAAAGACCGTGCAGGCCTACAATCATCAGGTCCAGGACGAGCGACGTTTCGCCCTCACCGTGGAGCAGGCCTTCAACACCGCGCGCAAGCGCATCGCCCAGCGGGCCTGGCTGATCACCCTGGTGATCGTGCTGGTGCTGGGGGCGGTGGGGGTGATGCTCTGGGTCGGTGGCATGGATGTGATCGCGGGGCGGATATCCGGCGGTGAGCTGGCGGCTTTCGTGTTCTACAGCCTGATCGTCGGCAGCGCCTTTGGCACCCTGAGCGAGGTAATCGGTGAGCTTCAACGGGCGGCTGGCGCGGCCGAGCGCATTGCCGAACTGCTGCGTTCGGAAAACATCATCCAGCCACCGATCTCTGGCCAGGTGAAGTTGCCTGCTCGGGTGCGGGGGGATCTGCGCCTTGAAGGCGTGCGTTTCTCCTATCCCTCCCGACCTGAAAGCTATGCCCTCGACGGCTTGGATCTGACTGTCCAGGCCGGCGAAACCCTCGCTTTGGTCGGCCCGTCCGGGGCAGGAAAATCGACGGTGTACGATTTGTTGCTGCGTTTCTACGATCCGGCGCAAGGGCAGATTTTCATAGATGAGGTACCGCTCACCCGGCTCGACCCGCTGGACCTGCGCCGGCACTTCGCCCTGGTTTCGCAAAGTCCCGCGCTGTTCTTCGGCACCGTCGAAGAAAACATCCGCTATGGCAATCCTGAAGCGACGTTGGAGCAAGTGCGCAACGCGGCGCGGATCGCCCATGCCCACGACTTCATCGAAAGGATGCCCGACGGCTATCAGACCCATCTGGGCGACGGTGGCCTGGGGCTGTCCGGCGGCCAGCGCCAGCGCCTTGCGATCGCACGGGCGTTGCTGGTAGACGCGCCAATCCTGCTGCTGGACGAAGCCACCAGCGCCCTCGATGCCCAAAGTGAACACTTGATCCAGCAAGCCCTGCCCAGCCTGATGAAGAACCGCACCACCCTGGTCATTGCCCACCGCCTGGCCACGGTGAAAAACGCCGACCGGATCGCGGTGATGGACCAGGGCAGGGTGGTTGCGGTGGGCACGCATCAGGAATTGGTTGTCAGCAATGCGTTGTATGCGCGGTTGGCGGCATTGCAATTCAATGCTGGTCGGGAGTCGGCAACTGACTGAGAACTGCTCTCGTAAGGTCCAGTAACCGACAAAAAATGCCCGTAGCTTTCGATACGGGCATTTTTTTGCTTTTGAGGAACAGCTTGCCGCTTGAAGCTCGACGCCTGCCGCTAACCCTCACTGATCATCAAAATACCGCTCATGCCAGTCAACCAGCGGCTGTGGTGAATTGAGTTTCTGGCCGTAGATCACCGAGTAGGACAGCACGTTCTGCACGTATTGGCGGGTTTCATCGAACGGGATGCTCTCGACCCAGACGTCGAAGCTCAGGTGATCGGCGCCACGCAGCCACTGGCGCACGCGCCCGGGGCCGGCATTGTAGGCGGCCGAAGCCAGTACACGGTTGCCGTTGAACTGACTGTGGACCTGGCTCAGGTAGGCCGCGCCGAGCTGGATATTCTTGTCCGGGTTCAATACCTGCTGTGGCGAGGCCAGGGGGATGCTGAACTTGCGCGCTGTTTCCTTGGCGGTGCCGGGCATCAATTGCATCAGGCCGGCGGCACCGACGCTGGAGCGGGCGTCATCCATGAAGGCGCTTTCCTGGCGGGTAATCGCGAAGACCCAGCTTGAATGCAAGCCACGGACCTTGGCCTCGCGCACGAGGGTATCGCGGTGGGCCATTGGGAACCGGATGTCCAGATCGTCCCAATACTTGGCCTGACTGATGGTGCGGATGGCCGGGAAATACCATTTGAGGTCATAGGCGAGCTTCGCCTGGGCGACCATTTCGTCGCGGTTGAAATGCCGACTGACGTGGTACCACTCCCGGCGCCCATCGACGATTTGCCCGCGGGCATGAAACTCCAGCGCCCGGCGTACCCCCGGGGTATTGCGTACTTTGTTGATCAGCGCCTGGCTCATGACCAGCGGCTTGTTGACAAGGGAGTAGGGCGCCTGGGAGCGGTCGGCGGCCAGGAAGCCATAGAAGTCCCGCTCCCGCGCCAGATGCTTGTAGAGATTCTGCACTTCCGGGTTTTGCGGTTGCGCCAGTTCCAGACTGCGTGCCTGCCAGTAACGCCAGCGGTTGGTGCTGGCCAGCGATTCGGGCAAGCGACGGGTCAATTCATAGGCCTCGTTCCAACGCCCCAGGCGCAGCAGCAGGCGTAAGCGCCATTCCGAGACGGTATCGTCGCGCAGCTCCGGATCATATTTGGTCATTACGTCCAGGGCACGGCTGTCGAAACGCTTGGCCAGGGTCAGGCCGATTTCCCGGGCAATGGCGACCTTTTCATCCCGGGAAAAATGCATGGTGCTGGCGTAGCCGTCCAGCAACGCCATGGCTTTGTCTGGATCCTGGCGGGCGAGGCGGCGAAGGCCGAGGCTGACGATATCGGACATCGGCTCGTCGGCCGGGCTGAAGCGCGATGGCTGGTTGAGCAGCTCGGGTTTCTGCGCCACGTCCACCAGCAATTTGCCGCGGGAGGCGAGCGTGGTCAGACCGCTGACCAGGCTGTTGGCCAGCGGATAATTGCGGGCCTGGGCGGCCAGCTTGGCCCGCTCCCAGCGTCTCTGTTCCGTCAACTGACCCTGTGAGGCCCACAGGCCGAACAGCGCATCGCACGCCTGGGGCTGGGATTTGCCGGTAAGCCAGAGTTTCTCGGTGTTGGCGTAGCCTTCGGCTTTCAGGCCATGGGTGAGCTGGTACTGAGCATTGAGGCAATCCAGCTCGGTGAAGTTAAGCTTGGGATCGTAGTATTTGACGAAGGTCTGCCAGTCACCGCGTTCGCTAAGCCAACGCAACCAGCGCAACTTCATCCAGTTGGCCTGGGGCAGGTCACCGTGTTCGGCGAGGAATTTCTCGATTTCGGCGTTGCTGGCACTCTTGAGGCGTGCGGTCAGTTCGTCATAGGCCAGGTACGGTTCCAGCGGATAATCGCGCAGAGCCTGGCTGTAGCGAAAATACGGGCCGGAGTCGCCCTTGGCCAGGGCACGCTTGGCCTCATCGTAATACTGGCGTTGAGTGGAGATATCCACCGCCTGGGCGGTTTGGACGGCAGTGGCACACACGAAAAGACAAGACAAGACACTAAAAAGGCGACTGCGCATGATACGTCCGGGCAGAAAAAACATGACAAGCCCAAGGGAAAACCCAGGGTAACTGTCTGTAGCTTAGCCTTTTGCCAGCAGGCGGCGAAAGCTTTGCAAGGTTGTCGACGCAAGTTCACGGTATTTGTTGTGCAGAACATGTAAAGAGCCTTTGGGTGACGAAATTGGCGGCCCTGCGAGGTCCCATCTCAGGTAGAATGCGCGCCCGGTTTTTGGAGAAGCTCATGACTCTGCTCAAATTCAGCGATGTGTCCCTTGCGTTCGGCGCCATGCCGTTGTTGGACAAGGTGTCCTGGCAGATCGCCCGTGGCGAGCGGGTGTGCATCATCGGCCGCAACGGCACCGGCAAGTCCAGCATGATGAAGCTCGTCAAGGGCGACCAGAAGCCCGACGACGGCTCGGTCTGGCGTGCACCGGGCCTGAAGATCGGCGAATTGCCCCAGGAACTGCCGGTGGCCGACGAGCGGACGGTGTTCGATGTGGTCGCCGAGGGCCTGGATGGCGTCGGCGCGTTGTTGGCTGAATATCATCATCTGAGCCAGAACATCGTTACCGATGCCGACCTGGAAAAACTGATGCATGTGCAGCATGACCTGGAGGCCCGCGATGGCTGGCGCCTGCAGCAACTGGTGGACAGCACCCTGAGTCGCCTGCAATTGCCGGCCGACAAGACCCTCGCCGACTTGTCCGGTGGCTGGCGGCGCCGTGTCCTGCTGGCCCAGGCCCTGGTGTCCGAGCCAGACCTGCTGCTGCTCGACGAACCGACCAACCACTTGGACATCGGCGCCATCGCCTGGCTTGAAGAAGCCTTGAAGGACTTCCAGGGGGCCGTGCTGTTCATTACCCACGACCGCTCGTTCCTGCAAAACCTCGCGACCCGGATCCTGGAGCTGGACCGTGGTGGCCTGATCGACTGGAACGGCGACTACGCCAGTTTCCTGGTGCACAAGGAAGCAGCGCTGGCGGCGGAAGAAACCGCCAATGCCCTGTTCGACAAGCGCCTGGCCCAGGAAGAAGTCTGGATCCGCCAGGGAATCAAAGCCCGTCGTACCCGTAACGAAGGCCGCGTACGCGCCCTCAAGGCCTTGCGTGTCGAGCGCAGCGAGCGTCGCGAGCGTACCGGCAAGGCCAACATCCAGCTGGAAACCGCCGAAAAATCCGGAAAGCAGGTGATGGTGCTGGAAAACGTCAGCTTCGCTCACCCGGATGGCCCGTTCCTGATCAAGGATTTCTCCATGGTCCTGCAGCGGGGCGACCGCATCGGCTTGCTGGGGGCAAACGGTACGGGCAAGACCACGTTGCTCAAGCTGATGCTAGGCGGCTTGACGCCGACCAGCGGCAAGGTGGAGGAAGGGACGAAAATCGATGTCGCCTACTTCGACCAGTTGCGCCATCAACTGGATCTGGAAAAGACTGTGATCGATAACGTCGCCGAAGGTCGTGATTTTATCGAGATCGACGGTCAGAGCCGTCATGTGTTGAGTTACCTGGGCGATTTCCTGTTCAGCCCCCAGCGTGCCCGGACCCCGGTCAAGGCCTTGTCTGGCGGCGAGCGTGCCCGCCTGTTGCTGGCGAAACTGTTCAGCAAGCCGGCGAACCTGCTGGTACTCGACGAGCCAACCAACGACCTGGACGTAGAAACCCTCGAGTTGCTGGAAGAGGTCCTGCTGACGTTCAGCGGCACCGTGCTGATGGTCAGCCACGACCGGGCTTTCCTCGACAACGTAGTCACCAGCACGCTGGTGTTCGAAGGTGAGGGGCGTGTCCGCGAATACGTCGGTGGGTATCAGGACTGGTTGCGCCAGGGCGGTTCACCGCGTCTGCTGGGCGTGACCGAGAGCAAGTCCGGCAAAGCCGACCTGAACTCGGCCGTGGTCAAGGCCGAGCCCGCTCCGGTTGTGGCGGCAGCGGCTCCCGCACCGGCCAAGAAGAAACTGAGCTACAAGTTGCAGCGCGAGCTGGAAGCCCTGCCAGGCGATATCGATGCCAAGGAAGCGCAAATCGCTGCGGTGGAGGCCGAAATGGCCGAGGCCGGCTTCTACCAGCGTCCTCCTGCTGAAACCGCCAGGGTGATCGCCCATCTGGAGCAGTTGCAGGCGGAGCTGGATGCCCTGGTCGAGCGCTGGGCTGAGCTGGACGCTTGATCGTTCGCGCCAGGATGTTCTGAAACGCAATCTCCTGTGGGAGCGGGCTTGCTCGCGAATGCAGTGCGTCAGTCAATAGTTGTGTAACTGATACACCGCATTCGCGAGCAAGCCCGCTAGCACAAGTTTTTTATGCGCGTTTGACCAGGTGGACCGCCAGCACGTCGCAAGGCGCGCCATGCAGCACGTCATTGGCAGTGGAGCCCAACAGCAGCGCCAGGCCGTGGCGGCCATGGCTGCCGACGACGATCAGGTCGCAACCCTGTTCCTTGGCCAGGTGATGAATTTCCTGGCGCGGCTGGCCGTAGGTCAGGTGGCTGTTTTCACGTTTCAGGTCCGGGTATTTCACGATCAGGCGGTCAAGACGTTCCTTGGCTTGGTCGAACTGTTGCTGCTGCAGCTGGGAAAGGTCCATTGGCACATCACCGCCAAACGCCATGGCCATCGGCTCGACGATATGCACCAGCGACAGCTTGGTGTTTCGACCGTCGCACAGGGCGCGAGCGCGTTTGATGACGGGATCGCATTCTTCAGTGAGGTCGACGGCGACCAGGATGTGTTCGTAGTACATGAAAAGCACTCCAGAGAATTGCGATACGGTTAAGTATGGCTGGTTTCAAGCGCATTGACGGCGACATGGGTCAATGGCCCATCAGAATTCGGGAGTACAGATATGACGGTCTGGATAGTGGTGTCAATCATTCTGGTGGTGTTGAGCCCCTTGGCATGGTTGCGCCCGTCCCGTGTACAAAATGGTCGCATGGCCTTGCGCATGGAGGCGCGTCGCCTTGGCCTGGCCATGCAATTGGCTCCACAGCAATGGCCGCACTGGCTCGATCCGCAACCGCCGAACCCCTGTGCGCAGTACTATCGGCCCCGGCGTGGCAAGCAACCGGACACCTGGAGTTACTGGCAAAGCGCACCGGGGGTCTGGGTCAACCAATGGCGGGAAGCCTGCCAGGATGAGTCGCTGCTCGTTCATCTGAGCAAGTTGCCGGCCAACGTCTACAAAATCGAGGCTGACGGGCAGATGATTGCCTTGTTCTGGGGTGAAAAAGGCGAAGCCACTGTATTGCAGGACATTTCCGACGTGCTCAAGGCTTGCGCCTGAACCCTGATCCGAACCATAAAAAAGCCCGACAGTCTCATCGGGCGGGTTGGCCAGGCAGGCCGGTAACCAGGGGCTATTTGGGCGTTCGTTCGTAACGCCTTTCTCGAAGATTTTTCAAAAGCACTGTCGCCAGCATAGCCGGTTGAATTCATTGCGCCCGGAATTAGGGCGACTTTTCTAATTATTGATCTTATGAATGGCCTTTCATGCGGCGCCGTGTTGCGGATCCGTGCGGTACGGAAATGACCGTAAAGTCGCGCTCAAGCCCTTGTTTAGGGCGATTGACAATTGTCGGAATTTCCGTGAAGGTGACGTACCCAAATCAAACGGGCGTATGAATTGAGCGTTTGTATTTTCCGAACGGTCCTACAGAAACCCGACTATCGCGTTGACGGGTGTGCCTGGCGGATTGGCGTAGCATCGACGGTAAACGTCAATGCCGAACCAGTGGTCAGCGTCCAACGTGTACTGTTCAGCTTCCATATCGTGGAGATCAGTTGATGATTTACGAAGGTAAAGCCATCACGGTTAAGGCTCTTGAAAGCGGCATCGTCGAACTGAAATTCGACCTCAAGGGTGAGTCCGTCAACAAGTTCAACCGTCTAACCCTGAATGAATTGCGTCAGGCCGTGGACACTATCAAGGCAGATGCTTCGATCAAAGGTGTGATCGTCAGCAGTGGCAAGGACGTGTTCATCGTCGGCGCCGACATCACCGAGTTCGTCGACAACTTCAAGCTGCCCGATGCCGAACTGATCGCTGGCAACCTCGAAGCCAACCGTATCTTCAGCGACTTCGAAGACCTCAACGTTCCGACCGTGGCGGCCATCAACGGTATCGCCCTGGGGGGCGGGCTGGAAATGTGCCTGGCGGCGGATTATCGCGTCATGTCGACGTCGGCCAAGATTGGTCTGCCCGAAGTCAAATTGGGGATCTACCCCGGCTTCGGCGGCACCGTGCGCCTGCCACGCCTGATTGGTGTCGACAATGCCATTGAGTGGATTGCCGCCGGCAAGGAAAACCGTGCCGAAGACGCGCTCAAAGTGGGTGCCGTGGATGCCGTGGTCGAGCCTGGCAAACTCCAGGACGCCGCCCTCGAACTGATCAAGCGTGCCATCAGCGGTGAGTTCGATCACAAGGCCAAGCGCCAGCCAAAACTGGAAAAGCTCAAGCTCAACGCCATCGAACAGATGATGGCCTTCGAAACCGCCAAAGGTTTCGTGGCCGGTCAGGCGGGCCCGAACTACCCGGCGCCGGTCGAAGCGATCAAGACTATCCAGAAAGCCGCGAACTTTGGTCGCGACAAGGCCCTGGAAGCCGAGGCCGCCGGCTTCGTCAAGTTGGCCAAGACCTCTGCGGCACAAAGCCTGATCGGTCTGTTCCTCAATGACCAGGAACTGAAGAAAAAGGCCAAGGCCTACGACGAAATCGCCCGTGACGTGAAGCAGGCCGCCGTGTTGGGCGCGGGCATCATGGGCGGTGGTATCGCTTATCAGTCGGCGTCCAAAGGCACGCCGATCCTGATGAAAGACATCAATGAACACGGTATCGAGCAGGGGCTGGCCGAAGCCGCCAAGCTGCTGGTGGGGCGCGTCGAGAAAGGTCGCATGACCGCGGCGAAGATGGCCGAAGTGCTCAACGGCATTCGCCCGACCCTGTCCTATGGCGACTTTGGCCATGTCGACCTGGTGGTCGAAGCGGTCGTCGAGAATCCGAAGGTCAAGCAGGCGGTATTGGCTGAAGTCGAAGACAAGGTGAAGGAAGACACCATTCTGGCCTCCAACACCTCGACCATTTCCATTTCGCTGCTGGCCAAGGCCCTCAAGCGTCCGGAAAACTTCGTCGGCATGCACTTCTTCAACCCCGTGCACATGATGCCGCTGGTGGAAGTGATCCGTGGCGAGAAGTCCAGCGAACAGGCCATCGCTACCACCGTGGCCTACGCCAAGAAAATGGGCAAGAACCCGATCGTCGTCAACGATTGCCCGGGCTTTTTGGTCAATCGCGTGCTGTTCCCGTACTTCGGCGGTTTCGCCAAGTTGGTCAGCGCTGGCGTTGACTTCGTGCGTATCGACAAGATCATGGAAAAATTCGGTTGGCCGATGGGGCCGGCCTACCTGATGGACGTGGTCGGTATCGACACCGGTCACCATGGTCGCGATGTCATGGCCGAAGGTTTCCCGGACCGCATGAAGGACGACCGTCGCTCGGCCGTCGACGTGCTCTACGAAGCCAAGCGCCTGGGCCAGAAGAACGGCAAGGGCTTCTACGCCTACGAAACCGATAAGCGCGGCAAGCAGAAGAAAGTGGCCGACCCGTCGGTACTGGAAGTGCTCAAGCCGATCGTCTACGAGCAGCGCGAAGTCACCGATGAGGACATCATCAACTGGATGATGATCCCGTTGTGCCTGGAAACCGTGCGTTGCCTGGAAGACGGCATTGTCGAAACCGCCGCTGAAGCGGACATGGGTCTGGTCTACGGTATCGGTTTCCCTCCATTCCGTGGCGGTGCGCTGCGCTACATCGATTCGATCGGTGTTGCCCAGTTCGTTGCCCTGGCTGACCAGTACGCTGATCTGGGCGCGCTGTACCACCCCACCGAGAAGCTGCGTGAAATGGCCAAGAACGGCCAGAGCTTCTTCGGTTAAGCGCCCAACGACTAGAGCGAGAGAACATTTATGAGCTTGAATCCTAGAGACGTCGTGATCGTCGACTTCGGTCGTACGCCGATGGGCCGCTCCAAGGGCGGCATGCACCGCAACACCCGCGCCGAAGACATGTCGGCGCACCTGATCAGCAAGCTGCTGGAGCGCAACGTCAAGGTCGATCCGAATGAAGTCGAGGACGTGATCTGGGGCTGTGTCAACCAGACCCTGGAGCAGGGCTGGAACATTGCCCGCATGGCCTCGCTGATGACCCAGATTCCCCACACGTCGGCCGGCCAGACCGTCAGCCGCCTGTGCGGTTCGTCGATGAGCGCGCTGCACACCGCCGCCCAGGCAATCATGACCGGCAACGGCGACGTTTTCGTCGTCGGCGGCGTAGAGCACATGGGCCACGTGAGCATGATGCACGGTGTCGATCCGAACCCGCACATGTCTCTGTATGCGGCGAAAGCATCCGGCATGATGGGCCTCACCGCGGAAATGCTGGGCAAGATGCACGGCATCACCCGTGAGCAGCAGGACGCCTTTGGGGTGCGTTCCCACCAGCTCGCCCACAAGGCGACGGTGGAAGGCAAATTCAAGGACGAGATCATCCCGATGCAGGGTTACGACGAGAACGGCTTCCTGAAGCTGTTCGACTATGACGAAACCATCCGACCGGAAACCACCCTCGAAAGCCTGGCGACCCTCAAGCCGGCCTTCAACCCCAAAGGTGGTACCGTGACGGCCGGTACTTCGTCGCAGATCACCGACGGTGCTTCGTGCATGATCGTGATGTCGGCCCAGCGTGCCCAGGACCTGGGTATCCAGCCGATGGCGGTGATCCGGTCGATGGCGGTGGCGGGTGTGGACCCGGCGATCATGGGCTATGGTCCAGTACCGGCCACGCAAAAAGCCTTGAAGCGTGCCGGCCTGAGCATGGCCGATATCGACTTCATCGAGCTCAACGAAGCGTTCGCTGCACAGGCCCTGCCCGTGCTGAAAGATTTGAAAGTGCTCGACAAGATGGACGAGAAGGTTAACCTTCACGGCGGCGCGATCGCCCTGGGTCACCCGTTCGGTTGTTCCGGTGCGCGTATCTCCGGTACGTTGCTGAACGTCATGAAACAGAACGGCGGCACTTTCGGGGTGTCCACCATGTGCATTGGTCTCGGCCAAGGCATCGCCACTGTCTTCGAACGCGTCTAAGCGTTGCGGTGATGGAAGCCGGGGCCGAGTGCCCCGGTTTTTGTTTTTGTGGATTTATTTTGTTTTTATTTTGAAACGACTTGAGTGAGGGCCGAAGCATGCCGATACAACCAGGGCTCTACCAGCATTACAAAGGTCCGCAGTACCGCGTGTTCAGCATTGCGCGGCATTCCGAGACCGAGGAAGAAGTGGTCTTTTACCAGGCCCTGTATGGCGATTACGGCTTTTGGGTGCGCCCCTTGAGCATGTTTCAGGAGTCCGTCGAGGTTGACGGCGAACGGGTGCCGCGCTTTGCTTTGGTCCAGGCCGAGGAGAGCATTTTTTCAAAGCCATGAGGCCTGCATGCAGGAAACCCTGCGCTTGACCTCACCTTGCAGCCACTATATATAGCGGTGCCGCGTCAGGCGCCTACCGCCTTTCACTTTTTAGAATTCAGGAATTTTCCGATCCATGGGCAAATCGCTGGTCATTGTGGAATCCCCGGCTAAGGCCAAGACCATCAACAAGTATCTGGGCAACCAATACGTGGTGAAGTCGAGTATCGGCCATATCCGAGACCTGCCCACCAGCGGTTCGGCCAGCGCCAGCAAGGAGCCGGCCGCCAAGCGCGGCAAGACGGCTGGTGAAGCGCCGGCATTGTCGCCGAAAGAAAAGGCGCGCAAGCAGCTGGTCTCACGCATGGGCGTGGATCCGGAACACGGTTGGAAAGCCAAGTACGAGATCCTTCCGGGCAAGGAAAAGGTTATCGAAGAACTGCGTCGGCTCGCCAAGGACGCCGACACCATCTATCTCGCAACGGACTTGGACCGCGAAGGGGAAGCCATTGCCTGGCACCTGCGCGAAGCCATCGGTGGCGATGACAGCCGCTACAAGCGCGTGGTGTTCAACGAAATCACCAAGAAGGCCATCCAGGAAGCGTTCTCCGAGCCGGGCGAGCTGGACATCGCTCGTGTCAACGCTCAGCAGGCGCGTCGCTTTCTCGACCGCGTGGTGGGTTACATGGTCTCGCCCCTGCTGTGGGCAAAAATCGCCCGTGGCCTGTCGGCCGGTCGTGTGCAGTCGGTTGCGGTGAAGCTGGTGGTGGAGCGCGAGCGCGAGATCCGGGCGTTCATCCCCGAAGAGTACTGGGAAGTCCATGCGGACCTTGGCACTGCCAAGGGGGCGACCGTGCGTTTCGAAGTGGCTCGCGAAAAGGGCGAAGCCTTCAAGCCGCTCAACGAAGCCCAGGCCATGGCCGCACTGGAGAAGCTCAAGGCTTCTTCCTACAGCATCGTCAAGCGTGAAGACAAACCGACCAGCAGCAAGCCTTCGGCCCCGTTCATTACGTCCACGCTGCAACAAGCCGCGAGCAACCGCCTGGGCTTCGGCGTGAAGAAAACCATGATGATGGCCCAGCGTCTGTACGAAGCGGGCTACATCACTTACATGCGTACCGACTCGACCAACCTGTCGGCCGATGCCGTGGCGATGGCGCGCACTTACATCGAAAGCGAGTTCGGCAAGAAGTACCTGCCGGACACGCCAAATGTCTACAGCAGCAAGGAAGGCGCGCAAGAGGCTCACGAAGCGATTCGTCCGTCCGATGCCAACACCGAGCCGAGCAAGTTGTCGGGCATGGAGCGTGATGCGGAGCGTCTCTATGAGCTGATCTGGCGCCAGTTCCTGGCCTGCCAGATGCTGCCGGCGCAATACCTGTCGACTACCGTCAGTGTGGGGGCCGGTGACTTCGAGCTGCGCGCCAAGGGCCGCATCCTCAAGTTCGACGGCTACACTCGCGTCATGCCGCAAATTACCAAGCCAGGGGATGACGATGTCTTGCCGGACATGGCCCAGGGCGATGTGCTTAAGCTCATCAAACTCGATCCTACGCAGCACTTCACCAAGCCGCCGGCCCGTTACTCGGAAGCCAGTCTGGTCAAGGAAATGGAAAAGCGCGGTATCGGTCGCCCTTCGACTTACGCGGCGATCATTTCCACCATCCAGGATCGCGGCTACGTGGCGTTGCACAACCGTCGGTTCTATTCGGAAAAAATGGGCGACATCGTGACCGAGCGTCTGTCCGAAAGCTTCTCGAACCTGATGGACTACGGCTTTACCGCCGGTATGGAAGAGAATCTCGACGATGTGGCCCAGGGCGAGCGGGACTGGAAGAGCGTGCTCGACGAGTTTTACGGCGACTTCAAGAAAAAGCTCGAGGTGGCTGAAAGCGCTGACAATGGCATGCGGGCCAACCAGCCGGTCATGACCGACATTCCGTGTCAGACCTGCGGCCGTCCAATGCAGATCCGCACGGCATCGACCGGTGTTTTCCTTGGCTGCTCGGGCTATAGCCTGCCGCCCAAGGAGCGCTGCAAGGCGACGGTCAACCTGGTGCCGGGCGATGAAATCGCGGCGGACGACGAGGGCGAGTCGGAGTCTCTGGTGCTGCGCGGCAAGCATCGCTGCCCGATCTGCAGCACTGCGATGGATGCCTACCTGCTGGACGAAAAGCGCAAGCTGCATATCTGCGGTAACAACCCGGATTGCGCGGGGTATGAGATTGAGGAGGGCACTTATCGCATCAAAGGTTATGAGGGCCCGAGCCTGGAATGCGATAAGTGCGGTAGCGAGATGCAGCTCAAGACCGGCCGTTTCGGCAAGTTCTTCGGTTGCACCAACCCGACCTGCAAGAATACCCGCAAGCTGCTCAGGAGCGGCGATGCCGCACCACCGAAAATGGATCCGGTGAAGATGCCGGAGCTCAAGTGCGAGAAGGTCAACGACACCTATATCCTGCGTGACGGTGCATCTGGCCTGTTCCTGGCGGCCAGCCAATTCCCGAAGAATCGCGAAACCCGCGCGCCCCTGGTGATGGAACTGCTGCCCCACAAGGACGAAATCGATCCGAAGTACCATTTCCTCTGCGAAGCGCCGCAGAAGGATCCGGATGGGCGTCCGGCGGTGATTCGCTACAGCCGCAAGACCAAGGAGCAATACGTGCAGACCGAAGTCGATGGCAAGCCTACCGGTTGGAAGGCGTACTACGATGGCGGTAAATGGACGGTGGAAGACAAGCGTTGATCGAGGGTGGCAGGGCTTGTTCAGCGCCTGTCAGCCAGACAAAGAACTGTGGGAGCGAGCCTGCTCGCGAAGCGGTGGGTCAGTCAACCTCAATGCTGACTGTTTGCACCGTTATCGCGAGCAGGCTCGCTCCCACAGCACACCGCTTGTTCCTTTGGCCGTATTTGGCTTGCAGAGGTCTTGGTTGATCCACGACACTGTCGCACTTGCGTGAAGCTTTCATGTCGTTGGGAGATGCCGTCATGGCCCACGAGCTCTACACCCGCACCAACCAGAAAATCTATTTCGCCGGCTTGTCCCTTGAAGCGCTTGCCAGGGCAGAGGATGGGCGCGCAATCAATTCCCCGGCGTTGCTTCAGGCCGGGCGCGAGTCCGCATTATTTCATCTGTATGGGGCGTTATTGGGGTTGTGCCATGAAATTGCAGGCTTCTATCGACTGCCGCAGGCTAATGCCTCGCGGGCAGAGTTGCTGCTGACTCGGGAAGTGCTGCAAGACATTGCCATTCCTGAACTGGCCGAGATGATCGAGCTGGCTCAAAACCCGGAAACCTGGCTGGCCAAGTTGCTGGCGGCGCACGGGGCGCTGTTCCAGCCTCCACGGGCCCCGCGCAAGCCCAAGGGCGACGTGACCCAGCCGTTGATCATGGCGGTCAACCTGGACGAACAGGAGCCCGAGGAGGAGCTGAGTCGGGAGGAGCTGGAGAGCTGGCGCCAGAACCTCAAGAGCCTGGCGATTCGCTTCCGTGAAAGCTTGAACGAATGCTGAATACCGCTTGCGGCCGTCACGTTCACCGACAGCGCTTGGTCAAGATCCTGAGCGAAGCCTGGCCGATGACTATATAATCCTCGCCTTTCGTGGAGAACAGACTTTTATGCCTACGTCCTTTCTAGAAATTGTCGAACTTCCTGATGGCCGCATCGAGCTGCGCAGGGCTGAGGACGAGGGTTCCCTGGTTACCCTGAGTTTCTCCGAAGATGCCAAGGCGTTCCTGCAAGGCCAGCATGTCGAGGTCGCCAAGGCGATGTTAAGCGTGGGTGTCCAGATGGCAGGCCGCCTGGTTGAAGGCGAATTCAACAAGGAAGAAGGACCACGGGTTCTTCATTGATCCCGTCTGTCGGTTTTTTTGATAAATATTGCTTTCGGTCGGCTTCTCAATCCTCGAGAAGCCCGCGCTTGTCTCAGCCCAAACGAATATTCAAGCTTTGTGCGTCCCCGGTGCGGGCGGCGCTGATCAGCTGTTGCCGCGCTGTCGCGCTTAACGGGTTGAGCCAGCTGACCACCGTATGGCTGCGGCCCAGGCGCAACGCTTCGCACGTCAATTGATGAGCGCTCTGGGTGCCCCGTGGTTGCAGCAGCAGGATGCGTTCGCGATTAAGGCCCGCGTCCCGCAGCCAAGCTTGGGTAACGCTGGCCGGAGGCGCGATCAGCGTCAGCCAGCGAGCGTCCTGGTCCTGGCTCAGTTCTCGTAGGATCGGTGCCAGCAGATTCAGGCAGTTCCCGGCCGCACCACGCAGCGACAATTCACTGAAGGCCTCGGGCTCAACGCCCCAAGGGGACTCGATCACGTCCTTCAGGACTGGAGCCAAAGGCTGGGCCATGAATGCCTCGAACAGCGGGAGTTGCGTGTGCTGTGGTGTGAGAGGGAAATGCATAAAGCCTCCTTTTAGCGGCGAATGACGCCGACGCTCAAGCCTTCGATGACGAGGTCCTGTTCTTTCAGGTTCACTTCGATGGGGGCGAATTCGGGGTTTTCGGCGATCAGCCAGACCTTGCTGCCATCGCGCTTGAAACGTTTGACGGTGACTTCGTCACCGATACGCGCCACGACGATCTGGCCATTACGGGCTTCACGGGTGGTGTGAACAGCCAGCAGGTCGCCATCGAAGATGCCGATGTCCTTCATGCTCATGCCGTGGACGCGAAGGAGGTAGTCTGCTCGTGGATGGAAAAACGAAGGATTGATATTGCAGGATTCTTCAACATGCTGTTGGGCAAGAATCGGCGCTCCAGCCGCCACGCGGCCGATGATCGGCAGGGTGGTTTCGTCGGCTTTGGCTTCGAAGCCCGGGATGCGAATGCCGCGGGAGGCCCCCGGCGTCATTTCGATTGCGCCCTTGCGAGCGAGTGCCTTGAGGTGTTCTTCAGCCGCGTTGGGCGACTTGAAACCCAGTTCCTGAGCGATTTCCGCGCGGGTCGGTGGATAGCCGTTGTCTTCCAGGCAGCGTTTGATGAAGGCCAGAATCTCGGCTTGGCGTGGCGTCAGCTTTAGCATATTGATCGCTCTGTCTTTTTATACAGTGACTGGGATTATATACAGTGGGCGTCGCTTGGCAATCCTCCTTTTTTCGCGAGCCGCTGGACGGTCGATCGGACGGTTGCTTGCTGCATGGCTACAGCCCGCCGAAGGTGTGGTTAAATAGCTGACCGGTCGTTCGCAAAACGTCCCGCCAGGCTTGACAACCCCAGGGCTCGAAACGTATGTTTCAAACAAGTGTTTGTCAGGCGGAGTAGTCATGGCCCAGTCGGAAACCGTTGAACGTATTCTCGATGCTGCCGAGCAGTTGTTCGCGGAAAAAGGTTTCGCCGAAACCTCGTTGCGTCTGATTACCAGCAAGGCCGGGGTAAACCTGGCGGCGGTGAACTATCATTTCGGCTCGAAAAAAGCGCTGATCCAGGCGGTCTTTTCGCGATTCCTCGGACCTTTCTGTCTCAGCCTCGACCGCGAGCTGGAGCGTCGCCAGGCCAAGCCCGACGTCAAGCCTACCCTCGAAGAGCTACTGGAGATGCTGGTCGAGCAAGCGCTTGCCGTGCAGCCCCGCAGTGGTAACGATCTTTCCATTTTCATGCGCCTGCTGGGTCTGGCTTTCAGCCAGAGCCAGGGCCACCTGCGGCGTTACCTCGAAGACATGTACGGCAAGGTATTCCGTCGCTATATGTTGCTGGTCAACGAAGCGGCGCCGCGTATCCCGCCGATCGAGCTGTTCTGGCGCGTGCACTTCATGCTCGGCGCCGCCGCGTTCAGCATGTCCGGCATCAAGGCGTTGAGGGCGATCGCTGAAACCGATTTCGGCGTAAACACCTCGATTGAGCAGGTGATGCGCCTGATGGTGCCGTTCCTGGCCGCTGGCATGCGTGCCGAAAGCGGTGTCACCGACGATGCCATGGCCGCCGCACAGTTGCGTCCGCGCAGCAAAACGGCCCCGGCGCTCGCCAAGGCCTGAGGGTGGGCGTGGCGGTCTACATCCGCTAAGCTAGCCGCCCATGCCCACTTTCTTCCGAATCCACTCCATCCTTCATCGCACGACCGCGACAGCCGTCAGTCCGGTCCGTGCAACCGTGGTCGCGTGGGTTCATCGTTATTAAGGAAATGCTATGACTGCTGGCCTGCAAGGCTCGTTGATGGTGGACGTCGCCGGTACCTGGCTGACGGCCGAAGATCGCCACCTGTTGCGTCAGCCGGAAGTGGGCGGCCTGATCATTTTCGCTCGCAATATCGAGCATCCGCGGCAAGTGCGCGAATTGAGCGCGTCGATCCGCGCCATTCGTCCCGACCTTTTGCTGGCGGTCGACCAGGAGGGCGGACGTGTCCAGCGCTTGCGCCAAGGGTTTGTCCGCTTGCCGGCCATGCGGGCTATTGCTGACAATCCGAATGCCGAGTACCTGGCCGAGCAGTGCGGCTGGATCATGGCGACCGAGGTGCTGGCCGTTGGTCTCGACTTGAGTTTTGCCCCGGTGCTGGACCTCGATTATCAGCGCAGTGCAGTGGTGGGCAGCCGTGCCTTCGAAAGTGATCCGCAACGCGCCGCGTTGTTGGCTGGCGCGTTCATTCGCGGGATGAACGGGGCTGGTATGGCGGCGACCGGCAAGCATTTTCCTGGTCATGGCTGGGCAGAGGCCGACTCCCATGTGGCTATTCCCAACGACGAGCGCAGCCTCGAACAGATTCGCGCCAATGACCTGGTGCCCTTCGCCAGGTTGAGCAAGCAGTTGGCTGCGGTGATGCCTGCCCATGTCATTTATCCGCAGGTAGATGCGAATCCGGCGGGATTTTCCCGGCGTTGGTTGCAGGACATCCTGCGGGGCGAATTGCAATTCGACGGCGTGATCTTCAGTGACGACCTGTCGATGGCCGGTGCCCATGTGGTCGGCGATGCCGCCAGTCGTATCGAGGCTGCATTGTCGGCTGGTTGCGACATGGGCCTGGTCTGCAACGACCGTGCTGCCGCGGAGTTGGCCTTGAGCGCTGCCCAGCGCCTGAAGGTCAAGCCGTCGGCCCGGATCGCACGAATGCGCGGCCAGGCGTTCGCCACCACCGAGTACCGCCAGGATCCGCGCTGGCTAAAGGCCGTCGGTGCGTTGAAAGCTGCGCAGTTGATCGATTAGGGCGCTGTTCGATGGCTGTTGCACAAGCAGGCCGCGAGTGCCGATAACGGACTGACTGGCGATCCAGGAGGGCGCGGACCCTGTCAGCGCTTTTCCAGCTTGTCCGGCAGGGGCGCAAACAGTGCTTCGATATCATCGCTCTGCAACTGCCAATCGCCTGTCACGCGGCCGTCCAGTACGCCGGCCGCCAGGTCGGATTTCTCCTTTTGCAGTAGCTGGATCTTCTCTTCCACCGTGCCTCGGGCAATCAGTTTGTAGACGAACACTGGTTTTTCCTGACCGATGCGATAGGCGCGGTCGGTTGCCTGGTTTTCGGTGGCGGGGTTCCACCATGGGTCGTAGTGAATCACGGTATCGGCTTCAGTCAGGTTCAACCCCACGCCTCCTGCTTTCAGACTGATCAGGAAGATCTGGCGCTTGCCATTCTGGAACTCTTTGACGGGCGTGCGGCGATCCCGGGTCTGGCCGGTCAGGATGGCGTAGTCGACACTGCGTTTTTTCAGTTCATCCTCGATCAGCGACAACATCGAGGTGAACTGGGAAAACAGCAGGACCCTACGACCTTCTTCAAACAGTTCTTCGAGCATTTCCATCAGGCTGTCGAGTTTGCCCGAGGTGCTGCCCCGGACAGGCAACGCAGCATCATTGATCAGGCGCAAGTCGCAACAGACCTGGCGAAGCTTGAGCAAGGCCTCGAGGATGATGATCTGGCTACGGGCGACGCCTTTGCGGGTGATTTCATCGCGAACTTTCTTGTCCATGGCCAGGCGCATGGTTTCGTAGACATCTCGCTGCGCATCGCTGAGTTCAACCCAGTGGACGATCTCGGTCTTGGGCGGTAATTCCGTCGCCACTTGCTCTTTCGTCCTGCGCAGCAAAAAGGGTTTTACCCGACCATTGAGGTGCTTGAGTCTTGCATCGCTGCCGCGCTTCTCAATCGGCACGCGGTAATCGCGGTTGAAGCTTTTAACGTCTCCAAGCCAACCCGGCAGCAAGAAGTGAAACAACGACCACAATTCGCCCAGATGATTCTCCAGCGGCGTGCCGGACAGGCACAGGCGCTGTCGGGCGTCGAGTTCCCGTGCGGCCTGGGCGGCTTTGCTGGTGGGGTTCTTGATGTACTGAGCTTCATCGAGGATCAATACATGCAGGGGCTGGTTTTTCAGGCGCTCCACATCCTTGGGCAACAGCGCGTATGTCGTCAGTACCAGATCGTAATCGGCCAGCCGGTCAAAATACTTCTTGCGCCCGGCGCCATACAGCGCGAGCACCTTCAGTTGCGGTGTGAAGTGAGCAGCCTCGTCGAGCCAGTTGGGAATCAGGCTGGTGGGCATCACTACCATGCAAGGCCGGTCGAGGCGGCCGGCGTTTTTTTCGCTGAGAATATGCGCCAGGGTTTGTAGGGTCTTGCCCAGGCCCATGTCATCCGCAAGGATGCCGCCGACCTCCAGCTGTCGCAGCGATTGCATCCAGCTCAAGCCTTCGAGCTGGTAGGGCCGCAGTGTCGCGTTAAGGCCCTCTGGCGCTGTCGCGGTGTAGTCCTTGATGTCCCGCAGGCGTTGGGCCAGGCTGCGAATGTGCTCGCCACCTTCCCAGCGCAGAGGCAGGTCCTGCAGCGGGTTGAGGCGCAGGGCGTCCGCGGTGTTCAGACGCAGCTTGGTGGTGCCGGGTTCCTGCAGATAGAACTCGCCCAGAGTCGCCAGTACCGGTTTCAACCGACCATAGGGCAGGGCCACCTGTTGCGGACCGAACTCCGAATTCGGGCGGTTCGGCAAGTTGACCAGGATGAGTTCGTCATCGCGACGCCTTGCCAGGCGTTCCGGGTTGAACAGTTCGATGTGCGAGCGCATCAGGTTCAACAGGATTGGCAACAGGCTCAGTCGTTCGCCGTTGACGATGATTCCCAGCTCCAGGTCGAACCAGTCCCGCTCTGGTGTCTCCTCGACGGTGGCGTACCAGTCATCCACGGCGGTCAGGTCGAAGCCGAAATCCTCGTCAATCTGCAATTCCCAGCCCTGGCCTCGCAGTTTTGGCAGATCATTGAGAGTGAAGGTCAGCCAGGCGCTGTCGTTGACCATTTCATACAGCTCGCCGGCACTTTCCGGCAGGGCCTTGCTTTGTCTGGTCGCGATCTTGAAGCCGAGAATTCGCAGTTGTTCGCGGTAGGACTGTTCCACCTCGGTGTGGCGTTTTATCCGTAGCGTCTGGGTTTCCTGGCGAATCAGCACATCCGTGTTGCGCTGGCCGCTGACGTATTCGTCCAGATAGTTGAACGAAAGAGCGGCGCGGTGCTGGATGTAGCGTTGCATTTTGCCGTTGCGTGGCTCGAAGGCGCTGAACTCGATGCTGGCCAGCCATAAGCGCGGGACGGGTTGAACGTTGTCCACCAGCACCTGCGGAGGAGCCTTGGGGCTGCGGTTGTCCAGCACCGCCTGGAGTTTCTCCAGCAACTGTGCGTCTTTTTCGGCAGCCGGGTAGGCCAGGGTTTCCTGGACTTGCAGCAACACCGCGGCGCAGTGCTTGCAGTTGATGCGCACCGGGCAGGAACAGGCGGCTTCAAGCAACAGGAGCGTGCCCTTGGCTGACTCTTTCAGGCGAATGGTCTGACGGTAAACGCTGCCGCCGGAACCTTCGCAACTGGCGGTGATAATGCTTTCGCCGGTCTCGACAATCCTGACGCGGTTTTCCTGCGCGTAGCGGCGCCCACGCTCCAGGCTCTGTTCCTTGAATCGATTGACCCAGGAAGGTGCCAACGGTTTGCTCAGGGGCGAGGGCATAGGCGCGCCGATCAGTCCGGAATGACGTCAGGTGCCTGCCGTGGAGCGGGCGCGGTGAGCGAGGTGATCTTGATCAGCAAGGCAAGATGACCATTGTCCAGGTAGTTGAGCTGGCCATTCTTGGTGTGGCTTTTCTGTTTCAGGCGTTCGCTGGCGGTGACCAGGCCATTGCCGTCGATCTGGTTGACCCAGAAGTCGGCGTCTACATCGGTGAAGCGACCCAGCTTCAATTCCAATGTGCCTTCGATGGGGAACTGACCGAACTGTTCGGCGCCGTCGCTGATGGCGATCTTGTTGCCTTGTTCACCGAGGGTCTGTTGCCAGGCTTTGTGCATCAATACCGTGTACTGGCCGCTGGTGTTGAGTTTTTCCACGATGTTGCCCATCGCCGGCGTGCGCTGGCTATCGGCGGCCAGGCGTTGGGCGCCGGCATCCCAGTCTTCCGGCGCGGCTCGGCTGATAATCGCCGGCTCGGCATTCTGGCGTACCAGAATCATTTCAACCTGATACAGGTCGTCGGCAAATGCCAGGGGGGCGACCAGGGTCATCAACAAGGTCAGTGAGCGAAACAGGCGCATTGGGCGTCCTTCAAGCAGTGGTCGGAGTGAGGCGCTCGAACAGCGCTTCTACGGTATTGAAACGCTCTTCCGGGCGTTCCATCGGCACCATGAATTTGAACATCGTGGCGCCTTCGAATTTGTAACGCTTGGGCTGGCCCTGGATCAGCTTGATCAGTACCAGCGGATCGACCGGTGTCTGGGCTTCGAATTCGATACGACCGCCGTTGGGCCCGCCGTCGACTTTCTTGATGCCCAGTTGCTCGGCCTTGAGCTTGAGCAGCGTGGTGCGCACCAGGTTCTTGGTCGGCTCCGGCAACAGGCCGAAACGGTCGATCATCTCCACCTGCAAGTCTTTGAGGCCTTCCTCATCGGTGGCCGAAGCGATGCGTTTGTAGAGGATCAGTCGCGCGTGGACATCCGGCAGGTAATCTTCCGGAATCAGCGCCGGAACTCGCAGGTTGATTTCCGGCCCGCCGCCCAGAGGCTGGTCGAGGTTCGGCTGTTCGCCCTTGCGGATCGACTTGACGGCACGTTCGAGCATTTCCATGTACAAGGTAAAGCCGACGGCCTGGATCTGGCCACTCTGACCATCGCCCAGCAATTCGCCGGCGCCGCGGATTTCCAGGTCGTTGGTGGCCAGCACGAAGCCCGCACCCAGGTCCTGGGTATTGGCGATAGCTTCCAGGCGTTTCTCCGCATCCGGGGTGATCTGCTGCCGAGGTGGCGTCAGCAGGTAGGCATAGGCCTGGTGGTGGCTGCGTCCGACCCGACCGCGCAATTGATGCAACTGGGCCAGACCGAACTTGTCGGCGCGCTCGATGATGATGGTGTTGGCGCTGGGCACGTCGATGCCGGTCTCGATGATGGTCGAGGCGATCAGCACGTTGAAGCGCTTGTGGTAGAAGTCGCTCATCACCTGTTCGAGTTCGCGCTCGCGCATCTGTCCGTGGCCGATGCCGATCCGTGCTTCCGGTACCAGCTCAGCCAGGTCGGCGGCGCATTTCTCGATGGTCTTGACGTCGTTATGCAGGTAGTAGACCTGGCCGCCGCGCAGCAGCTCCCGCAGCAAGGCTTCCTTGACCGTGCTTTTGTTCTGCTCCATGACGAAGGTGCGCACAGACAGCCGACGGGCTGGCGGCGTGGCGATGATCGACAGGTCGCGCATGCCCGACACGGCCATGTTCAACGTGCGAGGGATCGGCGTGGCGGTCAGGGTGAGGATGTCGACCTCGCTGCGCAGGGCTTTGAGCTGTTCTTTCTGGCGTACGCCGAAGCGGTGCTCTTCATCGATGATCACCAGCCCGAGGTTTTTGATCTTTACGTCGTCCTGCAGCAATTTATGCGTGCCGATGACGATGTCGATCTTGCCTTCGGCCAGGTCCTGCACCGCAGCGTTCACTTCCTTGGCGGACTTGAAGCGGCTCATCACTTCTACGGTCACCGGCCAGTCGGCGAAGCGGTCGCGGAAACTGTTGTAGTGCTGTTGGGCGAGCAGGGTGGTTGGCACCAGGATCGCCACCTGCTTGCCGCTGTGCACCGCAATGAACGCGGCGCGCATCGCCACTTCGGTCTTGCCGAAGCCCACATCACCGCACACCAGCCGGTCCATCGGCTTGGGCGCGAGCATGTCGGCGCGCACGGCTTCGATGGTGGTCTGCTGGTCGACGGTTTCTTCGAACGGGAAACCGGCGCTGAAGGTTTCGTAGTCGGCCTTCGGATCGGTGAAGGCAAAACCTTCGCGTGCGGCCCGGCGGGCATAGATGTCCAGCAGCTCGGCGGCGACGTCACGCACTTGTTCGGCGGCCTTGCGCTTGGCTTTCTGCCAGGTTTCCGAGCCCAGGCGGTGCAGCGGCGCCAGTGCGTCGTCGCTGCCGGTGTAGCGGGCGATCAGGTGCAGGTTCGCCACCGGCACGTAGAGCTTGGCGCCTTCGGCATACTCCAGGGCCAGAAATTCGGCCGTCTGGTTGTCCACTTCCAGCGTCGCCAGGCCCAGGTAGCGGCCCACACCGTGGTCGATGTGCACCACCGGTGCGCCTTCGCGCAGCTCGGTGAGGTTCTTGATGACGGCTTCATTGCTGGCGTCGGCGCGTTTTTCGCGGCGACGGCGTTGCATCACGCGTTGCCCGAACAATGGGCTTTCGGCGACCAGTGCCAGCGCCGGATCGTCGAGCACCAGGCCTTCGTCCAGCGGGGCGATGGTGATGGCCAGGCGATCCTTGCCGGCGACGAAGTCCGGCCAGCTGTCCACGGTCTTCGGTCGCAGCTTCAGGCGTTCGAGCAGTTCCAGCAGCACTTCGCGACGCCCGGCGGACTCGGCGGTGAACAGCACACGTCCGGGGAATTCGTCGAGAAAGCCCGCCAGCGCCCACAGCGGTTGCGGGGCCTTGGCTTCGATCGCCAGGTCCGGCAGGGGCTTGGCGGGGAAGCGTTCGCGGCCGGCGCCGCTTTCCACGTCCTGCTGGCTCGCCACTACCCGTGGCCAGCTCTTGAGGCGGGCAAAACAGTCTTCCACTGGCAGGAACAGCTCGGCCGGTGGCAGCAGGGGGCGAGAAGGGTCGACACGTCGTTCTTCGTAGCGGTTGCGTACGTCGTTCCAAAAGTTTTCCGCCGCCTGTTCGATGCCCGGCAAGGAGAAGACCTGGGTGTCCTGGGGCAGGTAATCGAACAGGGTGGAGGTTTCTTCGAAGAACAGCGGCAGGTAATACTCGATACCGGCCGGGGTAATCCCGCTGCTCAGGTCCTGGAAGATCGGGCAACGACGGAAATCCACGTCGAAACGCTCGCGAAAGCGTGCCTTGAAGCGGGTCACCGCTTCTTTCTGCAGCGGGAACTCCTTGGCCGGCAGCAGGCGGACAGATTGCACCTTGTCGATGGAGCGTTGGTTTTCCGGGTCGAACGTGCGCAGTGTCTCGATTTCGTCATCGAACAGGTCGATGCGGTAAGGCAGCTTGCTACCCATCGGGAACAGGTCGATCAACGCCCCGCGTACCGCAAACTCGCCGTGCTCGTACACCGTATCGACGCAACGATAGCCACTGGCTTCCAGACGACTACGCATCTGCTCGACGTCGAGCTTCTGGCCGATGTCCAGCACCAGGCTGCTGCCGAGCAGGAACTGCGTCGGTGCCAGGCGATGTAGGGCCGTGGTGATTGGCACTACCAAAACGCCATGACTGAGCTCCGGCAGTCGATACAGGCTGGCGATCCGCTGGGAAACAATGTCCTGGTGCGGGGAGAACAGGTCGTAGGGCAGGGTTTCCCAATCCGGAAAATGCAGCACCGGCAAATCCGGGGCGAAGAAACTCAGCGCCTGTTCCAGCCGCTCGGCGCTCTGGCTGTCGGCGGTCAGCAACAGGGTGAAGCGCTTGGCAGCGCTGGCGGCCTCGGCGATGGCCAGGCTCAGGGCGGCACCGGGCAGATTGCCCCAGTGCTGTTTACCTGCGGTGGCAGGGAGATGCGGGAGACGCAGAACGGGCACGGAAGGTTGAGCTCCAAGCGTTGCGACAAAGTCGACAATTGTAGCGGGGTAAAGGGGCGGCTGTCAGTCGCAGACTACCCCGGCAGAGGGGAAAACCACGGCGCGACAGGCGCGCATTGCTCCGCAGTGGAGTCGGCGGCATAATGTAGCCCCTTTTTTCAGCCCCTACATGTGGAAGGTTCCCGTGACTCAGAAGCCCGACCAGTGTCTTGGTGAATGGATCGATCGTGAAGCACTCGCCGAAGCGATGATCCCTCTCATCGGTCAGCTCTACCGCAATAACAACGTGGTGAGCTCGATCTATGGCCGCAGCCTGATCAACCAGTCTGTCATCGCGATTCTCAAGGCTCACCGCTTTGCTCGCCACCGTCAGTCCGACGACAGCGAATTGTCCGTGCACGAAACTTTCCCACTGCTCAAAGCCATGAGCGAGCTCAAGCTCGGCGCCGCTTCGGTGGACCTGGGCAAGCTGGCCGTCAAGTTCAAGGCACAGGGCAATGGTCGCACCGCCGAGCAATTCGTTCGCGAAGAGCTGGCCGATGTCGTCGGTCAACAGAACGCATCGGCCCGTAAAGGCACCGACGTAGTGCTGTACGGTTTCGGTCGGATCGGTCGCTTGCTGGCACGCATCCTGATCGAGAAGACCGGTGGCGGCGACGGCCTGCGCCTGCGGGCCATCGTAGTGCGCAAGGGCGCCGAAAACGACCTGACCAAGCGTGCCAGCCTGCTGCGCCGCGATTCGGTCCACGGTTCGTTCAACGGCACCATCATCATCGATGAAGAAAACAACACCATCTGCGCCAACGGTAACCTGATCCAGGTGATCTACGCGAAGAACCCGACCGAGGTGGACTACACCCAGTACGGCATCAAGGACGCTCTGCTGGTGGACAACACCGGCGTATGGCGTGATGCGGACGGTCTGGGCCAGCACCTGGCGTGCCCGGGTATCGACCGCGTCGTGCTGACCGCGCCCGGCAAGGGCAAGCTGAAGAACATCGTTCACGGCATCAACCACGGCGAAATCACCGCTGACGACAAGATCGTTTCCGCTGCCTCCTGCACCACCAACGCCATCGTGCCGGTGCTCAAGGCTGTTAACGACAAGTTTGGCATCGTCAACGGTCACGTCGAAACGGTTCACTCGTACACCAACGACCAGAACCTGATCGACAACTTCCACAAGGGCGATCGCCGTGGCCGCAGCGCCGCGTTGAACATGGTCATCACCGAGACCGGTGCCGCCACCGCCGCTGCCAAGGCCCTGCCTGAACTGGCCGGCAAGCTGACCGGTAACGCGATCCGTGTACCGACGCCGAACGTGTCGATGGCTATTCTCAACCTGAACCTGGAGAAAGCCACCAGCCGCGAAGAGATGAACGAGTACCTGCGCTACGTGGCGCTGCACTCGGAACTGCACAAGCAGATCGACTTCGTTAACTCGCAGGAAGTGGTGTCTACCGACTTCGTTGGCTCGCGCCACGCCGGTGTGGTCGACGCTGAAGCCACCATCTGCAACGACAACCGCGTTGTCCTATATGTGTGGTACGACAACGAGTTCGGTTACAGCTGCCAGGTGGTTCGCGTGATGGAAGACATGGCCGGTGTGAACCCGCCAGCGTTTCCGCGCTAAGCCTTAGCTGCTCATGAAAACGCCCCGACTTGTCGGGGCGTTTTTGTGTCTGGGCTTTATGTCCTGCGCAAGGCCTCTTCACAAGCCTGCTCGCGACAGGACTTATCTGGCGCCGCCCGCCACCGAAGCCTGTGCAGTGCGCAACTCATGACGATTGCCTCTGAACAGCACCAGGGTAGCCACCAACCCCAACACCGCCGCGCCACTGAGCCATATGCCGGGCGCTGCCTTGTTCCCCAGCTCATGGATCAGATAAGTACAGGCCGCCGGGGTAAAGCCGCCGAAAGTGGCGGTGGCAAGGCTGTAGGCCAGGGAAAAGCCGGTGGTGCGCACCTCAACCGGCATGATTTCCGTCAAGGCCACCACCATGGCGCCGTTGTAGGATCCGTACAGAAACGAAAACCACAGTTCGACCATCAGCAGGTGGCTGAAGCTAGGGTTCGTCACCAGCCATGACAGCGCTGGATATGCCGTTAGGATCGCCAGGATTGTCGCTCCCAGCAGCAAGGGCTTGCGTCCGATCTTGTCGGAAAACGCACCCATCACCGGTAACCAGAAGAAGTTCGACAGGCCGATGCATACCGTGACCAGCAAGGCATCCAGATCCGACAGGTTCAATTCGGCCTTGCCGAAGGTCGGGGTATAGGCGGTGATCAGGTAGAACGACACCGTGGTCATGACCACCATCGCCATGCCGGCCAGGACGATGCCGAAGTTCTGACCGATGGAGCGGATGATTTCCGACAGGGTAGGGCGGTGTTTTCTTGCTTGGAATTCAGGCGTCTCCTCCAGAGAGCGACGGATCACGAAAATGGCCGGCACGATCATGCAGCCCACCAGGAAAGGTACGCGCCAACCCCATTCGCCCATCTCCTGAGGGCTCAGCCAATGATTGAGGCCAACCCCCAGCAGTCCGGCGAATACCACGGCAGCCTGCTGGCTGGCGGATTGCCAACTGACGAAGAAGCCCTTACGGCCCGGCGTGGAAATTTCCGCCAGGTACACCGAGACGCCGCCCAGCTCGACACCGGCGGAGAAGCCTTGCAGCAAGCGGCCCAGCAGCACCAGCAGCGGCGCCACCACCCCCAGGGTGGCATAGCCCGGCACGCAGGCGATCAGCAGGGTGCCGGCGGCCATCATTGCCAGAGTGATGATCAGGCCCTTGCGACGACCGTGGCGGTCAATATAGGCGCCCAGGAAGATCGCCCCCAGGGGGCGCATCAGGAACCCGGCACCAAAGGTGGCCAGGGACAGCATCAGCGAGGCGAAGGCGCTGTCGGTGGGAAAGAACGTCTTGGCGATGGCCGTGGCATAAAAGCCGTAGACCATGAAATCGAACATCTCCAGGAAGTTGCCGCTGACAACGCGAAAGATCGCCTTGCCATTGCTTGTGTTGGAGGGCATTTGGAGTACTCACTCTGTAAACCTTATGTGGAAGCGCGGCACCCTGATGTGGGAGCGCAGGGTCGCTCTAACACCCATAATGGCGGGCGCGGTTTTGAGGGGGGATGAAGATTTGTTAACTGGACGATGGGGGCTGCTTGTGATGCTGGTCGGTGTGTTGTCCGGCTGCGGCAATGGTGACACCCTCGAACGTTTCGATGGCCCGACCATGGGCAGCCGTTATTCTATCCAGTACGTCAGGCAATCCGCCACGCCGCGTCCGAAAGCGGTACAAGCCGAGGTGGAAAACATTCTCGCCGAAGTGGACAGGCAGTTCTCGACCTATCGAAGCGATTCGGACATCGAGCGTTTCAATGCGCTGCCGGCAGGTGCATGCCAGGTCATGCCTGGCCCGGTCCTTGAACTGGTCCGGGTGGGCGAGCAATTGTCCTTGCAAAGCGATGGCGCCTTCGATCTGACGGTGGAGCCCTTGCTGAATCTGTGGGGCTTCGGTCCGCAGTCCCGAGAGGAGAACGTGCCGAGTGCAGCAGCGCTGGCGTCGGCACGGCAGCGCGTCGGTCACGCTCATTTGCGCATCGATGGCGACCGGCTGTGCAAGGATGCCGCGGTGGAAGTCGACTTCAACAGCATCGCCGCCGGCTACGCCGTCGACCGGATCGCCGCGAGGCTTCAGGCGTCGGGCATCGACAGTTACCTGGCCGAAGTCACCGGCGAGCTGAAGGCCGTCGGACGCAAGCCTGACGGCTCGGCCTGGCGAGTGGCCCTGGAAGAGCCCCGTGATGACCGGCAAGTGGCCGAGCGTGTGATAGTGGTGGATGGCTACGGGGTTTCAACTTCCGGCGACTACCGCCGATACTTCGAGCGGGACGGAGTGCGGTACTCCCACACCTTCGATGCGCGTACCGGTGCTCCGGTCCTACATAAGCTGGCGTCAGTCACGGTGATTCATCCTTCGGCGTTGATGGCCGATGGACTATCGACGCTGTTGCTGATTCTCGGTCCCGAACGGGGTTGGGACTATGCCGAGAAGCATGGCATCGGGGTATTTTTCGTGATGCGTGACGGCGAGCGTTTTGTCACGCGCACCAATGATGCGTTTGAACGGATCAGCAGCGGAAAAAACCAATGATGACAGCGCTGTGAAAGCTTACCTGTGGCGAAATAGCGCAGGCAAAGGGGGCGTTCTCAATTAGTTTCCCCTCCGCGCCGGGCCTGCTGTTGTGCAGGGCAAGGCGCGAGAAGCGTGGTTTGGTTATTCCAAATAAGCTTCGAGCAACGCGGCCCTGCACAACAGCAGGCCCGGCCCTCCGGGTTGTGCCTTAAAGCGGGCCAGGCTGCGTTGCAGGCCTTGGAAAGGGAGTACCATTCCCAGCGGCCTGCGCCTTGCCTGGCCCGCTTTAAGGCACAACGCGGTGGGGAAGCTAATTGAGAACGCCCCCTAGCCTCTGACGCGACCAAGGGGTAATGTGCGCGGCGTTGAAGCTTCTATAGACTGCGGCCGGATCCGTGAACCGGCTCAAAATTGTTCCTTCATGTCGCAACCCGACGTGATTTAGCCGTCGGTACCATACCGGGTACCGCGGCCTGTTCTGAGGAGTACGCATGGCTGTCTACAACTACGACGTGGTGGTACTGGGTTCCGGCCCGGCGGGAGAAGGCGCGGCAATGAACGCCGCCAAGGCAGGACGCAAGGTGGCAATGGTCGACAGCCGTCGCCAGGTCGGCGGCAACTGCACCCACCTGGGTACCATCCCGTCCAAGGCCTTGCGTCACTCGGTCCGGCAGATCATGCAGTTCAACACCAACCCGATGTTCCGGGCCATTGGCGAACCGCGCTGGTTCTCCTTCCCGGACGTACTCAAGAGCGCCGAGAAAGTCATTTCCAAGCAGGTGGCTTCGCGTACGGGCTACTACGCCCGCAATCGCGTGGACGTGTTCTTCGGCACCGGCAGCTTCGCCGATGAGCAGACTGTCGAAGTGGTCTGTGGCAACGGCGTCGTGGAAAAGCTGGTGGCCAAGCACATCATCATCGCCACCGGCTCGCGCCCGTATCGCCCGGCCGATATCGACTTCAACCATGCGCGTATCTACGACAGCGACACCATCCTGAGCCTCGGCCATACCCCGCGTAAGCTGATTGTCTACGGTGCCGGCGTGATCGGATGCGAATATGCCTCGATCTTCAGCGGCCTGGGTGTGCTGGTGGAACTGGTGGACAACCGCGGTCAGTTGCTCAGCTTCCTGGATTCGGAAATCTCCCAGGCCCTGAGCTATCACTTCAGCAACAACAACATCACCGTGCGCCACAACGAAGAGTACGACCGCGTCGAGGGCGTGGACAACGGCGTGATCCTGCACCTCAAGTCCGGCAAGAAGATCAAGGCCGACGCCTTGCTCTGGTGCAACGGTCGCACCGGCAACACCGACGCCCTGGGCCTGGAAAATATCGGTGTGAAGGTCAACAGTCGCGGCCAGATCGAAGTAGACGAGAACTATCGCACCTGCGTGCCGAACATCTACGGCGCCGGTGACGTGATCGGCTGGCCGAGCCTGGCCAGCGCTGCCCACGACCAGGGGCGTTCCGCCGCCGGTAGCATCGTCGACAACGGCAGCTGGCGCTTTGTGAACGACGTGCCGACCGGCATCTACACCATTCCCGAGATCAGCTCGATCGGCAAGAACGAGCAGGAACTGACCCAGGCCAAGGTGCCGTATGAAGTGGGCAAGGCGTTCTTCAAGAGCATGGCGCGGGCGCAGATCGCCGGCGAGCCGCAAGGCATGCTGAAGATTCTCTTCCACCGCGAGACACTGGAAGTGCTGGGTGTGCACTGCTTCGGCTACCAGGCTTCGGAGATCGTCCACATTGGTCAGGCCATCATGAACCAGCCGGGCGAGTTGAACACGCTGAAGTACTTCGTCAACACCACGTTCAACTACCCGACCATGGCCGAAGCCTATCGGGTAGCGGCCTACGACGGGCTCAACCGGCTTTTTTGAGCGGCTCCGGCCGGTGGCCTGAGCCGGCCGGGGAGACCGATTTCAGCAATTCTCGAGCGTGGCAGTGGCCAAACCGGGAAAGTCTGTAATCAGGCTGTCAGCGCCAAAGTCGGCGAGCCTGCGCATGAGCGCGGGCTCGTTGACGGTCCACACCGAGACATGCAGGCCTTGACGCTGCGCCTTGATCAGGCGTTCCGGCGTACAGAGCGTCCAGTTCAGCGCCAGAATCTCACAGCCATAGCTCTGCGCGACTTTCAGTGGGTCGAGCCAGGCGTATTCCGCCACCAGACCACGGGAAATATCCGGTGTCAGCTCCAGGGCGGCCTTGAGCACTTCGCGGGAGCTGGAGGTGATGGTGATCTTGTCCAGTAGCCCGAACCGCTGCGCCATTTCACGAATACCCAGCACCGTGGCTGCCGCACGGGTGCGTGATGCGCTTTTGACCTCCAGTTGCCAATGTTCGAAATCACATTTCTCGAACAGCTCTTCCAGGCGCGGAATCGGGCAGGGTGTGATCCAGCCCGGGCCGCCTTTGCGCGCATCGTAGGTCACCAGCTCGGCGGCGGTATGTTCGACCACCTTGCCTCGGCGATCCGTGGTGCGCTTGAGGGTCGGGTCGTGAATGACCATCAACTCGCCATCCATGGACAGATGCAGGTCCAGTTCGCAACGGCGCACGCCGTGCTTGAGACATTCCTGAAAACCGGTCAGGGTATTTTCCGGCGCTTCGCCCTTGGCGCCGCGGTGGCCATAAATGAGGGTCACGGTTGTTCCTTATTGGTACCTGATTCGTTCAGTTCCCGCGCCAGGCGACGTTCTTGTGCCTGTTTCTGCAGGATGTAGCGGGCCAGCAACTGGCGTTGGGCATCGGTGGGGCGCTCGAATTCGGTGCCGACGTCGTAGCCCCCACCCTTGGGATCGCAATGGGTGACCCGCGCCCGCAGCAACAGGCCCAGGGCCTGGGGCATCAGCACCATCTTGATCGACAGGTGCGCGCCGATGGCGATGGGGGTGGGGTGCTGGAAGTCAATGCCGCCTTCGGAAATGATCACCGGCTGCGGTTCGCCGATTTCCCCCAGTACTGTCAGGGCAATGACCTGGCTGAGAAGGTCGATGCGCTTGTTCATCACCTTGAGGTACGCCGCGATGCTGCGTTCACGCTCGCTGATCTGGCGTAGCAGGTGTTGCGACTCGAATTCGCTCAGGTGCAGTTCGCTGAGCAGGTTGAATAATGGAGACGCATCCTGCAACACATCCAGGCCGGCAGCTTCCGGAATGGACAAGGGCCGAATTTCCAGTGCGATCGTGTCCTCGATACGGTAGTATTCGCGGCGATCTTCTTCATCTAATGTCGACATGGCGAACCCATGGTAGCGGCGGTGGTCTGAGTGTAAAGCTGGTTTGTGACCCCCGCCACAAGGACGTTTCTTTTCCCTCCGAACAAGCCCCGACATGTTCAGACCTCTCTTCGTATTTATCGGCACGCGTTATACCCGTGCAAAACGTCGTAATCATTTCGTATCGTTCATTTCCCTGACGTCCATCATCGGGCTGGCCCTTGGCGTGGTCGTGATGATCGTCGTGCTGTCGGTGATGAACGGCTTCGACCATGAGATGCGCACCCGCGTGCTCGGCATGGTGCCCCATGCGACGCTGGAATCCGGCGAAGCCATCAGCGACTGGCCGACCCTGGCCGACAAGGTCAAGCGGAACCCGCAGGTGCTGGCCGTGGCGCCGTTCACCCAGATGCAGGGGCTGCTGACCAACGATGGCAAGGTGTCCAAGGTCTTGCTCAACGGCATCGACCCCGGGCTCGAGCGGAATGTGTCGATCATCGACAACTTCATGAAACAGGGGAAACTCGATGACCTGGCGCCGGGCGGCTTCGGCATCGTCATCGGCGACAAGGCCGCGGCCAAGCTCGGCGTAGCCATTGGCGACAAGCTGACCTTTGTCGCCCCGGAAGTCACCGTGACCCCGGGCGGCATGTTCCCGCGCATGAAGCGCTTTACTGTGGTCGGCATTTTCCATGTCGGCGCCGGTGAACTCGACGGCTACCTGGGCGTCACCAACCTTCAGGACCTGGCGCGTCTGCATCGCTGGAAGCCGGATCAGGTTCAGGGGCTGCGATTGAAGTTCGACGATCTGTTCCAGGCGCCGCGTGTCGCGTGGACCATTGCCCAGCAACTCGGCGAAGACCGCTACTACGCCCGTGACTGGACCCGTACCCACGGTAATCTGTACCAGGCGATCCGGATGGAAAAGGCCATGATCGGGCTGCTGTTGCTGCTGATCGTCGCCGTTGCGGCGTTCAACATCATTTCCACGCTGGTGATGGTGGTGAACGACAAGAAGGGCGACATCGCCATCCTGCGCACATTGGGCGCCACGCCGGGTCAGATCATGCGGATCTTCATGGTCCAGGGCACGGTCATCGGCGTGATCGGTACGCTCGTCGGCGCCCTGGTCGGCATGTTCGCGGCATTGAATGTCAGCGCCGCGATTGCTGGCCTCGAAAGCCTGATCGGGCACAAATTTCTCAACGCCGACGTCTATTTCATCGACTACCTGCCTTCACAATTGCAGGCCGATGATGTGTTGATGGTGTGCGGCGCCGCGTTGGTCCTGAGTTTCCTCGCCACCCTGTATCCAGCCTGGCGTGCCGCGCGCACCCAGCCGGCGGAGGCGTTACGTTATGAGTGAGTCGGGCATGAGTGAAAAAGCAATCTTGAGCTGCCGCAATCTGAGCAAATCCTACGAGGAAGGGCCGGAGTCGGTGGTGGTGTTGTCGGGCCTGCAACTGGAGCTGCATCCCGGCGAGCGCGTGGCGATTGTCGGTACTTCCGGGTCGGGCAAGAGTACCTTGCTCAACTTGTTGGGGGGGCTCGACACGCCGACCGCCGGCAGTGTCTGGCTGGCGGGCGAGGAGCTTTCCGCGTTGAACGAGAAGGGCCGAGGCTTGCTGCGAAACCGCTCCCTGGGCTTCGTCTACCAGTTCCACCATTTGCTGCCTGAATTCACTGCGCTGGAAAACGTCTGCATGCCGCTGTTGATCGGTCGCACCGCGATCCCCGAAGCCCGTCAGCGCGCCACCGCGTTGCTGGAGAGGGTCGGTCTCGGGCATCGCCTGGAACACAAGCCGGCCGAACTGTCCGGCGGCGAGCGCCAGCGGGTGGCGATTGCCCGGGCCCTGGTCAACAAGCCAGGGCTGGTGATGCTCGATGAGCCGACCGGCAACCTCGACTCCCACACTGCCCAAGGCATTCAGGATCTGATGCTGGAGCTCAGTACCTCGTTGCGCACCGCCTTCCTGGTGGTCACCCACGACATGAACCTGGCCCGGCAGATGGATCGTGTCCTGCATCTGCAGGAAGGTTGCCTGACGCCTATCTGACCGACCGGAACCCGGCGCTGGATGCATGCACCGGGTCATTCATTCTTTTACGGTGCCCCGAATGTTCAGACCGTTATCGATCTTTATCGGCACGCGCTATACCCGTGCCAAGCGCCGCAATCGCTTCGTTTCGTTCATCTCCATGACGTCGATGATCGGCCTCGCCCTGGGTGTGCTGGCGATGATCGTGGTGCTCTCGGTGATGAACGGCTTTCAGCGTGAAATGAGCTCGCGCATCCTGGGCATGGTGCCCCACGCCACCATTGTCGGGGTCAATCCCATTGACGATTGGCAGCCGGTGGCCGCCGCGGCGCTGAAAAATCCCGAGGTAACGGCCGCCGTGCCGTTCACCGAGATGGAAGGCATGTTGAGTCATAAAGGTTCGATGCAGCCGATCCAGATCAGCGGTATCGATCCTGCGCAGGAAGGCAAGGTCTCCATCGTGGCCCAGCATATCGTCCAGGGGCGTCTCGATGCCCTGAAGCCGGGCGAATATGGTGTGGTGATCGGTGAAATCACGGCTCGGCGCTTCCGTTTGAACGTCGGCGACAAACTGACCTTGATCGTGCCGGAAGTCAGCACCGCGCCGGGGGGAATCACTCCACGCATGCAGCGACTGAACGTGGTGGGTGTGTTCAAGGTGGGCGCCGAGCTGGATGGCTCCATGGCGCTGATTCACCTGGCCGATGCCGCGCAAATGCAGCACTGGCAGCCGGACCAGGTGCAGAGCGTGCGCCTGGCGGTGAAGGATCTGTACGCCGCGCCGAAGGTTTCCGGTGACATCGCCGCGAGTCTGGGCGCCGGGTTCAAGGCCGACGACTGGACCCACACCCAGGGCAGCCTGTTCAGCGCAATGAAAATGGAAAAGACCATGATCGGACTGCTGTTGCTGATGATCGTCGCGGTGGCGGCGTTCAACATCATCGCGACCCTGATCATGGTGGTGAACGAAAAGGGCGCGGACATCGCGATCCTGCGAACCATCGGTGCCACGCCACGGCAGATCATGGCGATCTTCATGGTCCAGGGCACAGTGATCGGTATCGTCGGCACGGTGATCGGCGGCGTACTGGGTGTGATCGCGGCGTTGAATGTCAGTGAGCTGGTGGGCTGGCTGGAGCGCGTCAGTGGTCAGCACATCTTCAGTTCCGACGTTTATTTCGTCAGCAACCTGCCGTCGGAGCTTCAGCGTGGCGACGTGGTGTTGATCTGTTCGGCAGGTTTCATCCTGAGCTTCCTCGCCACGATCTACCCGGCCTGGCGTGCGGCAAAGACCGAGCCGGCGCAGGCGTTGCGGTATTCCTGACGTCGACGTAGCTTTCTGTGGCGAAGGAACGAATCCCCTCGCCACAGGTTGGTGGGTGCTCAATCAGCCTTTGGCAACTCAATCATGAACCGCGTCCAGCCATCGACTGATTCACAATGGATGTCCCCACCGTGAGCACGAATGATCGAGCGGGTGATGGCCAGGCCCAGCCCGGCGTGTTCGCTGCTGCCTTCCTGGCGGGCCGGGTCGGCGCGGTAGAAACGATCGAACAGGCGCGGCAGCAAGTCCGCCGGGATGCCTTCGCCGCTGTTCTCCACATGGATTTTCAGCACATGCGGGCCGTCGATGATCCGTATTCGCACTTCGCCGTCGGCGGGGGTGAAGCGCAAGGCATTGTCCAGCAGGTTGGAAAAGGCCCGGCGGAGCATGCTGCGGTCTCCCTCGACACGACCATCGCCTTCCCGGTTCAACCGGACACCGACGTCCTCGGCCAAGGGCGCGAAGAATTCCAGCAGCACATCGATTTCTTCTGCCAGGGCCAATCGCTCACGGTTGGGTGCCAGCAGGCCGTGGTCGGCCTTGGCCAGGAATAGCATGTCGTTGACCATTTGCGCCATCCATTGCAATTCTTCAAGGTTGCTGTGCAGCGCCTCGCGGTAATCCTCCAGGGAGCGTTCGCGGGTGAGGGTGACCTGGGTATGGGTCAGCAGGTTCGACAGTGGCGTGCGCAGCTCATGAGCGATGTCTGCGGAGAATGCCGAGAGCCGCTGAAAGGCGTCGTCGAGGCGTGCGAGCATGGCGTTGATGCTGTGGGCCAGTTCGGCCAGTTCGGCAGGCATTTGTTCCTGGGGCAGGCGGGCGTTGAGGGAGCGGGCCGAGACATTACCGGCGATTGTCCCCATGCGGCGTAAAGGTCGCAGGGCGCGTCGTGCGGCCCAGGCACCGAGCAGGGCGGTGGCCAGGGCGGAAAGTCCTACTGTCAGCCAGATCAGGCGCTGCATGCGTTGCAGGAAGTGCTGATGATGCGTGATGTCCAGCAGCAGTGTCAGTTGCGGCGAGCCTGGACGACCGGGATCGAGCGGTGCATTGAGCACCCGATAATCGCTGTCCGCGTCGCTGAGGGTCGACAGGCCGGGTCTTTCCGGTAGTTGCGCCGGAATCCGGATCGAACTGTCATACCAGCGTACGCCGTTGCTGTCCTTGATACGCAACGCCAGATCGGACTGGCGACTCAGTTCGTCCTCCAAGCGCCTGCGCAGCTGCTCGGCGTCGAGACCTTGTACGGTTCGGCGCAGGCCGATCAGCCTGCCTTCCAGCAGCTGTTGATCGAGCTCGATGAAGTGCGCCTCGCTGCCGCGGCTGAACAGCAATCCGGCAAACAACGAGACCACGGCGGTACACGCGGCAAACAACAGCGCGAGGCGACTGCTCAATGACCACTGGCTTTTCACAGGCTGCGCTCTTCAAGCACATAGCCCATGCCGCGTACGGTGTGAATGAGCTTGCAGGGAAAGTCGTCGTCAATCTTGATCCTCAGTCGCCGGATCGCGACTTCGATGACGTTGGTATCACTGTCGAAATTCATGTCCCAGACTTGCGAAGCGATCAGCGACTTGGGCAGCACTTCGCCCTGTCGACGCAGGAGCATTTCCAGCAAGGCGAACTCCTTGGCGGTAAGGTCGATGCGCCGACCACTGCGTTCGACGCGGCGACGGATCAGGTCCAGACGCAGATCCGCCAGTTGCAGGCTGGTTTCCAGAGGCGTCGAACTGCCCCGACGCAACAGGCTTCGCACGCGCGCCAGCAATTCGGAAAAGGCGAAGGGCTTGACCAGATAGTCGTCGGCGCCCAGCTCCAGGCCATGCACCCGGTCCTGAACCGCGTCTCGTGCCGTGAGAAACAGCACGGGTGTATCCAGCCCGGCGCCGCGGACCGCCTGCAGAATCTGCCAGCCGTCACGGCCGGGCAGCATCACATCGAGAATCAACAGAGCGTAATCGCCGCTCAGGGCCAGTTGCTGGCCCGTGATGCCATCGGCCACCAGGTCGGCATTGAACCCGGCTTCGCTCAGGCCCTGGCGCAGGTATTGACCGGTTTTCGTTTGGTCTTCGACGATCAGCAGTTTCATGCACAGCCCCAGACATTGTTGGACGCAGCTTTATACCGCAGCAGGTACCGTCGCGACGCAAGCTGACAAAGTTGTAATCGAGCTGTCAGCCGACTGGCAGCGCTGTAAGGATAGAGTTTCCCACAGGCTGAACCTAATCCGATTGGAGTATGGACATGTTGATGGGGAAACGTTTGATCGTGGCTGCTTGTGCGCTGGCCTTCAGTGCGTCGTCGTGGGCGTCACCGGGCCGACATTTTGAATTTGGCCGTCCGGCATCGGCTGCCGAGGCGAGCCGCAGCATTGAGGTGGTCATGGGAGACATGACCTTCAACCCCCGCGAACTCGACATCAAGACTGGCGAAACCGTGCGGTTCGTGCTGATCAATAAAGGACAGTTGTTGCATGAATTCAATCTGGGCGATGTGACGATGCACGCCGAGCACCAGCAAGAAATGCTGAAGATGCAACAAAGCGGGCAATTGACGCCCACCGCGATGGCGCCGGCCATGGATCATGGCTCAATGACTCACGGCTCGATGGGACACGATCAGGCCGGTATGCGCCACGATGACCCCAACAGCGTATTGGTGGAGCCGGGCAAGACGGCTGAACTGACATGGACGTTCAGCCAGGCCACCCGCCTGGAGTTTGCCTGCAATATCCCCGGCCATTACCAGGCTGGAATGAAAGGGGGCCTGACCGTCAGACAGTAAGCACTCAAAGGCTGCGGTAAAGGCTGATAGAATCCGCTGATTCTTCAGTCAGGTTTCCGTCATGCATCCCGCAGCCGAACACTCGCCGCTGGGCAAGTCCAGCGAATACATCGCCACGTACACGCCGTCACTGTTGTTCCCGATCCCGCGCACCGCGAAATGGGCAGAGCTGGGCCTGACGGCCGAAACCCTGCCGTACAAGGGCGTGGATTTCTGGAACTGTTTCGAGCTGTCGTGGTTATTACCCTCCGGCAAACCAGTGGTGGCGATCGGTGAATTCGCGATCCCGGCGGACTCTCCCAACATCATTGAGTCCAAGTCCTTCAAGCTGTACCTCAATTCCTTGAACCAGACTCCGTTCGCCGATAACGCAAGCCTGGAAGCGACCTTGCGCGAGGACTTGTCGGCCGCGGCCGGCAAACCGGTGGAGGTGCGGATTCGCAGCCTCGAGGACGTGGAAAGTGAAGGTGTGGTGGCACTGCCCGGCACGTGCATCGATGACCTGGACATCAGCGTCGATTCTTACGCGCATCCGCGTCCGGAATTGCTGCGTTGCGACGCGTCGCGCATCGTCGAGGAAAGCCTGTACAGCCACTTGCTCAAATCCAACTGCCCAGTCACCAGCCAGCCGGACTGGGGCAGCGTGGCGGTGGAATATCGCGGCGCGGCTCTGGATCACGCCAGCTTGTTGGCCTACATCGTCAGCTTTCGCCAGCATTCGGATTTCCATGAACAATGCGTTGAGCGGATCTTTCTCGACCTGCAGCGCTTGCTCAAGCCGGAGAAATTGACGGTGTATGCGCGGTATGTACGCCGGGGTGGGCTGGACATCAATCCCTATCGCAGCACAGAAACGGTGCAGTTGCCGAACCATCGCCTGGTTCGTCAATAAGAATTCTGCGGGAGCGAGCCAGCCCGCGAAAGCGCCGGATCAGCTTGCCTCGATGTTGAATGTGTGGGAGCAATCGCGAGCAGGCTTGCTCCCACAAGAGGTCATTGCAGGTTCGTGTCCCGCTGGTGAGACTGATCAGATACCCATATTGCCCAGCGTCAGCATGATATTGCGCAGCGTTCCGGCAACGGCAGGGTGACTGATTTCGAATCGTTCCACGGCCAGGTTCACGCCGTCGACCAGGCTGGTGTCCTGAAGGGTATTTTCCAGCGGAATTTCGGCCTCGATCTGGCTCATCAGCTGTTGCAGGTGCTCGCGGTCCGGTTCAGAAAGTGGCGGGTCCTGATCCAATTGAACGCGCAGGTTGTTGAGCTTTTCTAGCAGTTCTTCGCGGCCAGGCATGGCGTACTCCTTATTGATCGGCACAGCCATGGACCGCGACGGTGCGTCAAAAGTCCGTGGCTTGCCTTAAGAGTAATCCACCCTCACGCCTGCTGCATGATCAGGGTCAGGGCTTCTCGCCTTTGAATCGACGTTGGCAGATATCGGCCAGGCAGGTGTCGAGTTCTCCCAGATGGTCGATCACTGAATGTACACCCAGGCTGAACATCTGAACCGTTGCCTTGGCTCGCCTGGCTTCTCGTTGTTGCTCGCTCAGGGCTTGCCACTCGCCGGGCGTCAGGCCGCACAGCGAGCCACAGGAGGCGAGTCCGATGGTCCACAAGCCGGCGTTGAGCCCCGACTGCAATAATCCGGGTTCACCGCTGACCAGTACGCATCCGTCCAATTGCTGGACATTCAGCGCCATCAATGCTTGCCAGCAGGCGTGAGGAGCAGGCCACGGATTATTTGTTGCAGGAAGTTGCGGAGGCTTGATCCATGCTGGCAACGAAGCCGCCAGGCCATGACTGACGCTGGGGGGCAGTTCATCGAGCCAGGCGCAGGGGATCTCCTGAAGCTGCAAGCGATGCAGGCTTTCGAGCGCACCGGGTGTCGGTTGCGCATGCTCGGCCGACGTTGCTCCAGGCTGGCGAGCGCGTGCCCCGAAATCTACCAGGCACCCGCTCAGGCCAAACAATACGGCGGTGAGGTCGAGGACGGGGAGGGGCAGAGCTTCGGCGCGAGGCATGGGAACGTCCTTGAAATAACCGGGAGCCTACCGGCCCTCCATGACAGTCCGGTGACATTGAAATGAACGCGTTTGATGCAGGAAATGTCCTACGGGCAGGTTCTTATTCCTATGCTGCCTATCGGCACGTTCCGCTTTATACTAGCGGCCTCACCGCCTGGGCTTGGCGCCCTAGCCTGAATCATCCAAGGAGTTTTCCCCTATGCGCTGGAGCCATCGTCTAGCTCAGCTGTGTCTTTCCGCGAGTGTCCTGCTGGTACCGTTCGCCTCCCAGGCCGCTACGGAAGACGACCCTTGGGAAAGCATCAACCGTCCGATCTTCACCTTCAACGACACTGTCGATACTTATGCGCTCAAGCCGCTGGCGCAGGGGTATCAATACGTGACGCCGCAATTCCTGGAAGACGGCATCCATAACATGTTCCGCAACATCGGTGACGTGGGCAACCTGGCCAACGATGTGCTGCAAGGCAAGCCGGCCGCCGCCGGAGTCGACACTGCCCGATTGATCTTCAACACCACCTTCGGCCTGTTGGGCTTCTTCGACGTGGGCACCAAGATGGGCCTGCAGCGCAATGACGAAGACTTCGGCCAGACCCTGGGCTACTGGGGCGTTGGTAGCGGTCCATACGTGATGCTGCCGCTGCTGGGCCCCAGCACCTTGCGTGATGCGCCGGCCAGGTTCGTGGACAGCTACACCACCCCCTATCCCTATATCGATAACGTCTCGGTGCGTAATTCGATTTTCGGCCTGAACATTGTCGACACCCGCGCGAGCCTGCTGTCGGCCGAAAAATTGGTGAGCGGCGACAAATACGTGTTCATCCGCAACGCTTTCTTGCAAAACCGCGAATTCAAGGTCAAGGACGGCCAAGTCGAAGACGATTTCTGATCTTCGACTCTGTTTGAGGGCGGCTTGACGGGCCGCCCTTCGTGTTTTTGGGGATTTGTCCTTCCATTGAGTTACGCTTCGCTCGGTTCTTATAACTCTCTGTACTTTGACAAATAAAGAGGGCGAGCGGCGATCTGCATGAGCTTGAAACGCCCCGCGGATGGGAGTACCGTCTGCGCCTTAGAAGGGCACCTCTGATGTAATGGTGTGTAGGCCAAAGGCCTGAAACCTGTACGACAGAGAGGCTAGAAAGCGAATCCAGTAGTGTGTGCCCGGCCCGACAGCCCAGCCTGCTACGCCAACCCAATTCTGGCGCCGTTTGCCCACATGCCAAAAACCAGTGCCACGCTGCTGATAATCGATGATGACGAAGTGGTGCGAGCCAGCCTCGCTGCCTACTTGGAAGACAGTGGTTTCAGCGTCCTGCAGGCCAGTAACGGCCAACAGGGTCTCCAGGTGTTCGAGCAAGACAAGCCCGACCTGGTCATCTGCGATCTACGTATGCCGCAGATGGGCGGACTCGAACTCATTCGTCAGGTTACCGAGATTTCCGCACAGACACCGGTCATCGTGGTCTCGGGCGCGGGCGTGATGAACGACGCGGTCGAGGCCTTGCGCCTGGGCGCGGCGGATTACTTGATCAAGCCCCTCGAAGACCTGGCTGTGCTCGAACATTCCGTGCGCCGGGCCCTGGACCGTTCGCGCCTGTTGGTGGAAAACCAGCGCTACCGCGAGAAACTGGAAACCGCCAACCGTGAGTTGGAAGCCAGCTTGAACCTGCTGCAGGAGGACCAGAACGCCGGGCGGCAGGTGCAGATGAACATGTTGCCGGTCAGTCCCTGGGCCGTGGACGGCTTCCGTTTCGCCCATCAAATCATCCCGTCGTTATACCTGTCGGGCGATTTCGTGGATTATTTCCGGGTCGATGAGCGACGAGTGGCGTTCTACCTGGCGGATGTCTCCGGCCATGGCGCCTCGTCGGCGTTCGTGACAGTGCTGTTGAAGTTCATGACCACGCGCCTGCTGTTCGAGTCCAAGCGCAATGGCACGCTGCCGGAGTTCAAGCCGTCAGAGGTCCTGGGGCATATCAACCGGGGCCTGATCAGCTGTAAGCTGGGTAAACATGTCACCATGGTCGGTGGAGTCATCGACGAGGAAACGGGTTTGTTGACTTATAGCATCGGCGGCCATCTGCCGTTGCCTGTGTTGTACACCCCCGACAGTGTTCGTTATCTGGAAGGACGTGGTTTGCCGGTAGGCCTGTTCAACGAGGCGACCTACGAGGATCACGTACTGGAGTTGCCACCTGTGTTCAGTTTGACGCTGATGTCTGATGGCATTCTGGATCTTTTGTCTGAGCCTACACTCAAAGAGAAAGAAGCAGCCTTGCCCGAGCGGGTAAGTGCTGCGGGCGGCAGCCTGGAAGGTCTGCGGCAAGTGTTTGGATTAGCTACGCTAGGGGAGATGCCGGATGATATCGCCCTGTTAGTGTTGAGCAGGAACCTTTGATGAGTACCGGTAGAATCCAGTTCGCCGAGCAGGACGGCACATTTGTCCTGAAGTTCGTCGGTGAAGTGCGTCTGACCCTGTGTTCGGCGCTGGATGCGACTATTGAGCGGATCTTCACTGCATTGAACTTCAATGCCATCGTGATCGACCTGACTGAAACCCGCAGTATCGACAGCACCACCCTCGGCCTGCTGGCCAAATTGTCGATCCTGTCGCGGCAAAAGGTCGGCCTGCTGCCGACCGTCGTCACCACCCACAGCGACATTACCCGCCTGCTGCAGTCGATGGGTTTCGATCAGGTGTTCAACATCGTCGGCGACCCAATACCATGCCCCGAGTGCCTGGACGATCTGCCAGATCAGGACCAATCCGAGGAAGATGTGCGGATCAAGGTGCTCGAAGCCCACAAGATCCTGATGGGGCTGAACGAGTCCAATCGTGAAGCTTTCCATGATCTGGTGAATGCGCTGGAGCGACCTGGAGGCTGACGATCCTCAATCATCCATTGGAGTGATGGGCTCTTCGCGGGCAAGCCCACTCCCACAAAAAGCAAAAGGGGCGAATCCCTCAGGATTCGCCCCTTTTGCATGCCGCCGGATCAGCTCAAAGCTTGGCTTGCAACAACGCCTCCAGCTTCTCCTGGTCCCGGGCAAACTGGCGGATACCTTCAGCCAGTTTCTCGGTCGCCATGGCGTCTTCGTTGGACAGCCAACGGAACTGCGCTTCGTTGAGGCTCAAGCGCGCTTCGCCGGTTTGTCCTGGCGCCAGTTTGCGTTCCAGCTTGCCCTCGTCGGTGGCCAGCTTTTCCAGCAACTCCGGGCTGACGGTCAAGCGATCGCAACCGGCCAACTGCTCGATCTGGTTGAGGTTGCGGAAGCTGGCGCCCATGACCACGGTCTTGTAGTCATTGGCCTTGTAGTAGTTGTAGATGCGGGTTACCGACTGCACGCCAGGGTCATCGGCGCCGGTGTAGTCGTTGCCATTGGCCTTCTTGTACCAGTCGTAGATGCGACCCACGAACGGTGAAATCAGGAACACCCCGGCATCGGCGCAGGCAGCGGCCTGAGCGAAGGAAAACAGCAGGGTCAGGTTGCACTGGATGCCTTCGCGCTCCAATTGTTCGGCTGCGCGGATGCCTTCCCATGTGGAGGCGATCTTGATCAGGACGCGATCACGGCCAACGCCGGCTTTTTCATAGAGATCGACCAATCGATGGGCGCGTTTCAACATGGCATCGGTATCGAACGACAGGCGTGCGTCCACCTCAGTGGAAATACGTCCAGGAATCACTTTCAGGATCTCTTTGCCAACCGCCACGCCAAAACGGTCGCTGGCAAGGCCGACATCGCCCTTGCAGTCCGCCACACAGGCGTTCAACAGCTCGGCATAACCGTGCATCGCCGAAGCCTTGAGCAGCAGGGAAGGGTTGGTAGTGGCATCCACCGGCTTGATACGTGCAATAGCTTCGAAATCACCGGTATCGGCCACGACGGTAGTGAATTGCTTGAGTTGTTCCAGCTTGGAAGTCATGTGCGTGCTCTGTCCTATGGGTCTGTTGACATTACCCGAGGGCCGGCAGCCACTCAAGGGCATGAAGGAGTATCGAAAGCCCCGATGGCAACAACCTGAAAAACGGCTGTTTGAAAGGGCGGGGCAAGTACCGGTAGATACGATGCCAAAACCGTCCTCAGGTTCAACACGATTGCCTGACGGTCATGCTTGTTGTGTGTTCAGGAACAGGCTGGCGATACTTGTTGGCAGCCGCGTCGTCGAGATCAGGATCAATCGCTGACCCGCTCTTGTCATTGCCATATAGAGTTTGCGTGAGTTCTGTTCGCGCTCCTGGGCAGACAGCAAGCCCGCCTGGGCCGTCTCTTTCATGAGTTTCTCCAGACCCAACAGCAACACCACGCTGGCTTCAAGCCCGGTAGCGGTGTCCAGAGTGGAAACACGCAGGTTATCGGCGTCCACATGGACAGCCTCCATGCTGTTCAGATCCCAGACTTTACGCGGGCCGAATCGATCGCTCAGCGCTTTGAACAGCAGCTTCTTATTGGTGTCCCGGCCATATAGAACAAGCATGTTCGAAAGATTGATCTGCTCAGTTTGCAAGTACTCCGTTATTTCGTTACAGGCCTGTATAACCGCATCCTGGGGGGTGTCTGATTGGATCAATAGCGGGGCGATGCCTTCATCCATGCCATTGAAGTCTGGCTGCAGATAATCGTCCGGGTCGGTTTGAGTAAATTCGGCCAGGACAAGACCTGCTGCCCGCAATAGCGCCTGGGTGGTTCGATAGGAATGATGAAGCTTCTTGGTTTTACCCGCCACATCCAGGCCTACACGCTTCCAACTGAGTCGGCTTTTCAAAAAGCCCTGATTGGGGTCGGCACATAAAAACAGGCTGCCCTCGGAGTCGAGCAAGGTGCTTTTGACCAGTTGGAACCAGGTCGGCGCGAAGAACTGAGCTTCGTCTATGAGGATGTGCTGATATTTATCGAGTTTGTCGAGCTTCGTCAGACACAAATCCCGGGACAATGAGCTCCATAGGCGAGAGCCTTGCTTGCGCAGCGCATCAGTGACCTGCGTGTAGAGCGCCCACACTTGTACCCGTTCTTCCTTGCGCAAGGCAAACCCTTGACCGGCGCGTTCGGCATCCAGATAACCTTGCTCGTCGCAAATCAGCGACTCATTGATGAAATCGAACTCGTCCAGCAGTTGCTCATCTGCGGACTTCAAGTTCGGAAAAAACGTTCGATAATGGGCAATTTGGCTGGTTACCGTTTTGGGGAATGCCATCTCTGGTTGCGGTTCGAAATGGTTCACCCATTGCTGCCGTATCCAGGCCAGCGCGGTCATGATGGTCAGGTTGCGTGGCAAACCCTCCGGACTCGCCTTTTTCAGGCGGTGCTTGAGGTCTTTGACCACTGGCACATTGTGGATCAGCATCAATATCTTCTGATCTGGAAATTTCTTCGCCAGGATCAACGCCCGGTTAGCGGCAATCAGCGTCTTGCCGCTTCCCGCAACGCCGTTGACCAGCCGCACCGAGAAGTCATTCAAGGTCTGCGTTTGCTCCTCAGGCAGTTCCAGATCCAACTTACTGGCCCATTCTTGTTGAGTGTCCAGGAAATAACGTGTGGTCTTCGCTGAGTTATCTCGCAAGCGATGCCGGCGAGTTGTGCAGATCCCGGCTATTTCGGCTTCTGGAAAGTAATGTCCCATGAGCGTATCGCTGGCATCGTGGCTCAGCGAGCCGAATAACTTGGCCAGTTGTTCATGGCCGCACTCCAGAAAAGTGCTTTTGGACATGAGCCGCGGGCCGCCTGACCTTGAGTAGTGCTCCCACAGGCGTTTGGTCTGTTCGGGCGTGCAGTTCCACATGATGATCAGTTTGCCGATTCGCTGCCCGGTCGGCATCTCGTTGGGCTCGGTCGCTTCGAGGCGTGAAACCAGCTCTGCAAAAGACTGCTGTTCGGTAGTAGCGAACAGTTGATCGGGGTCCAGTGCTTCAAAAGAGATTTCACACAACACAATGGCCAGCCATTGATGTTGCGCATGCTGGAGGAAGAGGTCGGGTGCCCAGGCTTCGCGAGCGAGGCATTGGCGTACCACGTGGCTATCGTCCAGTTTGCGCAACGTACGTTTTACGTGAACATATGCGCCAGTGCTGCGCTGCCATTCAGGGATAAAAAGAGTCATAGAGGCAGCGCCACCTTGCGGCATCGACCAATCAGATCCAAATACTCATCGGCCCACCGCTGCGTGATGCTGTTACTGCATTCAATTCCCTGAGCCAGCTCGGGCCCGATAATGATCAGTTTGGTCATGGCCCGGGTGATGGACACGTTCAGGCGCTCAGGCTGGAAAAAAAACTCTGCGACAGCACCCAGGAACGCCTCGTCGCCGGTGGCCAATGATACGATGATCAGTTCGCGTTCCTGTCCCTGCATGCGTTCAACGGTATCGGCGACAATGGTACGGGCGAGTTCGCGTCCGAAATGACGCGTCAACAACGTTCGAATCGCTCGGCCCTGAGCCCGGTAAGGTGTGACAATACCAATATCCGATAGCTCGACGCCCATGGCATGGGCGGTTTTGCAGAGTTCAAGTACCTGCTGGGCGTCCCGATAATTGCGGGTTTTTGCCGTTCTGTCAGTGGTGGGAATAAATACGGCACTTGCGTCTGGATCAAATACGCGATCCATCGGGGGCGCGATATCGACACAGTTGAAGCGTCGCTCTTTATTGGGGCCCGCTGCGCGTAACTTGCCTTTGTAGTAGCTGTGGCTCGGCCATTCGGTCAGCCACTGGTTCATCCGATAGGTCTCTTCCAGCATGATCGTATGGTCGGCTGTCTGCGAAGTGAGGCGGCCGAAGATCGACATCGATTCGCCAGAGAGAATCGACTGGGACAACAGCACCGGTGGCAGTTGTTTCTGGTCTCCAATGAAGATAAACCGTCTGCCTTTGCGCATGGCCATCAGCGCGAGGGGAAGGGTGATTTGACTGGCTTCGTCGAAGATCACTGTATCGAACTTGAAATGTTCGAGCTGACTGTAGGTGGCGAACGGCGTTGCGCCGATCACATAGCCGCTTCCGTCCACAGGCAGCTTTTCCCAGTCGGCGGGTGTTCTTGCCCAATCAACGTTTTTGCTTACATCCTCAGGACGGCCACCAATCTTCACTGTCGGTATCTTGCGCTCGGCAATTTTTGCCAGGGCATTGTTAATGGCCATGTGCGTGTGAGAGGTGACGAATACCCGCTCCTGACGCTCGACCAGTAGTTGGGCAATCAGAGCCAGCGCCCGAGTCTTGCCGGTGCCCGGCGGGCCTTGAATGCAAGCAATTTGCTCGGTGGCAAACGCCATGGCAACCGCCCGGACTTGAAGCTCGTTACACTTGTTTTTGATGGCGAAATCTTCGGCGTAATCCAGATCCGAGTCGTTGAAGGTGATGACTGGCGTATCGCTGAGCAGCGGGATAATCAGATTGTCGGTATCGATTGAATCGGCGATGTCTTCCAGGGCTTTTTCATAGCGAGGCGTCAGGTCCAGCGCGTCCATATCCGCATAGCAAGGTCCGCCCTGATAGTTATCCCATACCGTATTAGCCAGTTTCTCGCTCAGTAACCATCGACCTTCTTCTTCGCGTTCAAAGGTCATCCGGGCGCATAACAATCCGGTAGACGGATCACCCAGGTGCAAGCGCAGCATATCCCCTTCACGAAAGCGCGATTCGCTCTCATCCAAGTAAGCCCAGAGACAGGTGGATTTGTCGGCTTTTTCAAGGCATAGGAAACCTTGGGTCAAACCCTTTTCAAGCTTCTCATGTAATGGGCGCTGCCAGGTTTGCAAGAGTTGCTGAAGGTTCGCATCGCGCTCGGCATGGACAAATTCAAAAAGCTTTTCAATAAGCGGATGCTGCCCTTGCATGGTGATATTCGTCCTTGAACGGTGATGGCACAATAGTTTTACATACTGTCGAAGCCAGGCGCGAGCAAATGGATCCAATATCTTGCGGCAGGCGATGAGCCGGGCGATTAATGCAACTGCAATTCAGGGGATTTTCGGAACGATTCGTCTCAGATGCGCGTATTAACGGCCTTCCAGTAACTGCCCCGCCTGATCCAGCAACGCCAGCGGATCCTTGGTCTTATGAATATCCACCGACAATAGCTGCCGGAAGCGCCGTGCGCCCGGAAAACCGGTGCCCAGACCCAGTACATGGCGGGTGACGTGATGCATCGCCCCCCCGCGGGACAAGTGATTGGCGATGTAGGGTCGCAACTGCGCCAATGCCTCGGCGCGGCTGATGATCGGCGCGGTGCTGCCGAACAGCTGGCTGTCCACCTCGGCCAACAGATAAGGGTTGTGATACGCCTCGCGCCCGAGCATCACACCGTCGAAGGTCTGCAAATGCTCATGACACGCCTCCAGCGTCTTGATGCCGCCATTGAGCACAATCTCCAACTCTGGAAAGTCCGCCTTCAGTCGCGCCACCACGTCGTATCGCAAAGGCGGGATGTCGCGGTTCTCCTTCGGTGAAAGCCCCTCCAGAATTGCGATCCGGGCATGCACCGTGAAGCTCGTGCAGCCGGCGTCACGCACCGTTGCCACGAACTCGCACAACTGCTCATAGCTGTCACGCCCATTGATCCCGATCCGATGCTTGACCGTCACCGGAATCGACACCGCATCGCGCATCGCCTTCACGCAATCGGCCACCAACCCCGGATGCCCCATCAGGCACGCGCCGATCATGTTGTTCTGCACCCGGTCGCTGGGACAGCCGACGTTGAGGTTCACTTCGTCATAGCCATGGTCCTGGGCCATGCGTGCGCAGGCCGCCAGATCGGCGGGAACGCTGCCTCCCAACTGAAGCGCTAACGGGTGCTCGGATTCATGGTGACGCAAAAAACGCTCGTGGTCGCCGTTGAGCAGCGCACCGGTGGTGACCATTTCGGTGTAGAGCAGGGCGTTTTTGGACAGGATGCGTAGGAAGAAGCGACAGTGGGCGTCGGTCCAATCCATCATCGGGGCCACACTGAAGCGGCGAGATAGTTCAGAACGAGATGGACTAATGTTCACGGGCTTTACTGGGTTTCCGGACGGGAGGACAGTTTATCAGGAAAGCCAGACCTTCGACCGTAAGCTGGCATGGATCAAACACCTGGGACAGCCTCAGTAATGGGCACCGGGCTGCTGCACCGCATGGAAGGCAAGAATTGATATCTTAAGATTTGCATAATTCGTCTGACGAATAAGCTTCGTGAGAACAATCGATTTCCTACGAATTCGCCGACAAGAGGCCAACACTCCAAAGGAGGTAGGACTATGCTTCCGTTTGAAATAAAGCACTTGGATCATATCGTCTTGCGTGTCCAGGACATGCAAGCGAGCCTGCACTTTTATAGCCAAATGTTGGGGTGCCAGATTAAAAAGCGACGGGACGACCTCGGCATGATCCATCTGGGCGCTGGCGCATCGATGATTGATTTGGTGGATGCACGAGGCGTGCTGGGCCTTCAAGGTGGCGGTCTTGCAGACCCCCAACACCGGAACGTTGATCACTTCTGTCTGCGAATTGCTCCGTTCGATGAAGACCGCATTCTTGGTTTCTTGCATGCGGCTGGAATCAAGGCTGATAAGGCGGTCACCCGATACGGCGCTGAGGGGAATGGACCATCAATCTATTGCTTCGACCCCGATGGCAATCAGGTCGAACTAAAAGGCCCATCCCTTTCAGGCTGACTTTTGGTCATTGAGGCATGCACTGAATGGCCTCAACAAAGCAGTTGCGTAGCCAATTTAGGGCTGGCTCCTCATCCTTTATTTCCTGCCTCATAGGCGCCAGCCTGGATTCAGAATCATTATTTTTTCAACGGATCATCCCGGCTCCGCATGCTGTGGGCCGAAGGACTGTGCTGCGCTTCGAAAGAGCTTCTGAAGGCGGCTACGCGATCCCGATTCATACGATTGCATGACCAATGCACTTTTTGAACACTTTTTCCATCGGCTCGAGCACGCAGTTGTAAGCAGCGATATTTGCAAGGAGCCATTCGTCCTTCTCAATGTTCCACCAACTGATTTCAAATCCGGCGTTCATGATCAGGTGTTCAAAAAGGATGCGCTGGCTGCGACCGTTGCCTTCGCGGAAGGGGTGGATAACATTGATATCGGAATAGGCATCGGCGACGGCGACGATCAGATCCGCTCGGTTCATGCCTTCGAACCAATTTGCCGTGGCCATTCTCTTGAATATCTTGCTGGCCTCCTGGGCCATGAAGGCGGGTTGGCAGAAGCGCGTGTCCTGCTTGGCCATCCCAACGGTCCGTAACTCCCCGGCCCATTCGTACAAGTCCGAGAACAGTCGTCGATGGATGTTTTGAAGATAAGCGAGGTCGTAAGGGGGCGGGTTGAATTCGACATCGTCCGCCGCGATGGCCGTGAGTTGTTGTTCGGCTTCGCTCAGGGTGGTTTCGTCGCGGATATCGAGTTTGTTGCGCAGGACAGTGGAGCCGGGGTAGCAGTAGGCGTCTTCGCCGACTCCATATTTGTCAGGCATCAGGTGCGGGTCTTGGTGTAGGTCTTCAGGACTTCTTCACGGGTTGGCATCTTGTACTCGCCTTCGGTGAAGGTCACTTTGAAGCCTTCCAGGCGCAGGCTGGCCGCATAGTTCGACCTGCGGGTTCTGGCCGCGTAGGCCTTCTTGGTTTCAAGGCTGATATCGCCCATTGGGCTGGACCTCAAATCGCGTGGATGAGCCGATTATAACCCATCCGAAAGCGGGGCCCAAAAACGAATCAGAGCGCTGAGGTGATCGGTGGCGCTTGCATTGCGGTGCGGCGCCAAATACTGTGTTTATATCCAGTATAGAGGTTTCCCCATGCAACTGATCGCCAAGCTCGGCATTCTGGCTGATGCTGCCAAGTATGATGCCTCCTGCGCCAGCAGCGGTGCCCCCAAGCGTAGTTCGCGAGGCCGTGATGGGCTGGGCGCCACGGACGGGATGGGCATTTGTCACAGCTACACGCCCGATGGGCGCTGTGTCTCCTTGTTGAAAGTGCTGCTGACCAATTTCTGCCTGTACGACTGTCAGTATTGCGTCAACCGCCGTTCCAGCAATGTACCAAGGGCGCGTTTTTCGCCGGAGGAGGTGGTGCGCCTGACCTTGGACTTCTATCGGCGCAACTGCATCAGCGGCCTGTTCCTGAGTTCCGGCATCATCCGTTCGGCCGACTACACCATGGAGCAGTTGGTACGTGTGGCGCGCTTGTTGCGCGAAGAGCACCAGTTCCGAGGTTATATCCATCTCAAGACCATTCCCGACGCCGATCCGCTGTTGATCGAGGAGGCGGGGCGGTTGGCCGATCGATTGAGTGTGAACATCGAATTGTCGTCCGAGGTGAGCCTCAAGCGCCTTGCGCCTGAAAAGCAATTGAAGACGATCCGGCAGGCCATGGGCACCATCCATTTGGGGCATCAGGCCGTAGCCGACGAGCCACGGGCGCCTCGATTTGCCCCGGCCGGGCAGAGTACCCAAGTGATTGTCGGAGCCGATTCAACTGACGACCGCGCCATCCTGAGCAATGCCGAGTCGCTTTACCAGGGCTACGGCTTGCGTCGGGTCTATTATTCGGCGTTCAGCCCGATCCCCGACAGCCCGGCGAGTGTACCTTTGGCCGCACCTCCGTTGCTGCGTGAACATAGGCTCTATCAGGCCGATTTCCTGATGCGCGGTTATGGCTACAAGGCCGGCGAACTGCTGAGGGACGCCGGCAATCTGGACTTGGACATCGACCCCAAGCTGGCCTGGGCGCTGGCCAATCGCGAGGTCTTCCCGCTGGACATCAACCGCGCCGAGCCAGCCCTGTTGGCGCGAATTCCGGGTATCGGTCTGCGCAGCGTGCAACGATTGGTGGCCCTTCGCCGAGAAAGACGAGTCCGCTATGACGACCTGGTTCAACTGCGTTGCATACTGGAAAAGGCGCGGCCGTTCATTGTCACCAGCGACTACCGGCCTGCCGAAGCAAGTATGCGCAGCGGCCTGCTGCGAGCACGTTTGCGTGAACCGCAGCGACCCGTGCAGATGGGGTTGTGGGCATGATCGCGCTGGATTGCGACGACGATTTTCGCACGTGGCGCGATCAGGCGCGGACGCTGCTCGGCCATGGGATCGATCCCGCTGAAGTAAGCTGGACCCAAGGCCCCGTCACCGACCTGCTGGCCGTGCCGACGCCGCTTCCGTCGAGCCCCGGACCGTTCCGCACGCGAGTGCCCGCGGCCTTGTTGAGCCAGCTCGAACAAGCCGGTCGTTACCGGGGCGAGCAACGCTGGAGCTTGCTGTACGAAGTGCTTTGGCGTGTCGCCCATGGCGACCGCACGGCCATGCTCGCTGGCGACCGCTTGGGCAGCGAACTGCAAAGGCGGATCAGGCAGGTCAGTCGTGAGGCTCATCACCTGCATGCCTTCGTGCGCTTCATACCCTTGCCGCAGGACGTGGCTGAGCACTTGCAACTGGACCTGGTGTCCTTTCATGAGCCGGCCCATGACATCCTCGAAAGCGCGAGCGGCCATTTTGCCGAGCGATTGGGCAAGCAGCGCTGGCTGATCGCAACGCCACGCGATGGCATCCGCTTCGACGGCCAGGCGCTGGACTACCGGCGCCGTTGTCCTGAGCAGTGGCAACAATGGGCGTGCCACGCCGAAGACCCGGGCGCCGAGTTGTGGCGCACCTATTATCGGCACACCTTCAACCCGGCGAGGCTCAATCCCCAGGCGCTGCGCCAGCACATGCCAGGACGCTTCTGGCAGCACCTGCCGGAGGGGGATTTGATTCCCCGGCTGGTGGGCTTGGCACGGCAGGGAAAGCAGCGGGATGGGCAGGCGTTGGAGGTGGGGGAAAGGGTTGGTAAACGGGTGGTCGTTGGTGGGCGGGCAATCAAGCCGCAGACTTCTTGACTCTATCTGATGACTTGTTTGTGCGAATATCAAACAAGTTATGTTCCGTCCGCGCTGTGTTCCCCCACGAACCAACCCCCTAGCATTCCTTCATTCACCTATTCAGAAGGAATTCCCCATGCAACGTTTCACCCGCCTTTTCCTCTGCGCCTGTGCATTTTCCGGGATTGTCGCCAGCGCCGGTGCGCTGGCTGAAGTCCACCCCACCCTCCGTGCCATGTCGGGTGCGGGGCCGGTCAGCCAGTTGCCTGCCGGTAAAACCGCGTTACTGGTCATCGATTTTCAGAACGAATACTTCACCGGTAAGATGCCGATTCCTGATGGCGCCGCGGCGCTGGGCAAAGCCCGTGAGCTGATCGAATTCGCCGATGAACACAAAATGCCGGTCTATCACATCCAGCACATCGCGCCCGCAGGTTCGGCGGTGTTTGCCGTGGACGGCGAAACCGTGAAATTCCACCCGGACATGCAACCCCGAGCCAAGGATGGGGTGTTGCAGAAAACCACTGTCAGCGTCTTTGGCAGTACCGACCTGGACAAGCGTTTGAAGCACGCCGGCATTAAAAGCCTGATCATCTCGGGCCTCATGACCCACGCCTGTGTAGCGGGGGCCGCCCGCGACGCGGCGCCTCAGGATTTCAACGTGCTGGTCGCTTCCGATGCATCGGCCACCCGCGCCATTACCCGGGCCAATGGCGATGTCATCGACAAGGATGCCTTGCACAAGGCCGCACTGGCCGAAGTCGAAGACACATTCGGTGATGTCATGACCACCGCTCAGATTCTTCAGCTCCCGGTGCGCTGAAAGCCATGAATCAGATGCTCGCCATGCGCGTTTTCCGCTGCATTGTGGAGGCCCGGGGGTTTTCTGCGGCGGCCCAGCGGCTGGACACCACGCATTCCTCGGTGTCGCGCCAGTTGCAGCAATTGGAATCCGCGCTGGGCGTGCGCCTGATCAATCGCAATACCCGGCGCATGAGTCTTACCGCTGCCGGGGAACGGTACTACACCGCATGCGTGGATATCCTGGACCGGGTCGAGGCCGCGTCCCGCGTTGCTACACAGGAGCAGGAACGTCCTTCAGGACTGCTTCGCATCAGCGCTCCGCTGGTGATCGGCACGCTGGAACTGGCCCGCTGGTTGCCGGCTTTCCAGCAGCGTTATCCGGACATCCAGGTTGACCTGTCCTGCTCGGATCCGCTTGTCGATCTGGTGGCCGAGGGAGTCGACGTGGCTTTACGGATCTGCGGGCCGCTGGCCGACAGCAGCCTGGTGGCCCGCTTGCTCAGCGTGTCTGCGATGGTGTTGGTTGCATCGCCGGCCTATGTGTTCAAACACGGTCTGCCTCGAAAGGTCGCTGAACTCAACGAGCATCGGCTCCTGACTTACGCATCGGCCACCCAATGGACGATGGTCAGTGAGGAAGGAGGGTCGATGGCCTGGGATTGCGCCAGCTCATTCAACACCGACACCATCACGGCCTTGCACGCCTGCGCTTTGGCGGGCGGAGGCATTGCCGCGTTTACCCTGGCGACGGTGCAGGATGACCTGCTGGCTGGAAGACTCGTCCGGATCCTGCCCGACTACACTTTGGGTTCGAGGCATTACTATGCGCTGTACCCTCATGCCCGGAACCTGCCGGCCAAGGTCCGGGTGTTCGTGGATTACATGGCGGAGTATTACCGGGATAAGTCCTGAGGGCCTCGATAGTCGACTTACCCATTGAAGCCTCCCTACAACGTCTTCCAGAGCTGCGTTCGACTTCAATGACCAGGCCAGGGCCCTGACCGTCGAAGGAGACGACCTGACACGGGTTAACAAGGGGGCTGAAGCGACCGTTCAGCGCCTATGGTTGGTGGCCTATTGATATCTTGCTAAGCTCAGGCTCCCTACCTTCAGGCTGTCTGTTGTGTCTACCGAACGTATTGCCCAGCTGGAACAAGCCCTCATGGCCGTTATCGCCGCTGCCGGAAAGTTGGGTATTGGCAGCGACAAGCTGTGCGCCGAAGCAATTGGCGGTTTGATGTCTGAACGCTACTGGGGCTGGGCACATGCCCAGCACGCACAAGGCGCTGCCGATGAAATCGACAATGCCTTGAACCTGCTGGTGGGGCGGAGAGCGTTGGATCTGAGGCCGCCAGAGATGGAGCAACCGCTCGAATCGGTGGTCGGTGCCACGCAGGCGGCCTCGACGGATCGCCTCGTGCGTTAAAGCCCCAAGCCTTCCTCTACCAATGCGAGCAGGGCGTCTTCATCCAGCTTCAGGGGCTCGGGGAGTGGCTGTCCGGTCGGTTGAGTCATCTGCATGTGCCAAAGCGATTCGCCATGCTCGCCGATGGTTCGCAGGATGCAGCGAGCCTGTCCCTTCATATGCACCTCGATACAACCTTCGCCTCGGCTGGAAAAGCGGGCGATCGGGTCGAGTTCGATACGACGTCGGTTGCCTTCCATCACCAGTTGGTCGATGGCGTAGTTGTACGTCGAACCGTTGGGATGACTTTCGAACACATGGGTGGGGTTGCGCCGGATATGCAGCCCGGCCTCGCAGACCGGCGCCAGCCAGGTTTCGATCTGGCGATACAGCTCATAGACCTGGGCGGGCCAGTGCTCGATGGCCAGGTCGGCGCAGGTGTCGGTGTCGGCGCGGGTTCTCTGGGTCTGCCTCAGTTTGGCCGCTAGCTCGTCTGCCTTGCTCATGTCGATTCCCTGTCGTGGTGATGGGGTGAGCTTAGCTGATGAGTGATTGAACTCGCGTTGCGCTGGATCATGGAGAGCCCGACAAGATCAATGTTGCGCCTGATAGGAAGGTTCAGCTCGCATGGATGTCCTGTCGGTGTTTTTCCCAGGCAGTCGCTCGGACATCTCCGGCAACGAAGCCACATGCACCGTCCGCGCCGGCAGCGCAAACCGTACGCCGATCTTGGCAAAGGCTTCCATCATGCCCAGGTTGATCGCCTGCTGGACGTCCATGTAGACGTTGTAGCTGGGGTCCAGCACGATGTACACCGTTTCGAATTCCAGTGCGCTTTCGCCAAAACCGCGGAAGTGAGAGCGGTCGAAGCGGGTTTTGTCCTGGGCCTTGATGATGCGTTCCACAATGGCCGGCACTTGCTTGATCTGGTCGATGGAGCAGTCGTGGGGCAGGGCGAATTCGAAGACGATGCGTCGTTCCTGAAGCCGTTTGTAGTTCTGGATGGTGACATTGATCATCTGCGCGTTGGCCATCACGATCTGCTCGCCGCTCAGGCTGCGGATCCGGGTGGTTTTAAGACCAACATGCTCGACGGTGCCGGCCAGCGTGCCGACGACGATGAAGTCACCGACTTCGAACGGTTTGTCCACGGCAATCGACAGCGAGGCGAACAGGTCGCCGAGGATGTTTTGCACGGCGAGCGCTACCGCGATACCGCCGACCCCGAGGCTGGCGACGAACGCGGTGATGTTCACGCCCAGGTTGGAGAGCATGGCCAGCAGCACCACGGCCCAGAGAAACACTTTCGCGCCCCACAGGCTCAGGGTTGCCAAGGCACTTTTCTGATGAATTTCGCTGTGACTGTGGCGGGCGAAATAGTGCAGCAGAGTGAGCGCAATGGCGCGGTTCGCCCACAGCCCCACCTGTAGGGCCGCCACCACGAACCAAAGGCTGCTGACCCGGCCCAGCCAACGCTCCGGCAGGTCCAGGACGCCGACCCCGATGAGTATCGAAGCCAACAGCAACAAGGTATTACTGGTGCTGGACAGCACCTCGACAGCAATGTGACTGACGTGGGCGTTGGGCTTTTGCGCCCGGGTCCGCACGTTTCTGAGCAGAAAGCCGACGCCTGCCCTGGCGATGATGAAACTCGCCGTCATCACCCCGAAGGCGAGCAGCCAGTTGGCAACGGAGATTCCCAGCAGTTGGGTGTCGGTAAAGAACGGGAGGGCGTTTGAATCCATGGGGTCGTTCACCTGCGCCAGGCAATGGAACCGTGCGCGGCGTTGTGCTCGTCCGGTTGCGCCATTGCTGTTCTGGTTCGGGCCCTTGCCGTTTTGCGAGAGGGCGTGGCAGGGCCATGAACCTGATTAGGTCGCAGGTAGGATAGGGTGTTCAATTTTATTGGCGGCGGCCCCAACTCGTCTGCAGGGCCTAGCGCAACAAATGCACCGCCATCCCGGCCAACCCGCACGCCACCAACACCTGAATCACCCCACGCTTGTAGCGAAACAGGGCAACGGCCGCCGCCAGGGCGATGACTGCCGATGGCCAATCCAGTGCCCCCGCAAATCCATTGGGCCACAGTACGTGATAACCGAAGAAACAGGCGAGGTTAAGGATCACGCCGACCACGGCCGCGGTAATGGCCGTCAGCGGTGCGGTAAATTTCAACGCGTTGTGAGTCGACTCTACCAGCGGACCGCCGGCCAGGATAAACAGGAAGGAAGGCAGGAAGGTGAACCAGGTCACCAGGGTGGCCGCGACGGCGCCGGCGAGGAAAGCCTGCTCGGGGCCAAACACCTGCATCACGTATCCACCGACGAAACCGACGAACGCCACCACCATGATCAACGGGCCGGGCGTGGTTTCCCCGAGCGCCAGGCCGTCGATCATCTGGGTCGGCGTCAGCCAGCCGAAGTGTGCGACAGCGCCCTGATACACATAGGGCAAAACCGCGTAGGCGCCGCCGAAGGTTAGCAGCGCGGCCTTGGTGAAGAACCAGGCCATTTGTGTAAACGTGCCTTCCCAGCCGAACACCACGGTCAGCAGGCCCATCGGTAACGCCCATAGCAGGGCGCCGATGACCGCCAGGCGAATGAGCCTGAGGGCGCTGAACCGTGCATGGTCCGGGGTCGGAGTGTCGTCGTCGATCAAGGCCGGGCCATAGGAGCGATGGCTCGTGTCGTGACCGCCCAGGCTGAATTTTTCCGGGACCCAGCGACCGCCCAGGTAACCGATCACAGCGGCACTCAGAACAATCAGCGGGAAGGGCAGATTGAACGCGAATATGGCGGTAAACGACGCCGCGGCGATTGCCCACAGCCAATTGTTCTTGAGCGCGCGGGAGCCTATGCGGTGGGCAGCATGCACCACGATCGCCGTCACGGCCGGCTTGATGCCGTAGAAGATTCCCGCCACCACCGGGACTTCGCCAAAGGCGACATACAACCAGGACAAGGTGATGAGGATGAACAGCGAAGGCAACACGAACAGTGCCCCGGCGATGACCCCACCCCAGCCGCGGTGCATCAGCCAACCCAGATAGGTCGCCAATTGTTGCGCCTCGGGTCCCGGCAGCAGCATGCAGTAATTCAGGGCATGCAGGAAACGCCGCTCGGAAATCCAGCGCCGACGTTCCACCAGTTCCTGATGCATGATCGAAATCTGCCCCGCCGGCCCACCAAAACTGATAAAGCCCAGCTTGAGCCAGAACCGGAAAGCTTCGCGCAGGCTGACAGCCGAGGGACCATCGACGGGGTTAGGCAGTTTATTCATGGGCGTTGGGATGCCTGAGGGCCAAGGACGAACTACGTTATGGGGCGTAACGCAATTTGGATAGCCCCAGGCGAGGTTTACCTGTAAATAACACGTCCCTTCATGGGGTTGAAACACAGCCCTGGAACAATCACCGCCCGGAACGTCGTCATGGTTATTTCCAATGCAGCCCAAGGAGTGGGTCAATGAAACACCGTTTAATGATTGTTGTATTACTTGCGCTTACGTCAGGTTTCATCGGTACGGGCAATGCCCGTGAGTCGCGCAACGCACGGGCGGAATCCGTCGCGGGCGTGTTCGATTACTACGTCCTGTCGTTGTCCTGGTCACCGACCTTCTGCCTGACTCACCAAAACGATACGCAATGCTCCGGCAAAGGCTACGGCTTCGTGCTCCACGGTCTCTGGCCGCAATATGCCAAGGGGGGATGGCCGCAATCCTGCGAGCCGAGGGTGTCGTTGACGGCCGCCGAGAGGGCAAAGGGACTGACACTGTTCCCTACGCCAAAGCTGCTGGAGCATGAATGGTCCAAGCACGGCACGTGCAGTGGTCTGGGCGCCATGGGCTATCTGCAAGCCTCCGACAAGGCACTCGATGCGGTGAAGATTCCACCGCAATTGCAGCCACTCAATTCCTCCTATTATTTTGAAGCCGAGGAGATTGCCCGGTTGTTTCGACAGAGCAATCCAGGTATCCCGGATAAAGGAATCGCCGTTATTTGCAGTGGCCCGCAATTGTCGGAAGTGCGGGTGTGCATGGACAAGGACCTGAGTTTCAGCGCATGCGGCAAGGGTGTCAGGACGCAATGTCGGGCAGGGGAGATCCGCGTACCGCCGGTACGGTGATTCCCGCGGGGGCTGCGTGTCGACGCGGGGTCTGGTTTGGATCCAATCAGGCCATCCATCGTCTTCGTCACGACGGCAAATTGCCGCCCTACAAGCGGTAGGCTAAGCTCACGGATATTGAGGGCTTTGAGCGATTTGCTCATGTTTTTGCCCTCCCCAGGACTTCGCTTGCCAATCCCCATCCATGATCCGCTCCATGCTCCTGGCGGTGCCCTGAAGCGTCTGCCGCTGCTAAAGGCAGCGGTGGCCTTTATCGCGGCCGTCTGCTTGTGCCTGTGCGGTTTGCTGTACCTGCAACTGGAGCAGTCTCGTCGGCACGACCTCGAAGCGGCAAGCATCGCCTCGGCCAACCTGACCTGGGCCATGGCCCAGCAGGCCCAGGATACGTTTCGGCAGGCCGACCTGGTGTTGGACAGCCTGACGGACTGGATCCAGGCCGAGGGATTCGGACCGGCGACGCAACCGCGTCTGCAGAAAGTCTTTGCCCGGCGCGCGCTATCGCTGGAACAGTTGCATGGCCTGTTTCTGTTCGACAAGCACGGACACTGGGTCGTTACCTCCTTCGATCATCTGAAGAGGGGAAACGGTGTGGCGGACCGGGAATACTTCACCTTCCATCAGCAGAATGCCTCCCTGATCGCCCATATCGGGCCGGCGATCCGCAGCCGGCAAAATGGCGATTGGATCATCCCCATATCCCGACGCCTGAATGATCAGGACGGCAACTTCCAGGGCGTGCTGATGGCTGGGATCAAGATGTCGTACTTCGATAGATTCTTCAAAAGCTTCAACCTCGACGACAAGGGCGAGATGGTCCTCACCTTGTCCGATGGAACGCTGTTGGCCCGCCGGCCATTCGATGAGGCGATGATCGGCCGTTTCCTGGCCCAGGAACGTCTTTTCCGGCATGACCCGCAGGAAAAGGAGCCTCACCGGGCGATGATCCGCTCCACCACCGACGGTGTCGTCCGGCTATACGATCATCAACATTTGCAGGCCTATCCGTTGATGGTCTCCGTGGCGATGTCCAAGCAGTCGATCCTGGCGGGCTGGTATGCCAAGGCCTTTCAATCCACTCTGATCGTGGCCCTGGTGGTGATCGGCATTTGTCTGTTCGGTTGGGTCTTCGTACGACAGGTGCGTAACAGCGAGCGGATTGAGGCCGATCTGCGCAAGGCCCAGGAAACCTTGCGATTGATCGCTACTCACGACAGCTTGACGGGGCTGGCGAATCGGCGGTTGTTCGAGCGGGCCCTGGACATCGAGTTCGGCCGGGGCGCCCGCCAGCGCAGTTCGCTCAGCCTGATTTTGCTCGATATCGACTTCTTCAAACGTTACAACGATACCTATGGGCACGTGGCCGGGGATCATTGTCTGGCGGAGGTGGCGCAAGTGCTCAAGGGTTGCTGTCATCGCAAGGCGGACCTGGCGGTGCGCTACGGTGGAGAGGAGTTCGCGGTATTGCTTCCCGATACCAACCTGCAGGGCGCCGTGACGCTGGCCGAGCAAATCCGCAGCAACCTGATCGAAAAGCACATCACACACGCTGGTTCCCCGACCGGTTACCTGACGGTGAGCCTGGGCTGCTATGCTTTTGTGCCGAGCAGCCTCGACAGCACCGAGGTCTTCATCCAGAGGGCGGATGCCGCCCTTTACCAGGCCAAGCACAGCGGTCGCAATCGCGTGGCGGTGTGGCCGACGGAAGACGGGCGAGATGTGCTGGAGCGCTCCGATCGTTGAGTTCGTGGGAGTCATCGACGGCGGGCAACGGTCAACTGCACATCGAAGCAAGCGTCGAAGCCCAGGAACAGATGAATGGACACTTCTGCCGATACGCTTTCAAACACCACGCGCCATACCCCCATTACCCGTCGCCTGGTGGCCGCGGTGGCAGGACTGTTTGTCCTCGGCGTGCTGCTGACGGCAGCGGCGTTATTCGAGATCGCGGGCGATCTGGACACCGAGGATGTGCGCAAAACACATTTCTACACCGAGCGCGCCGTCCAGAACCGCATCACCGCCTCCAAAAACTACATCACCAGCTATGCCTTTTGGACCACAGCCTATGAACATCTCAATGGCGAGGTGGATGTGCAATGGGCCTACGCCGACCAGAACATGGGCAGGACACTGTTTACCAATGACGAATACGAAGGCGTGTTCGTCATTGATCGCGAGCGCACCAAGTACGCCTTGATACGAGGGCAGCCTCTCCAGGCCGACGTGTCGGCTTACATGGAAATGCCATTGAAGGAGCTGGTGGAACAGCTCCAGGGGCAAGCCGACCTGACCATGCCCCAGATCCGCTATACCTTGTTCGAAGGCTGGCCAGCCATCGTCACCGCGGCGGTGATCGTGCCCAACGACGAGCGTCCACGGATCGATCCCAGGGGAGCGTCGATCCTGTTATTTGTCGATCAACTGACGCCCGTCAAGCTGCGCAAACTGGGCAAGAGCTATGGCCTCATCGATCTGAATCTCAAACAGGACACGGCACTTGAACCAGGCCAGCCGGCGGTGCCGCTGGACAGTACCGGCTACAGCCTGGTGTCCCGGCTCGAACGGCCGGGCCGGCAATTGCTCTGGTCCCTGATCCCGCCGCTGGGTGGGGCACTGTTGATCCTGGCGCTGCTTACCGCCTGGTTTTTCCGCTATGCCATGCGCGCGGCCCGGCATGTGGATGCCAGCCATGACAGCCTGGAAAAGTCGACCCGGGCTCTGGAAGCCAGTGAAGAACGTTTCCGCGCTGTGGCCGAGGCGGCATCCGATTGGATTTGGGAGATCGACAGCCAGCGCCGCATCACTTACTTATCGGGACGCTTCAATGCGGTCACGGGGTTTTCCGACCGGCAGTGGCTGGGGCAAGACATCGAACAGCTGTTGTTCTGCGACACGACACCGATTGCCCTATGGCTGAGCAATCTGACGGAGGAACATAACGTCAGCAACCTGCGTTGCTCCTACCGCGACCATTCCGGGCAATTGCGCTTTTGTCGGGTATCGGCGCGACCGATCCTGGACAAGGGAGAGACGGCAGGGTATCGAGGTACTGCCAGCGACATCACCGATGAGGTGGCAGCTCATGCCCAGGTCCAGCATTTGTCATTGCACGATGCGCTGACCGGCCTGCCGAACCGCAACAAACTGGCGCGGTACCTGGATGATGCGCTGCTCGCCAAGGAGCATTCCGCACCCTTGACCCTGCTGGTGGTGGACCTGGACAATTTCAAGCCGATCAACGACTCCCTCGGCCACCCGGCGGGCGATGCGGTGCTGCTGGAGGTGGCGCAACGGCTGCGCGACAGCACCCGTGACCAGGACCTGGTGGCACGGTTGGGAGGCGATGAGTTCGTCGTGGTGCTCAGCGGAATGGAAAACACCACCGAGATCGACCGATTCTGCGAGCGACTGATCAACAGCTTGCAGCAACCGATCCACTACGAGACCCACGCCCTGCACATCGGCGCCAGCATCGGCATCGCGGTGAGCCGTCGCCAAGGCTATATTCCCGGAGAATTGATCCGTTGCGCTGACATTGCCATGTATCAGGCAAAGTCCGAGGGCAAGAAAACCTGGTGCTACTTTGCGCCACAAATGAACGATCAGATCCAGCACCGACGCCAGTTGGAAAGCGATCTGCGCCAGGCTCTCAGGAAAAACGAATTCGTCCTGCATTTCCAGCCTCGCTACAAGGTCGATGGTCGCGAAATCGTTGCCGTCGAGTCGCTGGTGCGTTGGCAGCATCCGACCCAGGGCTTGCTGGGCCCGGATGCCTTCATTCCCTTGGCCGAACAAACCGACCTCATCGTTCCGCTTTCGCGCTGGGTGCTGCGCGAGGCTTGCGAAACCGCGCTGACCTGGCCGGGGGATCTGATGGTCTCGGTCAATCTCTCGCCCGCGCAATTCGAGCGCAGCAACGTCGTCGAGGACGTGCGCCAGGTGCTGATCGAAACCCATTTCCCGGCCAGTCGCCTGGAACTCGAAATTACCGAGAACGTGATGCTCAACGATGTGGACGGAGCCCTCCAGGTCATGAACGCCCTGAAGGAACTGGGCGTACGTTTGAACATGGACGATTTCGGCACCGGTTATTCGTCGCTCGGTTACCTGCGAACTTATCCGTTCGACGGCATCAAGATCGACAAGCGCTTCATTGCATCCATGAGCAACAGCAGCAACGATCGGGCGGTGGTGCAGGCGATCATCAATCTGGGCAAGGCGATGGGCCTGACCGTCACGGCCGAAGGGGTGGAAACCCTGGCCCAGCTCGGTTCGCTGGGATCGGACCAATGCCATGAGGTTCAGGGTTATTTCCTCAGTCGTCCAATCGATAAGGCCGCGTTCGCGCGCCTGCTGGATAGCGATCGACCTTCATCGAGCTCCTGAAAGCCGTTGCAACCACTGCGGTTTTTTATCGGTCACAGGTGAGTGTCCTGGCATTTCGAGTTCCGGTCCATGAAAAATCTGCGTATCGCGACCTTTAATATCAACGGCATCCGGGCCCGGTTGCCCAACCTGCTGGAATGGCTGGAGCGAGAGGGCCCAGACATTGTCTGTCTGCAGGAGCTCAAGGCAGCCGACAAGGATTTCCCGGCGGCGGAGCTGGAGTCGGTGGGGTACGGATCGATCTGGCATGGCCAGGCGTCGTGGAATGGCGTCGCGATCCTGGCCCGTGATGCGCAGCCGCTGGAGAGCCGTCGTGGCCTGCCCGGCGCAGATGACGACAGTCACAGCCGTTATCTGGAGGCCGCTGTGCATGGCGTCCTGGTGGGGTGCCTCTACCTGCCCAACGGCAACCCGCAGCCAGGCCCGAAGTTCGACTACAAGCTGGCATGGTTCGAACGGCTGATCGACTACGCCCAAGATTTACAGGCCAGCGAACATCCGGTGGTACTCGCCGGTGATTACAATGTGGTGCCCACCGACATGGACATTTACAACCCGCGCTCCTGGCTCAAGGATGCGCTGTTGCAGCCCGAAAGCCGCGAGTGCTATCAACGGCTGCTCGATCAGGGATGGACGGATGCGTTGCGTCATCTGTATCCGCAGGAGCGGATCTACACCTTCTGGGACTATTTCCGTCAGCATTGGCAGAAAAATTCGGGGCTGCGTATCGATCACCTGCTGCTCAACCCGGCGGCGAGCCCTTATTTGAGCGAGGCGGGCGTGGACGCCTGGGTCAGGAACCAGCCTCATCCCAGCGATCATGCGCCTACCTGGATCCGGCTGGCTTCGCGCAAGCGGCGCTGAACGGGTTATTGTCGTCGCCGGAACAATGCCTTATACCTGCTGCCGACAGCAGCTGGCTTACTGTAGGCCTGCGCTGGACCAGGAAAGGACACCCTCATGGACACCCCACGACTGAGCGATACGGGCCGTTATCTCAAACGCCTGGGCTTCGACGCGCCCCCGGCGCCGACCCTCGACACCTTGCGCAAGCTTCAATGGCGCCACACGGCCGAATTCCCCTTCGAAACACTCTCGACGCTACTGCGTCAGCCGGTGCCTATCGATCTCGAATCGGTGGAGCGAAAAATCCTCGATCAAGGACGTGGCGGTTACTGTTACGAACTCAATCAATTATTCCTGGCGTTGTTGCAGGCACTGGGCTTCGATGCCCGCGGCATCACCGGACGGGTGGTGATGACCGCTCCCGAAGGGGCCTGGCCCGCCCGCACCCATCGTCTCAGCCTGGTGACGCTGGATGGCGTGCGCTATATCACTGATGTCGGCTTTGGCGGCATGGTGCCTACCGGCCCTTTGCTACTGGACAGTCGCGACATCCAGGCCACTCCCCACGAGCCGTACCGTATTGAAGATCATCCAGACGGCTACCTCCTGCGGGCCAACGTGACGGGGGAATGGCGACCGATGTACCTGTTCGACCTGCAACGCCAGGAAGACATCGACTACATCGTGGGCAATTGGTATGTCAGTAGCCACCCCGACTCTCCATTCATGGGGCGATTAATGGTGTCCCGCACCGGTGATGGCCTGCGCAAGACCCTCAATGGCAACAGCTACGCCTTGCATCGGTTGGGGCAGGAGAGCGAGCGGCGGGAGATCACCGATGCCGATGAACTGATCGATGTGCTGGAAAGTGAATTCGGGCTGCGCGTGCCGCCACGAGAACTGTTGCGCCCTGTACTGGCGGGGCTTCTCTGAAAACGGAGTGGATGTTTTTTGCGGATGCGATGACCCTTTGGTCATGATGCGGCTTAAAAGTTGTATACAACTATCTGGACATTTGTCCTGAGTTTTGAATACAGTGTGCCCATAACAAAAAACAGGGAACCCCCGAATCATGAAAACGCCCCATGTTTCACTCCCACGGCCCGAGGACGAAAACCTTGGCGTCGGCGCGAATATGGCTTATGGCCTGCAACATGTGTTGACCATGTACGGTGGCATCGTCGCCGTGCCTTTGATCATCGGGCAGGCGGCCGGGCTGTCGTCGGCGGACATCGGTCTGTTGATTGCGGCGTCATTGTTCGCGGGAGGGCTGGCGACCTTGCTGCAGACCCTGGGCCTGCCGTTTTTTGGCTGCCAGTTACCCTTGGTACAAGGCGTGTCGTTCTCCGGCGTCGCGACCATGGTGGCGATCGTCGGGACCGGCGGGGAGGGCGGATTCCAGGCCATCCTGGGCGCGGTGATCGCCGCATCCTTGATTGGCTTGCTGATTACTCCGGTATTTTCGCGAATCACCCGGTTCTTTCCGCCGTTGGTCACAGGCATCGTGATTACCACCATCGGCCTGACACTGATGCCGGTGGCGGCACGCTGGGCGATGGGCGGCAACAGTCACGCGGCTGATTTCGGCAGCATGGCGAACATCGGCCTGGCCGCCGTCACGCTGGTGCTGGTGCTGTTGCTCAGCAAGATGGGCAGCGCGACCATTTCCCGGTTGTCGATCCTGCTGGCCATGGTGATTGGTACGGTGATAGCGGTGTTCCTTGGCATGGCTGATTTTTCCGCCGTCAACGAAGGGCCGATGTTTGGCTTCCCCACGCCGTTCCACTTTGGCATGCCAACCTTCCACATCGCGGCGATTCTGTCGATGTGCATCGTAATCATGGTGACTTTGGTGGAAACTTCCGCCGATATCCTGGCGGTGGGCGAGATCATTGACACCAAGGTCGATTCCCGGCGCCTGGGCAATGGCCTGAGGGCGGACATGCTGTCGAGCATGATCGCGCCGATTTTCGGCTCGTTCACCCAAAGCGCCTTTGCCCAGAACGTCGGGCTGGTGGCAGTCACCGGAATCAAGAGCCGCTATGTGGTGGCGACCGGCGGGCTGTTTCTGGTGGTGCTCGGGCTGTTGCCGTTCATGGGACGGGTGATCGCTGCAGTGCCGACCTCGGTGCTGGGCGGTGCCGGTATCGTGCTGTTCGGCACCGTCGCCGCCAGTGGCATTCGTACCCTGTCGAAGGTCGATTACCGCAACAACGTGAACCTGATCATTGTCGCCACCTCCATCGGCTTTGGCATGATTCCCATCGCCGCGCCAAACTTCTACGATCACTTCCCGAGCTGGTTCGCCACCATTTTCCATTCAGGGATCAGTTCCTCGGCCATCATGGCGATCGTATTGAACCTGGCGTTCAACCACCTTACCGCCGGTAATTCCGACCAGCAGTCAGTCTTCGCCGCCGGCACCGAGCGGGTGTTGCGCTACCAGGACCTGGCGGCGTTGCGCGAAGGGGACTATTTCAGCGACGGCAAGTTGCATGACTGCGATGGCAACGAGATTCCGGTGGTGGCGGAGCCTGCCCATCCGACTGCGGAACATGGCACAGCAAGGCTCAAAAGCAGCGAGCATGTCTGATATCGGTTGCTTGCCCCATAAAAAAACAGCCTGCGGTCACTGACGGCAGGCTGTTTTTTGTTCCGGATCGCTTACCAGCGACCGTAGTGACCACGGGGCGGGCCATAGTAATAGCCCCGTGGTGGCCCGTAATACACGGGCGCCGGGCGATAGTAGACAGGTCGCTCGATGTACACCGGCGGTGGCGCGTAATAAACCGGCGGAGGTTGTTGTACATAGACCGGTTGTGGCTGCACGTAGACCGGTTGCTGCACATAGACCGGCCGGTCACGGTTGATGATCGCCGAGCCGACAATCGCCGAGCCGACGATTGCACCAAACACTGCGGGCCCCTCCCAACCACCGCGACCATGGGCGGATGCCTGGCCGGTGACCGCGAGTGCCCCCATGAGCAGGGCGATGATGGGGAGTTTACGATTCATGGTGGTTCCTCGTTTCGGCCCCGGCAACTGTGGTCTGTAGCAGACCCGATGATTGGTCGCCGGGATACTTGCTCTGACAACGATTTTCTCAGGATCTGCAACGCCGTTGGGTAAATATTGTGTAAGGTCCAACGAGACGGTCATCCGTTTGTCCGAAAGTGAACGCAAGGAACCAACATGCAATTCAAACACAACAAAGACACCCAGCTATGCATGTCCCTGTCGGGACGTCCCGGAAACTTCGGCCTGCGCTTTCATAATCACCTGTACGAGCAGTTGGGCCTGAACTTTTACTACAAGGCTTTCAGCAGCCAGGACCTGCCCGGTGCGGTCAGGGGAATCCGCGCGCTGGGCATTCGCGGGTGCGGGGTGTCGATGCCTTTCAAAGAGGCCTGTATTCCCTTGGTCGATGAGCTGGACGCTTCCGCTGCCGCGATCCAGTCCATCAACACCATCGTCAACACCGACGGTCACCTGAAGGCCTATAACACCGACTACATTGCCATCGCCCAGTTGCTGCAAACCCATGCCGTGCCGAAGGACTCGACCTTCGCACTGCGTGGCAGCGGGGGCATGGCCAAGGCAGTGGCCAGCGCCCTGCGCGATGGCGGCTACAAGAAGGGCCTGATCGTCGCTCGCAATGAAGCCGCCGGTCGCGCCCTGGCCGAGTCCCTGGGCTATGAGTGGCAAAGCGAACTGGGCGAACAACGGCCCCGGATGTTGATCAATGTCACGCCCATTGGCATGACCGGCGGCCCGGAGGCCAGCGAGCTGGCGTTCGCGCCGGACGCCATCGAGGCGGCGCAGACGGTGTTCGATGTCGTGGCGATCCCGTCGGAAACGCCACTGATCGTGCGGGCTCGGGCTGAAGGCAAGCGTGTCATCACCGGGCTGGAAGTCGTTGCGATCCAGGCCCTGGAGCAATTCGTGCTCTACACCGGTGTACGACCGAGCCTGGAACAGTTCGAGAAAGCCGTGGCCTTCGCCCGGGCCGTGTAGGGGCGCTATTCCAATCGGGCCAGCCGCTCTTCCAGCGCCGCGATGCGGGCTTCGAGCTCTTCGATACGCTCCAGCGACACGCCGCTGCCGGTGCCGCGTTCCACCGGATGCTGTCGGGCAGCGAGGATCGCCTCGATGTCCGCCGGATCGCCCAGGGCATGGACGTAGCGGTCTTCCCGCTGACCGGCCTGACGCGGCACCAGCAGGGCCAGACCGCGGGCGATCAGGCGTTCCAGTTGATGCAGCACCTGTTCGGTGTCTTCGAAGTCGTGCATCCGGCCGCTGCGGGTCAGCAGCTCATTGATCGTTTGAGGGCCACGCAGGAACAGTAGCCCCATCAGGACCACCTGGGCCGGCACCAGTTCAAGAGCCTTGTCGACCCGGTGTTCCCAGCGGTCGGCGCGGCTGCCCATCACCAACCGGGTAAAACCGCGGCCTTCAAGGGCCCGCAGGCTTTGACCAACCTGGCCGGGCGTCAGGTTCATCACCGGTTCGCGGCTGGTCTTCTGATTGCAGGCCAGAACCAGGGCGTTGAGTGTCAGGGGATAGGTTTCCGGGTTGGTCGCCTGTTTTTCAACCAGTGATCCCAGGATGCGGATTTCCGTGCTGTTGAGCCGTGCTTCTTCAGCCTGGCCTTGTTCTTCGATGCCCATCGCGCGTCCCCTATGCTATGAAGCCGCCTAGCGTAATCCTTGCGTGATAAAAGACAAGCCGCTCAACGCCGTGTCTATAATCGCCCACGTTCGATGAACCTCTTTTCCATCACCTGCATGAGATCGCCATGACTATTTCCCTGTACGCCGCTTCCATCCCGGTTTTCAAGCAGATGCTCAACGCCCTGAGCGATGTGCTGAACAAGGCCGAAGCCCACGCCAGCGCGAAAAGCATCGACCCGAACGCCTTCCTGCAAGCTCGCTTGTACCCAGACATGTTCCCGCTGGTGCGCCAGGTGCAGATCGCCGTGGATTTCGCCAAAGGCGTTTCCGCGCGGCTGGCCGAAATCGATGTGCCGAAATATGACGACAGCGAAACCACTTTCGCCGAGTTGCAAGCCTTGATCACCAAGGTCCTCGCCTTTATCGACGGCATTCGTCCCGAGCAGATCGACGGCAAGGAAAACATCGAAATCGTGACCCGTCCGGGCACGCCCAAGGAAAAGCGTTTCACCGGCCAGAACTACCTGCTGACCTACGGCCTGCCGCAGTTCTTCTTCCATGTCACTACCACTTATGCGCTGCTGCGCCACAACGGCGTGGAAATCGGCAAGCGCGACTACATGGGCGCGTTCTAAACCTGCCGATGTAAAAAAGCCCGGGACGGTGTGGGCCGTTCCGGGCTTTTTTTGCCTGTTGGATCGTTGCTGAACGTGCCGCCGCTATCGCGAGCAGGCTCGCTCCCAAAGATCCAGGGTGGATGTATGTCCTGGGACCACTCCAGAGCCATGTGGGAGCGAGCCTGCTCGCGATGAGGCCCGTACAGCCGACCGCGTCTTATGCCGTACGCGCGAGCTTCTCTTCCTCACCCAGACAAGCCGCCGCCGTGAACAGCACGTCAGTGGACGAGTTCAGCGCCGTTTCCGCCGAGTCCTGCAATACGCCAATGATGAAGCCTACGGCTACCACCTGCATGGCGATCTCGCTGGGAATGCCGAACAGGCTGCACGCCAGAGGAATCAGCAGCAGCGATCCGCCGGCCACTCCAGACGCGCCACAGGCGCAAATGGCCGCGACGACGCTCAGCAGTACCGCAGTCGGCACGTCCACGACGATACCCAGGGTATGTACCGCCGCCAGGGTCAGTACGGTAATGGTGATGGCGGCGCCGGCCATGTTGATGGTGGCGCCCAGCGGGATCGAGACCGAGTACGTGTCTTCGTGCAGACCCAGGCGTTTGCTCAGTTCCAGGTTCACCGGGATATTCGCCGCCGAGCTGCGGGTGAAGAATGCGGTGATGCCGCTCTCGCGCAGGCAGGTAAACACCAGGGGGAAGGGGTTGCGACGCAGTTTCCAGAACACGATGAGCGGGTTGACCACCAGGGCGACGAACAACATGCAACCGATCAGCACAGTCAGCAGTTGCAGGTAGCCGAGCAGGGCACTGAAGCCGGAGGTGGCGAGGGTCGAGGCCACTAGGCCGAAGATCCCCAGCGGTGCGAAGCTGATTACCAGACGCACGATTACCGTTACGCCATTGGAGAGATCCTCCAGCACGTTGCGGGTGGTCTGGCCGGCATGGCGAATGGCGATGCCCATGCCAATGGCCCAGGCCAGGATACCGATGAAGTTGCCCTCCATCAGTGCCCGGACGGGATTGTCCACGACGCTGAGCAGCAGGCTCTGCAACACTTCGCCGATGCCGCCGGGAGCAGTGACAGCGACGTCCTGGGTGGACAGCACCAGGCTGGACGGAAACAGTGTGCTGGCCACGACCGCCACCACGGCTGCCGCAAAGGTCCCCAGCAGGTACAGGAACAGGATCGGGCGGATATGGGTTTCCTGGCCGTGCTTGTGGTTGGCGATCGACGCCATGACCAGCACGAACACTAGGATGGGAGCCACCGCCTTGAGAGCGGACACGAAGACCTTGCCAATGAAGGCCGTGGACTTCGCCACGTCGGGCGCGAGCCAGGCCAGGGCAATACCGGCAATCAGACCAATGATGATCTGTGTCACCAGGCTGGTGCGTTTCAAGCGTTGCAACAGGGAAGGGGATAAAGCAGTCATAACGACCATCCGTTTGTTTTTTTGAGTAACGGTCGACGATCAGGGCGACAAGCGGGCAGGCCACATGAGCGGGACCGGAAGCGGTACAACAGTTGCGGGGCGCGGACTTTAGCACAGCCCGCTGAAGAATCTGACGGACCTGTGACGATCCGCCACCCATGTTTCAATCGGCGTTTGTCTGCCACGTACATTCTGTTAGGCTTTGAACCTCTCACTTCTCTATTCCTCCAGCGGGCCCTTGGGTTCACGCTGGTGTCGTTGTTTTGCCGGAGTCATGCATGTTGTTACCCATTTTCCTGTTGTCGGCCGCCGGCTTCACGGTACTGACCACGGAATTCATCATCGTCGGCTTGCTGCCTTCCATCGCCCGTGACCTGGACGTCAGCATCCCCCAAGCCGGGTTACTGGTGACGTTGTTCGCGTTTACGGTGGCAGCGTTCGGGCCGTTCCTGACAGCCTGGTTCGCCCGTTTCGAGCGGCGCAGGCTGTTCATCAGCGTACTGATGATGTTCGGCCTGGCCAACACATTGGCGGCCGTTGCCCCGGATATCTGGGTCATGGCCATTGCCCGGTTGATTCCGGCGCTGGGCTTGCCAGTGTTCTGGGCGTTGGCGAGTGAAACGGCGGTGAACATTGTCGGGCCACAATACGCCGGGCGCGCCATTGCCCGGATCGGCTTCGGCATCGTCTGCGCCACGGTGTTCGGCATTCCGGTGGGCACGCTGATTTCTGATGCGTTCGGCTGGCGCAGCGCTTTTGCGATCCTGGCAGTCATTGCGTTTGCCAAGGCGTTGTTACTGTTCATCTACTTGCCAAAGACCGCCCTGCACCTGCAGCAGGTGAGTTTGCGTTCGCAGTTCAAGATCCTGCGCAGCCCGTTGATGCAGGGACACGTGCTGTTGTCGATCCTGGTGTTCAGTGGCATGTTCACCGCCTACACCTATCTGGCCGATATCCTCGAGCGTCTGGCCGGGTTCGATGGCACGTTGGTAGGTTGGTGCCTCATGGGCTTCGGCGCTGTGGGATTGGTGGGCAACTCGCTGGGTGGTCGTGCGGTGGACCGGCATCCGCTGATCGCGTCGATGGTGTTCTGCCTGTTCATGATCGGCGGCATGGTGGCGCTGGTGCCGAGCATTCATTCAGCCCTGGGCCTAGCTGCGGCGATGGGGATCTGGGGCGTGACCCAGGCTGCCCTGTTCCTGGTCAGCCATGTGCGCCTGATGAAGGCCGCCCCCGAGGCGCCGGCTTTCGCTGCCTCTTTGAACATCGCGGGTGCCAACCTGGGGATTGGCCTGGGGGCGATGATTGGCGGGCGGGTCATCGACACCCTGGGCCTGGGCAGTGTCGGATTCGCGGCGGCCGGATTCATCCTGGTGTCGATCCTGCTGGCGATGCTGTTGATGACGTTTAAGCCTCGCACCACTTGCGCAGGCCGTTAGGCTCTGTCTGAAAAGCCTTGATACTCGTTCATGCTGCGTTGAAAACCGGCTCGGAATGCTCATTTACTCCAGTAAACTCCGCTTCCTCGCCGGTTTTCGCCTTGCCTGACCTTCGTCTCAAGACTTTTCAAACAGAGCCTAAGCGCTGAACAGCTCGCGCCGCGCCCCTTCGGCAATGGCGACAATCCCCGGATGGCTGACTTTGCGTTCCACGGAAATGGCATAGAACGACTCGCTCACCGCGTCGGTCTGGCCGATTTCCCGCACGCCGTACTGGCGTTTGACCTCATCGGCAATCACGCTCGGGCCGATGAAGATCCCGCTGCCTGACTGACCGAAGGCCTGCATCAATGCGCTGTCGTCGAACTCGCCGACGATGCGTGGCTGGATCTGCTGTTCGGCGAACCAGCGTTGCAGGCGACTGCGCACCACGGTTTCCGGGCCGGGAATCAGCAGCGGCGCGTCATGCAGGCTGCGGGGGAAATCCTGCCCGTAATGCTCGGCCAGCGCGGCGGTGGCGAAGAAACTGATACCGCATTCTCCCAGCTTCTGACTGTAGCCCTTGATGTCCAGGTGAGTCGGCATCGGGCTGTCGGAAATCACCAGGTCCAGGCGTTGGATCGCCAGGTCGGCCAGCAGCCGTTCGAGTTTGTCTTCGCGGCAGGTGATGCGCAGGGGCTCGCTCAGCTCCATGGTGGGCGCCAGCAACCGATAGACGATGGATTTGGGCACCACATCTGCCACGCCGACCCGGAACAGTGTCTGTTGTTCATTGGGTTGGGCCCGCAGCATGAGCTCCAGTTCGCCACCCAACTGAAACATATGTTCGGCGTAGGGCAGCGTCTGGCGTCCGGCTTCCGTCAGCTCCAGTTGGCGTCCGACGCGACGAAACAATTTGATGTTATACGTCTGCTCGAACAGGGAGATCTGCCCGCTGATGGTTTGTGGGGTCAGGTTCAGTTGCTCGCAGGCCCGCACGATGCTGCCGGTCTTGGCCACTACCCAAAAGTAATGCAGTTGTCGGTAATTGAGCATGGAATGACTTCGGTTCGTAAAAAACGAAGTATAACCGCTGAAAATACGAATTTTCCTGAAGTATCCACGTCCCTAGAATGCTGAGCCATTGGTGAGCCATCTTCGCGCTCTGTCCATTTCGAGAGGCATTTTATCCATGACATACAAAACCTTGGGGCTTGCTGCCTTGCTGGCTGTGTCGGTCCTGACATTGTCAGGTTGCGAACAGGCCGAAAAAAGCGCTCAGCACTTGGCCGAGCAATTGAAGGAACAAGCGGTCGAAACCGCCAAAAAAGCGATCGATGACACCCACAAGGCTGCCGAGAAAGCGTTGAGCGAGGCAACGGGCGGTTTGATCAGCCCCGAGAAAGAACCGGCGCCCGACGCCGACGAATCCAAGCCTTCCACCCAAACCCTCTAACCCCGTCATATCGAGTCAGGACTGACCCATGGATTATCTTTTACAACTTGTCGCCAGCCCCACCGCCTGGATCGCCCTGGCGACCCTCGTCGTCATGGAAATCGTGCTCGGCATCGATAACCTGATCTTCATTTCGATCCTGACCAACAAGCTGCCCGAACAACATCGTGCCAAGGCACGTCGGATCGGTATCGGCATGGCGTTGATCCTGCGCCTGGGCTTGCTGAGCACTATCGCGTTCATTGTGCAGTTGACCGAGCCGGTCATCGAGATCCTGGGCCAGGCGTTCTCCTGGAAGGACATGATCCTGATCGCCGGTGGTCTGTTCCTGCTGTGGAAGGCGACGACCGAGATCCATCACAGCATGGACCCCGCGCCGGATGATCCCAAGACAGCCACATCTGGCGTGACCCTCGGATTTGCCGCCGCGATCGGTCAGATCCTGATGCTGGACCTGGTGTTCTCCATCGACAGCATTATCACGGCTGTGGGCATGACCGAGCACTTGCCGATCATGATCATTGCCGTGGTGGTCTCGGTACTGGTGATGCTGCTGGCAGCCGAGCCGCTGGCCAAGTTCATCCATGACAACCCGACGGTGGTCATGCTGGCCCTGGGCTTCCTGATCATGATCGGCATGACGCTGATTGCTGAAGGTTTCGGTGCCCATGTGCCCAAGGGCTACGTCTACGCCGCCATGGCGTTCTCTGCCGCGATTGAAGTGCTGAACATGATGGCCCGTCGCGCCCGGCAAAAGGCGTTGGGTCACGAGGCCTGATAACAGGCAGGAAGAAGCCGCCCGGGTTCAGGCCCGGGCGGTTTTTTTGGTGGGGAATCAGTGCGCGGTGGCGGGGCGCCTTGTGGTTTTTGTGTTTTTCTGCGTTTGCGCCGGTGTCACATGATGATGGCGGCGGGTGATCCGCAGCACCCCCCAGAGCATGGCGGTCGCTACACTCAGCCAGCCGAATATCAGCATCACAATAGTCGTCGTCAGGCTCATCAGGGCCTCCCTCTGCCCCGGTCCGGGGCAACACACTCAGTTCAATTGACAGTCTAGTCGTTCAAGTGTTGCAGGCAGTCGATCGAGGCGCTCGGCCACGCAACAGTTGGTTCTATCGCGGCGTCGCAACTGCAGTTCAGGCTATACCCGGACCGGTGGGCGCTTTATGATCGACGGCCCCAACCCGACCCGAACATCGGGTATCTGAAATAGAGAGTCATCATGTTGCCGGTCATTCCCTCTTTTCGATCACTGGTATTGGCCACTGCTTGCCTTGTCGCCCTGGTCGGTTGCGCAGGCAGCGTGTCGCCGCAGATCCAGCGCCTGCCCGAACGGGTGGAGCTCAACGGCGTGCCGTTCTATCGGGGAGATCTCTACCAGGGCGCTCCGCAGTCACTGGCCGCCCTGCTGACGTTGCAAGGTACGGTGATCACGCCGGGGTTGCTGGAGAAGCCACTGCATCTACCGGGCGGCGAAGCCAAACTGCAGCAGAATATGCAGACGGCGGCGCGTGAATACGGGTTGGTGGTGTATCCGCTCGACAGCCGGCTGGACGCGCTGCTGACGCAGGTCGGGGCGGGTAACCCGGTGTTGCTGCGTTACACCGAAGGCGCCGCCTTCTGGTCCGGGCCCCGATACGCGATTCTTGCCGGTTATGACCGGCAGAAGCAGACGGTCTTGCTGCGCTCGGGCATGAACCGGCGGCTGTCGATGAGCTTCAGTGGGTTCGAATCGGCTTTCAAGGATGCGGGGGGCTGGGCCGTATTGCTCCAGCGCCCGACGCAGCTTCCTGCCAACGTCGACTCGCAGCGTTGGCTGAAGGCCGCCGACGAACTGGCCGGGGCAGGACGGGAGCAGGCGGCGGCGCGGGCCATCAAGGCCCTGGATACGGCGCATTGATGATCTGCCCCGTTCGTCACTTGCCGGGCACGACCTGACTCTCCCGAGGCTCTTATCGTCAGGGTCCATTGTCCGGGCCCTGATTCGAGGAGGCAGGTATGGCACAGTCGAAAACACCCACGGGGCCCCATTCATCCGAGCACTCGTCCGCCGATGACGACTTGGGATTCGATCCGGATTCGCCGGACCTCGATGACCCGCAAGTTGACCCGATAGGGCCGGCCAAGGCCCCACGGGACGAGAAACGCGAGCAGGATCCGCCATCTTCCAAGGCCTATGATCCGCTGGGCAAGCTCAAGCCCTGAACGCAAACAGCCCCGAATGATCGGGGCTGTCGATTTATTTAACGAGCGCTTATTGAGAGGCTTCCACCACGCCGCTCTGGCGGCTCTTGAGATTTTTCGCGGCCTTGTACTGCAGGGCCACGGCCGGAGCACGGGTACTCTTGCCGGTTTCAACCCAGCTGCGAATTCGGCTGGCATCAGCGAAATGTGTGTATTTGCCGAAGGCGTCCAGGATGACCAGCGCCATCGGACGATTGCCCATCCGGGTTACCAGCACCAGGCAATGTCCGGCCTGGTTGGTGAAGCCGGTCTTGGTCAGCTGAATATCCCAGTTGCCCCTGTGGATCAGATGATCGGTATTGCGAAAGCCCAGGCTGTAGACCGGTTTGCGGAACGTGACGGTCTTTTCCTTGGTAGTGCTCAGCTCACTGAGCAACGGGTACTTGCGCGCGGCGATCAGCAGTTTCGTCAGGTCCCTGGCAGTGGACACGTTATGGATCGACAGGCCGGTAGGCTCGACGTAATGGGTGCTGGTCATCCCCAGCGCCTTGGCCTTGGCGTTCATCGCGGCGATAAAGGCCGCGTAACCGCCCGGGTAATGATGGGCGAGGGTGGCGGCGGCGCGGTTCTCCGAAGACATCAGGGCAATCAGCAGCACGTCGCGGCGCGACAGCTCGCTGTTGAGCTTGACCCTGGAAAACACACCTTTCATCTCCGGCGTATTGGCGATGGTGATCGGGATGTACTCATTCAGGTTCTGCTTGGCATCCAGCACGATCAGCCCGGTCATGAGTTTCGTGACCGAAGCGATCGGCACTACGACGTCCGGGTTGCTGGAATAAACGACTTTATCCGTCTGCAGGTCCAACAGCATCGCGCTGCCCGAGGCCACCTGCAGTTTTGACGTGTCTCGTGGGGTCGCGATGGTTTCCTGTGCGTTGACATCCTGCGTGATAAGAGCGCCCGAGAAAGCGAAGAACAGGCTGAGGATCGAAAGACGGATTTTCACGCGAGTAGACTCGATAGTATTGAAGGTACCGTTGAGCAACGGTTTTAAAAAAAGCGCTGCATTTTAGGAGTATGGGTGACAACGGCGCTACATGCCTGTGCCGTGGGGACGGGTGCATAAATAAAGTTTAATGCAGGGGGATAAATGCACCTGTGGGAGCGAGCAGGATCGCTCCCACAGGGCTTGCATGACTTGCGGTGCGGGTGAACGTATCAGCTATGCAGCGTCTCTGCGGCGTACAGCGTGTTCTCCAGCAGGCAGGCGCGGGTCATCGGGCCCACACCGCCTGGTACCGGAGTGATCCAGCTCGCGCGGGGCAGGGCGGTCTCGTACACCACATCGCCCACCAGCTTGCCGTCGTCCTGGCGGTTGATGCCCACGTCAATGACGATTGCGCCTTCCTTGATCCATTCGCCCTTCACCAGCCCGGGCTTGCCGGCAGCCACAACCACCAGGTCGGCGCGCCCGACATGGCCAGCCAGGTCCTTGGTGAACCGGTGGGTCACAGTGACCGTGCAGCCTGCCAGCAGCAGCTCCATGGCCATCGGCCGACCAACGATGTTGGATGCACCCACCACCACCGCGTCGAGGCCATAAAGGTCAACGCCAGTGCTTTCCAGCAGTGTCATGATCCCTTTGGGCGTGCAGGGGCGCAGCAGCGGGATGCGCTGGGCCAGGCGACCGACGTTATAAGGGTGGAAACCGTCGACGTCCTTGTCCGGGCGGATGCGCTCCAGCAGGCGGGAGGCGTCGAGGTGTTCAGGCAGGGGTAACTGAAGCAGGACCCCGTCGATGTTCGGGTCATCGTTAAGGCGATCGATCAGATCGGCCAACGCTTGCTGGGTGGTTTCGGAAGGCAGGTCGTAGGCTTGGGAGAGGAAGCCGACCTCTTCACAGTCTTTACGCTTGTGCGAGACATAAACCTGAGAGGCAGGATCGCTGCCGACCAGGATCACCGCGAGACCAGGCGTGCGCAAGCCTTGCTGGCGACGCTCGGTGACGCGTTGGGCGATCTGCTGGCGCAGGCTGGCGGCGATCGATTTGCCGTCGATAAGTTGTGCAGTCATTGCGCGTGGTTAACCATCGAGAGGGGAAAAAAAGAGAGCGCATTCTCGCATGCCAGGGCGTGAGGGCAAAGGCGCTTGGTCTGCAAATTCCCCTAACCCCTTTAATTAAATGAATTTTTTTTAGAAAAGAGTTGACGGCCTTTCGGGTCGTCTATAAGATTCGTCGCACTTGTCGGGCACAGCCTAGCACTGGTTAAGAAGGTTGAGCGGAGTTGGCAGTTTCAATTCGGCAAAACTGAAAGCACTTAGTTTGTAATCGTCAAAGAATACAGATTAAAAAGGCGCCCGTAGCTCAGCTGGATAGAGCATCCGCCTTCTAAGCGGATGGTCGCAGGTTCGAGTCCTGCCGGGTGCGCCATTAGGCAGCTTTGGCACAAGTAACGCAGTAAGGCAATATGGTGGGCGTAGCTCAGTTGGTAGAGCACGGGATTGTGACTCCCGTTGTCGTGGGTTCGATCCCCATCGTCCACCCCATATTCTAGAAAGGCGCCAGATTTAACGGTCTGGCGCCTTTGCTTTAAAAGCTTGGCGGATGTGGTGGAATTGGTAGACACACTGGATTTAGGTTCCAGCGCCGCAAGGTGTGAGAGTTCGAGTCTCTCCGTCCGCACCAAACAAGTCGCTATTTAAATAGCAGAAAACGGCGCAGTACCTGAAAGGGGCTGCGCCGTTTTTGTTTTCAAGGTTTTTATTTGATCGGCAATTGCCCGTTCCGTTTGTGGGAGGGGGTGCGGCGGTTGCTTCGTCGTCATTGTGTTTCTTGATGATGCGCGATATGCCGTCTGTCCCCTGGCGGGTGCGTCTGTCCTGCGCTCGGAAACGATGCTTCTTATATAAGGAAGCGTTGATGCAGAGCCTTGGGGTTGATCGACTGTTTTTGCAATCCGGTACGGGGCGGGTCCATGTGCCCTGCCTTTGAATTCGGCGCTTATTTTCCGGCTGTTTTCAGTAGGGTGACTTCTTGAGTTTGACCTACTAGAATGCATGCCCTTGATTCTGGGGTCGGAAACGCCGGCCAACGTCTGTGCAACGAGGAATATCCATGCAAGTTTCTGTTGAAAATACTTCTGCTCTTGAGCGCCGCATGAGCATCACCGTGCCGGCTGAGCTCATCGAGACCCAGGTCAACAAGCGTCTGCAGCAGACTGCCCAGAAGGCCAAAATCCCAGGTTTCCGCCCAGGCAAAGTGCCAATGAGCGTGATCCGTCAGCGTTACGAGGCTGACGCACGTCAGGAAGCCGTGGGCGACGTTATCCAGTCTTCGTTCTACGAAGCTGTGGTCGAGCAGAAACTGAACCCGGCCGGCGCACCGTCCGTCGAGCCTAAAGTACTTGAAAAAGGCAAGGACCTGGAATACGTCGCCACGTTCGAAGTGTTCCCTGAGTTCACCGTTGCCGGCTTCGAGTCCATCGCCGTCGAGCGCCTGAGCGCCGAGGTGTCGGATGCCGACCTGGACAAGATGCTGGACATCCTGCGCAAGCAGAACACCCGTTTCGAAGTGGCCGATCGCGCCGCCCAGAACGAAGATCAACTGAACATCGACTTCGTTGGCAAGGTTGACGGTGAAGTGTTCGCCGGCGGTTCCGCCAAGGCTACCCAGCTGGTGCTGGGCTCCGGTCGCATGATTCCAGGTTTCGAAGATGGCCTGGTCGGCGCCAAGGCCGGCGAAGAGCGCGTCCTGAACGTGACCTTCCCGGAGGACTATCAGAACCTGGACCTGGCCGGTAAGCCTGCCGAGTTCACCGTGACCGTCAACAGCGTTTCCGAGCCGAAGCTGCCTGAGCTGAACGAAGAGTTCTTTGCCCAGTTCGGTATCAAGGAAACCGGTCTCGAAGGCTTCCGCGCCGAAGTTCGCAAGAACATGGAGCGCGAGCTGCGTCAGGCCATCAAGTCCAAGATCAAGAATCAGGTCATGGACGGTCTGCTGGCCTCCAACCCGATCGAAGTGCCAAAGGCCCTGCTGGACAACGAAGTGAACCGTCTGCGCGTGCAGGCTGTCCAGCAGTTCGGCGGTAACATCAAGCCGGACCAGCTGCCAGCCGAGCTGTTCGAAGAGCAAGCCAAGCGCCGTGTCGTGCTGGGTCTGATCGTGGCTGAAGTGGTCAAGCAGTATGAGCTCAAGCCTGATGATGCCCGCGTCCGCGAACTGATCCAGGAAATGGCCTCGGCCTATCAGGAGCCCGAGCAAGTCGTGTCCTGGTACTACAAGAACGAGCAGCAACTGAACGAAGTCCGTTCGGTTGTGCTTGAAGAACAAGTTGTGGATACTGTTCTGCAGAAAGCTAGCGTGACCGATAAAGCGGTCTCTTACGAAGAAGCGGTCAAGCCGGTGGAAGCTCCACAAGCCGATTGATTGTTCTGCGGTAAGAAATACACACCATAAGCCAGCCTTCGCGCTGGCTTATGCGTATTCAAGACATAACTATTTGGGAGTGACTGCGAGACATGTCCCGCAATTCTTTTTATCAGCAGAGCTCTGACATCCAGGCCGCAGGCGGCCTGGTCCCGATGGTTATCGAGCAGTCCGCTCGTGGCGAGCGTGCCTATGACATCTACTCGCGTCTGCTCAAGGAACGCGTCATTTTCCTGATCGGCCCCGTTGAAGACTACATGGCCAATCTCGTGGCGGCACAACTGCTGTTCCTTGAAGCGGAAAACCCGGACAAGGATATCCATCTTTACATCAACTCACCTGGCGGTTCGGTGACTGCAGGCATGTCGATCTACGACACCATGCAATTCATCAAGCCGGACGTTTCCACCATCTGCATCGGCCAGGCCTGCAGCATGGGCGCCTTCCTGCTCGCCGGTGGCGCCGCAGGCAAGCGTCACTGCCTGCCTAACTCGCGCATGATGATCCACCAGCCATTGGGCGGCTTCCAGGGCCAGGCGTCGGACATCGACATCCATGCCAAGGAAATCCTGCATATTCGTTCGCGCCTGAACTCGCTGCTGGCCCATCACACCGGTCAAAGCCTCGAAACCATTGAGCGAGACACCGAGCGTGACAACTTCATGAGCGCCGAGCGTGCGGCCGAATACGGCCTGATCGACTCCGTGATCAACAAGCGTCAAATGCCTGCCTGAGGCCCTCAAAATGCAGGTGGTTGGGATGACCGGCCGCCTGCGGGCTTGAAAAAGCCCGCAATTGCCTTCATCTTGTGTTGCAAGCCTATCGGATTTGGATCGATCGAATGACTGACACCCGCAACGGCGAGGACAACGGCAAACTGCTTTATTGCTCCTTCTGTGGCAAAAGCCAGCATGAAGTACGCAAATTGATTGCCGGCCCCTCGGTCTTCATTTGCGACGAGTGCGTCGACCTGTGCAATGACATCATCCGCGAGGAGGTGCAGGAAGCCCAGGCCGAAAGCAGCGCGCATAAGTTGCCTTCGCCTAAAGAAATCAGCGGCATCCTCGACCAGTATGTAATTGGTCAGGAGCGTGCGAAAAAGGTACTGGCCGTAGCGGTATACAACCACTACAAGCGCCTGAACCAGCGTGACAAAAAGAATGACGAGGTCGAACTCGGCAAGAGCAACATCCTGCTGATCGGCCCGACAGGCTCGGGTAAGACCCTGCTTGCCGAAACCCTGGCTCGTTTGCTGAACGTTCCGTTCACCATCGCCGACGCAACCACGCTGACCGAGGCAGGTTATGTCGGTGAGGATGTCGAGAACATTATTCAGAAGTTGTTGCAGAAGTGCGACTACGATGTGGAAAAGGCCCAGATGGGCATTGTCTACATCGACGAAATCGACAAGATTTCCCGCAAGTCCGACAACCCGTCCATCACCCGGGATGTTTCCGGCGAGGGCGTGCAGCAGGCCTTGCTCAAGTTGATCGAAGGCACGGTCGCTTCGGTTCCACCCCAGGGTGGTCGCAAGCATCCGCAGCAGGAATTCCTGCAGGTCGACACCCGTAACATCCTGTTCATCTGTGGCGGTGCGTTCTCGGGCCTGGAAAAGGTCATCCAGAATCGCTCTACCCGCGGGGGCATCGGCTTCAACGCCGAGGTCCGCAGCAAGGAAGAGGGCAAGAAGGTCGGTGAATCCCTGCGTGAAGTCGAGCCTGACGATCTGGTCAAGTTCGGTCTGATCCCGGAATTCGTCGGTCGTTTGCCGGTTCTGGCGACACTTGACGAACTGGATGAGGCTGCACTGGTGCAGATCCTGACCGAGCCGAAGAACGCCCTGACCAAGCAGTATGCCAAGCTGTTCGAAATGGAAGGTGTAGACCTGGAGTTCCGTTCCGACGCGCTGAAATCGGTCGCCAAGCGTGCCCTGGAGCGTAAGACGGGGGCTCGTGGGTTGCGTTCGATTCTCGAAGGCGTATTGCTCGACACGATGTATGAGATTCCCTCGCAGTCCGATGTGAGTAAAGTCGTGATCGATGAAAGCGTTATAGAAGGCAAGTCCAAGCCACTGTATATCTACGAAAACAGTGAGCCGGCTGCCAAGGCTGCCCCGGACGCCTGAGCGTCCGGTCGCCGGAATAAAGGAGGGGCCTTCGGGCCCCTTTGCTTTTAGCGTGATTTAGACGTGTCTTAGCGCTTGTTTTTTTTCAAGGCTGCCCCCATCTTGGTTTCAAGCTTACATTCATCTGTTTCCGGCCTTAGTGCCGCCGTAGAGGCGAAATCATGAAGACAACCATCGAATTGCCTCTCCTGCCATTGCGCGATGTCGTGGTGTATCCGCACATGGTTATCCCGCTGTTCGTGGGGCGCGAGAAGTCCATCGAAGCCCTCGAGGCTGCGATGACGGGTGACAAGCAGATCCTTCTGCTGGCTCAGAGAAATCCTGCTGACGATGATCCCGGCGAAGACGCACTTTATCGCGTAGGTACGATTGCAACTGTTCTGCAACTGCTCAAGCTGCCTGACGGCACGGTGAAGGTTCTGGTCGAAGGCGAGCAGCGCGGAGCGGTCGAGCGCTTCAGCGAAGTGAACGGTCATTGCCGGGCCGAGGTATCGCTGATCGACGAAGCCGACGTACCCGAACGTGAATCCGAAGTATTTGTCCGCAGTCTGCTGTCTCAGTTCGAGCAGTACGTGCAATTGGGCAAAAAGGTACCCGCAGAGGTCCTGTCGTCGCTTAACAGCATCGATGAACCTGGACGCCTGGTGGATACCATGGCGGCGCACATGGCGCTGAAGATCGAGCAGAAGCAGGAGATCCTCGAGATCATTGACCTGTCTGCCCGTGTCGAGCACGTGTTGGCGTTGCTCGACGGCGAAATCGACCTGCTGCAGGTCGAAAAACGCATCCGCGGCCGCGTCAAGAAACAGATGGAGCGCAGCCAGCGCGAGTACTACCTGAATGAGCAAATGAAGGCCATTCAGAAAGAGCTGGGCGACGGCGACGAAGGCCACAACGAGATCGAAGAGCTGAAGAAGCGCATCGATGCCGCAGGCCTGCCGAAGGATGCGCTTGCCAAGGCTCAGGCCGAGCTCAACAAGCTCAAGCAGATGTCGCCGATGTCCGCCGAGGCCACCGTGGTGCGTTCCTATATCGATTGGCTGGTCCAGGTGCCATGGAAAGCCCAGAGCAAGGTGCGTCTGGACCTGGCTCGTGCCGAAGACATTCTCGATGCCGACCATTACGGTCTGGAAGAGGTCAAGGAGCGCATCCTCGAATACCTCGCCGTGCAGAAGCGCGTGAAAAAAATCCGTGGACCGGTGTTGTGCCTCGTGGGGCCTCCTGGTGTCGGTAAAACGTCTCTGGCTGAATCGATCGCCCATGCGACCAATCGCAAGTTCGTCCGGATGGCGCTGGGTGGCGTGCGTGACGAGGCGGAAATCCGTGGCCATCGCCGTACTTACATCGGGTCGATGCCAGGAAGATTGATTCAAAAGATGACAAAAGTTGGCGTGCGCAACCCACTGTTCCTTTTGGACGAAATCGACAAGATGGGCAGCGATATGCGAGGCGATCCAGCTTCCGCATTGCTCGAAGTTCTCGATCCCGAGCAGAATCATAATTTCAACGATCACTACCTGGAAGTCGACTACGACCTCTCGGACGTGATGTTCCTGTGCACCTCCAACTCCATGAACATTCCACCGGCCTTGCTGGATCGGATGGAGGTGATTCGTCTGCCCGGTTACACCGAGGACGAGAAGATCAACATCGCCGTGAAATACCTTTCGCCCAAGCAGATCCAGGCCAACGGCCTGAAAAAAGGCGAGCTGGAATTTGACGAGGAAGCGATTCGCGACATCATTCGTTACTACACCCGCGAAGCCGGTGTGCGTGGCCTGGAGCGGCAGATTGCCAAGGTCTGCCGTAAAGCGGTCAAGGAACATGCGCTGGAAAAACGCTTCTCGGTCAAGGTCACTTCGGACCTGCTGGAGCACTTCCTGGGCGTGCGCAAGTTCCGCTATGGCCTGGCCGAGCAGCAGGATCAGATCGGCCAGGTGACTGGTCTGGCATGGACTCAGGTCGGCGGCGAGCTGCTGACCATCGAAGCCGCCGTGGTACCGGGTAAGGGGCAATTGATCAAGACCGGTTCGCTGGGCGATGTGATGGTCGAATCGATCACCGCGGCCCAGACGGTCGTGCGCAGCCGCGCCCGCAGCCTGGGTATTCCCGCCGACTTTCATGAGAAGCGCGACACGCATATCCACATGCCGGAAGGGGCCACGCCCAAGGACGGCCCTAGCGCCGGCGTAGGCATGTGCACGGCCCTGGTTTCGGCATTGACCGGCATCCCGGTTCGAGCCGATGTTGCCATGACCGGCGAAATCACCCTGCGTGGTCAGGTACTGGCCATCGGTGGGTTGAAGGAAAAACTGCTGGCGGCTCATCGTGGCGGGATCAAGATCGTGATCATTCCCGAAGAGAATGTGCGCGACCTGAAGGAAATTCCCGACAACATTAAGCAGGATCTTCAGATCAAACCGGTTAAATGGATTGACGAAGTCCTGCAAATTGCGCTGCAATACGCGCCGGAGCCCTTGCCGGATGTGGCTCCGGAGATCGTCGCGAAGGATGAAAAGCGAGAGTCTGACTCTAAGGAAAGAATTAGCACGCATTAATACGCATTTGCCTGGGGGGCTTCCTTGACAGTTTTTTAGAGCCCTTGTTATAAAGCGGCTCTTAAGTGTCTGTAGGCCATTCAGCACTCGTTTTTTGCTTTCACCAAAAAAAACTTAGAATCATCTCAAATAGATATAAGGGGACTTAGAGTGAACAAGTCGGAACTGATTGATGCTATCGCTGCATCCGCTGATATCCCGAAAGCTGCTGCTGGCCGTGCGCTGGACGCTGTAATCGAATCCGTCACTGGCGCTCTCAAGGCTGGCGACTCCGTTGTTCTGGTTGGTTTCGGCACCTTCTCCGTGACTGATCGTCCGGCTCGTACCGGTCGCAACCCGCAAACTGGCGAGGCGCTGCAAATCAAGGCCGCCAAGAAGCCGAACTTCAAGGCCGGTAAAGCACTGAAAGACGCCGTCAACTAAGGTTTCATCGAGTTTATCCGGGTCGGGGTCATGCCTGGCTTGGCAGCGGAGCGGTAGTACGGCCGGTTGTAGCCGGCCTGTCGTGCCAGGGCTCGCGGGTTCGAGCCCGGTCCGCTCTGCCAGTTACGAGAAGGCGCATCCTCGGATGCGCCTTTCTTCTATCCGGATTCTACCCACGCTCCACGGTTGCCTAATTTTTGAAGTTCAACCGTTTCTGGGGGACGCATGCTGCAGAATATCAGGGACAATTCACAGGGCTGGATTGCCAAGACCATCATCGGAGTCATCGTCGCACTGATGGCGTTGACCGGTTTCGATGCCATTTTTCAAGCCACCAGGAACAGCGACGAAGCGGCCAAGGTGAACGGCGAGAAGATCAGCCAGAACGAGCTGAGTCAGGCAGTCGATATGCAACGTCGCCAGCTCATGCAACAGCTGGGCAAGGATTTCGACGCCTCCTTGCTGGACGAAAAGATGCTGCGTGATTCGGCGCTCAAGGGCCTGATCGATCGCAAGTTGCTGTTGCAGGGCGCACAGGATGCGAAGTTCGCCTTTTCTGATGCCGCGCTGGACCAGGTCATCCTGCAAACCCCTGAGTTTCAGGTCGATGGCAAGTTCAGCCCCGAGCGCTTCGACCAGGTGATCCGCCAGCTGGGCTACAGCCGTATGCAGTTCCGCCAGATGCTGGCCCAGGAAATGCTGATCGGCCAATTGCGCGCTGGCCTGGCCGGCAGTGGCTTTGTCACCGATTCTCAGGTCCTGGCGTTTGCTCGCCTGGAAAAACAGACCCGTGATTTTGCCACCCTCACCATCAAGAGCGATGCGTCGGCAGTGAAACTGACCGATGACGAGGTCAAGGCTTATTACGACAAGCACGCCAAGGAGTTCATGACGCCGGATCAGGTGGTGATCGATTACCTTGAGCTGAAAAAAGCCTCTTTCTTTGATCAGGTCAGCGTCAAGGATGAGGACTTGCAGGCGGCGTATCAGAAAGAAATCGCCAACCTGTCCGAACAACGACGGGCAGCGCATATCCTGATCGAGGTAAACGACAAGGTCTCCGAGGCCCAGGCCAAGGCCAGGATCGAGGAAGTCCAGGCTCGCCTGGCCAAGGGCGAGTCGTTCGAAGCCCTGGCGAAGGAGTTTTCCCAGGACCCAGGTTCGGCGAACAATGGCGGTGACCTCGGCTTCGCCGGTCCAGGCGTCTATGATCCGGCTTTCGAAAAGGCACTGTACGCCTTGAACAAGGATCAGGTGTCGACACCGGTGCGTACCGATTTCGGCTTCCACCTGATCAAGCTGCTGGGTGTCGAGGCGCCGGAGGTGCCTACTTTTGCCAGCCTCAAGGACAAGCTGACCCGTGAGCTGAAGACCCAGCAAGTGGAACAGCGTTTCGTAGAAGCGACCAAGCAACTGGAAGATGCCTCTTTCGAAGCTTCCGACCTGGCACAACCTGCCCAGGACCTGAAACTGACCGTCCATACGTCGGCTCCGTTCGGTCGCGAGGGTGGAGAGGGCATCGCGGCCAACCGTGCCGTTGTCACGGCTGCGTTCAGCCCGGAAGTACTGGACGAAGGCGCCAACAGCACCGCCATCGAGCTGGATCCGGAAACTGTCGTGGTGCTGCGCGCCAAGGAACACCGCAAGCCTGAGCAATTGCCGCTGGAAAGCGTGTCTGCGGCCATTCGTGCCCAGTTGACGAAGGAGCACGCCAGTGCGGCTGCCAAGACCCGGGCCGAAGAGTTGATCGCCAGCCTGCGCGAGGGCAAGACTGAATTGGACAAGCCTGTCGACGGCCAGAGCTGGAAGGCCACCGAGGCGGCGACGCGCAGCCAGGAAGGTGTCGAGCCGGCGGTATTGCAGGCGATTTTCCGCATGCCCAAGCCAGAGTCCAAAGACAAACCGACCTTCACCAGTGTGACCTTGCCAGACGGAAGCCTGATGGTAGTGCGCCTGAACGGTGTGAACGAAGGTGCGGCGCCGACTGAGGAAGAGAAGGCCGAATACCGTCGCTACCTGGCGTCCCGTGCCGGGCAACAGGACTTCGCCGCCTATCGCAAACAACTGGAAAGCGCGGCGGACATCAAGCGTTATTGATGGTTTGACGTTTGCCGAACAAAGGACCCCGACCGCAAAGTCGGGGTCTTTTGTTTCTGGGCATTGCGATTAACAGGATGTTCATCGATCTGCCTGGTTTGCGTCTTTTTCCGGCAACCATCCCCCGGTAGACTTGTAACCCCTTTGAGACAGCAATCCCTACGTTGCCGGAATGCGTTCTGCTGCACAACGCGCCCCGGACCGTTTTCTTCAGGATGTTCAATGTTCAGATCATTTCACATGCGCACCGTCGGGCTGGTACTGATGCTGGCCGTCGCAGCCGGTTGCTCGTCGAAGAAAGCCGCCATTTACGAGCATGAGAACTTCGACGACTCCGGGACGTTTTCCCGTACGTATCCCGTGAGCGATGTGGCGACCTGCGAAGCCGGCCGCCGTGCCTTGCTCAGCCAGGGCTACATCATTACCAGTAGCGATCCGAAGCTGGTCAGTGGCCACAAGAGTTTCCAGCAGGCCGGTGATACCCACATGGAGATCAGCTTCAATCTGGTCTGCGCCGAGGACAGCGGCACCGGACACCGTTCGACGATGTTCGCCAACGCTCTTCAGGACCGTTATGCGCTGAAGAAAATCAACAACTCCGCCAGCCTTGGCGTGGGCGTGTTGGGGTCGGTGTCGATGCCGATCGGTTCGTCGGACGATTCCATGGTCAAGGTCGCCAGCGAAACCGTGTCGGCTGCCAAGTTCTATGAGCGTTTCTTCGCCTTGGTGGAGGCATTCCTGCCAGCCCCAGCGAAGACGGGCACCGAGAGCGCCGATAAACCCAAGACTGAACTGGGCGTTCCGGACACCAAGGGCGAGCCGGCCACGCTGACGCCCATGCAAACGCCGGAGCCCGTGGCACCTGCACCTGTCGCGCCCACTCAGGAAACGGCGCCAGTGCCTGCCGAAACTGCCCCCGCCGCCTCGGAGCCGGTCGTGCCACCGGCGGAGCCGGCACCGATTGCGCCCAGTGAGCCGGCACCGTCAGGGGAGACCGAGCCGACGGCTGAACCGGTGCAGGAAATCATTACGCCACCTCCGCCCAGCGATCTGCCAGCCCCGACTGCGCCCATCCAGCCACTGCCTGCCTCCTGAGCATCGTGTGGTGAGGTGGAAATACCTTGCCACAGATCAGTCTTTAATTTTCCGCCCCTGTGCTACGTTTAAAACATGAAGTCTTTACTTCATGTTTTATTCATAAAGCAGCTTTATGCTGATACCAGCGCCATCAGGCATCGGTTTCAACGATAGGGGAAGGACTCGCAATGGATGATTATCAGGAAGAGCTGCTGGAATACCAGGCATACGAGCTGGACCCGCTGGAACCCGCCGAGGACGCAACCGAGTTGTAGGGGCGGGCGGCAGCGGTGGGCTCGAGGCTCATTTGTGTCTGTGACCGCGACGGAACTCCCCCGGCGTCTGGCCGTTCCACCGCTTGAAAGCACGTTGGAACGCTTCGGCTGAAGCGAACCCCAGCAAGTAGGCTATTTCACCGAAGGCCAGTTCAGTGTCGCGAATGTAGGTCATCGCCAGGTCGCGGCGAGTGTCGTTCAGGATGGCGCGAAATTGCGTGCCTTCTTCCGCCAGTTTTCGCCGCAGCGTCCAGCTCGGTAGTTTCAGGCGTGCCGCTACTTCCTCCAGGCCAGGCTCCCGGCCACCGCTGAGCAATGGCCCCAGCAACTGAATAATGCGCTCGCGCAGGCTACGGGTGCGGGTGAGTTGCTCCAGCTCCCGCTCACACAATTGCAGCAGGTGCCGCCAGGTGCTGGGACAATGCTGCGGGTTACGTTGGGCGAGGCTTCCCAGTCCCAGGCGCAGTTGATTCTGTTCGGCGCCGAACAGGATCGGGCAATCACCCAGGGTCCGGTAGTCTTCCGGGTAGGCCGGTTCCTCGAACTCGATGTCTATGCGCTCGGCTCGCAGTACGGTGCCGCTTACGCTGGATAATTGATGGAGCCAGCCGGCAATGATCGAATCCACGACGAAGCGGTTATAGGCGTTATACGGGCTGATGGAATAGAACCGTAGCCACGCCCCCTGGGCGTCTTCGTGAAAACTCGATTGACCTCGGTAGTTGGAGCCATAGAGTGGTTCGAAGCGAACCAGGCAGCGTGCGGCTTCGCGCACGGTCGGTGCCTGGGCTGCGGTGATGCCGGCTAGTCCGGCCTGGCTCAGGCGGCTGAGTCGCCCCATGCGCAACCCCAGGGCCGGATCTCCGGTCTGTTGGATCGCTGCGTGACCCAGGCGCATGTAGCGTGGAATCGACAACCGGGCGCCGGGTTCGGCCAGGCGTGCGGCATCGAGGCCGTATTGTTCGAGCAAGGGTTGGGGGTCCTGTCCGTGGCTGGCAATCGCATCGGCCAGGCTATGGACGAAGCCCACGGACAGATCGCCCAGGCGCATCGGCTGCGGTTTCATGTCACAACCACAGGTTCAGCAGGCGCGCACCACGGGCTTCGCCGTCAGGGTAGTGCTGGCCGTCGTGGCTGATGAAACTCTGGCCGGCGCTGCCGTTATCCCAGAACTGTCCACGCAAGAACACGCTGACGCCGCCCTTGGCCTGGCTGACGGGAGCCCGGCTCGTCAGTGTCAGCCGATGCCAGGCCTGGCCTTCACTCACTTCACCTGGCTTGAGACTCACCTCGCTGGGGGTGGACAGGCCTTTATACCCGCCCCAGGGTTCGTTCCAGGTGTTTCGACCGAGGACGAAGGCGGGGACGGCGATCAGTTGCGCGCCCTGTTCGTTGAGTTGGCGGTAGTAGAGCGGGTACCAGCTGTCGCTGCCGATCAGGATGCCCAGGCGTCCGGCCGGGGTATCGAAGACGTGGGTTGTGCCAGTGCGATCGGCCCCCAGTACGTCGTGCTGGCCGAATACCGGGTGCTGTTGACGCTGGGGCTGCCCGAGGGGGAGGCCATCACGGCCGAATACCAGGCTGCTGTTGTACAGCGCGCCAGGGCCCACCTTCAGTTCGCCTTCGCTGACGCTGGGTTCGGGCAATACGATGGACCCGGCCACCAGGGTCACGCCGAACTCCTTTGCCAGCCCGCCGAACAAAGCCTGGTAGTCATGGGCCATTGTGTCGGCTTTCATGCGCAGGTACGCATCGTCCAGTCGATTATCGCCCCGTGCGCTGACCAAGGCGCGAATAAACGCCAGCGGGTTGCTGACGACCAGCCAGTTCATGGCCTCCTTCAGCGTACCGGCCTGATACAGCTCATCTTTTTCACCACTGATCATCAACCAGGTGCCGATGTGCTCGGGCAGGACCACGACAGTCTTATCACTGAGAAAGCCCTGGTCGCGGGCGGCTTGCAGGTAGGCAGCCAGTTTACGATGCAGGCGGTCCGCGTTCTGGTAGTCAGTGGGGAACAATTCTGGCTGGATGCCCAGCAAGTTGCCTTGGTCGGCGGGCGTGCCCTGGTCAACTGCCAGGTTGATGCGCAGGTCCGACAGGTAATGGCCTGCGGGACGATCCGCCGTCCACAGTGCGTAGGTGGTCAGGGCGGCAATCAGGGCCAGTGAAAACAGCAGGTACAGAACTTTGCGCATAAGGAAAACAGTCAGCGGCCGTGTGTGATTCAGGTGCTTTATCGGTGTCACGGCAGGGTACGGTAAAACCCGGGATTCGCAAAAGAATGCGTGTCTTCTCTGTTCATTGCGGGGGCGAAGCTTACTCGCGAAGGAAGCTATCCAGGATCAGAACGCCTCATTTTGCCAATTCTGCGCCCAACCCGGCATGTCGTTGCGACCCCTGATCCGCGGCTCGTAGTGGCAAAGGAATGATGCTAGATTCTTCGCGTTTGACCTGTACGCTGGGGGGCTTGTCGGCCGATGACCCAAAAGCAGGTCCAGGCGATTTCTCAGCAAATCATCAGTGATATCAAGCGCGCAAAAGCCGAGTAGTGCACGCTCTTGCGGCGCCTCTATCGAAATTGGATCAGTCAATGCCAAGCAAACCCCAGGAAAGCGCACCGGTGACGGCTGCTGACATCGAGCGCTCTATCCTGGCACTCAACAAAATGGCTGAACGCCTCTGGGGCGACGGTCGGGAAGCTGAGGCAAAAGCTTTGCTGGATGCCCTGGATGCGTTGAACAGAGCCCTCGACAGAATCAGGATCGGGGAGAGCCGCAGGGTACTTCATTGAGGCGTGAAGAAGTATTTCGAACACAAGCGGCAGAGTAGAAAACGGGCGACTGATGAGTCGCCCGTTTCGTTGCGCTGGGGTAAATTTGCCGAACGTTGCGTGACCCCTGTCCGTAGTGTTGGAGTGACTGCATGAAATTTTTCCTGGGTGCATCGGCCGTTGTGCTGCTGACAGGGTGTTCGACGCTTTCCGAAACCTTCGACGATCACCCGCGCTGTGGCCCACATCCCTATTGTGGGTCCGCCAGCGACATTGAGCTGATCAAGGCGGCAACGGAGGAAGACGCCGGGATCTTGCGAGCCCTGGTGCCTGTAGCCGTGATTGACCTGCCATTCAGTCTGGTTGCCGATACGTTATTGCTGCCCTATACCGCGTTTGCCGCAGAGCCTGTTCGGGACTGATCCTTGACATGCCCATGCGCGAACACCCTTACTCGAAAATCCGAGGAGCCTGAACGTGAAAGGTAAAGTGGTCGCGGGTACATGTTGTCTGTTGATCGCCCTGGCTGCCCCATTCGCCTATGGCAGCGCAGCGGATGAGTCCGAGGAGAGTGCCTCGACGCTCTGCAAAATACTGGATGGCCTGGATGCCTTGACCCAGGCTTGCGAGTTTTCGACAAAGAACCGGACCGTCAACATTGTCATCGACGGGGCGCCAACGGATGCCGAAAAGCTCTGCCCGGAAATCAACGCGCTTGTCGAGCAGAACGACTTGGCTTTTACCGAAGGCTGGGCGGTCGAGATCGTCTCATCCCGCCCCGACTACGCCGTCATCGGCACTTGTCCGCTGTAGTGGGGCGATGATTATCGTTGTTGCTTCGTCAGATGACTGCGTTCACTACGTTCATAATTCTTGAGCGAGGGCTGGGTGGCTTCCCCTGACGTCGACCAATCCTATGAAGTCGAAGTGCAGCGATAGGTCCTGTCTCGCTTCACTGGCCGGCATTTCAAAGCCACCCACAATTTGTCCATGAAGCTCGCTCAACCGAATCGACTCCTCTTCCTTTGCCTTTGCCAGTCTCGCGTGGTTCGCTGCGATTTCGTTGAGGGTTGACACGGTACATCTCCAGTGGCTGACCAAGCATTGATAATTGTGCCGCCGCGTCAGGATCACGTCGTCCTGAGGCTACAGGGATCAATGGTGCAAACCCTGAGCCAGGCGTGGCGCCGCCATGAACACCACGTTCTGCAGGTGACGAATGGCGAAACGAAGTCCGCGTGGCGTTCATTCGGCGTCCGTGACGTCGGCAACGTGTCAACCATGCCTCAACAATAAGTCACTGATAATACAGACCGACCCGTCCATGGCCGTCGTGGTGTCGGCCGCTTTGTGCATGACTTGAAATGCACCCACGGCGCGCAGTGTGATATGGAACTAATATCACTCTTGACCTCTATATGAGCAGGGGATATCCCCTTTTTAAGTGAGAACCATCATGCTCAAATCGCGCTCGTTGATTGCAGCGGTTACCTGCTTCGCCCTGGTGGTGGGTGCCGAGACGGTTGTAGCGGATCCGGGTAACGGCAAAGGAAACGCTCAGTTCGACCAAGGGCCGGGTCAAGGACAAGGCAAGGGCGGACCGGGCAACAAGGGTGGCCAGGGTAACCCCGGCAACAAGGGTAACCAGGGCGGCAAAGGTGGTGGCGGTGGGGGCGGCGATTGGCATAACGGCCCCAGCATTGACCGGAGCGGCATTATCGGCGTGATCGGCGGTTACCGTGATTATTGGAGCCCCGGTCCGGCACTGCCGCCGGGTATCCAGAAAAACCTCGCCCGGGGCAAGCCGCTGCCTCCGGGGATTGCCAAGAAGCTGGACGGGCGGCTGCTGGGGCGCCTGCCGCATTACGATGGTTACGAATGGCGGCAGGCGGGCACTGACCTGATCCTGGTAGCGATCGCCACCGGCATTATCTACGAGGTACTCAACGGCGCGTTCGATTGATACGCTGTGGGCCGGCGTCGGTCACTCCGGATCGACGCCGTAGGCCGCTGGTGCGGGTGTCGTTTTTTTAAACGCGACCACCACGGCCATGCCGATCAGGCTGGTGGCGAAGGCCAGTAGCAGGATCACATGTTGTGTACCGATGGGGGCGGCCAGCACGGCGACCAACAATCCCGCCAGCGGTTGGGACAGGTTGTTGAGCAGCGTGATGACGCCAACGGTCTTGCCGAAATCCTGGGGCGGAATGACTTGTTGGCGGATGCTGCGCATGTACACGTTGAACATCTTGTCGAAGCCGACGACTAGCAGGAAACCCACCACATAGCCCCATGCGCTGGGGCTGAATGCCGTGACGAATGCGCCTGCGGCGATGAGCGTGTACGACAGGGCTCCCAGTACCTTCAAGGGCAGCGTAACCCGTGCCAGAAAGAACAGGATAACGATGGTGGTCAGGGCACCGGCCGCTTGCACACCGGCGTAATAATCCTTGCCGGCATCGTACTGGCCGATGACCATGGCCGCCGATGTAGCGAGGGTCACGCCTATGATCAGGTTGACGCCCACGGCGAGGCTGATGACCTTCTTCAATTCCGCCAAATCGCGGATATGACCGAAAGCGATGCGCAACGGGTTCCACCAGAGATCGTGATGTTGTTCGAACGTTTCCAGGGTGACCGAGCTGCTGCGTTGCCAATACAGCATGGCAAGGTCCGCCAGCAGGAACAGCCCGGCAATCGCCAGCACCACCCAGTGCCATGCCCACACTTCAAGCATCAGCGCGGCGAGCAACGGGCCCAGCACCAGCCCCGTCTGGTCGGCGATTTGCGAATAGGACAGGGTCTTGGTGTAGGTGTAGTGCTTGAATATGTAGGGCATCACCACTTCGCGGGCCATGATGCCCTGGGTCGTGAGTACACCGCACAGCGCCGAAAGCGCCACGATCCAGTAGATGCCACCCAACAGCGCATACAGAATCACTGCCGCGACACACGCCACGGCGCGGTAGACCTGGCTGATGTGCAGGATTCGGATGGGTGGGAATTTGTCGCACAGGGCACCGCAGATCGGGAACGACAGATACCGCGGCAGGGATTCGACAAAGAAAGCCAGGCCTGCCCAGGAGACGCTGTTGGTGGTCTGAAACACAATCAGCGGGACGATGAAGAGCAGTATCTGGTCGGCCAGCCGGGAGAGGAACATCGAGGTGAAAAAGGCCAGGTAATCCTTGCGCATGGTGTTCTCGTGTCGAGGAGCGGGGGAGCTGGTTGCAGCTCAATAGGCAGAGCCGGACGCGTCATTGAGATTATGTCGCTCGTCGCCCTTGAGAGGCGGATTGAAGACGCTGACCAGGATCAGATCCTGGTCTTTGCCGCCACGCAGGTAATGGCGGTCATGCTGGTCGAGTACGTAGATGTCGCCTGGGCGAATCGGGTACACGTTGCCCTCCATGTCTTCGACTTCACCCTCACCGGCAATGCAGTAGCACGCTTCGAGATGGTTACGATACTGGAGCAACGATTCTGTCCCGGCGCGCACGACGGTATGGCACACGGTGTAGCCCATGCCGTCTTTTTCGGTCAGCAACCGATGGCTGGTGCCGGCGCCCCACTCGACAAAGTGAGCGGTTTTTTCGATATCGGATTTATTGCGAACAAACATACCTGTCTCCTTGGTGAGTGTTACGGCGTGTTCAGTGGCTGGGCACAGGCCGGCGTATCGACGGCAAAATCGGCGAAGGCCTGCATGGCGCTGTCCCAATGGAGGTCTCGGTGTGCCACCATGGCCTGCAGGTCGCGCCAATGGCGATGGAGCGTGTTGTCACGGGTCATGGACGAGGCGCCCGCATGTTCGACCAGGCGCTGGATCGCTTGAAGGCAAAGCCTTGCCACATAGGCGCGATCGCGCTTGAGTCGCAGCAGCTCATCCATGGATAACGACCGTCGTGCCTGACCGGATTCATGCAGCAGGGTCACCAGTGTCGTGTACAAGGTCGTTGCCGCCGACAGTTGCGCGGCGCTGTGAGCCAGCCGTTCCTTTGCCGGGGCGGACGCAGGCACTTTCTGCTGTCTCAGCGATTCGACATACGCGGCATAAGCCCCTTCGGCGCAGCCCAGCACAGGCCCGAGAATGGAGGTTGTTATGAAAGGAACGATGGGCACGCTGTACAGATAGTCGCCGGACAACTCGTTCGCCCGATGCGCGAAAACATCTTCCAGGCGGAACACCTGTTCGGCGGGCACCAGGACATCCTGCAACAACACATCGTGCGAACCCGTGGCCGCCATGCCGCAGGTGTCCCACGTGTCCAATATCTCCACGTCGCGGGTCGACACCACCAGCAGCATCCGTTCTGTGCCGGGAGTACCGCTGTGATCGGTCACAGGGCCGTTGAGCAATAGCCAGGTGCCTTGCTCGATCCCTGAACTGAAGCGCCAGGTGCCGTTAACCCGAATACCGTCCGAGTCAGCCCATAGCCGGCTGTGGGGACCGACCGATGCGGAGGCAAACAATTGTGGCCGATCATCCTGATACAACCTGTGTTGGCAGGCGTGGCTCAAACGACCCGCAATCGCAGCATGTCCGCCCACCAGGCTGATCATCCAGGCCGTCGAGGCGCATGCAGTGGCGGCAAGTCGTGAAGCTTCCATCAACGTGGGCCAGCCGGGAGCGTCCAAGGGCTTACGACGAGGGGAGACCAGTTCAAGCAACCCATCGCTGAATAATTCGTCAAAGGTGGCTTGGCTCAACTTTCGGTTCTTCTCGGCGTCGGCCGCGCGCTGGTGCCAGCCTGCCAAGCGTTGCCGGACCCGTTCCACTGGCGTTGGCCGGAACGCTGCATCGAGGCTATGCGTGTGGTTTTCACCCATTGGCGCGTTCCTCTTCGCACGGTTGCGGGCGACTCACATAGCCGATGGCGCGAGCCTCGAAACAGAACCCTTCCGGCTGGTTGATCGGGCCCAATAAGCTGAGGAACTGCTCAAGTCGGGGCCCATCGTCCGTGGCAACGAACTCGTAAAAATTCGTGCTGTTCCACAGCAGGTAGACGTATTTGAAATGACTGGACAACGCGTCGACGAGCTCGTGCATCAACACTTGGCCGTTTTGCATTTGCTCCAGCATCTGTTGACGTTTCCAGTCAATTTCCTCTTCAGAGAAATAGCGTGTCTTGAAGCCGCTGTCCTTTACCCGCTCACGCTCCAGGTATTGCCCGAGATCCTCGTGGTTGAGCTTTTCAAGAAAGAACACCAGGGCGCCGGGTTTCAGCAAGGGCTTTATGTGATTGATCTGAGCTTTGCGGTCACGGGTATAAAACTGGAAGGCCGCCGTTTCATAGACGTAATCGAACCCCTCCTTGAACCGTTCGTAGGGCTCCTCAGCGAACAGTCTGGGGTGCAGGGTCAGGAACGACTGGGGGTAGAACAGCGAGCGCGCCGGGTCGGCATGCCGGTCGAAGTGAGGTTGATTCGCCTGGTTGGGTGAGGTGGTGAAGGTGCTGATCAAGCCCTGCGAATGCGCGGCGAGTGCGCGTCCGTTGCTGCCGTCAAACGCGTCGATCTCGAAAAAACCGAAGGTTCGGGGTTCGGTGGCCTGCCGGGCCTGGGAGAGTCGTGAGAGGGCAACGCCGACTCTTGCCATCTCCTCGAGGATATACGGGACACTGGCCAGGAAGTGCAGGAACAATGGGCCGGCGTCCTCCACCAGACGGTCGTGATAGGCCACTACGTCGGCATCGGCAATGGAGTGCCTGAGATGGCTGGTCAGCGATTGCGCCGGCACCTGGGTCGCGCCAGTGGCCAAACGGTGGAAGTGATCGGCGAGCTGCAGCATTGAGCTGCTTTTCAGGTCCTGTTCCGGGCTGAACGAGGAGATCGGTTGTGCGGTGTCCATTTTATCGCTCCCTGATATCAAATCAGTCCTTTGGCCGTGATCTTTCCCGAGTCGGTTTTCGGCAACGTATCCATGAATGCCCACTGGGCAGGCACCATATGCCAATCCAGCAAGGCCTGGCAGTGATCCAGCAGCATCTGCTCCGTTGTGTCCTGGCAATCGGCTTCCAGTACGACGCAGGCCTTGGGGACGAAGCCGGCGGCCTCGTCCGCAACGGGGACCACCACGACCTGAGCTACCGAAGGATGGGAGGCCAGGCATTGTTCGATTTCTCGAGGATTCACTTTCCAGAGATGACGGGCAAACAGATCGTCTTTCCGGCAGACGTAATAGAGATAACCTTGAGCATCCCTTCGAAAGAAGTCGCCGGTGCGGTAAAACCTGTCGCGACCGAAACTGTTGTATTTGAACGCCCTGGTTGTCTCTTCAGGCATCTTCCAATATTCCAGCATCAGATAGTTGCTGCTCACCAGTAGTTCGCCGACGACTTCCGGTTCTGTAATGGGTTCGTCCTGTTCGTTAACAATCAAGGCGTGTACGCCTTTGAGTGGCTTTCCTACCGAGCCCGGGCGCAGTGCAATGTCGGATGGCGGCAGATAACTGACTCGCTTGCACTCGGTAAGGCCGTAGTTGGAAAAGATATCGACATTGGGCAGTGCTTCTCTTATTTGTTGGATGTGCCGTGGATAAAGCGGTTGGCCACTGCTGGATATATAACGAAGTGAAGGTAATTGTCCTTGCCAATGCTCGCCCATGCTTGCCAAGAGGAAAAATACCGGTGGAAAAACATGCAGGCCGGTCACGTGTTCTCGCTTGATGACTTCGAGTACATCGTCGGCACAATTTGCGGTTCGGCTTTCGATCACCGCAGTACCGCCAAAGAACAACGGCATCATGATGTTGTAGACGCCGTAATCGGAGGCCAGGGTGGAATAGCTGAGGATGACATCACTGGCGGTATTGCCCAGGTAATCGATCACGCTGGTCGCGGCCGCAATCATGATGGGGTGATTCACCACCACGCCTTTGGGGTTGAAGGTGGATCCGGAGGTGTAGAAGATTGAAGTTGGCAGGTGTTCGTCGATGTCGGGAAGGGCTCTTTCCAGGTCTTGCGGCGTCAGGGTATCCAGGGCTTTTCCAAGGCTGGGTGCTTCTGCCGGAAGGTCTTGCTTTGTGCTGAAGACCAGGATCGTCTCCAGACTGGTCTGCGAGACCAGCGCCTCCGGATCCTCGTAGCGATCGGTGAATAACACCCGGGCATCGGTGTGCTTGAGTTGATAAAGCAGTTTGCTTCGGCTGTAGGTGGGGTGCGTCGCTGCAGTGATTGCACCGACTTTCAATACTGCCAGAAAAGCCGCGATCAAGTCCGCGCTGATACCGGAATACAAGGCCACACGGTCGCCACATTTGACGCCGCACTTGATTAACAAAGCGGCGATCTGTGTCGCACGCGTCTCCAGGACATCATACGGTGTGTGGACACCGTCGATGACCAGCGCTGACTTGTCAGGCGTACGACGGGCATTGTTCTCAATGAATTGATGAAAAAGAGGCATCAGCGTTCCCTTGCGTTAACTGCCTAATGTTTCGGTTAGATCGTTAATTCACCGGAGCGGTGACATCTATATGAGCGGGAAACGGGCGAGAAGAAGGACGCGCCTGTGAAGGGCTGAGGGACGTTTCAAGAAAGAATAGAACGACATAAGCTTGATCTCCTTGTTGTTTTTATTGCAATCCCTGGTGAAGCTTAAGCGTGAAGTTGCCCTGATAGTTCCATCCTGAAGTTTGAGTGTCAAGCTGGCGAGTGCTGGCCGATGCAGGGTTTTTGTCACCGTGTCGTGACAAACTCAGCCATTTGAAGAGCGGTGTGGGTTTGTCAGCGTATTAATCTTCAAAACAAGCAAAGATGTTCTAAAGGTATGCATTCGTACAAAGCCTGAGCCTCCGCGCAGGCTGCTGGCTTATCAGTTTTCCAATTGCCTCAGACGCTTGTATAACGTGTTGCGGCTGACCCCCAGCCGTCGCGCCAGATGGGAGATATTGCCGCCCACTGCTTGCAGCTGTCTGTTCAGGTCCTCCGCATCGTTCAAGTCCACCATCAGCGGCTCCGGTGCTTCCACCGGTTCCATTTCCAAGTCCACGAAGAAGTCATCCGGCAGGTGTTCCGGGCGGATGGGCTGTTCTTCGGCCATGGCAAGCGCCACTTGCAGCACGCTGCTGACCTGCCGCAGGTTGCCCGGCCAGGGATGGCGCTCGAACAGTTCCAGGACTTCGCGGCTCAAGCCGGCCCATTGGGCGGGCTCGCGGTGGTGTTCCCAGATCCGTTTGAACAGCGTTTGTTTGTCGCTGCGTTCGCGCAGGGGTGGCAGTTCCAGGGTCAGGCCGCCAATGCGGTAATAAAGGTCTTCGCGGAAGCGCCCCAGTTGCACCTGTTCGCGCAGCGAGCGGTTGGTGGCGGAGATGATGCGGATGTCCACCGGGAACAGCTCGGCGCTGCCCACCGGTTGAACGCAACGCTCTTGCAGTACCCGTAGCAGGCGGGCCTGGGTTGGCAGGGGCATGTCGCCGATTTCGTCGAGGAACAGCGTGCCGCGGTCGGCTTTGCGGATCAGGCCGATGCTGCCCTTCTGGTTGGCGCCGGTAAAGGCGCCTTTTTCGTAACCGAACAATTCCGACTCCACCAGCTCGGCGGGGATCGCCGCGCAGTTCACGGCAATGAACGGTTGTTTGCTGCGGGAACTGGCCTGGTGCAAGGCTTTGACGAACACCTCCTTGCCGACGCCGGTCTCGCCGTGGATCAGCAGCGGGATGTCTTTCTCCAGCAAACGCTCGGCCTGGCGTACCGCTTTTTCCACGCGGCTGTCGCCGAAGTGCAGGGTATCGAGGCTAATGGCGCTACTGGCGGGGGGCGGCGCTGGCGCGGGTGTCGGCTCGGCAAACACGCGAGGCTTGATCGACACCTGGCTGGGGCGCTTGAGCATGCACTGGAAGCGGTTGCGTCCTGCTGCTTGCAACGAGAACGGCAAGCCATCGGGTTGGTTCAAAAGGTCCAGTAACGAAACCTTGAACAGGCTTTCGATGCTGACCCGCGACAGGCTCAGGCCCAACAGATTGTCGGCCCGGCGATTGGCGGACAATACCTGGCCGGTTTCATCGAAGATCAACAGTCCGGCCCACTGGCTGTCGAGGTTGTTCAATCCGGTATTGAAGGTCAGCTGGAAGTGTTCACCGCGAAACAGGTTGAGGATCAACCGGTTCTCCACGGTCTGGCTCATCATCTTGACCATGCCCAGCGTGTGGGAGGGTGGCAGGTAGCTGTCACTGGAGACATCCAGTACGGCGATGACCTTGCGCTCGGCGTCGAAGATCGGGGCGGCGGAGCCGGTCATGAAGCGGTTGGCCTTGAGAAAATGTTCATCGTGCTCGATGTGTACTGCCTGTTCACAGGCCAACGCCGTGCCGATGGCGTTGGTGCCGGTGCAGCGTTCCATCCAGCTCGCCCCGGCGCTGAAGCCGTGGGCCAGTTTCGGCTCGATGAAGCGCTGGGTCCCCCACGAAGTGAGCACCTGGCCCTGGTTGTCGGCCAGCATGATCAGGCAATTGGAATTGCTCAGGATGTTCTCGTAATACGGCAGGACTTCCTGGTGGGTGGTCTGCACCAGTGAATGCTGGCTCTCCAGTAACTGGGCGACGCCTTCGGCGGGCAGCGGGTCGAAGGAGGGCACGCTCTGATGGTCAAGGCCAAAGGCGCGGCAACGGGACCAGGAGGCCTGGATGATGGCGTCATGGGACAAGGCTGGGGCAGGTGCGGCCATGGGGCACTCTCGCAGGAGCTGTTTTTATTGTTGGGGTGAGTCTCGCACATCCTCCTTGTGCTGGGGCAGGTCTGGATGACACTTAATACACATCCATTTGTGGTAGCGGGCTTGCTTGCTACCACAGGAGATTCGCGTCCGGCCCGGTTATAGCATTCCTTCAGTGTTGTTCAGATTTGTTCATTGTCAACGCTCGGACTGTTCAGTTGTTCAACCTGAATTGTTCACTTTCGTTCATCAACGAACACTTTTTCTGAAAAATTTCAAGCAAACATAGTCAGATCAAGGGCTTGCGATTTCTGGCACGGCTTTCGCTTTTAAACTCCAGTCGCTTGACTCCAAAAATAAAAAAGGCCGAGCCATGTCATTAACGCTTGAGCACATCTGTCGCACCGTCGAGGGCCAGACCTGGATCGACGATGCCAACCTGAATTTCGAACCCGGATCCTTCAACGTTCTGTTGGGCCGTACGCTGTCCGGCAAGACCAGCCTCATGCGCTTGATGGCTGGCCTGGACAAGCCCGACAGCGGTCGCATTCTGATGAACGGCGTCGACGTGACCAACCGCCCGGTGCGCTTGCGCAATGTGTCGATGGTTTATCAGCAGTTCATCAACTACCCGACCATGACCGTTTTCGAAAACATCGCTTCGCCCCTGCGCCAGGCCGGTGTGTCCGATGAAGTGATCCAGGCGAAGGTGCTGGAAACCGCCAGGATGTTGCGCATCGAGAAGTTTCTCAAGCGCCATCCGTTGGAGTTGTCCGGCGGCCAGCAGCAGCGCACCGCCATGGCCCGCGCGTTGGTCAAGGACGCCGAACTGATCCTGTTCGACGAGCCCCTGGTGAACCTGGACTACAAGCTGCGCGAAGAGCTTCGCCAGGAGATGCGCGAACTGTTCCAGGCCCGTCACACCATCGCCGTCTACGCCACCACCGAGCCCAACGAAGCGTTGGCCCTGGGGGGCACGACCACGATTCTCCACGAAGGGCGGGTGATCCAGAGCGGCAAGTCGTCCTCGGTCTATCACCAACCACAAAGCGTACTGGCCGCCGAGCTGTTCTCCGAACCGCCGATCAACCTCATGCCGGGTCGCATTGCCGGCAATGAAGTGAGCTTCGCCAATTTTGTGCACTTCCCGCTGAACGTCGACCTACGTCCGGTGGGCGAGGGCGAGTTCCGCTTCGGCGTGCGCCCTAGCCACATTTCCCTGGTGCCGAGCAACGACGACGACCTGGAACTGGCGGTGACCGTCGAGGTGGCCGAGATCAGTGGCTCGGAAACCTTCCTGCATGTGCGCAACGAGCACTTCCTGTTAGTGCTGCACCTGCCCGGCGTGCACGAGTACGACGTGGACGCGCCGATCCGCATCTACATCCCGACCCACAAACTGTTTGTCTTCGATGCCCAGGGCAAGTTGGTCCAGGCTCCGGGCCAGCGTATTGCGAGGGTTGCCTGATGGCTGAAATACATTTGCAGAACCTCGCCCACAGCTACACCAGCACCCCGGCGGGCCCCGAGGACTACGCGATCCGCGAGATGAACCACATCTGGGAGCAGGGCGGCGCCTATGCGTTGCTGGGGCCATCGGGTTGCGGTAAATCCACCTTGCTCAACATCATTTCCGGACTGCTCAGCCCCTCCGAGGGCCAGGTGAAATTCGATGGCAAAGTCGTCAACGACCTGAGCCCTGAGCGTCGCAACATCGCCCAGGTGTTCCAGTTCCCGGTGGTGTACGACACCATGACGGTGTTCGACAACCTGGCGTTCCCGCTGCGCAACCAAGGCATGGCCGAGCCGAAAGTCCACACCAAGGTGCAGGAAATCGCCGAGGTCCTCGATCTGCAGAACCTGCTGAACAAGAAGGCCCGCAACCTCACCGCCGACGAGAAACAGAAAGTTTCCATGGGCCGCGGACTGGTGCGCGACGACGTATCGGCGATCCTGTTCGATGAACCATTGACGGTGATCGACCCGCACCTGAAATGGAAGCTGCGGCGCAAGCTCAAGCAGATCCATGAGCAGTTCAACATCACTATGGTCTACGTCACCCACGATCAGTTGGAGGCGTCCACCTTCGCCGACAAGATCGCGGTGATGTACGGCGGCCAGATCGTGCAGTTCGGCACGCCTCGGGAGTTGTTCGAGCGTCCCGGCCATACCTTTGTCGGCTACTTCATAGGCAGTCCGGGGATGAACCTGATCGACGTCACGGCGCAGCCCGGTGGCGTCGGGTTCGCGTCGACCCACTTGCCGCTCTCCGACACCCTGCAGCAACGTGTCGCCGAGGCGCAAGGCAAATCCCTGAAAGTCGGCATCCGCCCGGAATTCGTCCATGTCTGGGACGGACCCTACGACGACGCCATGCGCGCCGAGGTGGTCCATGTCGAAGACCTCGGCACCTACAAGATCCTGACCCTCAACCTCGATGGCGCGCCGCTGAAAGTGCGCCTGGCCGAAGACAAACCGGTGCCGGAAGGCACGGCGTACATCAGTTTCCCGGCGCAATGGCTGATGGTCTATGCCGATGAATACCTGCTGGAACCGATGAGCGAGGTGCAGCCATGAACAAGGTGCAGAACAACAAGGCCTGGTGGCTGGTGTTGCCGGTGTTCCTGCTGGTGGCGTTCAGTGCCGTGATCCCGATGATGACCGTGGTCAACTATTCGGTGCAGGACATCTTCGACCAGTCCAGTCGCTACTTCGTCGGCGCCGACTGGTACAAGCAGGTGCTGATGGATCCTCGGCTGCACGACTCGCTGCTGCGCCAGTTCATCTATTCGGCGTGCGTGTTGTTGATCGAAATTCCCCTGGGCATCGCCATCGCGTTGACGATGCCGACCAAGGGCAAATGGTCTTCGCTGGTGTTGATCATCCTGGCGATTCCGTTGCTGATCCCGTGGAACGTGGTCGGCACCATCTGGCAGATTTTCGGCCGGGCCGACATCGGTCTGCTGGGCTCCGCTCTCAATAACCTGGGCATCAACTACAACTACGCGGCCAACACCATGGACGCCTGGGTCACGGTGCTGGTGATGGACGTGTGGCACTGGACCTCGTTGGTGGCGCTGCTGTGCTATTCGGGGTTGCGGGCGATTCCGGACGTGTATTACCAGGCCGCACGGATCGACCGGGCGTCCAACTGGGCGGTCTTCCGGCACATCCAGTTGCCGAAGATGAAGAGCGTGCTGCTGATCGCGGTGATGCTGCGCTTCATGGACAGCTTCATGATCTACACCGAGCCCTTCGTGCTGACTGGCGGCGGGCCGGGCAACGCCACCACGTTCCTCAGCCAGACCTTGACGCAAATGGCCATCGGCCAATTCGACCTGGGCCCGGCGGCGGCGTTTTCCCTGGTCTACTTCCTGATCATTCTGTTGGTGTCGTGGCTGTTCTATACCGCCATGACTCACTCCGACGCCAACCGTTGAGGCCCGCTCCATGAACAAGAGAAAGCTGATTGCACTGCTGATCTACATCCTGTTCCTGCTGGTGCCCATTTACTGGCTGCTGAACATGTCGTTCAAGAGCAACACCGAGATCCTCGGCAGCCTGACCCTCTGGCCGCAGGACTTCACGTTCCATAACTACAAGGTGATCTTCACCGACCCGAGCTGGTACACCGGTTACCTGAACTCGCTCTACTACGTTAGCCTGAACACGGTGATCTCCCTGAGCGTGGCGTTGCCGGCCGCCTATGCGTTCTCGCGCTACCGGTTTCTGGGGGACAAGCACCTGTTTTTCTGGCTGCTCACCAACCGCATGGCGCCACCGGCGGTGTTCCTGTTGCCGTTCTTCCAGCTGTATTCGTCCATCGGCCTGTTCGACACCCACATTGCGGTGGCCTTGGCCCATTGCCTGTTCAACGTGCCGCTGGCGGTATGGATCCTCGAAGGCTTCATGTCCGGGGTGCCGAAAGAAATTGACGAGACGGCCTACATTGACGGCTACAGTTTCCCCAAGTTCTTCGCCAAGATCTTCATTCCGTTGATCGGCTCCGGCATCGGCGTCACGGCGTTCTTCTGCTTCATGTTTTCCTGGGTCGAACTGTTGCTGGCCCGTACGCTGACTTCGGTGAATGCCAAGCCCATCGCGGCGGTGATGACCCGCACGGTGTCGGCCTCCGGTATTGACTGGGGCGTGCTGGCGGCGGCGGGGGTGTTGACCATCCTGCCGGGCATGCTGGTGATCTGGTTCGTTCGCAACCACGTGGCCAAGGGCTTTGCCCTGGGCCGGGTCTGAGGAGTCGATGATGGAATGGATGAACTGGACCGTCCCCACGGCGGCCTTCTTTGGTGTCATTGCCTTGCTGCTGGCAGGCATGACCACGTGGGAAATGCGTTCGCCGAGTGTACCCCGGCGTGGTTTCCTGCCGATTGCCACCACCCGTGGCGATCGGTTGTTTATCGGTCTTCTCGGTAGCGCCTACCTGCACCTGATGGTGATCGGCGCGACCGACTGGAGCATCTGGATAGCGTTCGCGTTGTCTTTGGTGTGGCTGTTGGCAGTGATGCGGTGGGGCTGAAGTGGCTCTTAAACCCAAACAGGAGGTCTCTATGTTCGATAAAAACAATAAGCTGCGACATAGCGTTTCATTGGCAGCCATGCTGGCACTCAGCGGGCTGAGTGCTGCGGCCTGGGCCGACGCCTATGAAGACGCCGCAAAAAAATGGATCGGCAGCGAATTCAAGCCGTCAACCCTGACAGCCGAGCAACAACTTGAAGAGCTCAAGTGGTTCATCAAGGCGTCCGAGCCGTTTCGTGGCATGAAGATCAACGTGGTGTCGGAAACCATCGCCACCCACGAGTATGAATCCAAGGTACTGGCCAAGGCCTTCAGCGAGATCACCGGGATCCAGCTGACCCACGACCTGCTGCAGGAAGGCGACGTGGTGGAGAAGCTGCAGACCCAGATGCAGTCGGACAAGAACATCTACGATGGCTGGGTCAACGACTCGGACCTGATCGGTACGCACTTTCGCTACGGCAAGACCGAAGCGATCACCGACATGATGGCCAACGAAGGCAAGAACTTCACCTCGCCGACCCTGGACCTGAAGGATTTCATCGGGACCTCGTTCACCACCGCGCCGGACGGCAAGCTTTATCAACTGCCCGACCAGCAATTCGCCAACCTGTACTGGTTCCGCGCCGACTGGTTCGAGCGGCCGGACCTGAAAGCCAAGTTCAAGGAAATATACGGCTACGAGCTGGGCGTACCGGTGAACTGGTCAGCTTATGAAGACATTGCCAAGTTCTTCTCCGAAGACGTCAAGGAAATCGACGGCAAGCGTGTCTACGGCCACATGGACTACGGCAAGAAAGACCCGTCCCTGGGCTGGCGCTTCACCGATGCCTGGTTCTCCATGGCCGGTGGCGGCGACAAGGGCTTGCCCAACGGCTTGCCGGTGGACGAGTGGGGCATCCGCGTCGAAAACTGCCATCCGGTCGGCTCCAGCGTGACCCGCGGCGGTGATACCAACGGCCCGGCGGCCGTGTTCGCGACGACCAAGTACGTGGACTGGATGAAGAAATACGCACCACCGGAAGCGGCGGGCATGACCTTCTCCGAATCCGGCCCGGTGCCGTCCCAAGGCAACATCGCCCAGCAGATTTTCTGGTACACCGCTTTTACCGCCGACATGACCAAGCCGGGCCTGCCGGTGATGAATGCCGATGGCACGCCGAAATGGCGCATGGCACCTTCGCCGCGCGGTCCGTACTGGGAAGAGGGCATGAAGCTGGGGTATCAGGACGTGGGTTCCTGGACCTTCATGAAGTCCACGCCTGAGAAGCAGCGCCTCGCTGCCTGGCTGTATGCGCAGTTCGTAACTTCGAAAACCGTGTCGCTGAAGAAGACCATCGTCGGTCTGACGCCGATTCGTGAGTCGGACATCAACTCCCAGGCGATGACCGACCTGGCGCCGAAGCTGGGTGGCCTTGTGGAGTTCTACCGCAGCCCGGCCCGTGTGCAGTGGACCCCGACCGGGACCAACGTGCCGGATTATCCGCGTCTGGCGCAACTGTGGTGGAGCCACATCGCCGAAGCGGCCAGTGGCGAGAAGACTCCGCAGCAGGCACTCGACGGTCTGGCCAAGGATCAGGACGCGATCATGACCCGTCTGGAACGCTCCAAGGCCCAAGCTACCTGCGCCCCGAAAATGAACCCCGAGCGCGACGCGCAATACTGGTTCGACCAGCCGGGCGCACCGAAGCCGAAACTGGCGAACGAGAAGCCAAAAGGCGAAACGGTGAGCTACAGCGAACTGCTGAAGTCCTGGGAGGCGGCCCGCAAGTAAACCTCTGGCAGCGAAATACGAACGGCACCGAAAGGTGCCGTTTTTTTTTCATCCAGCGAGACGTGCAGCTGGCGAGAACCCTGTGGGAGCGAGCCTGCTCGCGATGACGGCGGCACATTCAACATCCATGCAATCTGACCCACCGCCATCGCGAGCAGGCTCGCTCCCACAGTTGATTTGGGGGGGATTTGAGACTCGCGGCTGGCGCGGGCACTGTGGGAGCGAACTAGCCAGCCTTGGCTGAGGTCGCTCGGGGTTGTACCGCCACGGGCGCCGGTTTGGCAATCATCAGTGCATCAAGTGCCTGGCGATAGCTTCGGCCCGCCAGGCTCATGCTGTTGTTATGAGTGGCCCCCGGCACCATCAGCAGGCGCTTGGGCTCTCGGGCTGCGTTGAACAGTTGTTCGCTGAAGCGCGGTGGCACGTAACGGTCGGCTGCGCCGTGGACGACCAGCAACGGCATGTTGATCTCGGAAATCTTGTCGATGGAGTCGAACTTCTGCGACAGCAACCAGCGTACCGGCAAGGAGGTGTCCGCCATGGCGGTTGCCACATCACCCAGCGAGGTGAAGGTGGACTCGATGATCAAGCCCCGGGCCGGCACGACAAGGCCTTCCCTGACGGCCTTTTGCCCCAACTCGGCCGCAAGATCCACCGCGATGGCACCACCCAATGAATGCCCGTAGATCAACCGCAGCGCCGGGTCCGGTTGCAACACTTCAAGGCGTTCCCAGGCGATTCTTGCATCTTCGTAGACGCTGGCCTCCGAGGGTAGATCGCCATGACTCTTGCCAAAGCCCCGGTAATCGATGGCCAGCACCGAAAACCCCATCGCGTTCAATTGCTGGATACGAAACAACTGCCCGGTCAGGTTCCAGCGCACCCCGTGCAGATACAGGATCGCTGGCGCGTTTTTGCGTGTGGCCGGCCACCACCACCCATGGATGTTTTCCCCGGCCTTGAAATTCGCGGGCTTGAGATCGAACTCTTGCAGGCCGTTGGGAATGCCTCTGAACCAGGTCGCGGTCCCCGGTTCGATGCGAAACACCAGCTCGCGTTCCTTGTGCTGCAGCACACCGCAGCCCACCGGTAGACCGATCAGCATCGCGGCCATGAAAGAAAATGCCAGCCAGCGCCGTTTAAGAACAGAAAGGGAAAATAAAGACATCGACGCGATTCGCTACCGGGAACAGAAGATGCGTTTTAGCAGATTCCTCCACGGGATGGAGGGTCTTTTGGCTCAGAGGTCGAAGCTTTTCAATCCAATCGAACTCCTGCGTCGCACGCCTACTCGAAAACTCAATACCACAGACAGCGAGGGCGATTTCATGACGACTCAACATTCGGATAAAAAGGCGGGGGCCATGCCTGCCAAGGATGCGAGCGGTGAGCCGGTCCCGGTGGTGGAGCGGGATGTCCGCCGGCCCGATCCGGACACTGACAAGGTCGATAAGGTCATTACCCCCAAGTCGATCAAGAGTCATGAGCAGGATGCTGAAAAACTGCAAGACAAGGTCACGGACGTAGAGAAAAAGCTCGACCGATAACAAGGGTATGCAGGTGTCACTACGCATCTTCGAGCTGAACCCGTTCGAACGACCGTTCAGTTCTGCCATACCCTACCTTGGGTACCCCCGCCAGGCGCTGATGCAGCACCTGGGTCAACGAGCAACCAGGAGGCAGGTAGCTATCGCCGAAATCCCCATCCAGTTGCGTCGGATGCGCGATCACTTCCAACAAGCCGTGTTCCGGTGCCGCGGCGTATTGCAAGTCAGCTGGTGTGCACACATAGTCAGCCGTCGCTGCGCATAAACGACGCAGGCGGCGGTTGAGTAAGGTCTTGAAGATGCGCTTGGGTACATTCAGGTTTGCTCCGAGGTTGCGCGCCAGGCGAATGGGCACCTCTTGCCGCGCAGCGAAGCGCGCCACCAATTCGCCGATGGGCCAAATGTTGTGTACGTGCTGATGGGAGTCCAGGTGGCTTGGATGCAAGCCGTGATCCAGGCAGCGTTGCCATTGCGCCTGAAGTTCGTCCTCGATTGCGGCAAGGTCTTTCGAGCGCAGGCGCAGGCAGTAGCGGGACAGGCTGAAATCGAACTGGCCGTGCACATTGCAAAATGCCCGCCGCGACTTTATGGCCTCGCTCAACGGCCACCCATGGCTGAGATTGAAGTGCAGGCCGATGCGTCCTTTGAGCCGGGGCTGTCGGGACATGACACAGGCCTGTTTGAAGCCTGGCGTATTGGCCATTACGGTAGCGGAACTGACCAGACCTGCCTGGAAGGCTCGAACGATTATCGCGTTTTCGCTGGCGCACAGTCCGAAGTCGTCAGCGTTGACGATCACTTGGCGGGGCATGGGGAATCTCCTTTTCCTTGGGAATGGAAGGTGAACCTGTCGCTTTGGTTTTTTGGGGTGAGTGTTTACGAAGCCAGGGTTTGAGGCTTTTCCAGAGACGCAAGGCCAGCCCGAGGATCAGGCCATCGGGTTGCCAGGAATAAAAACTCCAACGCCAATGCTCCAGTTGTCCGGTCATGCGTTCGTGCAGTTGATGGCTTGAATTATCGAGACTGACCCGTGACGCATCGATCCACCGCCAGTTCTCCTCCAGCCCCCAGCGGATCCATTCTTCAAGCAATACCCGGCCACTGCCCAAGTCCGAGTACTGTGGCAGGAATGCCAGGTTGTAATCGTACAGCCGGCCTTGATCCAACAGACCGAGGCGATAGCTGATGCACTCGCCGTTCAGCTCCAGCATCACCACTCGCACCAGGCCCTGGGCGGCAAGGGCGGTGAAAGCATGATTCATCCATTGCCGACCCATGGCGTCAGCGAAGATGCCGACACCTTCCTCGCCTTTCCAACTGGCATCCTCGACACTGGCAATTGCCCGCAACACCTGCCCCATGCTGATGGCATCCGGTGTCACTCGACGGATTTGGGCACCGCAAGCGGCGATCCGCTTGCGCGCCCGGCGCAACTTGTAGCGTGGATCACCGGAGATTTCCTGATGATCACTGTCGCTGATCAGGTGCACCGGAACCCGGCAACTGAGCCGCCGCTCCCCGGTGGAACTCAGCGCCATCCAGGCACTGAGGACGCTTTGTTCGCCGACCGGCTCGATCACTTCATTGAGCTGCAGCAACGCATGAGGTAAGTGCTGACGGATCTGCATCAGCGCCTGGCCCATGCCCTCGGCGTCCAGGCGCACCAGCACCGCAATGCGGTCAGCCAATGGATATCCCAAATGATGCAACACCCGGAACCGCAGCCCGCCGATACGCTCAAGCCCTGATATCAGTGGCAGGCAAAGGCACAAGGTCTGATCCTGCCAGCCCAGCAGCACATGCAGTTGCTGCTCGGGCGATAGGGCGAATTCCGCCGCTTGCAGCCAGGCCAGGGTATTGAACGGTGTCGCGTCGGCCACCTGGGTTCGCAGCTGTTCATAAGCTGTCGCGGGGAAATCCGCTGCGCCCAGGGAGCGACACCATTGGAACCGGATCGTCATGGAAGTCAGGCCGCCGCAGTGGATGCAACCGGCTTGGCCGGTTTACGAAAAGAGTCCAGGATCGAACCGGTGTAGAACGTGTCATGGAAAAACCGCCAGCGGCCGAACAAACAATGCATATGAGTGATCTGGCCGCGCTCTTGATAGTCCATGCGCAGGTGCAGCCTGGCGGCGGGAACGTTGCTCAGTTCGAAGACGGCAACTGCTTTGCTACAACCCAGCCCGGCCATGACTTTCCACAGACTCAGTTGCAGATCCACCGATAGCCGGGTCCCCCAGTAGGCGCGGTACAGCTCGCCGCAGAACTGAAAAAACTCACCGGGTTTGACCGGGAACCAGCAGCGAAAGAAATGGCGGTCGAAATAGTCCCGTGTACTGCCCCAGATGAAAGCGACGGTGTCGCCCTTGTCGTCCAGGTACATGAGTCCGGTGTGGCCTTCGGCGGCCAGTTCGCGCATGGTCTCGACACGGTCGCCAAAGTACGTGGCGAAGGCATCGGCATTAACGGTAGTAATGATTTCCCGGCGCAACGGTGCATAGGGCCTGAGGTTGTTGGGCCGTATCGGGCTGACCAGATCGCGTTCCATCCACACCAGTTGTTCATGGAAGTACACGTAGTGTTTGCATAGTTGTTTCAGAACGGCGCGCAGACCTTTTGTCCGAATGCGATCACGCAGTTTTTGCAGAACGTTCATGGTGCCTCCTGGCGAGGAGCCGGTTTGGGTAAATCCCATCGCGAGCTTGCTCGCGATGGGGGGAAGCGCCATGGGCATCAGGCCGGCGCGGTCGATGCAAGCGGTGGGGCCGGTTTACGAAAGGCGTCCAGTGCCGAGCCGCGGTAGAACGTGTCGCGGAAAAAACGCCAGCGACCGAACAGGCGATACACGTGGGTGATCTTGCCGCGCTCCTGAAAGCCCATGCGCAGGTGCATCTTGATCGCCGGAATGTTTTGCAAGTCGCAGACATCGACCATCGTTTGGCAACCTTTGCCTGCCATGACTTTCCATACCTCCAACTGCATGTCCGCCGACATATTGGAACCCCAGTAGGCGCGGATCATCTCGCCACCGAACTGAAAGTACTCGCCAGGCTTGATCGGAAAGTTGCACCGATAGAAATGGCGGTCGAAATAGTCTTTTGTGCTGGCCCAGGCGAAACCCACGGTGTCGCCCTGAGCATCCAGGTACATCAAGCCGGTGTAGCCTTCGGCCGCCAGCTCGCGCATGGTTTCGACGCGGTCGCCGAAGTGCCGGGCAAAGGCATCGGCATTGCTGACCGTGATGAACTCCAGGCGCATGGGTGGGTAGGGCTTGAGGTTATGCGCAGGAAGCGGGGTCCGCACATCGTGCTCCAGCCACACCAGCCGAGTGTGGAAATACACGTAGTGCTTGATCAGTTTTTTAAAGACTGCGCGCAGGCCCTTTTGCTGAACGTGACGACGACATTTCTGTAGAACGCTCATGGTGCCTCCTGATGGATGGCCGGTGGTGGGGGAGCGGAAGCAGTCCAGCCCAGGGCGAACAGGGTTTCTGCTGGCAGGAGAAACCGGATCTGCTCGGCCTCGCAATTGAACGGGGCGCTGCGGATATGACTGTCGGGGCCGAAATACGCCAGTTCTGCTTTAGCCTGGGAACAGGTAACGCCGTCCAGGCTGACCTGATGAGCGCGTGTGCTTTTGTTCACGCCCAGCAGGCTGCGTTGCTTCCCTGTGGCCATGGCCAGGGCGTCGACTTCGAAGGCGTCGTTATCCAGGCGCAGCACCTGATCGAGCCAGTGCTGCTGAATGAACTGCTGGGCCAGCCCCACTGGCTTGAGTTCGAAGCGCTGGTTGTCCAGCACCCGCACCATGCCTTTGGGGTACTCGGGTTCATCAGCGAGCATGAACCAGTTGAGCATGTCCAGCCAGCCGTCGGCCGAGGCGTTGATGACCACGGATGTCCACCACAGGGCGGCGTAATGGGTTTCCTGGTCATAAGGGCTCAGGCTCGAGCCGCTGGACATGTTGGTCTGGTCCAACAGCAAGGCTTTGCGCGGGCGCCCCTGGCTATCCAATCCCACCAGACGAGCAGCCTGGCGTACGCTGTTGCGATAGGCCCGCGTCGCCAGCAGGTCGCGGATCATCCATTCGTGCCAGGCCAGGGCATCTACCTGGTCGCCGTACTTATCCAGCAAGCGTCGTGCCCAGTCGAGACCACGCTTGTCGGCAGCGTTCTCGGCCAGCGGACCGTTGGTGAAGCGTGAACTGGCCGGTATGGCGATGCGAACACCGGCGCGTGCGTTGGCGGGGTCGGCGCGGACCTGGGCCGCCATGCTCTGGAAAACTTGCTGGAAGCTGGCGAAGTCTGGGTAGTTGAGGTTCGGCTCATCGGCAAAGCTGAGGTAATGGAGGCCTTTGCCGCCCAAAGCGCGGGTTGCGGTGAGCCAGGCTTGCAAGCCGCTTTGACTGGTCCGGTCGGCCTGCAGGTCGGCCCGACGTTGGCTGCCGGCCAGCAAGGTGATGTCCCGGTCGATGCCGAAGCGATCCTGATACAGGCGCCGGAATGCGTCTTCATGACTGGCCTTGGCCGCCATGACATCGACCAGGCTGTAGAAGCTGGCCGCTTGGGGTTTGATCGCATTGAGCAAGGGGTAGCTGGACGGCGGTGGCAACACGTAGGGCAGATACATGCCCAGCTTGGGGGTTGGGCCGAGCGCTTCGTGGTGCAGCATCAGATGGGTTTGCCCAGGACTCTGACGCAGCGGCTGTAAGTGCGTCGGATTCTGGGCGAACAGGTTGGCGGTGCCATCCAGCCAGAACGCAGCCTTGCCGTTGCCTTGTAAGTGCAGGCGCCAGACCTGTTCGACATCGGCAATCGGCAGTGCCACCTGGTCGAACTGCCAATAGGCGCGGTACGGCTTGAGGTTCAATTGCAGCTGCTTGCCGTCTGCGGCGCGGCGGGCTTGCAGCCCACGAACGCCGCCGTGGAACTTGCCTGCCAGAACTGCCTGCTCGCCGGCTGCGACTTTGAAATACAGCTCGTCGCCATCGTGGGTTTCGGCGCTGAAATGCACCTTGGCCGGGGCGAACAGGGCCTGTGTGCGCCCATCGAGTTCAACGTTATAACGGCGAAAACTGTAGCCAGGGATTTCCAATCGATAACTGGCGGCGCCCGGCCGCAACGGCCACTGTTGCTCGCCACGCTCCTGGGCCGCTTCGATCAGTCGCTCGCCCGCCAGGCGGCCCTGGCCGTCCAGCAGATACAGACGTTCTTCGTTGGCATCGGCCTGCCACGCCGGTACCCAGCGGACGGTCACCTGGGTTGGGCGGTCGGTTTGCAAATAGAGGCTACCGTCGCGGATACCGGTCCACTCCATGGATCCACCCTGGGCCGATAGCGCCATGGCCCAGAGGCCGATCGTCCACCACCGTGTCGAACCCATCGCGAGCCTGCTCGCGATGGCGGACTGGCAGGCGACGAAGAATTTCATGCCGATTTCCCCATCAGCATCTGGCGCATCGGCAGCAAATCGCTGGGCAGGATGAGCAAGGTCTGCCACAACGCTACTCCGCTGAGGCGGCAGTACATCGCCAGCAGGGCCAAGGTCACGCCCAGGTAGGCGATTGACGACGCGGCGGCCGCGCCGACGATGCCATAGTGCGGAATCAGCACCACGTTCAGCGCCAGGTTCAACACCGCGCCCAACCCCATCAGCAGCGAAACCGTACCAGGCCGGTCCTTGCCCAGCAGGTCCAGGCGCAGGATGCTCGCATAGCACAGCCCGAACAGCCCCGGCAGCAATGCCAGCAAGGCTGGATAAGCTGGCTGATAAGCGACGCCGAACAGGGTGACGATCAACCATTGGCCAATCAATGCCATGCCCAGGCAGGCGCCGAGCATGACGGTGGCGGTCAGGCGCAGGGCGAAGGGGGTCAGGCGCTGCATGTCGGTGTCCTGCTGCAGCAGGCGTTTCATCAGTGGCGTGGTCACCGCTTCCGGCACGATCAGCAGCAGTTCGGCGGCAGCGCTGGCCATTGCGTAATGCCCCAGGGCCGTGCTGCCCAGCAGGGCGCCGATGAACAGGAAATCCGAGCGCAACACCACCTGCTGGAACAGCAGGTCCGGGTGGCTGCGGGCGCCGTAGCGCAACAGTTCGTGCTGGCTGGCGCGGTCCCATTGCAACGACACGTCGTGATCCCGTCGCAGCCACACCCAGCCAGCCAGCACTACCAGGCCCAGACCCGTCAGCCAGCTGATCAGGGCTGCTTCCAGGGCAGCGTCCTGCCACATCCAGAACAACACCAAGAACAGCACCAGCGGCGCCAGGGATTCCGTCAGGCGCAGGGCATTGAAGGCACCCACGCCACCGGATGCGTTGTGCAACGTCAGCAAACCGCTTTTCAGAACGGTCAACGGCACGGCCAGCAACAGCAACCATGCCAGCAGCCCCAACTGCGTGGTGATGTCCAGTTCGCCGCCGAATTCGCGCACCAGCGCCACCACCAGCAATGTCAGTAACCCGGCCAGCAGGCAACCGAATACCAGCACCTGACTGAGCAGCAGTCCTATCGAGCGTTGCTGGGCCGCCTGATAGCCCACGGCGGAATTCAAGCCACCGCTGGTGATTGCACTGATCAGGTCGGGCAGGGTACTGAGCAGGGCGAACAGCCCGCGTTCGCTGGGCCCCAGAATCCGGGCCAACAACACGTTGCGCAGCAGGCGCAGGCCGATCATCGCCAGGCGCGTGCCCATGCTCAGCGCCAGATGCTTGAGGTAATGGCCGCGGCTCATGAGCGAGCCCCTCGACGGATACGCCAGGCCAGCAGTTCGGGATGATGAGCGTTACGCTGACTGACGCCAAAACGCGGCAGATTCAACGGATCGCCATCGTGGCGATACAGCCCGGTCTCGGTGCCCAGGCCGAATGCAAAGCCGTGGGCCGCCACCTGCCGGCGCACTCGCTCATCGTTATCGCCATTGGGATAGCAGTACACCGGCAATGGCTGGGCACACCCGTTTTCCAGGGCTATGCGGCTACGGCACAGTTCTTCGTGCAGGCGCTGGTCGTCCAGTCCGGTGAGGATCGCGTGGCTGGCGCCATGGGGGCCGAAGCGGATCAGGCCGGAGTCTTCGAGCATTCGCACCTGCGTCCAGTCCAGTGCCTGGGGCAGGGCACCCTGCGGGCAGGCCTGGGTAAGGGCGTCCAGTTCGCGTGGGGCGAGGGTCTTCAGGCTTTGCAGGTAATGCATGAGCGACAGGCTGCGGCGTTCGTCATCCAGGTCATCGAGCATCACCGGCAAGGGCCGGCCGACATCCTGCAGGTGTTCAATCAGCACATGCCGCGCCACCTGCCCATGACTGCCCCACAAGGTTTCGCCGATGCTTTCCCACCAGAAATGCTGGCGACTGCCGATGAAATCGGTGGACAGGAAAATACTCGCCGGCACCTGATACTGGCGCAGTAGGGGAAAGGCGTTCATGGCGTTGTCGCGCCAGCCATCGTCGAAGGTCAGGGCGACCCGTGGACGGTCCGGTACGCTGGCGGGATCGGCCAGTAGCAGAGTCATCAGCGGCACGCATTCGAAGTATCGTTGCAGCCAGATCAACAGGTGTTCGAAGGCTTCCGGTCCCACGCACAGTTCGTTGCGATGGGGCAGTTCGGCGGCGCGATCATTGCTTAGCACGCGGTGCAGCATCAGGATCACGCCGGCGCCCCGCAGCGGGCCGCGTCCCAGGGACGTGTTCAGGTACAGCCAGCCGCCGGTGCGCTTGAAGACTTGTTTGATCGACATCGGCCATGCTCCTCAGCGGTTCTGCTCGGGGTTCCATTGGCTATAGCGTTGGCCTCGCAGGAACTGCCACAGGCCCAGGCTCATGCCCGTCATTGTCACCAGCACGAACGCGGCCAGACGAAAGGGCCGGGGCAAGCGATGACGCCGGTCCAACAGGCCGATCATCGCCATGGCATAGCCGAACAGTTGTCCCGCCAGTGTCAGGCGATAGAACAGATGGTCGTCCCACAGCCAGGCGTTGCTGAGCAACAGCGGCAGCAGTAGCACGGGGGCCAGGCGTCGGATCAGTTTGTGGCTGACCAGTGCGATGGCGTAGAGCCCATGACGCAGCGGGTTGAGCAACGCCCGGCGATGGACCAGGCTCAGCAGGCCGCCGACGGTGACCCGCTGGCGCCGACGAAACTGCTTGTCGGCCTCGTCCACGCCCTGGTCGGTCACCCGCGCCTGGGGCACGTAGACGATGGACTTGCCGGCTGCCGGTGCGCAGGTACTGAGGAAGAAATCGTCGTTGACCTGGGCCGGTATGGGCTCGAACAGTTCCCGACGCAAGGCCAACAGCGCGCCGTCGGCCGAGACCATGCAGTCGGTGCGACTTTCCACCCGGCGCAGCCAGCCTTCGTAATGACGGTACAGACTGTCGCCCAGGCTCAGGCCTGCGCCCGGTATCGGGATTTCCATGTGGCCGGCGCAGGCGCCGACTTCCGGATCGCCCAGCGGCGCCAGCAAATGGCGGAGAGTGTCGTAGGACCATTGGTTGTCGGCATCGGTGAACACCAGGATCTCGCCGCTGCTGTGGGCCACGCCGGCATTGAGGGCGGCGGCCTTGCCCTGGCGTGGCAGGTCGAGCACGCTGATGCGCGGATCGACGACCCGATGCGCGCGGGCCACGGTGTCGTCGGTGGAGCCGTCGCTGACGAGGATGATTCGCAGCGAATGCGCCCGATAATCCTGGGCCAGCAAGGTGCGCAGTTTGTCTTCGATGTGCCGTGCTTCGTTGTGAGCGGCGATGACGATGCTGACATCCATCGGCAATGCCCGGCCGTAGTGGCGGACAGGAAACAGTGGCACCAGCAGGCTCAACATCAGCGGATAGCCGAGGTAGGCGTACACCGGCAGCAACAGACAAGTCCAGTAAATGAGTTCAGCCACGGGCAGGTCTCCTGGCGTTCCAATGACACAGGTTGAGCAGCAATGCGGCGCCGGTGAGGTGCAGGCGTATGCCATGCAGGGCCCATAACTGCAGCGTCAGGCGCAGATCGCGGCGGCTCTGGCGCAGGCTGAGCAGCAGCGCCGGCAACGAGGAAACCAGCAGGATCATCAGTGCCAGACGCAGCTGGCCCTGTAGCAGCGCGACCAGTGCCAGCAGATCCAGCCCCCAGATGCCGATGGACAGGGCCGGGAAACGCAGCAGGCGCAGACTCGGGCCATGGCTGCGCAGCAGCTGCACGTGACTGCCCTGGCGCCAGAGTTCCTTGCTCATCCACTCGCGCCAACTGCCTTCATAGCCCCAGTGCAGGGCCACGCTTTCGTTGACCAGTAACAACTGCGCGCCGGCCTGGCGCAGGCGCAAGGAGAAATCCTTGTCCTCGCCGGTGCGCAGTGTTTCATCGAAACCATCGACCCGTTCGAACCATGAACGACGCATCAACAGGTTGGCACTGGGCAGCCACTGCACTCGATGCAGGCGATGGGCGCCGGGGCGCTGGCTGCGGCGTTGCCAGGCTTCGGCAAACCATGGCGCCTGGCGTGGGGTGTCCAGGTCCAGTCCCAGCACATCGCCCTGGCGGCTTTCCAGTTCCAGCAACGACGTGAGCCAGTTGGCGGGCATCTCGATGTCAGCGTCGATGAACGCCAGCCACTCGCCGCTGGCAACAGCGGCACCGCGATTACGTAGCGCGCCGATGTGTACGCCGGGCACGATCAACACGCGCGCGCCCAGCTCGTTGGCGATGCGCGGGCCATGGTCGTCGGAGCCGTTGTCCACCACGATCAATTCGCACTCCAGCGCTGCCTGGCGAGCCGCTTCCCGGGCTGCCAATAGCGTGCGCCCGATGTGCCGGGCTTCGTTGTACATCGGAATCACGATGCTGACCCGGCTCATGGGCGAGCCTCTCGTGACGGGGCCTGTTCAGCGTCGTAGCGCAGCACGCTGGTGAGGGCGAGCATGATCCACAGCAATTTATGGTTCGGGGCGCTGAGGAACATCAGGAACAGCATCAGCGACAGGAAGCTCGTGCCCAGGTGCGTCAGCAAGTCCGCCTGCGCCCAGTCCCGGCGCGCCAGCCAGAGCCGGCGGGCGTGCCACAGGTTGTACAGGCCCAGGCCGAGCATGCCGACGAACATCAACCCGCCCGGAATGCCGATTTCGCTGAAGATCTCCAGATAGGTGTTATGGGCCCGGCGATACAGGTCACCGAGCTTGCGGTTGGCCGAGAACGCCTTGGCGTAGCCGGTGGGTGCGTAATGCAGCGGGAAGGTGCCGGGGCCCGAGCCCAGCACGGGGTTCTCCCGGATCATCTGACTGCCGACGACGATGTACGAGGCGCGGCGCCCCAGGGATTCGTCCTGGTGGGCGCGGGCGCCGTTACTGAGGATGCTCAATGACTGGATGCGTGCCACGTAACCGTCCGGCATCACGGCGATTGCCACGGGTATCAGAATGGCCAGCCCGAGCATGGCGAACCCCAGGTGTCGTGGGCGGACGCGTGGCAATTGTGCGCGATAGTGGTAGAGGCCGATCATCAGGCTGAGCATCAACACCACCAGCCCCGAGCGCGACTCGGTCTTGGTCATGCCCCCCAGTAACAGGATGAAGCAGCCGCCCCAGAACAAGCGATGTAGCAGGCTCGGGCCGCGCATCACCAGCAGCAACGCCAGGGGCACGGTGAAGGCGATCAGCAGAGCAAAGACGTTCGGGTCTGCCAGCAGCCCCGAGGCGCGACCCTGTTCCTGGTACCGGGCGGAAAACATCGCCATCACGCAGGTCGTGGCAACGCTCAGGGTCACCACCCGGCAGAACAGGTCCAGGTTCAGTTCGCGGCCAATCAACAGTGTTATCACGAACAGGACCAGACCCACCCCCAGGTCGCGAAAATGCGTCAGGGACAGGTCCATGTTTTCCGACAGCAACAGGCTCAGGCCGTACAGCATCATGAAACCGACCAATGGCCGCCAGATATTGCTGCGCAGGCGCGTCTCCGGAATCTGACGCAGGGCCAATTGCAGCATCAGAATCAACACCAGCGCCAGGCCGAGGAACTTGGTGCCGGAAAAGGCGTTGTCCTTGAACAGCCCTTCGAACGGCACCAGTGCGGCGATGCCCAGCAAACCCCAGACGGGCCTGCGGTACAGCACGGCGACACCCACCAGACCCAGCACGGCGCCGGGCGCCAGGAACGGATAGGGACTGGCCAGCAACGCCAGGCAAACCAGGGCCAGCAGGCTGACAATCGAAAGCGGGACAATCATGAGCGAGCCTCCCGTGCCGTGCGGACGTAGAGCTGTGACCAGCGTTCGGCCAGCGTGCGCAGGTCATAGCGGTCCTGTTGGGTACGACGGGCGTTGTCAGCAAGAATCCGGGCCAATGGCGGCTCGCTGTACAACGTTTCGATCTGTCGGGCCAGTTCGGCGCTGTCGGCGGGTGTGGCGAGCAGGCCGTTGTGGCGGTCCTGCAGTACATCGGGAATGCCGCCAACGCTGAAGGCCACCACTGGCACACCGGCCTGCATCGCTTCGAGCAGAATCATCGGTGTGCCTTCGGTGCGTGAACTGATCACCAGGGCGTCGAGGCGACTCCACCAGGTATTCATGTCAGTCTGATAGCCCGGCAGCTCGATGCGTTTGGGCAGGCCGGCGTCGGTGATGCGCCTGAGCAGGGCCTGACGTTCCGGGCCGTCGCCGAGCATCACTGCGTGCAATGACGGATGTCGCTGGCACAGAGGGATCATGGCGTCGAGGAACAGGTCCGGGCCTTTCTCGATGCTCAAGCGGCCCACATAGCCGACCCGCCAGCGCTGCCTGTCGTCGCGGTGAGCCAGCGGCGCGCTGACGGCCGGCAATCCGTTGGGAATCACGTCGAGCTTTTCCGCCCGAACGCTGGCCTCGCGGTGCAGCGTGGCGATGCTTTCGGCCACGCAGACCACTCGCTTGACCGAGGCGGTGCGACACAGTTGCAAACTCAACCAGGTGTAAAAGCGCTGCTTGGGACTGCGCGGCGTGAACCCGTGCTGGGTGATCACCAGTGGCAGGCGCAACAGCGTGGCGGCGGCCCAGCCGAACAACAACCCCTTGAAATTGTGGGTGTTGAGCAGCGGCTGTTCGCTGCGCCGTTGACGCAGATGCTGCAGCAGCTCGCCCCAGGAGCCGCACTGGAGGCAATCGACACCGGCCTGGCGAAAGCGCGTGATCAAGGTCGGCGGCGCCGCCAGGAACACGACCTGGTGCTGCCCAGGCGTGGCCAGGCAATGATCGAGCAGCATCCGCTCGGCCCCGTAGAAGCCGCCGCTGTCGAGCAAATGAATGATCGGCAGGGGGCCGCTGCGGTGGGCCGGTGCAAAGGGCGCGTTCAATTGCGCACCCAATGGACGAGGCTGGGCAGGCTCCAGTTGCGATGCGGATTGATCGGGTCGGGGGATTGCTCGTTGATCACCAGCAGCACGGGCACGTCCAGTTGCTGGCTGATCTGTGCCGGATGTTTGAACCGATGGTCGAAGAACTCACGCACATAGACCAGGGCGATGGCCAGCAGCAGTCCACTGAACAGGCCGAAGGTAATGATCAGCGCCGGTTTCGGGAAGGCCGGGGCGGTCGGTTCGAACGGTGGGCTCAGCACCCGGGCGTTGGACAGGTCGTTGTCCAGCGAGCGGGCGGTGCTGGCCTCGGCAAACCGCTGGGCGTAGGTGGAGAACGCCGCATGCAGGGCGTTGATCTCGGTGTCCATTTGCTGCAGCTTGGTCTGGGTTGTCTGCAACTGATGGATGCGCTCCTTGAAGGCGGCGATACGCTCCTGCTTCTGGTCGATCACTGAGCTGACCACCGCCAGGTCGGTGGTACGTTCCTGGATCCGGTTGCTCACCACTTTCAGGAATTGCTGGCGGGTCCGCACGATCTGCTCCCGGGCCAGCAGCATCGGTTCGCTGCCGGGCTGGAAGATCGCCAGGTCATTCATGTAGCGGCTGACCTGGCCGGTCAGTTGCTCACCCAGTTGCTTGATTTCCCGGTCTTCGAAGGCAATGTTGTCCACGGTGGTGGTGAAGGTGAACGGGAACGTGTAGTCGTTGAACCGCGAACTGTTGGCCGATGCCAGGCTGGTCTTGAGGTAATCGAGCCAGCGTTGGCTTTGCAGCAAGCGGTCCTGGTACAGGTTCAGGGCCTGCTCTTCGGTGTTGATGGCGTTCAGGCGGAAAGTAATTTCCTCCTTGGGATCGGCCGAGCCGATTTTCTCCAGCAATGCCAACCGGTTGCCTTCCAGGCCGTCGAGGCGTGTCTGGTATTGAGTTCTCTTCTGTTCATAAAAGGTTTGCGGCAGCTCGATCGACTGCAGGTCCTGGCGGCTGCTGAGGTAGTTTTGCAGCAGTTGCGCGACGAACCGGGTGCCCTCGGCCGGATCGCCGAAGCTGTAAGTGATGGAGATCACGTTGGAGCCGGGCAGGGTTTCGATCTTCAGGTTTTCGATGGCGTCGTCGGTAAGCGTGTCGAGCACGGTGTCGCGCACCGGGTCGACTTCCAGACCCAAGCCATCACGCAACGGGTTGACCACGAGTTCGCGCAGTGGCGTGGTGATGTAGCGTTTGAACGGCTCGCTCACCCATTTGTTGAAAATGCCTGGGCTGGGGGTGTACTCGCCACGGTCGCGCAGGGTGCTGATGGTCTGCCGGATCAGGGCCGGCGAGCGCAGGATATTGCTCTCGGTTTCCATGTCCGCCAGGGACGGTGGAATGAACGTAGCGTTTTCCTGGTTCAGCGATGTGGTCGCATCGCCCTGGGAGAGTTTTTTCGACTGCACAATCACCTGAGCGGTGATATCGAAGCTCTGCTTGAGCATCAGTGGCAGCGCCAGGGCGATCACGGCGAAAATCAGGAAAATGCGCTTCACCCACTGCTTGTTGGCGAAGAAGATCCTGAAGAACTCGTGCAGATAGTTTTCCTTGGGATTCATGATCGGTCACCTGCGATTCAGTTGTCGCTGCCTTTGTTGTCGACGCGGTAGCCGAAGCTGAACCCCACGCCCTGGAACAGCACCACGTCGGCCAGTTGCCTGGCCAGTTCGCCGGCGCTGGCCAGCTTGGTCTTGGGCACGTAGAGCATGTCCTCCGGTTGCAGGTAGGCGATTTGCGTCGCATCCCCGCTCAGGGCTCTTTCCACGTCGTAGTGGCGGGCTTCGACCTGATTACCGTTACGGCGCATGATCACCACCGAATCGAGACGTGCCTTGACGTTCGTTCCGCGGGCCAGGGTCAGCGCCTCGAGCACCGAGATCGGACGGCGAATCGGGTAGGAGCCGGGCTGGGCCACTTCACCGAGGACGTAGATCTCGTTGCCGGCGGTGGACTTGAGCAGCACATCGACGGTCATGTGCCCCGGCAGTTGGGCGTAACGCTCATTGAGAAAGGTCTCCAGTTGATTGACCGTCATGCCCTGCAGAGGCACCGAGCCGATTTCCGGAAAGCTTGCATAGCCGTCCCTGCCCACGGTGATTTCCCGGCTCATGCCGGTACCGGGGTGGGTCAGGGTGTTCTTGAGGTTGACCTCGCTGGTCAGCGGGTTGGTCACCATCACGGTCAACTGGTTGCGATTGGGCTGGAACAGCATTTTCTGGTCATAGGCACGCTGCACCGCCAGGCGGGCTTCGTCGGTGGTCAGTCCGGCGATCTTCACCGAGGTGTTGGCTCCCGGCAGTTCGATAGTGCCGTCGGGCATCACCAGTTGCGAACCATTGAGCTGGCTGGCGGCGGTGAAGTTCAGCGCAACCTGGTCGCCCGGTTGTACGCGATAGGCCTGGGTGCCGGTGGTGCCGATGTGGAAAATCACATCCAGCACGTCCTGGGGCCGCAGGGTCTGTTCGACCTTGGGCATGTCGGTGGCCTGGGCATTGGCCGGCGGGGCCGTGAGGATCTGCACCGGCATCGATCGGGTATCGGAAGTACTGGAGCAACCGGCCAGCGGCAGCAACAGCAGGACAAGCATCTTGGCGTTCATCTCGTCATCCTTCTGCACGCTTAAAGGTTGTTGTAGAGCCACTTGGGCATGTAGTACTTGCGGCGGTTGAAGACGCTGCCCACCACTTTCGCGCCGGCCTGGGCCAGGCGCTGGCGGGCGGCCTGGGCCACCTCCCAGCGGGTGTCCTCGCCGCGGACCACCAGCACCACGCCGTCGACCTGGGCACTCATGACCAGGGTGTCGGTGGCCGAATACACCGCGTCGGTGTCGATCACCACGAAGCGGTACTGCGCCGCCAGGTGCCTGAACAAATGGCGCAGTTGCTCGGGGTTCAGGCGTTCGGCACTGCGTCCGAGGCGGCCGAGGGGCAGCACGTCGAACGGCAGGCTGGACACCTGCACCACGCAGTCCTGTAACAAGGGCGGGGCGAGGGTGTTGAACAGCAGGTCGCTGAAGCCGCGCTCTTTGTGCAGCGACAGTTGCTGGCTGAGGTTGCGAGGGGACTGGCTGGCATCCACCAGCAGCACGCGCCCGCTGCTCATCTGCGCCAGTTGAGCCGCCAGCGCCATGGCACTGGTGCTGGTTCCGGTGCCGGTGTTGGCGGCCGTCAGAAGCAGGATCCGCAAGGAAGGATCGAGCACGGTCGAGGTCAGGTTGGTCTCGCTCGGGCTTGCGATGGTCAGGATATTCGTTGAACCGTCCATTTAACTCGCTCCGTGGCCGCTGAACACTTTGAAGGGGGTAATCATCAGGATCTTCAAATCCAGCAACAGGCTCTGCTCGGCGATGTAGCTGAGGTCCAGTTCCACGCGCTGGTCGAAGTCGATATTGCTGCGTCCGGAGATCTGCCAGAGGCCAGTGAGGCCGGGGTAGATGCTCAGACGAGCGAGATGGTTGTCCTTGTAGCGATAGGCATTGAACGAGGTCGGCCGTGGGCCCACCAGACGCATGTCGCCGGTCACTACATTGATCAGGTTCGGCAGTTCGTCGAGGCTGCTGCGACGCAGGAACCGGCCGATGGGGGTGACGCGCGGATCGTTGTCGATCTTGAAGTCGATGGCGTCGGCACCGTGCTTGTTGAGGTGGCGCAGCGACTCCTTGAGGGCCTCGGCGTCAGCGATCATGGTGCGAAACTTGTACATGCCGAAGACACGGCCGCGGTAGCCGGTGCGTTTTTGCACGAACAGCACCGGGCCGGGACTGGAAACCTTGACCAGCACCGCCAGGCCAAGCAGCAACGGGCATAACAGTACCAGCAGGGTCAGCGCGCCGAGGCAGGCCACCACCCGATTGGTCCGCGAGACGGTCCAGGGCCGCCCGCCGGGGCGGCCGGTCAGCCAGCCACGGCCCTGCCGGTGGATGGCGGCGTCCATTCGCCGGCGATGCTCGGGGTCGACACGTTTGTCATCGGGGGTGATGAGAATGGCTTGCTCATGTCGGGTCATAGACTCCTCCGCTGAAGTTCGGCCACAACGGGCGCATGGGCAACAGGCAGCGCGTAGTAATCGAGGAACCACCGGACGAAGCGGCCCAGGCCTTCGTCCAGTTCGATGCCAGGCTGAAAACCGGTGGCTTGCGCCAGGTCGCTGGCATCGGCGCAGGTGTTGAGCACATCCCCCGCCTGCAAGGGCAGCAGTTCGATGCGGGCGGTTCGGCCCAGGTGTTTTTCCAGCAGCGCGACATAGGTGCGCAGCGTCACCGGGTGCTGCCCGCCAATGTTGTAGATCCGCCAGGGAGCCCGGCTGGTGGCCGGGTCCGGCTGCGCGTGATCCCACTGGGGAGTGACGTGAGGGGGACGTGCAATGAGCCGGGAGATGCTTTCGATGATGTCGTCGATGTAGGTGAAATCGCGCTGATGCTCACCGTGGTTGAACAGCTTCAGCACCTGGCCCTCGGCAATGGCGCGGGCGAACTGGATGGGCGACATGTCGGGCCGCCCCCAGGGACCATAGACGGTAAAAAAGCGCAGGCCCGTGCAGGGAATGCCGAACAGGTGGCTGTAGCTGTGGGCCATCAGCTCGTTGGCCTTTTTGCTCGCCGCGTACAGCGACAGCGGATGGTCCACGCCGTCCTGCACCGAATAAGGCGTGCGCTCGTTGGCGCCGTATACCGAACTGGACGAGGCGTAGATCAGGTGCTTGACCGGGTAGCGCCGGCAGTTTTCAAGGATGTTGAGGAAGCCGGTGATGTTGCTGTCGACGTACGCCTGGGGGTGCTCCAGGGAATAACGCACGCCGGCCTGGGCGGCGAGGTGGATGACCACCTCGGGGCGGCGGTGCTGGAACAATGCGTCGATGCCGGCGGCGTCCGTCAGGTCCACCCGGGCCAGGGGAAACTCGCCGGCCTCGTCTTTTATCCAGGCCACGCGGTCATGCTTGAGCTGCGGGTCGTAGTAGTCATTGAAGTTGTCCAGCCCGCACACCCGATGGCCGTCGCGCATCAGCCGCAGCACGCAATGGGCACCGATGAAACCGGCCGCGCCGGTCACCAGGATATTCATGCTTGCGGCCCCGTGATCGGCGCTGCGTGCCTGAGGCCGATGCCGCGATACAGCAGCCCGGCGGCGGCCAGTTGTTCCGGGTTGTACAGGTTGCGACCGTCGATGATGACGCGGGCGCGCAACTTGCTGGCCAGCAGGTCGAAATCCACCACGCGGAAGTTCTTCCATTCGGTGCAGATCACCAGGGCGTCGGCGTCTTCCAGGGTATCGTCACGGGTCGCGCACAGGTTCAGGTCCTTGCGATAGCCGTAGAGACGCCGGCATTCGGCCATGGCTTCCGGGTCATAGGCCTGGACCCGGGCACCTTCGCGCCACAGCGCTTCCATCAGGTAGCGGCTGGGCGCCTCACGCATATCATCGGTGTTGGGTTTGAACGCCAGTCCCCAAATGGCAATCGACTTGCCCGCCAGTCCGTCGGGGAACTGCTGGGCGAGTTTCTCGAACAGGATGTGCCGCTGGCGGTCATTGACGTCCGTAACACTGCGCAGCAGACGCAGGGGCATGCCGCTCTGCTCGGCAGTGTGCAGCAGGGCGCGCAGGTCCTTGGGGAAGCAGGAGCCGCCGAAACCGCAACCGGGATAAATGAAGTGATAGCCGATGCGTGGGTCCGAACCGATGCCTTTGCGCACCGCTTCGATGTCGGCGCCCAGCCGCTCGGTGAGGTTGGCCAGTTCATTCATGAAACTGATACGCGTGGCAAGCATGGCGTTGGCGGCGTACTTGGTCAGCTCCGCGCTGCGGTTGTCCATGAACATCAGCTTTTCGTGGTTGCGGCAGAAGGGCGCGTAGAGTTCGCTCATCTGATCGCGGGCCAGCGGGTCGGCGGTGCCGATGATGATGCGATCCGGTCGCATGCAATCAGCCAGGGCGCTGCCTTCCTTGAGAAATTCGGGATTGGACACCACGCGCACGTTGAGCGTTTTCAGGCCGCGTCGGGCCAGGGCCTGGCGGGCGCATTCGGCGACTTTGTCGGCCGTGCCCACCGGTACCGTGGACTTGATGATCAGGGTGCGGTCGCTGTCCATGAAATCGGCGATTTGCCGGGTAACCGCCAGCACATGGCTCAGGTCGGCCGAGCCGTCTTCATCGGCGGGGGTACCCACGGCGATGAAAATCAGTTCGCCGTGATTGACCGCGTCGCTGGCCTGGGAACTGAACGACAAGCGACCGGCCTTGATGGTGTCCTCGAGCAACCCGGACAGCCCCGGTTCGCTGATGGGAGGCACTGCTTGTTGCAGTTGCCGGATCTTGTTCGGGTCAATGTCGATGCACAACACACGGTGCCCGACGTCGGCCAGCGCTGCCGCCTGAATCAGCCCAACGTACCCCGTTCCAAATACGCTCACGTCCATCTTTGGCGCGCCTCGTAACCCGGATGATGTAACTCGGATGAAACTGTTAGAGGGGGTATAGCGCAGCCTCAGAAAAGCGTGTCAGCAAAATGACAGTTGTCACTGTTGGCAAAACTCGAAAGAGTCGGGCCTTTTGATATCAAGTTATTGACTGTCTTGAGAAAGTGCCGGTTTTAAAGGCCGATATTGGGTTTTAAGAAAGCGATGAACGGTATTTATCCATAGTTTTTCATGTTTTTTAGCGTCTCTAGGTGTCATTTTTGGGGTAACTATTTTTTGACGCGATCGCCGTTCGTCACCTTTCTTGCGCTTTGAAGCACCGCTGCTAGTGTGCAGGAACGGACCCCCTTTCCGAGGCCGAGGAAGACATGGCGCGATACCTCAAGGAGCTGTTGCTGGTGCTGTACCTGATCCGGGGGTATGACTATTACCTGGACCGTCTGGCGGCGCTGGGCATTGGCCTGGCGACGGTGCTGTTCGCCTTGATGTTCGTGGCGTTGTTGGTGGCGCTGTGGATGACTGCGTACATCCGCCAGACCCTGGTGCGGCATCTGTTCGCGTTGGCGATGTTCGTTTCGGCGGTGTTCTTCGAGGTGTACGTGCGGGTGACCGACAGTTACCTCACCTACAGCCAGTTCGTGTCACTGGTGTATTCCGGTGGCTTCATCCAGGAAGCGGCCTGGCAGTATCGCCAGGTGATTGTCAGTTCGGTGGCGGCGGGCTTGTTGCTATTGCTGGGCATCGGTCTCAAGCCGCGACATCCGCTCTCGCTGCCCGGCTACCTGCCCATCACCGCACCCGTATCGGGCGTGCTGCTGCTCAGTGCGGTGCTGTTCATGCGGGCGGGCGAAGGCGCCCGTGGCTTGCCGACGATGTACACGCCATTGGCCTATCTGAACCTGTTCGTCTACGAGACTCTGCACAACACCGTCGGCCCCAGGGAACCGGTACGTCTGGTGCGACGAACGCCGGAGATCGCCTATGACATCGTGCTGATCATCGACGAAAGCGTTTCAGGCAACTACCTGGACATCAACACCCCGTCGGGCGTACGCACCGGACTGAAAATGCCGCCTCCCGGCGTCGACATTTTCAATTACGGCTACGCGGCCTCCATCGCCAATTGCAGTGCCGACACCAATGTCACCCTGCGCTACGGCGGCACCCGCGCCGACTACATGCGCATCAACAGCACACAGCCATCGATCTGGCAGTACGCCAAGGCCGCAGGGCTGCGCACCGTCTACGTCGATGCCCAGCGCACCGGTGGGCACCTGCAGAATCTGATGACCGATCTTGAGAAAAAGGACATCGATGAATTTGTCCAGTTCGACCAGACCCGGGTGCGAGACCGCGACATGGCGGCCGCGGATAAATTGATCGGGTTGCTGGGCAATGATCGGCCCGAACTGATTTTGATCAACAAGGTGGGGGCGCACTTTCCAGTGCATGACAAATACCCCGACGACTTCATGAACTACCGACCGGCGTTGCCACGGGGGCAGTTCCAAGAGGTGGCGGATACGGGGCGGCGTGACGGCTTCAACGGTCAGGAGAATGACTGGGTGCTGTATCGCAATGCCTACCAGAACACCTTGCTGTGGAATGTCGGCGAGTTTTTCCGACGGATTTTCCAAAAGGCCAACCTGGACAGCGCCGTGCTGATCTACACCTCCGACCACGGCCAGGACCTGCATGAGCGTGGCAACCCTGGCCTCAACACCCACTGCGGCGGCGACCCGGTGGAGGAGGAGGGCCTGGTGCCGCTGGTGGTGATCCAGGGCAGTCAGTTGGACACCCTCGATTGGCGTCGGACGCTGGCGCAGAACAAGGACCGCTCAAGCCATTACAACCTCTTCCCGACGCTGCTGCAGTTGATGGGTTATGACCTGGCTGGGATCGAGGCGATGTATGGAAAACCTTTGAGCCAACCGACCGAAGACGATTTCACTTTCAACTACCGCTTCAACGCACGATTGGGCGCGAAACCGGCGTGGAAGCACATCGATCTGGGCAGCATTGTCACACCAAGGCCGGCCCGGACTGAAATGGCGGCGGGGCCTTGAACGACACAGGAGCAACGCTTGCTCCCTGGGTGTTCATCGCTGTTGTGTCCACCACCAATCCCCTGTGGGAGCGAGCCTGCTCGCGATAGCGGTGGGCCAGCTTACATCGACGCCGAATGTGCCGACGCCTCTTCCCCGACTCCGCTATCCTGACCCCACGTTTATCCATTGAGCTTCTTCATGCTTGAAGTCCGCGATGTATTCAAAAGCTACGCAACGCCTCAGGGGCCACTGCCGGTGTTGCAGGGCGTCGACCTGACGCTGCCCGCCGGCAGCAGCCTGGCGCTCATGGGAGAATCGGGCAGCGGCAAAAGCACCTTGCTGCACTTGGTGGCCGGGCTGGACAAAGTGGATGGTGGCAGCATTCGCAGCGGCGACTATCGCCTGGATGGCATGAACGAAAGCCAGTTGGCGAACTGGCGCCGCACGGAAATCGGTCTGGTATTCCAGCAGTTCAACCTCATCAGCAGTTTGTCGGTGGAGGACAACCTGGCATTCCAGGCGCGGCTGTGCGGGCGTCATGACGTGAGCTGGCAGGCGCATCTGGTACAACGACTGGGTTTGCAGGATTTGCTGCGGCGTTACCCCGAGCAGCTGTCCGGCGGGCAGCAACAGCGCGTCGCGCTGGGGAGGGCACTGGCTTCGCGACCACCACTGTTGCTGGCCGACGAACCCACTGGCAGCCTCGACGAAGCCACCAGCGATGAGGTGTTGCACTTGCTCCTGGAACTGCTGGAAGGCAGCTCCACCAGCCTGCTGATGGTCACCCACAGCCCCCGGGTGGCGGCGCGGCTGGCTCATCGGGTGGTGTTGCAGGGCGGGCGGTTGGCGCAGGCGGCCCAAGGGTGATGATTCTGCGCCAGACCCTCAAGGCCTTGCTCAGCCACTGGCGCCAGCATCCGGTACAGTTCTTCAGCGTGCTGACCGGGCTCTGGCTCGCCACCAGCCTGCTTACCGGTGTCCAGGCCCTTAACAGTCAGGCGCGGGACAGCTATGCGCGGGCCAGCCAGCTCATTGGCGGCGAGCCCCAGGCCAGCCTCAGTGCTCCCGGTGGCGGGACCTTTCCCCAGCAATGGTTCGTCGACTTGCGTCGTGACGGCTGGCCGGTGTCGCCGGTATTGCAAGGCCGGGTCGTGCTCGACGGCCATGAGGACCAGCGCCTGCAATTGATGGGCATCGATCCGGTGTCGTTGCCGCCCGGTGCAGCCGTGGCGGGACAGGCCCGGGACATGAGCGAAGTGGTGGCGTTCATTACCGAGCCCGGTCGTACCTGGATCGCTCCACAAACCCTGCAGAGCCTTGGATTGGCGGAAGGTGACCGGCCTCGAACCACTGACGGACGCCTGCTCCCCCCGCTGCACACCCAGGAGAACATGGCGCCGGGTGTATTGCTGATGGACATCGGGTTTGCCCAGCAAGTGTTGGGTTTGCCAGACCAGCTGTCGCGGTTGCTGCTGCCCGCCACGTTCCGCGTCGAGCTGCCGCAAGCTTTCATTGGCCGGTTGCAGCTCAAGCACGCCGATGAAGAAAACAACCTGTCGCGCCTGACCGAGAGCTTCCACCTGAACCTCGATGCCCTGGGTTTCCTTTCCTTCGTGGTGGGACTGTTTATCGTCCACGCCGCCATCGGCCTGGCCCTGGAGCAGCGCCGTGGCTTGCTGAGAACCCTGCGGGCCTGCGGAGTCAGCGCCCGCCTGCTGATCACCGGCCTGGCCCTGGAGTTGGGCGCGCTGGCCTTGTTGGGTGGAGTCGCCGGCGTACTCAGTGGCTATTGGCTGGCGAGCCTTTTGTTGCCTGACGTCGCGGCGAGCCTGCGAGGCTTGTACGGTGCCGAAGTGGCCGGACAACTGAACCTCAGCCCGGCGTGGTGGCTTAGCGGTGTGGGCCTGAGCCTGCTCGGTGCGTTGTTGGCCGGAGCCGACAGTTTGCTGCGGGCGGCGCGCCTGCCGCTGTTGGCCCTGGCCAACCCCCAGGCCTGGCACCAGGCTCATGCGCGATGGCTCAGGCGCCAAGGCGGCGTGGCGACATTGGCTGCGCTGCTGGCGGTGTCGGCGCTGATCTGGGGCGACAGCCTGGCCAGCGGTTTCGTGCTGATGGCGGGCCTGTTATTGGGCGCTGCCCTGGCCCTGCCAGTGTTGCTCAACGGCGCATTGAACCTGCTGTTGCAGCGCAGTCGCTCGGTGCTCGGCCAGTGGTTTCTCGCGGATTGCCGCCAGCAACTGCCGACGTTGAGCCTGGCGCTGATGGCCTTGCTGTTGGCGCTTGCGGCGAACATCGGTGCCGGCAGCATGACCTCCGGTTTCCGCCAGACGTTCAGCGACTGGCTCGAACAGCGGCTGACCGCCGAGCTGTACATCAGTCCCCAGACCCCGGCCCAGGCCGGTGAGATGCAGGCCTGGCTCAAGCAGCAACCGGCCATCACCGCCGTTCTGCCGAACTGGCAGGTATCGATTCCGTTGCAAGGCTGGCCGGCGGACCTTTTCGGCATTATCGATCACCCCACCTATCGCCAGCATTGGCCGTTGCTGGCGTCCGCCGGCGATAAACCCTGGGAGCAACTGGCGGCCGGCGACACGCTGATGCTCAGTGAACAATTGGCCCGACGCCTCAAGGTGAGCATAGGCGACCGGTTGACGCTTGCAACGCCACAAGGGCCGTGGACGCCCAGAATCGTCGGTATCTACGCTGACTATGGCAATCCCAAGGGGCATATGCTGGTCAATGCCGAGCACTTGCTGGCGCACTGGCCGCAGCTGACACCGTACCGCTTCAACCTGCGCATCGAGCCGGCGGCGATTGGGGTGTTTCTGACGGCCTTGCAAGGTCGGTTCAACCTGGATGAGAGTCGGATCGTCGACCAGGCGCGGCTCAAGGGCTGGTCGTCCCAGGTTTTCGAACGCACCTTCGCCGCCACTGCCGCGCTGAATGGCCTGACGCTGGCCGTGGCCGGGGTGGCGTTGTTCATCAGCCTGCTGACCCAGAGCCAGAGTCGCCTGGGTCAGTTGGCGCCGCTGTGGGCATTGGGCGTCACACGTCGGCAACTGATGTTGCTCAACCTCGGCCAGACCTGGCTGCTGGCGTTGCTGACACTGGTGCTGGCCTTGCCGTTGGGCGTCGCCCTGGCCTGGTGCCTGGACGCGGTGATCAACGTGCAGGCGTTCGGCTGGCGGCTGCCGTTGCGGGTGTTTCCGCTGCAACTGGCACAGTTGCTGGCCCTGGCGATGTTCGCCACGCTGCTCGCATCGGCCTGGCCGTTGTATGCGCTGCATCGCACGCAACCGGCGGATTTGCTCAGGAGCTTTGCCCATGAAGACTAAGTCTTGTACGAAACGTCGCGCAGGCATGTTTCGTACAGACATCGGAGCCGGTCTGTTGCTACTGGCCGTGCTCACGGGTTGCGATAACGCCCAGCCGCCGCAAAAAGGTTTTGCAGGCCTCGGCGACCAGGCTGTCGCCTTCACGCCGGTCGTGCCGGGACGGGTATTCAGTTTCCCGGCCGACCATGGCGCCCATGAGGGGTTTCGCATCGAATGGTGGTACGTCACCGCCAACCTCAAGGATGCCCAGGGCCGCGATTTCGGTGTGCAGTGGACGTTGTTTCGTAGCGCCCTGGACGCCGGGTCCCAAGCCGGCGGCTGGCGTAACCAGACCATCTGGCTCGGGCATGCGGCGGTCACATCGGCGACTGTGCATCATGCTGCGGAGCGCTATGCGCGAGGCGGAGTAGGGCAGGCCGGCGTTCGGACCGTACCGTTCGAGGCCTGGATCGACGATTGGCGCTTCGGCACCCAGGCTCCGCAAGCCGATCCATTGGCGGATATGCAATTGACAGCCCGCGGGCCGAACTTCGGTTATGCGCTACGGCTCACATCGACCCGCCCACTGGTGTTGCAGGGCGACCAGGGTTTCAGTCAGAAATCCGAACAAGGCCAGGCGTCCTATTACTACAGCCAGCCCTTTTTCCAGGCCAGCGGGCAGCTCGAAATCGATGGCCAGCGCTATCAGGTCAGCGGCCCGGCCTGGCTCGACCGTGAGTGGAGCAGCCAGCCGCTGACCGCCAACCAGACCGGATGGGACTGGTTTTCCCTGCACCTGGACAGCGGCGAGCATGTGATGCTTTATCGCATGCGCCACAAAAACGGGGCACCGTACCTCACGGGCAGTTGGATCGACGCCCGGGGCCAGTCGCAAACCCTGCACGCCGGGGAAATCGAGCTGGTGCCCCTGGACACCGCCAAGGTCGCCGGGCGTTCGATGCCGGTGCGCTGGTCGATCAGGATTCCCGGCAAGCAGCTCGACCTCATCACCCACGCCCTGAACCCCAACGGCTGGATGAACCTGCGCATTCCCTACTGGGAGGGGCCGATTCAATTGAGCGGCAGCCATGGCGGCAACGGTTATCTGGAAATGACCGGTTACTGAGAATCACCGGAACTCCTCGCGAAGGCCAGCCCTCATACCCTTATGAGTGGCAGACACGACACCCTCGGGAGCCCGTCATGAGCGATGACCTCAAACCGCCTTCTGTGGCTGATTGGCAGCGACTGTTCGACGACAAGGCCTACTGGCAGCAGTCCCCCGATGCGCATTTCAGCGAGTTGATGCGAGTGGCCAATGACTTGTTCGGCCAAGGGGCTATCGACCTGGCGCAGTGGCAAGACCTCAAGGCCCGCGCCGAGCAACTGCACCAACGCTCGCCAGATGCCAATGTTGCCGAAGAAGTCGCCGATCCCGAAGCCTGAGCAGATAGGAGATCCCATGAACCACACGACACAGAACCCCGACGAACCGGCGATGCCTGGTGAAGTGGAGCGCGATAACGACGCGTTACGCCCCAATGACCCGGCCAAACGCAAAGAGCAACAGGGCGAGCCCGGCGCGGGAGACACCGATGCTCAGAAAACCGGACGGCACGATCCAGGGCATCGCCCGTAATAAATTTGATTCGCTAGTTGCGGCTCCAACTTGGCAGGATCGGGCAATAGTCGAATGAATTTGTACTGAGTCTGGTTATTTGTATAACTGTTTGTATAACAAAAAGAGTGGAAGTCTGTGAATGAGTAAACAAGTTAAATAATTATTTAAGCGAACGTCCGGACATCTTTCCGCAGTTCCTCTATTATTACGCCCGTTCGCCCAGTGTCTGGCTCTTTACCAGTGCATGGAATGCCGAGGCCGTCGCACTGGGCGAACACCGTCCGGATTTCTTTTTGTTTATTGTTATCGCACATCGGCCAGCGTGACTGGCCGATGCGGGGCCGGTTGTTTAACCGGCCACCGGCGAGCGCCAGTCATCGGAGCCCGAAGTACCGCTGACTTCGTGGGTCCAGGTTATCTTGCGGTAGGTAAAGTGCACATCCTCCAAGTGAGTGAAGTGCGCGTTCGCCGGGTCCTGGCAGTTGAGCATGTAGTCCTTGATGTCGACGATGATCGCGTCTTCCAGTGTGGTGGTGTAGTAGTGCTCCTGGGTACCGGCCGCGGACGTGCGATACCACTGGATTTCGACTTTGGTCAGGCGTTCGCCGCAGGTCAGGGCTGCCAGCAGCAATGGCGAGGCCTTGTCGAAGACCTTGGTGATGACCAGGGGCTTGTGTACGCGCTGGCCGGTGGGCTGACCGGACTGAGGGTCACGCGGGATGATGACCTGGTGCTGGAAGCCCTGCACCATGACTTGGTCTTCATGACCTTCCTGATAGGTGTTGCCCACCGAATCGGCAGTAAACGCGCCGGCGGTGATCAGGCCTTGCTTGGTGCCTTCGATGGACATATACGCGGGGGTAGCCAATGGATGCTCTCCTTGCTGGATAACGAAAGGGCCTCGGTAAGAAATCTTTCCGAGGTGGCCTGAGCGTTATCAAGAGCTATGCCATATAAATAAAATCCTTATATTTCAATAATTTATGGTTCTGTTGAGAGGCCGTGAGCGGTTTTTTCACCCAATCAGGCCGTGGCATGCGCAACGGCTTGCGCAGTGCCGCGCAGTTCGTTGCGCAGGCCACGGCGGACGGGCCGGACCTGCGAGTTGAGCTGTTCCGTGGCCAAAGAAGTGCGCAGCTTTTTGCCCGCGCCGATTGTTCGCCCCGCCAATTTTTTCATACGCCCAGTGCAGCCTTGCACTCGTCGATGGAACGCTGTTGCGTCTCGGCATACAGGCGCAGCTCATCGATCGTCGCGCGTCCCAGGGCCTGCTCGAAGGCCTGGCGATTGGACTGGCCGGCATAGTGGCTCTGAGCATCGTCGCCGAGGTTCGACTGGAAGATGCCGGCGGCGCTGACCGGCAGGAAATCTTCGTACACCAACGGCTCGGCGCGCAGGTATTGCTGCTCGACCAAGTGTTCAAGTGGCGTCGACTCCTCAAGCATACCCTTGGTGGCCAGGCCTTTTGGCGTCACGAAATAGCGGAAGTACGCCAGTGCCTGCCGACGCAGCTCCTCCTGAGTGTCCGGGAACTGGACAAAGTGTTCGGCCATCAGCGTGTTGTAGCGCTCGGCATTGGCCTCATTGGGAAACGCCCCCAGGGCGTCCCGCGCCGCGTTCAGCAACTGGTCATAGAGCGCACGACCCATGGGTGTGAGGGCGGCGCCCCGTTGTTCGATCTCACCGAAGCGGGCGCTGTGGCTGCCCTGGGGCTGGTCGGTGAAGGCAACCGGTTCGTCCAGCGCCTTGAAACTGGTCTGGCGCAACAGGATCGGACACTGGCGACGGGGTGGACCTTCGATAACGGCCTTGGGGGTGATGCCGTGGACGGGCATCTGTGCCTGGACGATGTCGATGTCCAGGGTACGGGGTGTCAGGTGGTTGATGTGTGGGCCCTTGAACGCGACTACGTCGGCGACCAAGCGATGTTGGGCGCTGAGTTGTCGGTATTGGTCTGCCGTGACGGTCGCGTTGTGGTGCCAGCGAAACGTTTCCAGGGCCTGCGAGACGAAATCTTCGGCCTGTGGTTCCGTCAGGCCACCCTGGCGTTCGGCGAGGTCGATGAGTTGAAGCGCCTGCGGGGTGAAAATCTGCCGTTTATCCAGCACCGCCTGGGCAAAGGCCCGCAGCTCGGAATCTTCGATCAGTTCCAGGCGCAGCAACGAGGTGAACACCCGGAACGGGCTGACTTGCAACGCGGCTTCATGCACGGCGCGGAACGCGGTGGAGTGCACCGGTACCCCGGCTGGCGTCAGGTCGTAATAGCCCACCGGCTGCATACCCATGACCGCGAAAAGCCGGCACAGGGTCGCCAGCTCCGCGGCGGTGCCGACGCGGATCGCACCATGGCGCTCCAGGTCCAGGCGCTGGCGCTCGCCGGTGCTGTCCAAATGCTCGGCCAGCTGCGGATCGTTGAGCAACACCTGGGCATTGGTCTGCTCCACCAGGTTCATCAGCGCGCCGTACAACGGCACCTCGTCGCGGTACATGTCGGACATCGCCCTGGAGAAGCGTTGGCGGATCAGGTCGGGACTGACGAAGCTCATGTGAAAGTTCCTGGTTCGGCTGTGAAAATGAGGAGGGGAAGTGCAATGAAAGATCGCAGCCTTCATCGGCCCTCGCAAACGAAGAATCTTCAGGACTTCATTCTGCCAGCGACTGATCCACCAGTTCGATCCAGTGCCGCACGGGTGTGCGACCAGCGCTATCGAGGTGGCTTTGGCACCCGACGTTGGCAGTGACGATCAATTCCGGCTGGCCGCTTTCCAGCGCATTGAGGCGGTTGTCCCGCAGTTGTCGCGCCAGGGCCGGTTGGGTCAGGGAATAAGTGCCGGCCGAGCCGCAGCACAGATGGCCGTCGGGCACCTCGGTGAGATTGAAACCCAGCCGCGTCAGCAGGGCCTCTACGGCGCCGCCGAGTTTCTGCCCATGCTGCAACGTGCAGGGGCAATGAACCGCAATGCGTTGGTTCCTGGCGGCGCAGATGCGCTCCAGTGGTTCGTTGCCGAGCACTTGTACCAGGTCCAGGGCCCGTTCGCTCACCCGCTTCGCCTTGGCAGCGTAGGCGGGGTCGTGTGCCAACAGGTGTCCGTAATCCTTGATGAAGGCACCACAGCCGCTGGCAGTCTGGACGATGGCTTCGACGCCGTTATCCAGGTGCGGCCACCAGGCATCGATGTTGCGCCGGGCGCGCTCCAGTCCGGCTGCCTGTGCATCCAGGTGGTAATCCAGCGCGCCGCAGCAGCCGGCCTCGGCGCAAGGGATGACACTGATGCCAAGACGGTCCAGCACGCGGGCGGCGGCCGCATTGGTGTTGGGCGACAGACCCGGTTGTACGCAGCCTTCGAGCATCAGTACCTTGCGGGCGTGACGCGGGGCGGGGCGCACGGTGATCGCCGCTGATGCCCGGGGCAACTTGGCGGCCAGGTTCGTCGGCAACCATGGCCGGAACACCGTGCCCAGGCTCAGCAAGGCCTTGAAACGCTCGGGGCTGGCGGCCAGGCTTCGCAGCCCCAGGCGCAGTGCGCGCTGGCTGGCCGGGCGCGGTACGGCTCGATCCACCACTGATCGACCGATGTCCAGCAGGTTGTGATAATCGACGCCGGACGGGCAGGTGCTCTCGCAATTGCGACACGACAGGCAGCGATCCAGGTGCAATTGGGTGCTGGCGGTGGCCGGTTGGCCTTCGAGCACTTGCTTGATCAAGTAGATGCGCCCGCGTGGGCCATCCAATTCATCACCCAGCAATTGGTAGGTGGGGCAGGTGGCATTGCAAAAGCCGCAATGCACGCAACTGCGCAGGATCCGTTCGGCTTCTTCGGCGCGTGGCAGTTGTCTGGCTTCGTCGCTGAAACGGGTTTGCATTAGAACTCCGGGTACATCCGGCCGGGGTTGAACAGCCCGAGTGGATCGAGCTGGGCCTTGAGCCGGCGATGGTAGCGCAGCAGCGCCGGCGCCAGCGGCTGGAACGGCGTGTCGATGACGCCATGACTGTAGCAGGTGGCATGGCCGCCCACTTCATGGGCCAAGGCTTGCAGGGTCTTGGCGTCGGTTTTCAACCAGCGTTGCGCGCCGGCCCAATCGATCAGTTGCGTACCCGGCAGGTCGAGCGGGCCGATGTGGTTGGGCAGTGACAGACGCCACAGGGGCTGGCCTTCATCGAAGAACGCCAAGCGATGTTCATTCAGATCCGACCAATACTGGCCGTCGATCACTTCGCCGCCGAACCGCTGTCGAGCCGCGTTGACGGAGCCTTCGCCACCTTCGAGGCGCAAACCAAGGCAATCGCCGTCATGGCAGGCGGCACTGATGGGCAAAGGCTGGCGCCCCCATTCGGCGAGTTTCTCCAATGCTTCGGCGCTGGTCATTTCCAGGCGGATGCTCAGGCTGTGACGGGGCTTGGGCAGCACCCCGAGGGACACTTCGGTGATCACCCCAAGGCACCCGAAGCTGCCGGCCAGCAGGCGTGACAGGTCGTACCCGGCAACGTTTTTCATCACCTCGCCGCCAAACCGCAACAGCGTGCCGTGGCCGCTGATCATGCGGGTGCCGAGGACGAAGTCGCGCACCGAGCCGGCCCAGGGGCGGCGTGGGCCCGACAGCCCAGCGGCGATCATCCCGCCGACGGTGGCGTCCTCGCCGAACGCCGGTGGTTCGCACGGCAAATGCTGCCCGGCGGCGTCCAGGGTCGCGAGCAGTTCCCGCAGCGGCGTGCCGGCGCGGGCGGTGATGACCAGTTCGGTGGGGTCGTAGTGGACGATGCCGCGGTGTTCGCGGGTATCCAGCACCTCGCCGGCCACTTCCCGCCCCAGGAAGGCCTTGCTATTGGAACCCTGGATGCGCAGCGGCGTGGCGTTGGCCCGGGCGCGGTTGACCTGTTCCAGGAGCCGGTCGCTGGCGTCGCGGTCGAGATCGAGGCTGCCGCCCATCAGAAACGCTCCAGTTCAGGAAAAGGCAATTGCCCGCCATGGATGTGCATCGCACCGAACTCGGCGCAGCGGTGCAGGGTGGGGATGTTCTTGCCGGGGTTCAGTAGCCCCTCCGGATCGAAAGCTGTTTTTACGGCGTGGAACAAGTTCAGCTCATCGCTGTTGAACTGGGCACACATCTGGTTGATCTTTTCCCGGCCCACGCCATGTTCACCGGTGATGCTGCCACCCACCTGGACACACAGTTCCAGGATCTTGCCCCCCAGGGATTCGGCGCGCTCCAGCTCGCCGGGCTGGTTGGCGTCAAACAGGATCAGCGGATGCATGTTGCCATCGCCGGCATGAAACACGTTGGCGACGCGCAGGCCATATTCGGCGCCAAGACTGGCAATGCGTTGCAACACTTCGGGCAGGGCGCGACGGGGAATAGTGCCGTCCATGCAGTAATAGTCCGGCGCCAGGCGACCCACCGCCGGAAAGGCGTTCTTGCGGCCTGCCCAGAACCGCAGGCGTTCGGCTTCGTCCTGCGCCTGGCGCACCTCGATGGCGCCAGCCTGTTGCAACACCTGGCGGACCCGTTCGCAGTCGTCCTGGACATCGGCCTCGACCCCGTCCAGTTCGCATAACAGGATGGCCTCGGCGTCCACCGGGTAACCGGCGTGGATGAAATCCTCGGCGGCGCGGATCGCCAGGTTGTCCATCATTTCCAGGCCGCCGGGGATGATGCCGGCGCCGATGATCTCGGCCACTGCCCGCCCGGCCTTGTCCACCGAATCGAAACTGGCCAGCAGCACCCTGGCGACCTGGGGCCGTGGCAGCAGTTTGACCGTGACTTCGGTGATCACGCCGAGCAGGCCTTCGGAACCGGTGAACAGAGCCAGCAGGTCCAGGCCCGGCGAGTCCAGCGCCTCGCTGCCCAAGACGAGGCGTTCGCCCTCCATGGTGAGCACTTCCAGCCGTAGCACGTTGTGCACCGTCAGACCATATTTCAGGCAATGCACGCCACCGGCATTTTCCGCGACGTTTCCACCGATGGAGCAAGCGATCTGCGAGGACGGATCCGGCGCGTAATACAGCCCGAACGGCGCCGCCGCCTGGGAGATCGCCAGGTTGCGCACGCCGGGTTGCAGGCGCGCGGTGCGGGCGTCGGGGTCGATGCGCAGGATCTGGTTGAAACGCGCCATGACCAGCAGCACGCCGCTTTCCAAGGGCAGGGCACCGCCGGACAAACCGGTCCCGGCGCCCCGGGCCACCACCGGAACGTGGCGCTCATGGCACAGCTTGAGCAACGCCTGGACCTGTTCGACCCGCCGTGGCAACACCACCAGCATCGGCGTGGTGCGATAGGCCGAGAGCCCGTCGCATTCGTAGGGCTTGAGGTCTTCCTGGCGATGGAGAATCTCCAGATTCGGGATCTCGGCCCGCATGGCCGTGAGCAGGGCCTGTTTGTCCACCTTGGGCAGGGGGCCGTCGAGGTGTTCGTCGTAGAGGATGTTCATATGTGTTCCTCGGCAGATGATAAGCCGTGGCGAGGGAGTACTCCGTGCAGGATGGTCACTGTCCCAATCCCTTCAGGAAATCCCGATACAGCGCCGCGGTTTTTCCTGGTTTTTCAAGCGGCGGCAGATGCCCGACCCCTTCCCAGATTTCCACCCGCAGATCCGCGATGCCCTTACTCCACACCGGCACGCTGCTGACGTCGATCATTCGGTCCTGACGGCCCCAGAGCAGTAAGGATGGCGCACGGATATCGACCAGGCGTGGCTCCATCGGCGGGCTGCTGGTGAAGTCTTTGTAGATCTCCGCCAGTTCATCGCGGCGCTGTACATACTGTTGCGCCACCGCCGCCAATACTACCCCCGGCACCCAGGGCGGCGAGGCCATGGTCAACGCATAGAACGGTGCGAAATCACTGCGTGAATGCATGAGGGAAGGATTCCTGCCCGCGGCCACCAGGCGATCCATATCGCTGGGCTGGGGGGAGGTGACGCCGGCCGGATTGAGCAGTGCCAGGGTCAAGACGCGCTCGGGCGAAGTGGCCGCCAACCATGCGGCAAGATAGCCGCCCATGGAATTGCCGATCACATGGACCTTGTCCAGGCCGCAGGCGTCGAGCAACTCGATCACCCGTCGGGCCTGGGTCGGGATGTCGTAGCCGCCACCGGCCTTGAAACCGGTTTCGCCATGGCCGGCCAGGTCCGGGATCACCACCCGGTAATCATTGACAAAGGGGCGGGCCATGCGCAGCCAGAGGCCCTTGTCGGCACTGTAGCCATGCAGCATCAATATGCTGCTGGACGCTTCGTAGGGCCCGCCCTGCAGCGTCGATACCGTCATCTCGCTGATGGGAACCGTGATCTTGCGCAACCGGGAGAAACGCGTTTCCAGGGCCATGCTCAAGTCGAACAGCACTTGACCGATGCCGGGATAGGTCAGCCAGCTCCAGACGATAAATACGGCAAGGATCACCCACAACAACAGCATGTCTTCTCTCCATGAGTCACGACAGAATGTGATCGGCCAGCCTGAGCCGACGGGTCAGAAAGTGATAAGTGAAGCTGAACCCCGGCACCAAGTGCCGATGATCAACACGCGATAACTGCCCATGGGGCTCCTTCATGGTGATGTTTGCTTTGTCATGTATAGCCAATCTACGCAGTCAGGCAGGAATAAATACTATCGGCACCTTGGGAGCCTTCGGTCTGGAGCCTCGGCGCAGAGTCGGGTAGGGTGCCTGGGCACGCTTTCGATACGGAACAAGGATGAAATCATGACGATTACCTCGCTTCGCTCCCGTCTGGCCGTCAGTCTCGGCTTGAGCCTGGCCCTCGGCGCCTTCGCCCCCGTTGCCTTCGCGCAGCCTCATCAACCGGTATTGACTCAAGCCGAACAGTACAAGGGCGAGGCCCTGAAATTGCTCGAACGGTTGGTGAACATCGATTCCGGTTCCGGCTATGTACCAGGGTTGACTCAGGTCGGTGACATCGCCATCGATGAGCTGAAGAAGCTCGGCTTCAGCGTCGAAAAGGTGCCGAATTCGGATGGCACCCAGCATGTTCTGGCAACCCTCAAGGGCACCGGCAAGGCGAAGATTCTGCTGATGGCTCACATGGACACGGTGTTCAAGGAAGGCTCCGCCGCCGAGCGGCCTTTTCACATCAAGGACGGGCGCGCCTATGGGCCGGGGGTGATGGATGACAAGGGCGGCATCGTCGCCGGGATTTATGCGCTGAAAGTGCTGAAGAATCTCGACTTCAAGAACTACGCGCAGATCACTTTCCTGCTTGATGCCAGCGAAGAGACCGGCTCGGACGCCGCCACCGACCTGATCAAGAAAACCGCCAAGGCCCACGACGTGACGCTGAACCTTGAACCGGGGCGCCCGGCAGATGGCCTGGTGGTATGGCGCAAGGGCAGTGCCACAGCGCTGGTGGAGGTCAAGGGCAAGGCCTCCCACGCCGGCGTAGCGCCGGAGTTGGGGCGCAATGCGGCAATGGAAGCGGCGCACCAGATTCTGCAATTGGGCAAGCTGGGCGATACGGAAAAGAAGACCACCATCAATTTCACGGTGCTCAACGCGGGTGATCGGACCAATGTCATTCCCGACAAGGCCAGTGCCAAGGCCGACGTTCGGGCGGCGGTGCCGGAAGAGTTCGACCGTATCGAAAAAGACCTGGCCCGCGTCTCCCAGGACAAACTGATCGCCGACACCGAAGTCACCACCAGCCTCAAACGCGGCCTGCCGCCGATGCCGCAGACGGCCGAGTCGGATCGCTTGATGGCAATGGCCCAAGGTATCTATGGCGAGCTGGGCCGCAAACTGACCGAAGAAGGCAGCGGCGGCGCGGCGGACGCCAGCCTGTCCGCCGGCGTCGGCACGCCGACGCTGGATGGCTTCGGCATCGTCGGCGGCAATATCCACACGCCAGAGGAATATGCCGAGGTGGAGAGCGTCGTGCCCAGGATCTATCTGCTGTCGCGGATGATCATGGAGTTGGCAGGGCGTTAGGTTGCGCCCGATGGCATGATCGGCCCTATACCCTGTGGGAGCGGGCTTGCTCGCGAAGGCGGACTGTCAGCCAAACAAGAGTCGGCTGACCCACCGCAATCGCGAGCAGGCTCGCTCCCACAAGGGATTGAGGGTGTACGCTCGATCGGCGAACAACTCAGTTCAAACTGTGGGAGCGAGCCTGCTCGCGATTGCGGTGGGTCAATTAAACAAGGGTTGATTGATACAAAACTTTCGCGAGCAAGCCCGCTCCCACAAGGGGTATGTGGCGCGTCGGCTAGCGTACTTCGACGTTATCCAGTGCCCGGTTCGCCAGCAAACCGCCCAGTTCGATCAGTTGCTGGATGCCCGGCGACACATGTCGCCTGGAGCCTTCCAGGCCGAACGCCAGGTGGGGCTGCTACGCAGCCCAGCGGGGATAAATCCTCTCGCCACAGGGGAGTGTCGTCCAACGGATTTCAGTACACCCAAACCTCTACCCGCCGATTCTTGATCCGTCCTTCATCCTCACTGTTGGCCGCCACGGGCATCAGGGCGCCGAAGCCGCGCACTTCCCGCAGCGTGACTCCGTATTTGACCAGCTCGCGCCGCACCGCCATGGCCCGCAATTTGGACAGCAGATCCGCCCGCGCCGGGTCATCCTTGGCGTCGCCGAAACCTACCAGTGTCACGCGGCGGTCGGTCTTGCCGTGTTGCTTGATGTAGGCGAGCACACGGCCCAGGTCCTGATGGGCCTTGCTGTCCAGGTTTGCACTGCCTTCTTCGAAGCGGAAATTCACGCTCAGGCGCTGGGCATGGCGACTCAGGGACTGATAACCCTCCGGCATCAGCGCATTGGGCGTGACGGCCATGGCCTGGACCGTTTGCGAGATGAACCCGCTGGCGGCGACGATGGTTTGGCCCTTGTCGCTTTGGGCAAACGCCACCAACGCTTCGGCCCAAGGGTTGTCCTGTCGGGGCGGAAGATAAAAGAACAACCGGCGCGACAAGGGGTAGTCCTCGGTGGCAATCAGGCTGTTCAACGGCAACATGGGCTGGGAGTCGCCATCGACAATCGCCACAGGCTTGGCCTGGCGAACGTAGGGCAAACCAATGAAGCCGATGCCTTGCGGGTCCTGGCTGACGGCGTCGGACAACTGTTCGCTGGATTCGAAGCGCCGGGCTGCAGGATCCAGCCGTTTGCCCTGTCGGCTGAGTACCAATTCCTTGAAGGTATCGTAGGTGCCGGATTGTTCATCCCGGGCGTACAGATGAATCGGACCGCCAACGCCCCCCAGCGCTTCCCAGGTTTTCGCCTCGCCGCTGAATATTCGTGCGAGCTGCACGGTGTCGAGCTGACGCAACGGGTTCTGGGGATGAAGAATAATCGCTAGGCCATCGATGGCGATGACCTGCTCGGCGGCGGGACTTTTCAGATCACCGAGGGACGATAATTCCTTCAGCTCGTTGTCTTTGATCGGTCGGGATGAGGCGGCCAGGTCGGCGCCGGCCTGCTTGAGGGCGGTAAACCCGGTGCTGGAGCCGTGGGCCGCGATGTCGATTTCCACGCGCCGTCCATCGCTGGTCTGACCGATGACACGTTGCTCGTTGTCACGCCCGGTGATTTCAGTGCTGACCTTGAGCAAGCCCTGTTCTTCCAGCAGCCCTTTGACCAGGGCAGGGCCGAGCGCCGCACCGATGGTATTGGAGCCTTGCAGGCGCAGGGCCGGGCCCTGTTCGGGCAGGGGCAGCGTGCCGGCCCAGGCGGCGAGGGGCAGCCAGAGGCCTATGAATAAACCAACGCTCAGCCGCATGCGGCACCTTTGGAACCCAGGAAAGTGCGTGGAGATTAAGTCAGTCAGATGACTGATAGATGACAGGGGTGCTACCTGACACCGCTCCCGCAAAGGATTGAGGGTGCATGCCGCATCGGCGAACAACTCGGGAAACTGTGGGAGCGATCAGGCCAGTTCCAGCCAGATTGGCGCATGGTCCGACGGTTTTTCCATACCCCGCAGGTCATAGTCCACCCCCGCATCCTTGACCCGTGGCAACAGGCCATGGGAGGTAAGGATCAGGTCGATGCGCAGGCCGCGCTTGGGTTCGTCCTCGAAGCCGCGGCTGCGGTAGTCGAACCAGCTGAAACGGTCGGTGACGTGCGGGTTCAGGTGACGGAAGCTGTCCACCAGGCCCCAGTTCTTCAGGCGGGCCATCCATTCGCGTTCTTCCGGCAGGAAGCTGCATTTGCCGGTTTTCAGCCAGCGCTTCATGTTGTCCGGGCCGATGCCGATGTCACAGTCTTCCGGGGAAATGTTCACGTCGCCCATGACCACCACAGGCTGATCGTTGCTGAAGCGGCTTTCCAGCAGTTGCTGCAAATCGCTGTAGAAACGTTCCTTGGCCGGGAATTTGGTCGGGTGATCGCGGCTTTCACCTTGTGGGAAATAGCCGTTCATGATGGTCACCGGCACGCCGTTGGTATCGGCGAAAGTGCCCCAGATAAAACGTCGCTGAGCGTCTTCGTCGTCACCTTCGAAGCCTTTGTACAAGCTCAACGGCGCCTGGCGGGAGAGCAGGGCGACACCGTAGTGACCTTTTTGTCCGTGGTAATGCACGTGGTAACCCAAGGCTTGCACTTCGTCCACCGGGAACTGTTCGTCGTGGACCTTGGTTTCCTGCAGGCCGATCACGTCCGGCTGATGCTTCTCGATCAGCGCCGCCAGCTGATGGGGGCGGGCGCGCAGCCCGTTGATGTTGAAGGAGACGATCTTCATGGTCGGCTTTCCTGGCAAAACAGCGATGCTAGCTGACATGTAGGGCGCGGGCCAGCGTGGCAGTAGGACAAATGCGCTGCTAATGTCCTGTGCATGTAGGAACGATCGTAACCCTATTGGGTTCGTACTCAATAAGAGCAGGGCCTCCCAAGCCCGCCCAGGAGATTTTCCGCCATGCCTGAAACCGCCATCGCCGATATCCATATGCTCGACAGCGGTTATTCCCGCGAAGCCCGTTCATTGTTGTACCAGGCATATCGTCATGAACCGACGTTCAGCTACCTGTTCGAGTCCGAGCGTCCCGGTTATGAACAACGGGTGCGGGCGACAGTGCGGGAATTGGTCAAACAGCATTTTCTCCAGGAGTTGCCCGCCATCGGGCTGTTGGTCAACGACCGGTTGATCGGTATCGCTCTGGTCGCTCCGCCTCAGCGACGGTTGGGAATCACCGAAAGCTGGGCCTGGCGCCTGCGCATGGTCCTGAGTACCGGGTTTCGTTGCACCCGGCGGTATCTGGAATACCACGCAGCGGTGACGGCCTGCCTGCCGTCGGATTCGGTGCATGTTTTGCCGCTGTTGGGTATTCACCCGCAGTTCCAGGGCCAGCATTTTGGCGAACAGTTGCTGACCGCCGTGCATAACTGGTGCGCGGTGGATGAACATTCCCAGGGCGTGGTGCTGGATACGGGCAACCCACGTTACCTCGAGTTCTACAAGCGCCAGGGCTACCAGGAAATTGGCGAGGTGGCGGTAGGGCCGATCCGCGAGCATGTGTTTTTCCACCCCAACCCGCAGGTCCTGCAAAGCGCAACGGCGTAGCCCGACGAACTTTTGGGAAATGTCCGGCTCTATCAAGCACCTACGCTCGTGATAGCATCCGCGCCATGAAACTCCCAGGAAGAATGACCAGCGGCGCGCTCTTGCTGTCTCTCAGCTGCGTGGCCCTGGCACAAAGCGAATTGGATGTACGGATCAAACCGTCCAATGACGCACTCAAGGCCAACGTGGAAGGTTATATCGGTGGGCTGGGCGATCGTGACGAAGAGGCGTTGCTGCGCTTCAGTCGTGGCGCCGAGGAGCAGGCCCGCAAGGCGGCCCAGGCGCTGGGTTATTACCAGCCGCAGATCGACAGCGAGGTCAAGGGTGGCAAGGACCCGCGCCTGATCCTGACCATCGACCCCGGCGAACCCGTGCATCTGCGCAATGTCACCGTGCGCGTCGATGGCCCGGCGGCCTCCCTCAAGCGTTTTCGCGTACCGGCCGACGATGCCCTCAAGCCGGGTGCGGTGCTCAACCATGGTCACTACGAGGATGCCAAGCGGCTGATCCAGAACCAGGCTTCGCGCTATGGTTTCTTCAGCGGACGTTTCACCCGTCAGAAACTGTCGGTGGACCCACAGGCCGGTGTCGCCGACATCGAGTTGGTCTACGACAGCGGCCCGCGTTACAGCCTGGGTCCGGTGAGTTTTGAAGGCGACACGCCGTTCGACGAAGACCTGTTGCGGCGCATGGTGCCGTTCAAGGCCGGCACCGCCTACGATTCCGAACTGATTGCCGAATTGAACCAGGCCCTGCAATCGAGTGGCTATTTCGAAGGCGTTCGGGTGGATGCCGCGCCCACCGCAGCCATCGACAACGTGATCCCGGTGGCGGTCAAGCTCGACACCCGCAAGCCGCGCACCATGGGTCTGGGCCTGGGGTTTTCCACGGACGTCGGCCCACGGGCCAAGGCCAACTGGACGCGCCACTGGGTCAACCCACAGGGGCACAGCTACGGTTGGGAAGCCGAAGTCTCCGCGCCACGGCAGAACGTCGGCTTGTGGTATGACGTGCCGCTGGATCCGCCGCTGACCGACAAGTTGCGTTATGCCGGCGGCTATCAATACGAAGAACTGGCGGGCACCGACACCCTCAGTAAACTGCTGACCGTTGGCCCGGAATGGCACAGCAAGTTGCCCAGCGGCTGGCAGCGGGTGGTGTCGCTCAAATGGCAGCGCGAGGAGTATCGCCTCGGCGACGATGAAGGCCTCAGTACGCTGCTGATGCCCGGGGTCAGTTATTCCTTCCTGCGCAGCGACAACCGCATCGATCCGCACAACGGTTATCGCTTGCAGTTCGAGACCAGAGTCGCGAAGGAGGGGCTGGGCTCGGACAACAACCTTTTATATGGCACTGCCATGGTCAAAGGCCTGACCACCGTGTTCGACAAGCACCGTTTCCTGGCCCGGGCCCAAGTCGGCGGCAGCGCCACCAACGGCTACAAATCCATTCCGCCGTCCCTGCGCTTTTTTGCCGGTGGCGACCAGAGTGTGCGCGGCTACGACTACCAGAGCCTGTCGCCGGAAAACTCCGAGGGTGATCGCATCGGTGGGCGTTACATGGTGGCGGGCAGTCTGGAGTATCAGTATTCCATTGCCGAGAAATGGCGGGTGGCGACCTTCGTCGACCAGGGCAACGCCTTTAACAACCTTGAATTGCCCAGCCTCAAGACGGGCGTCGGCGTCGGCGTGCGTTGGGTGTCGCCAGTAGGTCCGATCCGCCTCGACCTGGCCCATGCCATGGACGACGAGGGCGGTATTCGATTGCACTTTTCCATGGGGCCCGAGCTGTGAATCGTGGTTTGAAGAAAACGCTGCTGACGCTCGCCGGGTTGCTGGTGGTGATCGTGCTGGCGTTGAGTACGGTGCTGGGTACCGCGTTCGGCAGTCGTTGGGCCCTGGGCCTGGTGCCAGGGCTGACCGTGGAGAATTTCCAGGGTCGCCTGGGGGGGCAGTGGAGCGCCGATCATCTGCTGTGGCAGCAGGACAGCAGCCGGTTGGAGGCCGATGGGGTGATCTTCGGTTGGTCGCCCGCCTGCCTGCTGCGCATGACCCTGTGCATCGAACAGCTCAAGGCCGACACGGTCAGCCTGCAATTGCCACCCTCCACCGATGCGCCGAGCGATGGCCCGGTGACGTTGCCGGACCTGGACGTGCCGTTTGCCATTGAGCTGGGCGACGTCCAGGTCGGTCGTCTGCTGTTCAACGGCAGTGAGCAGCTCAAGGGGCTGCAACTGGCCGCCCACTGGACCGCCCAGGGCTTGCAGATCGATTCGGTGCAATTGCAGCGTGACGAACTGAGCCTGAAGCTGTCCGGCCTGCTCAAGCCGGGCGGCGACTGGCCGTTGAAGGCCCAAGGCCGACTGACGCTGCCCGCGCCGGGCGCCACGCCCTGGGCATTGGACCTGAACATCGACGGCGATTTGCTCAAGACCCTCAACCTCAGCGCCGACAGCAGCGGTTACCTGCAAGGTCGGTTGGTCGGCGAGTTGCAACCTCTGGCCGACAACCTGCCGGCCAAGGTGCGCATCACTGCCGATGGCTTCCGGGCCAGCGCTGATCTGCCGGACACCCTGTTGCTCAACCAGCTGGAACTGACCGGCGAAGGTGATCTGAAAAACGGTTATCAACTGCTCGGCAATGCAACGCTACCCGCCGAGAAAGGCCCGGTGGCGCTGCGACTGCAAGGCACCGTCGATGCCCGCGGAGCGAAGATCGCCGCCCTGGACCTGGAGGCCGGCGAACAGCAAAGCCTGACACTCACCGGTCAACTGGACTGGCGTGAAGGCCTGAGCGCCGACGCGAAAGTCGCCTGGCTGGACTTCCCCTGGCATCGCCTCTATCCGCTGATCGACGAACCACAGGTGACGCTGCGCAGTTTCAATGGCGAAGTCTCCTACACAGATGGCCAGTACCTGGGCAATTTCCAGGCGGCGCTGGATGGGCCCGCCGGTGCCTTCAGTCTGGGCAGTCCCTTCAGTGGCGACCTGACGCAAATCCATCTACCCGAACTCAAACTCGCCGCCGGACAGGGCAAGGCCGAAGGGCACCTGGACTTGCAGTTTGCCGAGGGCATCGCATGGGACACGGCGTTGGAACTGTCGGCTATCGACCCGGCGTACTGGCTTGGCGAGTTGCCCGGCACCCTGGCCGGGCCGTTGCGCAGCAAAGGCGCGATGAACAACGGCAATCTCAGCCTCGATGCAGACCTGGACCTCAAGGGCAAATTGCGCGGCCAAGCGGCGATATTCCAGGCCAAGGCCAGCGGCGGTGGCGAGCAGTGGAACCTCAGTGCGCTGGATATCCGCCTGGGTGACAACCGCATCAACGGCAGTGGCAGCCTGCAACAGACACTTGTTGGCAAGATCGACATCAAACTGTCGCGCCTGGCCCAGCTCTGGCCCCACCTGCGCGGCGAGGTCGTGGGGCGTGTCGATGTGGCGGGGACCCTCAAGGCGCCTCAAGGCAAGCTTGGTTTGCAAGGCACACAACTGGCCTTTCAGGACAACCGCCTGCAAAGCCTGAGCCTGGACGCGACCCTGGACAGTGCGCAACGGGGCAAGATCGACCTCAAGGCCGGCGGCATCCGGGCTGGCGAGACATCCCTGGGCGCGCTGACGATCAGCGGCCAGGGCGACATTAAGCAACAGAAACTCGATCTGGACCTGCAAGGGCCGCAGCTCGACACGACCCTGGCGTTCAGCGGCGCGCTCGACCAGGGCAACTGGCGTGGGCGTCTGCTCAGCGGCGACATTCAGGCCGGCGGTCAGGCCTGGCGCCTGCAAGCCCCGGCGAAGCTGGAGCGACTGGCCGACGGCACCCTCAACTTCGGCGCCCATTGCTGGCGGTCCGGGCAGGCCAGCCTGTGTGGCGAAGACCAACGCCTGATGCCGGACCCGAAGTTGCGCTATCACCTCAAGCAATTCCCCATCGAAAGTCTGGCCCAATGGATGCCCAAGGACTTTGCTTGGCAGGGCCAGCTCAACGCAGACCTGCAGTTGGACTTGCCTGCCACTGGCCCGAACGGCCGTATTCAAGTCGACGCCGGTGGCGGCACGCTGCGAATCCGTGACAAGGACCGCGACAACGGACAGTGGCTTGATTTTCCCTACCAGACCTTGAGCCTGAACAGTCGCCTGACCCCCAAGCGCATCGACACCGAGCTTAATTTCGCCGGTGCCCGGCTCGGTGAGCTGATGCTCCAGGCGCAGATCAACCCGTTGCCCGCCAACAAGCCCCTCAGCGGCTCGTTCCGCCTGACCGGCCTGGACCTGTCGGTGGCCCGACCGTTCGTGCCAATGGTCGAAACGCTCACCGGGCACCTGAACGGCAGCGGCACGTTGTCGGGCGGTTTGCTGGCGCCCCAGGTGAACGGCAACCTGGTGCTCAGCGAGGGTGAAGTGTCCGGCCCGGAACTGCCGGTCAGCCTTGAGGCCTTGCAGGTCCGGGCCATGATTGCCGGTGACACGGTGCGCCTGGACGGCCATTGGAAAAGTGGCAAGAACGGCCGGGGCAGCCTCAGCGGTGATATCGGCTGGGGAGAGGCCTTGAGCATGAACCTGGCCCTCAAGGGCTCGCAATTGCCGGTCACCGTCGAACCCTATGCGCAGCTGGAGATGGCACCGGACCTCGACATTACCCTGCAAGGGGAGCGGTTTTCCGTAGCGGGCAAGGTGCTGGTGCCCAAGGGCGAAATCACCATTCGTGAATTGCCGCCGTCCACCGTCAAGGTGTCGGATGACACGGTGATCGTCGGCCACCAGACCGAAGAGGGCAAAGCGCCGATTGCCATGACGATGGACATCGACGTGGTCGTGGGCCAGGAAAAACTCGCGTTCTCCGGGTTCGGGCTGACGGCCAATGTGCAGGGCCAGGTGCACATCGGCGACAACATGGACACCCGGGGCGAACTCTGGCTCAACGACGGCCGTTACCGGGCCTACGGGCAACGGCTGACGGTGCGCCGGGCGCGGCTGTTGTTCGCCGGCCCCATCGACCAGCCTTACCTGGACATCGAGGCGATCCGCCAGACCGACGACGTCATCGCCGGTATTCGCTTGAGTGGCAGTGCCGAACAGCCGACCACGCAAATCTTCTCCGAGCCGGCCATGAGCCAGGAACAGGCCCTGTCGTATCTGGTGCTGGGCCGTCCGCTGAGCACCACCGGCGAGGACAACAACATGCTCGCCCAGGCGGCGCTGGGCCTGGGCTTGATGGGCAGCTCGGGGGTGACCACCAGCCTTGCCAGTAACCTGGGCATCGAGGACTTCCAGCTCGACACCCAGGGCAGTGGCAACGAGACCAGTGTGGTCGCCAGCGGCAATCTGTCGGAAAAACTCAGCCTGCGCTACGGCGTCGGTGTGTTCGAACCGGCCAATACCATTGCCTTGCGCTACAAACTCAGCAAGAAGGTCTACCTCGAAGCCGCCAGCGGCGTCGCCAGTTCGCTGGATATCTTCTACAAGCGCGATTTCTAACCCTTCCCCCAATCATTGTGGGAGCGGGCTTGCTCGCGAATGCTGTGTGTCATTCAACAGATAAGTTGACTGATCCAACGCCTTCGCGAGCAAGCCCGCTCCCACATTTTTATCCGCGTTCGTCCGCTTATGTGTAGTTGACTAACTATTTGTTTGACATTAGCTGCCTAAGCAGTAATATCTCGACATACATTCCCTGCCTAGGCAGCAATCGGTGTCCAGATGAAGCATTTCACCCCTGACGATTTCCACAACTGCCATCTCGGCATGCTGCTCGGCCGTGCCGCGCTGCTCAAGGACCGGATCATCGACACCCACATGGAGCCCGTCGGCATTACCGCCGCGCAGTTCAAGGTGTTGATCATCATGGCCCAGCACGGTATCGACACGCCGGCCGAGCTGTGTCGCTACCTGTCCCTGGACAGCGGTTCGATGACACGCATGCTCGATCGCCTGGAACAGAAAGGCTTTCTGGTCCGCCAACGTTCGGCGCAGGACCGCAGGCAAGTGCAACTGGTGCTCACCGAAGCCGGCCAGGCCCTCGCCGATCGCCTGCCGTATATCGGCGCCGACGCCATGAACCAGTTGGCCGGCGCCATCAGCCGCGAGGAGCTGGAAACCCTCGAACACATCCTCAAGAAAATTCTGCTCGCTGCCGGTGACCCCATCACCGTGCTGCGATTGGGGGACAAATGAAGCGTAAAACCTTGCGTACCCGACTGAGCCTGGTGCTGCTGGCGATGAGTATCGCCGGTTGTGCCAGCTACAGCGGCCTCAAGACCGAAGGCGTCAGCCTCGATGCCCAGAGCCTCAAGGTCGGGCAGTCGTTGAACGGCGTGACCTTGTCGCCCGCCGCGTGGCCGAAAAGCGACTGGTGGAAAAGCCTGGGTGATCCGCAACTCGACGGTCTGATCCGTGAGGCCTTGCGTGACAGCCCGGACATGCAGATCGCCAGTGCCCGTGTTCATCAGGCCAGCGCCGCCGCCTACGCCGCCAACGCGGCGCGTATGCCCACCCTGGATGCCAGCGGCAGCGTCAGTCGCTCGCGGCTGGCCCGTGATCAGGACCCGGCGGGGCAGGGCGGTGCCTACAGCACCTTGCGTTCGCTGAGCGTCGATTTCAATTACAACTTCGACCTCTGGGGTGGTCAGCGTGCTGCCTGGGAAGCGGCCCTGGGCCAGGCCCGCGCGGCCGAAATCGACCGTCAGGCCGCGCAGCTGACCCTGGCCGCCGATGTGGCCCGGGCCTATAGCGACCTCGGCCAGGCCCACATCATTTATGACCTGGCCTCGGAAGACCTCAAGCGCACCCGACAAATGCTCGACTTGAGCAAGCGCCGTCTCAGCGCCGGGATCGACAGCGAGTATCAGTTCCAGCAGACCGAAAGCCTGGAAGCCAGTGCCGACGCCACCCTGATCGATGCGGAGAAACGCCTGCAAAGCGCCAGGATCGCCCTGGCGGTACTGCTGGGCAAGGGCCCGGACCGTGGCAATGAAATCGCCCGACCCAATGTGCTGAAAGCCAGCGCGGTGGCCTTGCCGTCGAACCTGCCGGCGGAGCTGCTGGGTCGTCGTCCGGACCTGGTGGCGGCACGTTGGCGAGTGGAGGCGGCCAGCAAGGACATCGAGGCCGGCAAGACCAACTTCTACCCCAACCTCAACCTGAGCGCGGCGGCCGGGGTGCAGTCGTTGCTGGGGGACGCGATGTTCGGTTCGGCCAGTCGCTTCTTCAACGTGGCGCCGACGGTTTCTCTGCCGATCTTCGACGGTGGGCGGTTGCGGGCAGACCTGGACGCCCGCGACGCTGACTACGACCTGGCGGTGGCGCAATACAACAAAAGCCTGGTCAAGGCCCTTGGGGATGTCAGCGACACCATCAATCAATTGCGTGACATCGCACGGCAGATCGGTGCCCAGCAACATGCCACCGACATTGCGCAAAGCTCCTACGACACCGTGGTCCAGCGCTACGGCTCCGGCATCGGGAATTACCTGGACGTGCTGAGCATCGAGCAGCAATTGCTCCAGGCCCAGCGTCAACTGGCGAACCTGAATGCCGAGCAGATCGACTTGTCGATCCAGCTGATGCAGGCACTGGGCGGTGGTTTCGAGGCCCAGACCCTGGCTTCGGCCACGCCGGCCTCCACCACGCTGAATAACTGATTCGAGGTATTTGTCATGGCCACTGCAGAAAATACTCAAGCGTCCGAACATTCACAGAACAACAACCCGCGCAAGCGCAAGGTGATGCTGCTGGCGCTGACGGTGATCGTCATTCTCGGCGGCCTGGGCGTCTGGGGCTGGCACGAGTTGTATGGCCGGTGGAACGAGAGCACCGACGATGCCTATGTGAACGGCAACGTGGTGGAAATCACTCCGCAGGTCACCGGCACGGTGGTGAGCATCGGTGCTGATGACGGCGATCTGGTGCGCGAAGGCCAAGTGCTGGTGCAATTCGACCCGAACGATGCCGAAGTCGGCTTGCAAAGTGCCCAGGCCAATCTGGCGCGTACCGTGCGCCAGGTACGTGGCTTATACAGCAACGTCGACGGTATGCGGGCGCAGGTCAATGCCCAGGAGGCCGAGGTGCAGAAAGCCCAGGAAAACTACAACCGGCGCCGGAACCTGGCCGCCGGTGGGGCGATTTCCCAGGAAGAACTGTCCCACGCCCGGGATGACCTGACCTCGGCACAGAACGCACTCGCCAACGCCCGCCAACAGCTCAAGACCACCAGCGCCCTGGTGGACGATACGGTGGTGTCGTCCCATCCCGACGTGCAGGCCGCGGCCGCGCAACTGCGCCAGGCTTACCTGGCCAATGCTCGCAGCACTTTGATTGCGCCGGTCACCGGTTACGTCGCCAAGCGCACCGTCCAGTTGGGCCAGCGAGTACAACCGGGCACGGCGCTGATGGCGGTGATCCCGCTGGATCAGCTGTGGATCGACGCCAACTTCAAGGAAACCCAACTGCGTGACATGCGCATCGGCCAGCCGGTGGAGATCGAGACCGACCTCTATGGCAGCGATGTGAAATACAGCGGCACCGTCGATAGCCTCGGCGCGGGCACGGGCAGCGCGTTTGCCTTGCTGCCGGCGCAGAACGCCACCGGTAACTGGATCAAGATCGTCCAACGGGTGCCCGTGCGTATTCATGTCAACGCCGAGGAATTGGTCAGGCATCCGCTGCGAGTCGGGCTGTCCACCGAGGTCAATGTCAACCTGCGGGACCAGAGCGGCCCGGTCCTGGCCCAGCAGCCACCGCAGAAAGCTACGTTCAGCACCCAGGTCTACGACCGGCAACTGGCTGATGCCGACGCGATGATCACCCGGCTGATCCATGAGAACAGCGCCGCCACCAGCAAGACTGCACAGCGTTAGCCCGCTGCAGCGTGAACCTGTGGGAGCGAGCCTGCTCGCGATAAGCCGGCATCGATGGCGCCTGACACACCGCCATCGCGAGCAGGCTCGCTCCCACAGGTTTTGTGTCCTGACCTGGACGATTCTGCCTCCTTCGCTTCATAGGATTTCGCAATGAGCAATAACGCGTCCTTCACGCCGCCCAGCCTGTTGCTCAGCACCATCGGGCTGTCCCTGGCGACGTTCATGCAGGTACTCGACACCACCATCGCCAACGTCGCCTTGCCGACCATCTCCGGCAACCTGGGGGTCAGTTCGGAGCAGGGCACCTGGGTCATTACTTCATTCGCGGTGAGCAACGCCATCGCGCTCCCGCTGACCGGCTGGTTGAGCCGTCGGTTTGGTGAGGTGAAGCTGTTCTTGTGGGCGACGATGCTGTTCGTGCTCGCTTCGTTTCTCTGCGGCATCTCTACCTCGATGCCGGAACTGATCGGTTTTCGCGTGCTCCAGGGGCTGGTGGCCGGACCGTTGTACCCGATGACCCAGACGTTATTGATCGCCGTGTATCCACCCGCGAGGCGAGGCATGGCCCTGGCGTTGCTGGCGATGGTCACGGTGGTGGCGCCGATTGCCGGGCCGATCCTCGGCGGCTGGATCACCGACAGCTATAGCTGGCCGTGGATCTTCTTCATCAACGTACCCATTGGCGTGTTCGCGGTGATGGTGGTGCGCCAGCAACTCAAGGCACGACCGGTAGTGACCAGCCACCAGCCGATGGATTACGTCGGTCTGATCACGCTGATCATCGGCGTCGGCGCGCTCCAGGTGATCCTCGACAAGGGTAATGACCTGGACTGGTTCGAATCCAACTTCATCATCATTGGCGCGCTGATTTCCGTCATCGCCCTGGCGGTGTTCGTGATCTGGGAAATGACCGACCGGCATCCGGTGGTGAATCTGCGATTGTTCGCCTACCGCAACTTTCGCATCGGCACCATCGTGCTGGTGGGCGGTTACGCCGGGTTCTTCGGCATCAACCTGATCCTGCCGCAGTGGTTGCAGACCCAGATGGGCTACACCGCCACCTGGGCCGGGCTGGCCGTGGCACCCATCGGCATCCTGCCGGTGCTGATGTCGCCCTTCGTCGGCAAATACGCCCACAAGTTCGACCTGCGCCTGCTGGCCGGGCTGGCGTTCCTGGCCATCGGCCTGAGCTGCTTCATGCGCGCCGGGTTCACCAATGAAGTGGATTTCCAGCACATTGCCCTGGTGCAGCTGTTCATGGGTATTGGTGTGGCGCTGTTCTTCATGCCGACCTTGAGCATCCTGATGTCGGACCTGCCGCCGCAGCAGATCGCTGACGGCGCCGGGCTGGCAACGTTCCTGCGGACCCTGGGCGGCAGCTTCGCCGCGTCCCTGACCACCTGGATCTGGATCCGCCGGGCCGACCAGCACCATGCGTACCTGAGCGAAAACATCAGCACATTCGACCCGGCCACCCGTGAAGCGCTCAACCAACTCGGCGGTCCAAGTGCGCCGGCCTATGCGCAGCTCGACCATATTCTGACCAGCCAGGCGTACATGCTCTCCACCGTGGATTACTTCACGCTGCTGGGATGGGCATTCATGGGCTTGATTCTGTTGGTGTGGCTGGCCAAACCGCCGTTCGCGGCGAAGGCGGGGCCGGCGGCGAGCGGCCACTGATCAAGCATTGAAATGCAATCCCCTGTGGGAGCGGGCTTGCTCGCGAAAGCAGTGTGTCAGTCGATATCGAAGTGACTGTCAGGCCGCCTTCGCGAGCAAGCCCGCTCCCACAGGGGCGGCGTATGCTTTAAGTGCTTGGCAATGCTAATTGCGAATTGCCAAACCCAAACGGCGCCAGCGCAAACCCTTGCTCATCCACCTGCAACGCCCATCCCTGCTTGTCCCAATCCCCCAGCACGATGCGTCGGGCGGCGTGATCGCCCAGTTGCAGCTTGTGGATGGCGGGGCGGTGGGTGTGGCCGTGGATCAGGGTTTTTACACCGTACTGTTGCATGACCCGCGGCACTTCCTCGGGGGTGACGTCGACGATGTCGTTGGCTTTCATCCGCGTTTGCGCACGGCTTTCGCTGCGCAGCTTGCGCGCCAGCTTCTGGCGGCTGCCCAATGGCAGGTGGCGCAGGATGAACAGCGTGATCGGGTTGCGCAGCCAACGGCGAAGCTTCATGTAGCCTTCATCGCGGGTGCAGAGGCTGTCGCCGTGCATCAGCAGCACCGGCTCGCCATTGAATTGCACGACGCTCGGGTCCTTGATCAGGGTGCAGCCGGCCGCTTTACAGAAGGCCTGGCCCAACATGAAGTCGCGATTGCCGTGCATCAGGAATATAGCCGTGCCGCTGTCGCTCAAGGCGCGCAGGGCCTGGCAGATGGAGCGTTGGAACGGGGTCATGGCATCGTCGCCGATCCAGGCTTCGAAAAAGTCCCCCAGGATGTACAGCGCTTGCGCCGAACGGGCGCGGGTGGCGAGCAGATCCAGAAACGCCCGGGTGATGTCCGGGCGCTCTTCTTCCAGATGCAAATCTGAAATCAGTAGGATCACTCAACGATCTCGGCTTTCTCGATGATCACGTCTTCCGCCGGGACGTCCTGGTGGCCGGCCTTGGAGGTGGTGGAGACGCCTTTGATGCTGTCGACCACATCGGTGCCCTCGATCACTTCACCGAACACGGCGTAGCCCCAGCCCTGGACTGTCTTGGCGCTGTGGTTCAGGAAGCTGTTATCGGCCACGTTGATGAAGAACTGCGCGGAAGCCGAATGTGGTTCCATGGTGCGGGCCATGGCGATGCTGTACTTTTTGTTCGGCAGGCCGTTGTCGGCTTCGTTCTGGATGCTTGGGCGCTTGTCTTTCTTTTCCTTCATGCCCGGCTCGAAACCGCCGCCCTGGATCATGAAGTTGCCGATGACGCGGTGGAAAATGGTGTTGGTGTAGTGACCGTCTTGGACGTACTTCTTGAAATTTTCTACCGTTCCCGGCGCTTTCGCGTCGTCCAGTTGCAGAACGATTTCACCGTGGTTGGTGGTCAGTTTGACTTTGGTCATGATTACTACTCTTTCAAGGAATTCGTGGGTTTCGGGGCGCGAGGCCCGCAACCAATCTGGCTGCAAGCGGCCAGGCTGGGCAGTTTAGCGTGCCGGGCACGAAATTCGAGGCTGTTTTTCGTCTGACAGTCGATTAAATTCAATCGTTTGCCGGACCTGGCCTGTCAGGTGCTTGACAGCATCGGCTATGATACGGGTTTTGATTTATCAGGCCGCACCCGGCCGCGCACTTGTCTGTTCAAGGATCCTATGAGCAAGCCCACTGTCGACCCTACCTCGAATTCCAAGACCGGCCCGGCCGTGCCGGTCAATTTCCTGCGCCCGATCATCCAGGCGGACCTGGATTCGGGTAAGCACACGCAGATCGTCACCCGTTTCCCGCCAGAGCCCAACGGCTACCTGCACATCGGCCATGCCAAGTCGATCTGTGTGAACTTCGGCCTGGCCGAGGAGTTCGGCGGCGTCACGCACCTGCGTTTCGACGACACCAACCCGGCCAAGGAAGACCAGGAATACATCGACGCGATCGAAAGCGACGTCAAGTGGCTGGGTTTCCAGTGGTCCGGTGAGGTGCGCTACGCCTCGCAGTATTTCGACCAGTTGCACGACTGGGCGGTGGAACTGATCAAGGCGGGCAAGGCCTACGTCTGCGACCTGACCCCCGAGCAAGCCAAGGAATACCGCGGCAGCCTGACCGAGCCAGGTCGCAACAGCCCGTTCCGTGACCGCAGCGTCGAGGAAAACCTGGACCTGTTCGCCCGCATGCGTGCCGGTGAGTTCCCGGACGGCGCACGGGTGCTGCGGGCCAAGATCGACATGGCCTCGCCGAACATGAACCTGCGCGACCCGATCATGTACCGCATCCGTCACGCCCATCACCACCAGACCGGTGACAAGTGGTGCATCTACCCCAACTATGACTTCACCCACGGCCAGTCGGACGCCATCGAGGGCATCACCCACTCGATCTGCACCCTGGAATTCGAAAGCCACCGTCCGTTGTATGAGTGGTTCCTGGAGCACCTGCCGGTACCGGCCAGGCCGCGCCAGTACGAATTCAGCCGCCTGAACCTGAACTACACCATCACCAGCAAGCGCAAGCTTAAGCAGCTGGTGGACGAGAAGCACGTCAATGGCTGGGACGACCCGCGCATGTCGACCCTGTCGGGCTTCCGCCGCCGTGGCTACACGCCTAAGTCGATCCGCAACTTCTGCGAGATGGTCGGCACCAACCGTTCCGACGGCGTGGTGGACTTCGGCATGCTGGAGTTCAGCATCCGGGACGACCTCGACCAGAGCGCCCCGCGTGCCATGTGCGTGCTGCGTCCGCTGAAAGTGGTCATCACCAACTACCCGGAAGGGCAGGTCGAGAACCTTGAGCTGCCGCGTCACCCGAAGGAAGACATGGGCGTGCGCGTCCTGCCATTCGCCCGGGAAATCTATATCGACCGCGACGACTTCATGGAAGAGCCGCCCAAAGGCTACAAGCGCCTGGAGCCTGCCGGTGAAGTGCGCCTGCGCGGCAGTTACGTGATCCGCGCCGACGAAGCCATCAAGGACGCCGATGGCAACATCGTCGAGCTGCGTTGCTCGTACGACCCCGACACTTTGGGCAAGAACCCGGAAGGTCGCAAGGTCAAGGGCGTGATCCACTGGGTGCCGGCCGCCGCCAGCGTCGAGTGCGAAGTGCGCCTGTACGATCGCCTGTTCCGTTCGCCGAACCCGGAGAAGGCCGAAGACAGCGCCAGCTTCCTGGACAACATCAACCCTGACTCCCTGCAAGTGCTCACTGGTTGTCGTGCCGAACCCTCGCTGGGCAACGCACAACCGGAAGACCGTTTCCAGTTCGAGCGCGAAGGCTACTTCTGCGCGGATATCAAGGACTCGAAACCCGGTGCTCCGGTGTTCAACCGTACCGTGACCTTGCGTGATTCCTGGGGTCAGTGATCAAGTCTTAAGGGAAACCCTGTGCTTACGATCTACAACACGCTCACCAAGAGCAAAGAAGTCTTCAAGCCGCTGGATGGCAACAAGGTACGCATGTACGTCTGCGGCATGACCGTGTACGACTACTGCCACCTGGGTCATGGCCGCAGCATGGTCGCCTTCGACCTGGTGACCCGCTGGTTGCGTTTCAGTGGTTATGACCTGACCTACGTGCGCAACATCACCGACATCGACGACAAGATCATCAACCGCGCCAACGAGAACGGCGAGTCGTTCGAGGCCCTGACCGAGCGCATGATCGCGGCGATGCACGAGGACGAGGCGCGCCTCAATATCCTCAAGCCGGACATGGAGCCACGGGCCACCGACCATATCCCCGGCATGCATGCGATGATTCAGACCCTGATCGACAAGGGCTATGCCTACGCGCCAGGCAATGGCGATGTTTATTACCGCGTCGGCAAGTTCATGGGGTACGGCAAGCTGTCGCGCAAGAAGATCGAAGACCTGCGCATCGGTGCGCGCATCGAGGTCGGCGAATCGAAGCAGGACCCGCTGGATTTCGTCCTGTGGAAAGCCGCCAAACCGGGCGAGCCGAGCTGGGATTCGCCGTGGGGCAAGGGCCGTCCGGGCTGGCACATCGAGTGCTCGGTGATGTCCACCTGCTGCCTGGGCGAGACCTTCGACATTCATGGTGGCGGTAGCGACCTGGAATTCCCGCACCACGAAAACGAAATCGCCCAGAGCGAAGCCGCCACCGGCAAGACCTACGCCAATGCGTGGATGCATTGCGGCATGATCCGGATCAACGGCGAGAAGATGTCCAAGTCCTTGAACAACTTCTTCACCATCCGTGACGTGCTGGATAAATATCATCCCGAGGTGGTGCGTTATCTGTTGGTGTCGAGCCACTATCGCAGCGCGATCAACTATTCGGAAGACAACCTCAAGGACGCCAAGGGTGCCCTGGAGCGCTTCTACCATGCGTTGAAAGGGTTACCGACTGTACCGGCCGCCGGTGACGAAGCGTTCGTGGCGCGCTTCACCGAAGTGATGAACGACGACTTCGGCACGCCTGAGGCATGCGCGGTGCTGTTCGAGATGGTGCGCGAAATCAACCGCCTGCGCGAGAGCGATCTCAATGCAGCGGCGGGCCTGGCGGCGCGCCTGAAGGAACTGGCCGGAGTGCTCGGAGTATTGCAGCTCGAGGCGGATGAGTTTCTTCAGGCCGGTGCCGAAGGTCGCGTGGACGCCGCCGAGGTCGAAGCGCTGATCCAGGCGCGGTTGACAGCTCGCGCCAACAAGGACTGGGCCGAGTCCGACCGCATCCGCGACCAGCTCACCGCCATGGGCGTGGTGCTGGAAGACGGCAAGGGCGGGACGACATGGCGTTTGGCTGACTGATCCAGCAACGCACAACACCCTGTGGGAGCGGGCAAGCCCGCTCCCACAGTTTTTTACACTCCAATCCTACCGATCCTTCTTTTATGAGCTAGTACTGTCAGGTCGATTCGACGTTCTCTCTGGCAGGTATCTTCCATGTTGGCTCATTGGTCTCTGGCAGCAATTCATCTCCTGGCCTTTGCCCTCGGTTTTTGGGCGGTGCTGGCGCGGGGCTCGGCCTTGCGGCGGTTGGCGGGCGGTGTGGATGCGGTTCGCGGGGTGTTGATCGCCGATAATGTGTGGGGCCTGTCGGCCCTGGTCCTGCTGGTGACTGGTGGGATGCGGGCTTTCGGCGGGTACGAAAAAGGCTCGGACTATTACCTGCACCAGCCTCTGTTTCATCTCAAGATGACCTTGTTCCTGCTGATCCTGTTGCTTGAGCTCGCGCCCATGATCACGTTGATCAAATGGCGAATGGCACTGGGCAAAGGGGTTGCGATCGATCCTTCCAAAGCCGGCCGGTTCGCCCGGATCAGCCACATCGAAGCCTTGTTATTGATGTTGATGGTGATCGCTGCCACAGGCATGGCCCGTGGGCTGAGCTGGAGCTGACCGGCACGAACACCCGCTTCGTCGCCATTAAAACGAAATGTCCGACAGCCATGCGACGAGTCATGGCATTAATATCGGTTTTCAGGGGGCGGGACGGAAATCAGAAGCGGGGTGGAGCAGGGGGCGTGAATCTTTAGCCAGCCACTGCGGCGATGCAAACGGGCTGGCTGCGGACTGCTGCAAGGCTCAGGGAGTTTGCGGCTTGTCAGGGGCGGTCAGGCCAGCCTGAATGCGCTGGTAAATCTCTTCGCGATGCACCGCAACGTTTTTCGGGGCATTGATGCCGATCCGGACCTGTTGGCCGCTAACGCCCAGAATGGTGATCGTGATGTCGTCACCAATGTTTATGCTTTCACCGACTTTGCGGGTGAGTATCAGCATGGTGTTCTCCTTGATTGCTTTATAGGGCACCTGATTGACAGTGCAGATGTCGGTACTGCTTATAGATTAGTGCTAAGTGTCACAATGTGGGTGCCTCTTTCTGACGTGCAGACGCTGCATTAATTCCCAGGGTGCGACTATACAGAGACGCCGGGCAGGATTCTCGTGTTTTGAGTGCTGTTTGCGGGGTTCTTGGTGCGCACGGGTGCTAAAATCCGCGCCTCATGTCTTCCAGAGGAAACGTTGTGCGCAAATTGGCTTGGGTTATTGCGGTATTGATGCTGGCAGGATGCGGTGAGGGACGTGACGCGCAAGCGCCGAAGCCAAAGCCGCCCGCGGCCTCCGTACCGGCAGCAGCCACCGCGCCACAGTGGGGTGTGGAGGTTCGAGGTGAGACGCCGCAGGCTGTCAGCGACCTGACTGGCTGGCTCATCGAGCACAGCTTCATGTCCACTGTGACCAAAGAGGGTGGCAAGGACCGGGTCCTGGTGGGACCTTTCAGCTCCAAGGCCGACGCCGAAGCCGGGCAGGAAAAAATTACCGCCGCCCTGGTCCGTGCAAAAAAGCGCAACATCGAGACGCAGGTGGTGGATTTTCCAACGGCTCAATGATCGGTAGGGCAAAGCCTGTGGAAGCGAGCGGGCTCGCTCCCACAGTTGATTTGTGCTGCTCACAAATGCGAGGTCAGCCGCAGGCTTTCAGATCCACCGGTCCCACGAACTCGTTGCCACGCCCCATGACACAGGCCACGCTCTGGTTTCGCTGGCGTTCCCAGTTCTCTACCGGGTAGGTCTTGTCCCAGGCTTCGAACAGGCGGCGGTCCTGCTTCGAAAGGCGCAGGCCGTATTGTTTGCTCATGTAGAAATACGTTCGGGCGATCATCCCTCGGATGGATGGGCGGGGCATGACTTTCTTGGCCTGGAAGTCCACCTGGGTCAGGCATGAGCCGTACTGGCCCTTCTGCACAGGCAGCCAGCCGAAGCTGAAATTGCTCCGATCACCGTTCACTTCCCCGATGCTGGGCACCAGGTTGTGAAGGTCGGCCTCGGCGCGCTGATAGACCGGGTCATAACGGGTGCAGTTCTTGCGACCGCCTTGTTGCCAGCATTGGCGTTGATGACCGATCTGCCACGCTGGAACGATATGCTCCCACTCGATCCGGGCGGCGCGACTGGCATTCTTGCGAGGTACGTAGCCGCAAGCCGACAGATTCACGCGATTGCCGGTGTACTTGCAGCCGCAATAAAACTCCGTGGATTGCGGAGCGTAGAGTTTCCAGGCGATTTTCTTGGCTTCGTTGAAGGTGCGAGGGGCGGCGGCCTGGGCACCTGTGGCGATGAATACAAGCAGTAATGCAAGACAGCGAACGATCATCAGGCTCAATCTTCCTTTGGCACAACCCAGAAAACCTGCACGCCACCGTCGTCGCGATAGGCGAGGGTGACGTTGTCGTTCTCGTCGATTTCTTCCAGCAGGCGCTCCCATTCCTCCACGGGTTCGTCGGGAAGACGAAAGATCAGCGCTGCCTTGGCTTTTTGCGCGATGGGGGAATTGATGATTTTCGAGACCCGCAGGCCGAGTCGCGTATAGGAATCTAAGGGGGTAGTTGCAGCGGAAGGCGTAGCCACAGGATTATCCTTATTAAGCTGTACGTGCATACAGTATTTAACCGTAGGCATTTACGCAACTGCTTAAAATTCAAGAAAATCGTCTGACAGCGCTTTTTCAAATTTGGTGTAGGAAAAAAGATCTTTTTTGTCGACCCGTGTAAAAGAGCGGTAGTCCGTGATTCGGGACGTTGACAAATCATCGAAGCATTACCATAGTTCACTTCACGCAAACGTTTGCGCGACCTTCGCGCGATGCTTTTGCTCACAATAATCATAAGATCGGAGTGAATCCATGAAGCTGCCCTTTGCTGGACGCTTTCTCGCTGTCGCCATGCTCGCAGCCACGTCCGCTGCGCTGCCTTTCTCCTCGACACTCGCCCAGGCTGCCGAAAAACCCAAGGTCGCCCTGGTGATGAAATCCCTGGCCAATGAGTTCTTCCTGACCATGGAAGACGGTGCCAAGGCCTATCAGAAGGAACACTCCGCCGATTTCGACCTGATCTCCAACGGAATCAAGGATGAAACCGACACCGCCAACCAGATCCGTATCGTCGAGCAGATGATCGTCTCCAAGGTCGACGCCCTCATCATTGCGCCAGCCGACTCCAAGGCCATGGTGCCGGTGATCAAGAAGGCCGTCGATGCCGGCATCACCGTGGTCAACATCGACAACCAGCTCGATCCGGCTGTGGTCAAGAGCAAGAACATCAACGTACCGTTCGTAGGTCCCGACAACCGCAAGGGTGCGCGACTGGTAGGTGAATACCTGGCCAAGCAGCTCAAGGCCGGTGACGAAGTCGGCATCATCGAAGGCGTATCCACCACCACCAACGCCCAGGCCCGTACAGCCGGTTTCAAGGATGCCATGGAGGCGGCGCAGATCAAGGTGGTGTCTCTGCAGTCCGGTGACTGGGAAATCAACAAGGGCAACCAGGTTGCCGCGTCGATGCTCAGCGAATACCCGAACATCAAGGCGCTGCTGGCCGGCAACGACAGCATGGCGGTCGGAGCGGTGTCGGCGGTACGGGCAGCCGGCAAGGCAGGCAAAGTGCAGGTCGTCGGCTACGACAACATCAATGCCATCAAGCCGATGCTCAAGGACGGCCGCGTCCTGGCGACCGCCGACCAGTTTGCGGCCAGGCAGGCAGTCTTCGGCATCGAGACTGCGTTGAAAATCCTCAAGAAGGAAAAAGTCGAGATCGGCGACAACGGCGTTATCGAAACTCCAGTCGAGCTGGTGACCAAGCAGTAATCCTGGCGACACAACGGCGCTCGCCCATCCGGGCGGGCGCATGGAGAGTTTTTTATGTCCGTTTTCGACCCGAACGCTGTCCTTTCCGTCAGCGGTATCGGCAAGACTTATGCCCAGCCGGTGCTGGCCGGCATCGACCTGACGCTGATGCGCGGCGAAGTGTTGGCGCTGACCGGTGAGAATGGCGCCGGTAAGAGCACCCTGTCCAAGATCATCGGTGGGCTGGTGACGCCCACCACCGGACAGATGCAGTTCCAAGGGCAGGATTATCGCCCCGGTAGCCGTACCCAGGCCGAAGAGCTTGGCGTGCGCATGGTGATGCAGGAACTCAACCTGTTGCCGACCCTGTCCGTGGCCGAGAACCTGTTTCTCGACAACCTGCCCAACCGCTGCGGCTGGATCGACCGCAAGCAACTGCGCAAGGCGGCGATCGAAGCCATGGCCCAGGTGGGGCTCGATGCGATTGATCCCGACACGTTGGTGGGCGAGCTGGGCATCGGTCACCAGCAGATGGTCGAGATCGCCCGCAACCTGATCGGCGATTGCCATGTGCTGATCCTCGATGAGCCGACCGCCATGCTGACGGCTCGTGAAGTCGAGATGCTTTTCGAACAGATCACCCGCTTGCAGGCTCGGGGCGTGTCGATCATCTACATTTCCCATCGCCTCGAAGAACTGGCACGGGTGGCCCAGCGCATTGCGGTACTGCGCGACGGCAATCTGGTCTGCGTCGAGCCGATGGCCAACTACAACAGCGACCAGCTGGTGACGTTGATGGTCGGCCGGGAGCTGGGCGAGCACATCGACCTGGGCCCGCGCCAGATCGGCGCGCCGGCGTTGACGGTCAAGGGCCTGACCCGTTCCGACAAGGTTCGCGACGTTTCCTTCGAAGTGCGCGCTGGCGAGATATTCGGTATCTCCGGACTGATCGGGGCAGGGCGCACCGAGCTGATGCGCTTGATCTTCGGCGCCGATACGCCCGACAGCGGCACCGTGGCGCTGGGGTCGCCGGCCAAGGTTGTTCACATCCGTTCACCCGCCGATGCAGTGGCCAATGGCATTGCGCTGATCACCGAGGACCGCAAGGGCGAAGGCCTGCTGCTGACTCAGTCGATCGCCGCCAACATTGCCCTGGGCAACATGCCTGAGATTTCCAGTGCCGGCATCGTCAATGGCAAAGAGGAACATGCGCTGGCCCGTCGACAAATCGACGCCATGCGAATTCGTAGCTCCAGCCCGACGCAGTTGGTGTCCGAGCTTTCGGGCGGCAATCAGCAGAAGGTCGTGATCGGGCGCTGGCTCGAACGCGATTGTTCGGTGTTGCTGTTCGATGAGCCGACCCGTGGCATCGACGTGGGCGCCAAGTTCGACATCTATGCGCTGCTTGGCGAGCTGACCCGCCAAGGCAAGGCGCTGGTGGTGGTCTCCAGCGATCTGCGGGAATTGATGCTGATCTGTGACCGGATCGGTGTGTTGTCCGCCGGGCGCCTGATCGACACATTCGAGCGCGACAGTTGGACCCAGGATGACTTGCTTGCTGCCGCATTCGCCGGCTATCAAAAACGTGATGCGTTGCTCAACGAAGCAGCGCCTAGGGAATTTTCATGAAAACCGCATCTGCCGTCGGTAAACCGAGTGGACACTTCTTCGGGCTCGGCACCTACCTGGGCTTGGCTGGCGCGCTGCTGGCCATGATCGCGCTGTTCTCGGTCCTGAGCAGCCATTTCCTTTCCTACGACACCTTCAGCACCCTGGCGAACCAGATTCCGGACCTCATGGTGCTGGCGGTCGGCATGACGTTCATCCTGATCATCGGCGGCATCGACCTGTCGGTGGGCTCAGTGCTGGCGCTGGCGGCGTCGACGGTAAGCGTGGCGGTGCTTGGTTGGGGCTGGAGCGTCTGGCCATCGGCATTGCTGGGCATGGCCGTGGCGGCACTGGCGGGGAGCGTGACGGGTTCGATTACCGTGGCTTGGCGGATTCCATCGTTCATCGTCTCACTGGGCGTGCTGGAAATGGCCCGGGGCCTGGCCTACCAGATGACCGGTTCCCGGACGGCCTACATCGGCGACTCCTTCGCCTGGTTGTCCAATCCGATTGCCTTCGGTATCTCACCATCGTTCATTATTGCCTTGCTGGTGATCTTCATTGCCCAGGCCGTGCTGACCCGCACTGTGTTCGGTCGTTACCTGATCGGCATCGGCACCAATGAGGAAGCGGTGCGCCTGGCGGGGATCAATCCGAAACCCTACAAGATTCTGGTGCTCAGCCTGATGGGGTTGCTGGCCGGTGTGGCGGCGCTGTTCCAGATTTCCCGCCTGGAAGCAGCCGATCCGAACGCCGGCTCCGGCCTTGAATTGCAGGTCATTGCCGCCGTGGTGATCGGTGGCACCAGCCTGATGGGCGGACGCGGTTCGGTCATCAGTACGTTCTTCGGCGTGCTGATCATCTCCGTGCTGGCCGCCGGCCTGGCGCAGATCGGCGCCACCGAGCCGACCAAGCGGATCATTACTGGCGCGGTGATCGTGATTGCGGTGGTGCTGGATACCTATCGCAGCCAGCGCGCCAGCCGGCGGACCTGATCCATGGCGACGATCAAAGATGTCGCGGCGCTCGCGGGGATTTCCTACACCACTGTGTCCCATGTCGTGAACAAGACCCGGCCGGTCAGCGAAGAGGTACGGCGCAAGGTCGAGGCAGCCATCGAACGCCTCGACTATGTGCCCAGCGCCGTGGCCCGTTCGCTCAAGGCCAAGACCACGGCCACCATCGGCCTGTTGGTGCCCAACAGCCTCAACCCGTACTTCGCCGAGTTGGCCCGGGGAATCGAGGATTATTGTGAACGCAATGGTTATTGCGTGATCCTGTGCAACTCCGACGACAACCCGGACAAGCAGCGCAGCTACCTGCGAGTGCTGCTGGAAAAACGCATCGATGGATTGATCGTCGCTTCCGCCGGCGGTGACGTCGGCCTGGTCGAGGGGTTGGCCGGCGTGCGTACGCCCATGGTCATCGTCGACCGTGGCCTGGACGGCGTCGATGCGGACCTGGTGCGCATCGATCACGAATACGGCGCGTACCTGGCGACCCGGCACCTGTTGGAGCTGGGGCATCGGGACATTGCGTTTATCGGTGGTCCTGCAGACACCAGCGTGGCCCAGATGCGTCTGGCCGGTTACTGCCGGGCGCTGGAGGAGGCGGGTGTCGAGCTGCCGGTGGAGCGCATGCTCGAAAGCGATTTCACCAGCACCGGTGGCTATCGTGCTGCGGCCACGCTGCTTGAGCATCAGCCACCCAGTGCGATCTTCGCGGCCAACGATATGATCGGCATCGGTGTACTGCGGGCCGCCGCCGAACGCAATGTGCGGGTACCCGGCGAGCTGTCGGTGATCGGCTTCGACGATATCCAGATGAGTCGGTATGTCTATCCGGCGTTGACCACCGTGGGGCAGTCGATCCTGCAGCTTGGTGAAATGGCGGCCGAGGTGTTGTTGCGGCGGATCGCCACGCCCACGCTGGCCACCGACCAGCGGATCGTCACGCCGAGCATTGTCCTGCGAGAGTCGACTGCGCCGCTGTCCGGTACCTTCGCCCAATACCGCTGAACCGAATGGAATGAGTAGTGACGTATGTCTGCAAAAGTAGTGGTAATAGGCAGCCTGAACATGGACTTGGTGACTCGCGCACCGCGCCTGCCCCGGGGCGGCGAAACGCTGATCGGTGAGTCGTTTTCCACCATCCCGGGCGGCAAGGGAGCCAACCAGGCCGTGGCCGTCGCACGCCTCGGGGCGCAGGTGTCCATGGTCGGGTGCGTGGGCAATGATGCCTATGGTCAACAGTTGCGAGGCGCGCTGCTCGCCGAAGGCATCGATTGCCGGGCCGTCAGCGTCGTGGAAGGCTCCAGCGGCGTGGCCCTGATCGTGGTCGATGACAACAGCCAGAATGCGATCGTTATCGTGGCCGGTGCCAATGGCGTGCTCACCCCTGATGTCCTGGACGGAGTCGACGAGGTGCTGCAGAGCGCCGATGTCATCATCTGCCAGCTCGAAGTGCCGGATGCCACCGTCGGCCATGCGCTCAAGCGCGGTCGCGAGCTGGGCAAAACCGTCATACTGAATCCGGCGCCGGCTTCCCATGCCTTGCCGACCGATTGGTACGCCAGCGTCGACTACCTGATCCCCAACGAAAGCGAAGCTGCGATGCTGAGCGGGCTGGCGGTCGACTCCCTGGAAAGCGCCGAAGCGGCTGCCGCACAGTTGATGGCCGCGGGCGCTGGCAAGGTGATCGTGACGTTGGGCAGCCAAGGGTTGATGTTCGCCAACGGATCGAGCTTCGAGCATTTCCCGGCGCCCAGAGTCAAGGCCGTGGATACCACGGCGGCAGGGGACACCTTCGTCGGTGGGTTTGCCGCGGCCCTGGCCAATGGAAAAAGCGAGGTCGAGGCAATTCGTTTCGGTCAGGTGGCTGCCGCGTTGTCGGTCACCCGTGTCGGGGCGCAGCCGTCCATTCCCACGTTGCTTGAAGTACAGGCGTTCAAATCATGAAGAAGACTCCGTTGTTGAATATCGCCCTGTCGCGACTGATCGCTTCCCTTGGTCATGGCGACAAAGTGGTCATTGGCGATGCCGGCCTGCCCGTACCGCCACAGGTCGAACTGATCGACCTGGCCCTGACCCCTGGCATCCCCGATTTCGTCAGCACGCTCAACGCGGTGCTCAGTGAAATGCAGGTGGAAAGTCATGTGCTGGCCGAGGAGATATTCGATAAACAGCCGTCGGCCCTGACGAGCCTTGAGACGCTTCATGCCCGGAATGCGCTGGGGGCGCGGGAGTTGGTCAGCCATGAACAATTCAAAGTCCTCAGCCGACAGGCTCGGGCGATCATTCGCACAGGAGAATGTTCTCCGTACTGCAACATTGTGCTCATTGCTGGAGTCACCTTCTAACCTGTCAACCCTGCACAAGGAGTGCGCCATGCACCGCTATGCTCAAAAAATGCATCAACTGCTTCGGAGTCTGCTGCTGTTGTCACTGATCACTGCTACGAGCGCCCAGGCGGCGGAAAAGATCGATCTGATCATCGACACCGATCCGGGGGCCGATGATGTGGTTGCCCTGTTGTTCGCCCTGGCGTCCCCCGATGAGCTGAACATCCGCGCCCTGACCACCGTGGCGGGCAATGTGCGCCTGGACAAGACCTCCCGCAACGCTCGCCTGGCCCGGGAGTGGGCAGGGCGCGAGGACGTGCCGGTTTACGCCGGTGCGCCCAAGCCAATGATGCGCACGCCCATCTATGCGGAAAACATCCATGGCAAGGAAGGCCTGTCGGGTGTCACCGTGCATGAGCCGAAGAAAGGGCTGGCCAAGGGCAATGCGGTCAACTACCTGATCGATACCCTCAAGGCCGCCAAGCCCCACAGCATTACCATCGCCATGCTGGGCCCGCAGACCAACCTGGCCCTGGCGCTGATCCAGGAGCCGGACATCGTCCAGGGCATCAAGGAAGTGGTGATCATGGGTGGCGCGCACTTCAACGGCGGCAACATCACACCGGTGGCCGAATTCAACCTGTTCGCCGATCCGCAAGCGGCCGAGGTAGTGGCCAAAAGCGGTGTGAAGCTGACTTACCTGCCGCTGGACGTCACCCACAAGATCCTCACCAGCGAAGCGCGACTCAAGCAGATCGCGGCTGTGAACAACAATGCCAGCAAGCTGGTGGGCGATATTCTCAATGAGTACGTCAAGGGCGACATGGAGCACTATGGCATGACAGGCGGGCCGGTGCATGACGCTACGGTGATTGCCTACCTGCTCAAGCCGCAGTTATTTACCGGCCGCTCGGTCAATGTGGTGGTGGACAGTCGCGAAGGCCCGACGTTCGGGCAGACCATCGTCGACTGGTATGACGGCTTGAAGGCACCCAAGAATGCATTCTGGGTGGAAAACGGCGATGCCCAGGGCTTCTTCGACCTGCTGACCGAGCGCCTGGCACGCCTCAAATAATTCAATGTGGGGATCGAGCTTGCTCGCGATGGTAGAGCATCAGTCAACGATGATGCTGGCGGGGCCTCCGCTATCGCGAGCAAGTCCGGCTCCTACAATTCGTTGCGTCGCTTCAATCTACCTTGTCGACAAGACTCGGATAGCGCTCGAATGCCTGCTGGATGAAGTTCCGGGCGACCTCTGTCCCCAGTTCCCGTACCAGTAACTCGATGCCGATGATTGCCAGTTCCTCGGGGCTGCCGGGGCTATAGGAGCTGTGGCCCTCCAGCCATTTGGCATTGATGGTGGCTTCGATGCTGACGATGCTCATGATGGGGCCCGCGAGGTGGGAGACAGGTAGACTGAGTTAACCATTTTTACGCCGGGTTTTGCACTGCGACTTAGGCATCAGGAAAGGGCTGTGCCACACTTGCCCCAGGCACCCTTGGACTCTATTGACGTGACCGAACCCGTTCATATTCAGTCACGATTGATCTCTGAACAGCGGCCTTCGGCTCAGGCAAACTGCGGTTCCCGGATGAAGGCATGCTGATAACTTCCTCGTGCGAAACCAAGTTTCGTTTGGGTTGTCGCACGCTCTCTCTTCAACATAAAAAAGGAGGCTTCATGCCTTGGAAGCTCGCTTCATTGTGCATTGTACTGGCTGTCGTATCGTTGAGTGGTTGCAGCAGCACCGCTGAAACTACCTCAGGACCAGTGGCAAGCGAGGCGGGGGATGGGCGCTGCGAAGCGAAGGCTGCCGAGTTCGCCATTGGCAAACAGGCCTCGCCGCAGTTGCTGGAACAGGCTCGCACCCGTTCCGGCGCGCAGATTGCCCGGATCCTCAAGCCCAACGACATGGTAACGCTCGAGTACCGCTCTGATCGGCTGAATCTCAATACCGACGCCAACCTGGTGGTCAATCGGGTGAATTGCGGCTGAGCGGCAGGTTTCGACTGTCCATAAAAAACCCCGTCACATGGACGGGGTTTTTTAGCGCGCCGAGAAATTACTCTGGGCGAACCTGTGCAGCTTGCATACCCTTTTGGCCTTTCTCAGCCACGAAGGAAACGGACTGGCCTTCTTTCAGGCTTTTGAAACCGTCAGCTTCGATAGCTTTGAAGTGTACGAACAGGTCGTCACCGCCACCTTGAGGAGTGATGAAGCCGAAGCCTTTTTCATCGTTGAACCATTTAACGGTGCCGGTTTGGCGATTAGACATGGTGTATCTCCAAGAAACATATATTTTCAGTAGTGCTGTGCTGCTCAGGCCAACTGGGCACACCGGAGTATCATAGTCGAAATGTTCGGTTTGGGAGCCCCCCGGACGTACGGTTTGCCAATCAGTCGCGTTTTCACTCTCCCTTGAATTGACTGGAGGCCCCGGTTTTAAAGGCTTTCAGCCGAAAGTAAAGACGACAAAAAAAGCTGTAAAACCTGAAAAAAACGTCGGAAAAAGGGAGTTTTCCAGCTTTTTTAACGTCGCCGGGACGCTTCAAAGGACTCGTTCAGTCATTTTTTTGCTGGCGTATTGGCCTTGCATTTTGCGATCTGGCCAAGGGCTTTCTGTTGCAGTTCCGGAGTCGCCTTGTTGTCCATCAGTGCCTGGATGTCTCTCGCCGGATAGGATTTGATAGCGTCGGCGCCACAGGCGCAGTGGGATTTGGCTGCCGCCGCGCCGATCTGTGGCGTTGCGGCCTGGGTGCACTGGGCCATGTATTTCTCACGCTCACCCTTGGGCCAGTCGGCATGGGCGGTCAACGGAAGCAGAAGGGCGAGGGGGGCGACTACTGCGAATAAAGTATTCAGACGCATGCTGGGATGCTCCTTTTACGGTCGATAACGTGTCATCTGAGGCGTTTTTGAGCGCTTCAGTTCAGCACTCTGGCATAAAATCGCCGAATTTACGCCCGCCGCAATCCGGCGCGGCGGCGACCGTTCATCTGTGCTAGCATGCCGGGCTCGGGTATTTTCAGGCGCCGGATGGCAGCAGCTTCCGGTGGCGGCAAATGTTCGAATAACCCTGATTTGAATCCCAGTCACTCTGGTTCGGTTTCCCGGTTGGCCGAAAGGCTCCTGCCGCTGTAAGGCAGGCGTTCATCGTTGAATGGCCTGGACTGGATCTTGTACTGGCTCATCCCAACCCACGTGACCTTTGGTAGGGGTCACCACTAGGAGAGGAGGCGCCATGCCAACTATTACTCTTCCCGACGGCAGTCAACGCTCATTCGATCATCCGGTCTCCGTTGCCGAGGTCGCCGCATCCATCGGCGCAGGCCTGGCGAAAGCCACCCTGGCTGGCAAGGTCAACGGCAAGCTGGTTGACGCCAGCGATGTCATCGACGGCGATGCTACGCTGCAAATCATCACGCCCAAGGACGAAGAGGGGCTGGAAATCATTCGCCACTCTTGCGCGCACCTGGTCGGCCACGCGGTCAAACAGTTGTACCCGAGCGCGAAAATGGTCATCGGGCCGGTCATCGATGAAGGCTTCTATTACGATATCGCCTTCGAGCGTCCTTTCACGCCGGACGACATGGCTGCCATCGAGCAGCGCATGCAGCAGTTGATCGATAAAGACTACGACGTCATCAAGAAAGTGACCCCGCGCGCCGAAGTCATCGAAGTTTTCAAGGCCCGTGGCGAAGATTACAAGCTGCGTCTGGTGGAAGACATGCCGGACGAGCAGGCCATGGGCCTGTATTATCACGAAGAATACGTCGACATGTGCCGCGGTCCGCACGTGCCGAACACCCGCTTCCTGAAGTCCTTCAAGCTGACCAAGCTGTCCGGCGCCTACTGGCGTGGCGATGCGAAGAACGAGCAGCTTCAGCGGGTCTACGGCACCGCCTGGGCTGACAAGAAGCAACTGGCAGCTTACATCCAGCGCATCGAAGAAGCCGAGAAGCGCGATCACCGCAAGATCGGCAAGCGCCTGGGCCTGTTCCACACCCAGGAAGAGTCGCCGGGCATGGTGTTCTGGCACCCGAACGGCTGGACGATGTACCAGGTGCTCGAGCAGTACATGCGTCAGGTCCAGCGTGAAAACGGCTACCTGGAAATCAAGACACCGCAAGTGGTGGACCGCAGCCTGTGGGAGAAATCCGGGCACTGGGCCAACTACGCCGACAACATGTTCACCACCCAGTCGGAAAACCGCGACTACGCCATCAAGCCCATGAACTGCCCTTGCCACGTGCAGGTGTTCAACCAGGGCTTGAAAAGCTACCGCGAGCTGCCAATGCGCCTGGCCGAGTTCGGTGCATGCCATCGTAACGAGCCGTCGGGGGCCTTGCATGGCATCATGCGCGTGCGTGCGTTCACCCAGGATGACGCGCATATCTTCTGCACCGAAGAGCAGATGCAGGCCGAATCCGCCGCGTTCATCAAGCTGACCATGGACGTCTATCGCGACTTTGGCTTCACCGAGGTCGAGATGAAGCTGTCCACTCGTCCGGAAAAACGCGTCGGTTCCGACGAGCTGTGGGATCGCGCCGAAGCTGCGTTGGCCGCTGCCCTTGACAGCGCGGGCCTTGCGTACGACTTGCAGCCAGGCGAAGGGGCTTTCTACGGTCCGAAGATCGAGTTCTCGTTGAAGGATTGTCTCGGTCGGGTCTGGCAGTGTGGTACCTTGCAGCTCGATTTCAACCTGCCGATCCGTCTGGGCGCCGAATACGTGTCCGAAGACAACAGCCGCAAGCACCCGGTCATGCTTCACCGTGCGATCCTCGGTTCCTTCGAGCGTTTCGTCGGAATTCTGATCGAGCATTACGAGGGCGCGTTCCCCGCATGGCTGGCGCCGACCCAGGCAGTGATCATGAATATCACTGATAAACAGGCAGATTTTGCGGCTGAAGTCGAAAAAACTCTCAACCAAAGCGGATTTCGTGCCAAGTCCGACTTGAGAAATGAAAAGATCGGCTTTAAAATCCGCGAGCATACCTTGCTCAAGGTTCCCTATCTTCTGGTTATTGGAGATCGGGAAGTCGAGATGCAGACTGTCGCTGTGCGTACTCGTGAAGGTGCTGACCTGGGCTCGATGCCTGTCGCCCAATTCGCCGAGTTTCTCGCGCAAGCGGTTTCCCGGCGTGGTCGCCCAGATTCGGAGTAATTATTATTAAGCGTGATATGAGACAAGATAAACGAGCTGCACCGAAAGCCCCGATCAACGAGAATATCTCGGCACGCGAGGTTCGGTTAATTGGCGCTGACGGCGAGCAGATTGGCATCGTCTCGATTGATGAAGCGCTTCGAATTGCTGAAGAAGCCAAGCTTGATCTGGTAGAAATTTCCGCAGACGCGGTCCCACCGGTTTGCCGGGTGATGGACTACGGCAAGTCGATCTTCGAGAAGAAGAAGCAGATTGCCGCGGCGAAGAAAAACCAGAAGCAGATTCAGGTAAAAGAAATCAAGTTTCGTCCAGGGACGGAGGAAGGGGATTACCAGGTAAAACTGCGCAACCTGGTACGTTTCCTGAGTGACGGGGACAGGGCCAAGGTATCCTTGCGATTCCGCGGCCGTGAGATGGCCCACCAGGAGCTGGGGATGGAACTCCTCAAGCGGGTTGAACAAGACCTGCTCGAGTACGGTTCGGTCGAACAGCATCCTAAGATGGAAGGACGCCAGCTGATCATGGTCATCGCCCCGAAAAAGAAGAAGTAATCACCAGGGCACGGCAGGCCTTGCGATTATGTTTATCAACTGAATGCGGAGTATCCGAACATGCCAAAGATGAAAACCAAAAGTGGTGCTGCCAAGCGGTTTCTGAAAACTGCTAACGGCATCAAGCACAAGCACGCTTTCAAGAGCCACATCCTGACCAAAATGTCGACCAAGCGTAAGCGTCAACTGCGCGGTAGCAGCTTGCTGCATCCGTCTGACGTGGCAAAAGTCGAGCGCATGCTGCGCCTTCGTTAATTTTTGGATCAAGAATAGAGGAAGTAACTCATGGCTCGTGTAAAGCGTGGCGTCATTGCCCGTAAGCGTCACAAGAAAATTATGAAACTTGCTAAAGGCTACTACGGTGCGCGTTCCCGCGTATTCCGTGTTGCCAAGCAAGCCGTAATCAAGGCAGGCCAATACGCCTACCGTGACCGTCGTCAGAAAAAACGTCAGTTCCGCGCTCTGTGGATCGCTCGTATCAACGCTGGTGCGCGTACCAACGGTCTGTCCTACAGCCGTCTGATCGCTGGCCTGAAAAAAGCGTCGATCGAGATCGACCGTAAGGTTCTGGCTGATCTGGCAGTGAACGAAAAAGCGGCGTTTGCTGCGATTGTCGAGAAAGCTAAAGCCATCCTGGCTTAAGTACCCCCGACAGTCACCTGGGTCCACCTCTGTGGGCTCTGGTGCCAAACGTCTTAAATAGGGGAAGAGCCTTAAAGCTCTTCCCCTATTTTGTATCTGGAGTCTGTACATGGAAAACCTGGATGCGCTGGTCTCTCAAGCACTAGAGGCTGTGCAAAGCGCTGAAGATATCAATGCCCTGGAGCAAATCCGGGTTCACTACCTTGGCAAGAAGGGCGAGTTGACTCAGGTGATGAAGACCCTGGGGAACCTGCCGGCCGAAGAGCGTCCGCAGGTCGGTGCGCTGATCAACGTTGCCAAGGAGCGTGTCACAGAGGTCCTTAATGCGCGCAAGGCGTTGTTCGAGGAGGCGGATCTGGCCGCCAAGCTCGCCGCCGAGTCCATTGACGTGACCCTGCCTGGCCGTGGCCAGACTTCCGGCGGCCTGCATCCGGTTACCCGGACCCTGGAACGCATCGAGCAATTCTTCACCCACATTGGCTACGGCATCGCCGAGGGCCCTGAGGTCGAAGACGACTATCACAACTTCGAGGCGCTCAACATCCCTGGCCATCACCCGGCCCGGTCGATGCACGACACCTTCTATTTCAACGCCAACATGCTGTTGCGCACCCATACCTCGCCGGTACAGGTCCGCACCATGGAGTCGAAGCGGCCGCCGATACGCATTGTCTGCCCTGGCCGTGTGTACCGTAGCGACTCGGATATCACTCACTCGCCGATGTTCCACCAGGTCGAGGGCCTGCTGGTGGATCGCGACATCAATTTCGCCGACCTGAAAGGCACCATCGAAGAGTTCCTGCGGGTGTTCTTCGAGAAAGAGCTGGCGGTGCGTTTCCGTCCTTCGTACTTCCCGTTCACCGAGCCTTCGGCGGAAGTCGACATGGAATGCGTGATGTGCAGTGGCAAGGGCTGCCGCGTCTGCAAGCAGACCGGCTGGCTGGAAGTCATGGGCTGCGGCATGGTTCATCCGAACGTGCTGCGCATGTCCGGGATCGATCCGGAAGAGTTCTCGGGCTTTGCCTTCGGCATGGGCGTCGAGCGCCTGGCGATGCTGCGTTACGGTGTGAATGACTTGCGCCTGTTCTTCGACAACGACTTGCGGTTCCTTGCGCAATTTCGCTAGCCGTCACGAACTTTTTAGGAGAACAGGATGAAATTCAGTGAACAATGGCTGCGCGGCTGGGTAAGCCCGCAGGTAAGCCAGGACGAGCTGGTGGCTCGCTTGTCGATGGCCGGTCTCGAGGTCGATAGCGTAACGCCGGTCGCGGGTGAATTCAGCGGCGTGGTGGTGGGCGAGGTGCTGAGCACCGAGCAGCATCCGGATGCCGATAAACTGCGGGTCTGCCAGGTCAGCAATGGCACGGAAACCTTCCAGGTGGTGTGCGGCGCGCCAAACGTGCGCCCGGGCCTGAAGATCCCGTTCGCCATGATCGGCGCCGAGCTGCCGGGCGACTTCAAGATCAAGAAAGCCAAGCTGCGTGGCGTCGAGTCCAACGGTATGTTGTGCTCCCAGGCCGAACTGCAGATCGGCGAAGGCAACGACGGCCTGATGGAGCTTCCGGCTGATGCGCCGGTTGGTCAGGACATTCGTGAATACCTGAACCTGAATGACGCCAGCATCGAGGTCGACCTGACACCGAACCGTGGCGACTGCCTGTCCCTGGCCGGTCTGGCCCGTGAAGTCGGCGCCCTGTATGACGCCCCGGTAAGCCGTCCTGTGGTCGCGCCGGTCCCGGCCGTGCACGATGAGGTACGGTCGGTTGAAGTGTTGGCGCCAGCAGCATGCCCGCGGTACCTGGGTCGGGTGATCCGTAATGTCGATCTGTCGAAGCCGACGCCGCTGTGGATGGTCGAGCGCCTGCGTCGCGCCGACGTACGCAGCATCGATGCCGCCGTCGACATCACCAACTACGTCATGCTGGAGTTGGGTCAGCCGCTGCACGCGTTCGACCTTGCCGAAATCAACGGCGGTATCCGCGTACGCATGGCCGAAGAGGGCGAGAAGCTGGTCCTGCTCGACGGGCAGGAAGTCACCCTGCGCAGCGATACGCTGGTGATCGCCGATCATTCCCGCGCACTGGCCATTGCCGGCGTGATGGGTGGCGAGCACAGCGGTGTCTCCGATTCGACTCGCGACGTGTTCCTTGAAAGTGCCTTCTTCGACCAGATCGCCGTGGCAGGCAAGGCCCGTTCGTACGGCCTGCACACCGACGCTTCGCATCGCTACGAGCGTGGCGTGGACTGGCAACTGGCCCGTGAAGCCATGGAGCGCGCCACTGGCCTGCTGCTGGACATCACCGGTGGCGAAGCCGGTCCGATCATCGAAACCGTCAACGAGCAGCATCTGCCCAAGGTGAAGCCGATCACCCTGCGTGCCCAACGTATTTCCCAGATGCTCGGCATGGACATGGACGCTGCCGAAGTCGAACGCCTGCTGGGCGCCCTGGGCCTGAACATCAGCGCCGATGGGGCAGGGCAGTGGCGTGTCGAAGTGCCAAGTCATCGCTTCGATATCAGCCTGGAAGTCGACCTGATCGAAGAACTGGCCCGTCTGTACGGCTACAACCGCCTGCCGGTTCGCTACCCGCAAGCTCGCCTGGCCCCGCAAGCCAAGGCCGAAGCCCGTAGCGAGCTGCCCGAGCTGCGTCGCTTGCTGGTGGCTCGTGGCTACCAGGAAGCAATCACCTATAGCTTCATCGATCCGCGTCAGTTCGAGCTGTTCAACCCGGGCGTCGAGCCGCTGCTGCTGGCCAACCCGATTTCCAACGACATGGCGGCCATGCGCTCGTCCCTGTGGCCAGGGCTGGTCAAGGTGCTCCAGCACAACCTGAACCGCCAGCAGGATCGCGTGCGTCTGTTCGAAAGTGGCCTGCGTTTTGTCGGTCAACTGGAAGGCCTGAAGCAGGAGCCAATGCTGGCCGGCGTCGTCTGCGGCAGCCGTCTTCCGGAAGGTTGGGCGCAAGGTCGCGATGGCGTGGACTTCTTCGACGTCAAGGCTGACGTGGAGGCAGTGCTGGGCTTTGCCGGTGCGCTCGACGCGTTCACCTTCGTGCCGGGCAAGCATCCTGCCCTGCACCCGGGGCAAACCGCGCGTATCGAACGAGACGGGCGTGAAGTCGGTTATGTCGGTGCGATTCACCCGGAACTGGCGAAAGCATTGGGGCTGGATCGTCCGGTCTTCGTTTTCGAGCTGGTTCTGAGCGAAGTGGCCCAAGGGAAAATGCCGAAATTCCAGGAGTTATCGCGCTTTCCTGAAGTGCGTCGTGACCTTGCCTTGCTGGCTGATCGCGAGGTTGCCGCCAGCGCCGTACTGGACGTAATCCGTGAAAATGCAGGCGAGTGGCTGACGGACCTCAGGCTATTTGACGTGTATCAGGGTAAAGGTATTGATCCGCATAGAAAAAGCCTTGCAGTCGGCTTGACCTGGCAGCATCCATCGCGCACTCTTAATGACGATGAGGTGAATACCGCAACGCAGAATATCCTCACCTCGCTAGAAACCAGGTTAAACGCCACGTTAAGGAAGTGACGTATGGGGGCTCTGACGAAAGCTGAGATGGCGGAACGTCTGTATGAAGAGCTGGGCCTGAATAAACGGGAAGCCAAAGAATTGGTGGAACTGTTTTTCGAGGAAATCCGCCACGCTCTCGAAGACAACGAGCAGGTCAAATTGTCCGGTTTCGGCAATTTTGACCTTCGGGACAAACGCCAGCGGCCTGGCCGCAATCCGAAAACGGGTGAAGAAATCCCGATCACCGCTCGCCGCGTGGTCACCTTTCGTCCAGGGCAGAAGTTGAAGGCCCGAGTTGAGGCTTATGCTGGAACCAAGTCATAACGACGAGCTACCCGTCATCCCGGGCAAACGCTACTTCACCATTGGTGAAGTCAGCGAGCTGTGTGCGGTCAAGCCGCACGTGCTGCGCTATTGGGAGCAGGAGTTTCCTCAGCTCAACCCGGTCAAGCGCCGCGGAAACCGCCGGTATTATCAGCGCCAGGACGTGCTGATGATCCGGCAGATCCGCGCGCTGCTGTATGACCAGGGGTTTACCATCGGTGGCGCACGCCTGCGCCTCTCCGGTGACGAGGCCAAGGACGACACAACCCAGTACAAACAGATGATCCGCCAGATGATCGCTGAGCTTGAAGATGTGCTGGTGGTGCTCAAGAAATAAAATTCTGCTTTAAATACTTCCAGTTTTCAAAAGCTTGCGTTATATTCCTGAGCGTTCCGCTGAGAAGCGAAACAAGATTCACGCCTAGTCGGGGCGTAGCGCAGTCCGGTAGCGCACTAGCATGGGGTGCTAGGGGTCGAGTGTTCGAATCACTCCGTCCCGACCATATTATTCAATGACTTAGCCCAATCTTCACCGGTTGGGCTTTTTCATGTCTAAAAAATACTCCCACATTTACTCCCACGGATATTTTGGATCTGGATAGCGTTGCCATCCCGAAGGCGCAATTGTGTTCTGATCTCGTGTCCGGAGGCTCTCCGTGCCAAGGCAATGCTCTGAAGTGGCAAGTGCGTTCGTCTACTGCATTGCCTATATCGGAGATCCGCGAGGCGAGCACCGGGGATGGGTATTGACGGATAGTCTCGGTTGCTGCTGAGGCCATTCAGACAATCTCTCAGGCCGGCAGAGGCATTAGGTATCACGCAGTTTCAGCGGCGTGACGTGGAGAGGGCTGATCAAGCATGGTCCCACTCAGCGAGCCGCAACCATCAGCAGCAACCACGGGTGGACGTGGGTATAGCATTTTGCTAGCTTCGATTCATTGCCCGTTACTCCCTAGGTGACCTGTTCGGCGTCGACTGACCCGTTTTACAGCTCTGTTGGGTACAACCAAGTACCGCCTAGGGTTGAGGTCGCGCGCAAGGACAGTCTTCCAGTCCCTTTCACATCAGTTGCATGAGGCAAACAAGGAGTTCAGTTTGGCGGCCGTATTTATCCACCTCTCCGATATTCACTTCGGACAAGAAAAAGCTAGCAGCATTCGAATAGTCAACGAGGACGCTCGCAGGCAGTTAATCGAAGATGCGGCCGCACACGTGGCTACACTACCTACCAGAACAGCTTCGGGCATCTTAGTGACGGGAGACATCGCATATGCTGGCAAACGTCATGAGTATGACGCAGCTGGATTGTGGCTTGATGAACTTGCCTCCCGCGTTGGTTGTACGGCAGCTGATATTCAAATGGTCCCAGGAAATCACGATGTCGATCGAGATCAGATCAAAGGATTGACTGAAATGATGCTCGCGGCGATCGGTAACGAAGGTGAAGCGAAGCTGGATGATTTTCTTGAAGAGGCGGTGGCAAGAGAGGTCCTTTATCTTCGCTTTGAAGAGTACCGACGCTTCGCCGACGCTTACCAGTGTCCGCTCGACTGCAGCGGCAATAGCAGTGCAGAGCGTAGGGTGGAGCTCGCCGATGGACGAGCGATTCGCTTTGTCCGACTTAACTCCGCTCTGATTTGTTCGAGGCGTAAAGACGAAAAGGGAAATTTGCTTCTGGGAGCCCGCCAGCGAGTTATGAATGAGGCGATCGGCGAAGAGCTGGTGGTGCTAACTCATCATCCACTTGATTGGTACGCCGACTCGGCTGAGACCAAGAGGTTCTTAAGAAGCCGAGCTCGAGTTTTCATTTCCGGCCATGAGCACCTGGCAGCAGTAGATGTCCAAAACGTAGAACCTGGGCGCGACCTCATGATGCTTGCCGCTGGAGCTACGACACCTGATAGCTTCGATGACACCTACACTTATGCTTACAACATTATCCAGTTTGACTGGGATGAGAACGACGATGCTCTTGCCGTGACACTGTACGCCCGAGCATGGAACGACGACATGAAACGGTTCGAGTCGGACGATGTGCGTCTTGGTGGGCATGGGCAACGAACCGTTTTAGGTTCACCCAATTTCCTTAAGGCAACAAGGCCTTCCATCGGCACCAGGGTCAAAACAGGCCAGGATATGGAGCCGGCGCCGGTCGAGATTATCTTACCGCCGGAGGAAGAGATGGGCGGCAACTCGCGCGTTGATGAGACGGAGTATCAGAATCTCCATTTGCGTTTCTTCCGCGATCTTACAGAGGGCGAACGACTTCGTATTTTGGTGGAGCTTGACGCCGTACCTAATGAAAATATGGATCATTTTACTCACGAGACGGAAAGTAAACTTCTCCGAAATATCGCTAAAATGAATCGTTTCGATCAACTGCGCGAAAAGGTGGAAGAAGCCCTCACCAAGCGTAAAACCAACAAGGACAATCAATGAGCAACATGGCCGAATATGCTCGTATTTTTGATACTGGTACTGACGACGGATTGGTGGAGAAACGATTAAAAGCTGTGGCCGAAATCAAAGCGTGGTTTGAAAGTCTCACCCCGGATTTGGCCATTAGTACCGCGAGTCGTATTTCTTCCTCATTCGGCACCAGCGCATGTCTTCCCGATGAAATTGCAGTCATTGGTGAAGAAAAAATTCAGCGGCATGCTGTCTCATTTGTTCGGTCCGCTAATCCAGATGATCTGCAAATCAAGGTGGTTTTGGCAGTCGCCGCAATCGACGTTTTTCAAAGTGTCACTGCTAAAAGCGGTGGAACTTCGGTGGATGCTCTGGCGGCGGCCTTCTGGTCAGCCCTTGCGTTTCAGCGCCCTCTTGAATTGGGGAAGGTTGAACGCCTTCGTCAAGACTTGCTGGCAGCCAGCCGCACACATGTGCTGAAAATTGCCGATGCCGCGCGGGCGCGGCAGACGGTACCATCAATCGGTCTCGTGTCCATCAGCCAGGATTCAACACAGCCGTCTAGGGTCAATAAAGCCTTTAGCCAGGCCGTAGAGCCAATGATCTCGGCGATGCGTGAAAATGCTGTACTCGACCGTGAAGAGCTGGACTTTATGTGGTGGCTCCTCTCCGGGCGGAGCGAGTTGCTGGACGAGCCGCTCGATAGCTTGCCGGGTGCAGTTCGCGCCGTCGCCGCCGGATTGGATGGGGCGCTCAAATTGAGAAGACTTCCAGCAGACGCTCACCGCAACATCGTTCTGCGTAATATTGAGAATGGCGAACCGTTGTCACTCATGGAGCTTATCGAGCTTTTAGGTGAACGCCGTACTAAATTAGCCACGAATTTTGATTCGATTAAGGCTGATGAATCTGCGGTATTTCCGCTTATGGCGGCGATTAAAACCGGGAGTACTGATGCTTGCGCATCGGAGGAAAAGAGGACCGCTTGGGAATGGGGGGCCCGCGCGTTACTGGAGGGGGCAATTCAGCATTTGCGTAAAGGGACGGCCAACGGACTATGACCGAGCCAGTGTGTACAGTCCCGGAATGCACATACTCACAGACTGGGGTATGCATGCAGAGCTATGCCACGCTTGAGGAGTGCCCTGCTCATCACGCATTGTTGTCCGTGACTGACGATTTGGACCTCTTGAGGGATGAGACGAGCACCGATTATGAGGGGAAGACGGTCTCTGAAATTAAGGCAGACCTTGGTCTAGGTGAGGCCGTCCTAAATGCGCCCATGCACAAGGCTCAGTTGCCACGCAGTGGCACACTTGGATTAGCAGAGGCTGATCTACTGATGAGCGAGAGATACGTCAACCTGATCGGCATTGTTGGTCTACCCGATGCCGGTAAGACAGCCTGTATTGCAAGCCTTTATCTACAACTGGCTCATGACTCCCTCGAGGGCTTCAGCTATGCAGATAGCATGACGCTCATGGCGTTGGAGGAGATTTCCCGCGGTTCACGACGCTGGAATGATGGCCGTCCTCCTAGACAGATGACGGTCCATACAGAACTGCCCGATGACAGGCAGGCGGGCTTTTTACATCTGAGGTTGCGACGCCATTCAGACGCTCACAAATTCGATGTTTTGATGCCTGACCTCCCAGGCGAATGGTCTCGGAGCCTGATTCATACTGGCGATTCAGAGAGATTCACCTTTCTCCAGGCCGCCGAGGTTATTTGGATTATGGTGAACGGCCGAGACTTTCTTGACGTTAAAACTCGCGAACTGGCAATCCATAGGACGACGAATCTCCTCGAGCGTCTTTCTTTGCTGCTTCCAGTCTCACGGCCAAAAATTATTCTCGTCGCCAGTTGGCGAGACAGCGGAAGCATCCCTGAGCAGGTATTAAAGCGCGTGCAGGACTCGGGCGGAGAATTTGGTTTCAAGATTGAGCTTGCTTCGATCGCATCTTTTTCTGAAAGTCACGAAGTAGCACCGGGTTCTGGTTTTGCTGAGCTAATTAGTCTGTCGCTTAAGCTCTCAGAGAAAGCTCCAGATCCATGGCCTATGGATCAAGCGTCGAATTCGCATCGGGCGTTTCTCAACTTCGGAAAGAATTTATGAATCGGAAGTCTATAATTCTTGTAGGCGGGCCTGACTCTGGTAAGAGCAATTACGTAGGGAGGCTTTGGGCCGCGCTGAAAGCTGGAAAAGGGCAACTGCAACGCGCAGGTATGCCGCAAAATATTGAGTATGTCGAGAGCATCTGCGAAAACTTGCTGCAAGGCGAATTCGCTGGTCGAACGGACACCAATACTGAGCGGCAGGATTTTTGTGTACCGCTCAAACTTGAGCAGAGTAATAATCCGACTGAATTAATCGTCCCGGATTTCACTGGTGAGCTTTGGCGAGACGCGGTGAAAAACTCAGACATCCCACGTGAATGGTTGGACACGTTGGAGAGCGCTGAGGGTGCGCTGCTCTTTGTGCGAGTACTTTCACCCCTGAACGTGCAACCGCTCGACTGGGTGGCCACACGAAGTGTCCTTAGCTTCATCGGAGAGGGGAACGAGGAGGTGGAGCTGCCTACTCAAGTGATTCTTTGTGAGCTCTTACGTCTCTTGCAGCAGCGTCTCTCTGTGAGACCAGATGGTAAAAAACCACGAGTGGCCATTGTTGTGACTGCTTGGGATAAGTTAGACGCTGCTAGCCAAGAAGCTGGTCCGCAGGCCTATTTACGTAAGCAATTTCCATTATTTGCTGGGGCGCTGGAGGATGCTCGGCGAGTCGAGGCGCGAGTCTACGGGGTCAGCATCGTGGGCGGAGATCTGCAGTACGACCCTGACTTTCAGGAAAAATATCAGAGTATGATCATGGCTGAGAGTGGTTCCGTTACTCTCGAGCGTGATGGCGCATGGTATCAAGATGCTGATGTCACAATACCTGTAGCTTGGGCGATTGGCGCCCAATGAAATCATGACAATTTTAGATCAGCAGCTACATGGCTACCGTAATGGGCATCAGCTCCTCTCTTCTTCGGCCAAGCTGTCCAAGGCCGATCAGGATTTGGTTGACCGCCTATCTGACGTGGCCGGACCGCTTCGACCTGGCGAGCATTTTGATTCCTACCTCACCTGCTACCCACTTCCATCGGGATCGTACTACGTCATTGCACGAACGTGGCAGGACTTGGATGCGCCGAGAGCGGGTTGTGTTCGAACCCGAAGTTATTTCATTCCGGTGCCGGATTGGACCACTAATGTTGACATTCTGGCATTGGTTAAATCGCTTACTCTCGAAGGACCCACCGCTCCCGCTAAGCGGATTCATCTTGCTCGAGAAACTGGTACGTTTGCGTCAGTTGACGCCGCTGAATGCATCGAATTGGTCGAAGCGTTGTTCCTTGAGGATCGTAAACCGATTGTCGTTTTCGATGCCTCTAAGCCGGAAGGAATTACGCTTCGGCTTCTGACAGCGCTATGGCCGTCTTTGCGAACAAGATTTGCTGTCTCCACTTTTGCTCTATCACCTCGATCCATCGGCAGCATTAGCTTTGACCTAGTGTTCGCGCCCAAGAATGCCAGGTCTCGCTTCAGTGATTGGCCGGGTCGTCGCATTGATGGGCGCAATTTTGCTGAAGGCCGTCACCGATGGTCTCGAAAAATTGTGCAGAGCGTATTTCAGGATCAGCCGCCTGTTCTGCTGAGCGACGATGTGTTGGGTGAGCTATCGACAGCCCAAGGTGGAACCGAGGCGGATTTGAGGATATCTCTTCTTTGGAACGAGCTGTACGAAAAGCTGGAAGTTTCACCCAACGCAGCATTGGGACTGTTGGACATTGCAAATAGCCGATCTCCTCGTAATATCAGGGCAATTAAGCGACTTGAGCCGGAACTCGGTATTGCGGCAACACGTGCCGCTGAATCGCTCCCGTCCACCGACGCTTGGCGCTTTTTATTAGCACTTACGGAAAAGCTGAATGGCGTACGGCTAAAGCTTTCATCGGCCAAGGCTATCCGCAATGCGGCGATGAACTTAGCCGCGAAGTCCCCAAACGATGCTATTCGCAGTGTCGAAATGCTTGCTTCTAGTCGAGGTCGTAAGCTGCTCATTGGTGCGATTGGAGACGGATTGTCCCAGCGGTTTGACACTGATGTTGCTGAAGGGATAGCCGCGCTTCAGCCGGCGAATGTACTTCAACTCTTATTGCTAAGCTCCCCGCTCTCTAAAGTGGCCCTAAAAAAATTTCCGAGCCTCTCAGAACCGCTTGCGACGGCCATTGCTAACGCATCGAAATCAACTCGTGATTTAGCGACGCGGCGTATTCTGAAATACTTAGTCGAAGAACTATATGCTCCGGCCGCGCGGTCCTTGATCGCTGAACTTGATAAAGAAGAACTGTTGGCGGAAACCAGCTTACTCTTTGAGGCAAACCGTCTCGCTGCTGAGAGCCTGCACCGACCTTTGGCCGAAAGGGCAAAGGAAATAGGCGCACTATCTCCTTTACGCACCCTGACCGCTAGTTTTCCAGAGAGTGCGGGAGCAGATGCGCTCCTTACTCATCTTATAGCGCCAGTCAGGGAAGACCTCGAATGGATAATGACTCTTAGTCTGATCACGGATCAGCGACGGCTTCAACATGTATCCCGATTGTTGCAGTCAGCCAGTTTAGGTCAACTAAAATCTATGCTCGGAGGTGTGAACGAAGCTGACGTGTTAGAACTATTGATGAAGGATCTTAGTGAAAACGTCGATATTGTTAAACGGATCCTGAACGCCAATGTTCTTTCTGCGTCTTCAACGATCAATATGACGCTGCATCTGCTGCCATATGCAGCTGGTGATGATGTCGCAAGGCTGGCTTCGCGCGCGGTGGAGGTCATTCTGGGGCGCGAAGCGGGTGAGGTTGACAGTACTGCATTAGCATTGTTACTTCAGACCGCCGGTGATTGCTTGGACGGGCGCAGGGCTATCTTCATTGGATTGAACAAGAAGACATCGGCTAATGTATTTGCAGGGCATTTATCAGCCTTTAATCATTCATCTAGTGAAGTTCGCCAGCAAATAATGTCTGCAATCCCCGAACTTGCTACAGCTATTATCGCGAGAGGACGAATTGATTATCCGGAGTCGGCGGTCTTGGATGCGGCCAACTTGCTTTGGGATTCTGGTGCCCGCCACCAGCGCGGATTTCTCGACGCATCTGCGGCGTTAATGCCATTCCTATTGCAAGCGAGACACGATCCTGTTTCGCCACTGATAGCGGCTGCATTTCCACCAGTTTACAAGTTGTTGATGAAAGAAAATAACGCACCTGACATCCTGAAGTTTTTTCTTTTCGTTGATTGGGACAAGTGCAAAACTGCGCGCCATCATTTGGTAGATGCGTTTATGCATTCAAATTGGCGCGCTACGGACATAGCGCTGGCTGCCGCACGTGCAGGAGATCTCGACAAGATACTTCATCGCATCGCTGAACAAGCTGGGGGAGGGCAGCGAATTTTAGAGATTAAACGCGATCTATTACTCATCCCCGATCCATGGTCAAACCAAATCCGAGGAGCATTGAGATTTCTAACTCGCGATGACTCGTTATCAGATGGACCGAGTTTTTAGGTTTGTCAACTTCTCGCAGGAAACTGGTCAGAACCTGGATTTTCTTTGGGCCACCCTAACCTTGGCGCATTGTTGAAGGTGGTGTGTAAGCCGGAAGACTTCGGGAGGTATCAAATGACTGACCGACGCCATTCAACAAGGGCGTCACCTCCATACGCGGCAGTTGTTGGCCGCTTGCTGCCTATGCTTAAGGTCGGTAAAGGACACGTTGCAGCCCACCATGAGTGGCTGTGCCATAACATTTTTATCGGTCGCTAAAGGCGGTCGCTGAATGCTTCAAGTGTCCCAGTTGATTTTAACGAACAGCCTATTCATTTTAGATTCCCATTCCGGCTCAACCGATTTTGCATACGAGAGTTTGCCGACCAAGAAGTTGCGCAATCCCCAAAAGGAATCGAAGCCTCGGGCTTTCAGATGTTTTCGGACACCTATATCGGATCTTTGTAGGAAATGGAGGTGGGTACGAATTTCTTGTTTGAACTCCTTGGTTAGCCTGGGTTGGGCGCCGTCGACCAAGAGTCCTAAAACGATCTTCCGTGCACCTGGCGGCACGATCTGCGTTTTGCTTTTGTTCGGCCACAAGCCATTAGCCCGCATGAATCCATAGATCTCATGGATTTTTTTTACAACATCCTCTCTGACAAACTCTTCAGTTGAAGAGAACGTAAGGTCATCAGCATACCTGGTGTATATGAGCTGGTTGAGAAGCGCGAAGTTTTTAAGACTCTCATCTAGGTCACGGGCTGCCAGGTTGGACAGGTGGGGGCTTGTGGCCGCGCCCTGGGGCAGGTGGCCTATCTGCACAGTGTTGTATGGCAAGCCTTTTTTGTTTGGATCTGCCCGGTTCGAGTACACCGGATTGCCAGAAGGACGTGTACGCGTGCAAACCCTAGCCAGTTCGAAAGCCACTAAAGGCTGGTACCCAATGGTTCTAAATATCTCGTAAATCTTTGGCTCTAGAATTGACTCAAAAAAGTTCGTGGCGTCCAGCTTGATAAGCCATCTACAGCCGGCGTGCATGCTGGCAGCGTCGTAGACACTGCTCCCTGGGCTGTAAGCATAGCTTGCTTCGTGGCCAGGGATCTTTGCCAGGATCTCCCTGTTAATCCACCGCTGAGCTTTCAGGAGGTAGGGGTGAGGGGCGCACACGAAGCGAAACCGTTCACGGCCAAAACTCCTCACCTGCTTCTTCAGCTTGAAGACCCGGTAAGGCTCTACCTGCTTGTTTCTCGCCACTACCATTCGCAGGAAACCGTAAGGTACACCTGTGTAATGCGCCAAATGCCGTAGTGTAAAAACCGGGGGGAAATTCGGGTTGCATTTATGCAAATGCTTAGCTGTTTCGGCTGCCGTTTTGAGGATGGCAGGGGCAACGCCTTGATCGTTGCCAATTCGAATGTAGTGCTGAGAGCTCCAGCGATTCATCTACCTTAGATTCCGCTCTGGCGGATGGGTGCCTCGAAGCCCGCAAGACTCCGCCGGCGAAGATGCGAGGTACCCAACCTCCTGTAATGCGAATGTTCTTCCATCGGACAGCATAGCCTGCTTCCTACAGCCTCTACCAATTGCAGAGGATTCTAGATTCCGCTAAATCGGAGCTCTCAGCTGAGTTGGATAGTAGTGGGTTTTCGATCCATAGACTAGGGTCGTCTTGTTTCGGCGTGGACTCAAACTGTCGAGCAATGCACGCCCTTTTTGTGTGAGGCGTGCTCTGTGGTTGATCAAGCCGAGCTCTTCAGCCATCTCCATTGACTGGAACAGAACTTTCACGGGGAAATCTGTGACGGCAATCAATTCAATGTGACTTCTTCTGCCCTTAGAAACCGCAGCAGTAATCAAGACAGCTGCGCGTTGTGCGTTGTTGAATTGTCTGTAAGTCATTGACTGGGGGATGGTGGGCAACCCCAGTGTCTCAAATTTCAGATCGACTGATTTCTCATCGTACGGTGGGTTCAACCAAAACGCTTCTGTAGAGCGATTGATAAACAAAGGACTCCAAGGTCTGACATTGCTAATGTTTTGCTCCGTAAAGATCGCGGGCATATTGTTCGGAGCGGAATGTTCAAAGGCCATCAGCGCCCCTACCTCCCCGTAACCGAGAGGATCTCCAGAGAAGCTTCCGTAGTCAGCGCAGAGCGTCAGTATCTGATCGCTTTCACTCGGGTCGAATGAATCGAAAATCGTGGGGCAAGGGTAACAAGTTATGACGGTTGGCTTGCTGGGGTGGCGCTTCACCGCTTCAATGCCGGGCTTCGAGCCGCTGACGGCGACTACGACTAGCTCAGCAAGCCCATACGACCTCCAGCTACGGATGCTCCTGACTCGCCAGAAAGAACTCAACATCCTTTTGACCCGGTCACCGCTGCCAATGAAATCAGTCACGATGATGAGCTTCCTCACACCATTGTCCCGTATCTCATCCGCTGACGGATGGAACATAAGTTTATGAGCATGCTGGACGCACAAGGAAGAAAGGGCCTGTGCCAACACACCTTCGCTGCCAATCACCTGGCGCTTGTTCTTCAATGACTGTACTGCAGGTTTTGCCGCGCCTACGGCTCTCAGGGCAACTCGCCTTCTAGGTTTCTTGCTCGGTACTTTCTCCTCCCTGTACATGGGAGGCGGTAGACCCTTTTTATGTCTTGTGCGCTGAAGCTCTCGCTCTACGTAGATAGCGGAGGAGGGGCTGTTTTTGCACACACGAGTGATCCTTTTCTTCAAGGTCACTCTTACGTCGGTGTGATTCATGTAATTGACTTTAGAGAGCAATAGTTCTGCCAGCGGGCGGTCAGCAGGGTCTTTGTTGAATTGATCCAGCCACAGCTCTATCTCTGGGAGGTACATGTTTCTCTCCGGTCAGGGCGGATGCTCCCCTCAAGCTGCCCGCAATATTGGGCAGGATACCTTGGATCAAGCCTGAGTGGTGGTGGGGGCGCACCTCAAACAGTACATTGTCAGCAATCTCCGATTAGCTCATTGGCCGTATCGCCACACCGACTGAGCGCAGGTGCGCAACTGCACTCCACTTGACCACCCGTTTGCATTGCCACTCAGTCAATTTCATTCGAACTGACGAGGCGTTTGCGTCGGATTTGATCAGCATTGGCTGACCTTGACCGGCAGAAGTTGAGCAGAAACAGCCGTTGGTACTGTAAGTTCGCCTTCTTCAATGACAGACGAACTTCCTACCGATATTTTGAGGTGTGAGTGCTATAGACCGCGCTACTCCGGTAAGACCCTGTTGCGGCAGACGACTGCACCTGCACGGATGGATTAGGAAGTGGCGTATAGCTACTATCAGGTCTATTCTCAGCGCACCAAAAAATGGGAATAGGACATGACCACCACGGCGACTCGCCCACTTCACCTACATACCCTGGATAGCCTTTGCGCAGACCTAATAGCAGGTTTATCTGTCGGTGTGGGCGATGATGGAAGTACCTTCCAGCTTAAATCCAGCACGGCGCGTGGCGTGCTTTTTTGGTACACCAAAAATAAAACGCGATGGGCGGCCAACGTTCAAACCACCGACGTGGAGGCGATAGTCGACGCCGCTCTAGCTTTGCCCGCTTCCCACCACCCAGCTGCGCATGTCAGCCGACCAGACTCTCCCCGCATATTTTCGCTCGCCTCGATCCAAGCGCATCAGTTCGCCGGTCTCCATCATGCTGGAACCACCCAAGCCAAACCAAACGACTTCGCCTTTAACATCGAAAGTGGTGTGACGCTCTTCGAAGGCTACAACGGCTGCGGTAAGACATCCCTGATCAATTCCATCATCTGGGCGTTGACGGGGGAGGTGTTACGACCACAGCGACCACCAGAGTCCGGCAGCAAGGATTTTGATTTTGAAGTTGATGAAGTCGCCACTCATGCAGCTCCACCAGTAGTACCGCTGCCTGACCCGACGCTGGAGTCGCTTACCGCGCAGGCGATTCCGGTCAATACCTGGGTGGAATTGGTGTTTGAAGATCAAGATAAGCAGCGTTACCGAGTTCGTAGGAGCCTGAGGCGCGTCGCGCGCAATACCTTGAAGGAAGAAGTCTCTGGTCTGGACGAGATGGGTCTCGACCCAATCAGCACGCGGGTTGGTACGACGATTCCCGGCATCCTTCCCTATGTGCAGGTTGGCTCTACCTCCGCATTGGGCAAGGCGGTATCAGAGCTCACGGGTATGGCACCTCTGGTACAATTGGCTAACCACGCTAATAAAGCCAAAAAGAAAATTGATGGCGACCTGACAAAAATTAAACGCAGCGAGCTAGAGGGTTCTGATGAGGCCTATATCGTCACCCGTAGCGACCTATTGGATTTGATCCATCAACACACGTTGGCCATTGACGAAGAAGCCGTTCCACTACCTTCAGACGATGCGTGCCTTGAGACCAAGCTCGATCAACTTGCCTCTGAGCTCGAAATGCTCAAGACGTCCGGCCTTGATCACGCGAAACAGGTATTAGGCGACACATTCGATGCTCAGGATGAGAGACAACGGAGCGACTTGATGAAGAGCATCGCACCGGCACTGAATGCAGTTGGCAAACTCGGCACGCTTCCCTCAATTGCGCGGCTGGGTGGATTGACCAAGCTATCGGATGATGAAGCGGCGCCCGTTAGGGATTTCATCGCAGCAGTGCGTAAAGAAGCAGAGGAGCTTGTTGAGATTGATGCCGAGCCAAACAAGGCAGCGCGTGTACGACTCTATGCGCGGGTTGCAACTTGGATACGGGAACACCCCGGCCTGCAGGACGAGAACAGTTGTGCGATCTGTGGCCACAGTTTAATCGACGTCGTGGATGAGATCACAGGGCTAAAGATTAAAGACCACATAAATGGGGCGGCCAAGGAGGGGGACTATGCAGGGCAAACCTTCACTGCTTGGGCGAATCACGCCATCGGTCAAATCACGACGCGACTCCCGGTTGCTATCGCAGCAGAGGTAAGACGCGACCTTTCAGCAAGTCCGACTTCACTACTACGTCAAGCAGTTGTGGACGAGCTGTTTCTTGATACAGCCTTTATCGGAAGTCTAGCGCTGCTTAAACAGAGCGTTGCCGAAGCCTGCGATCATAGCTTAGCGTCTTTTCCTAAATTTAATTTTACTGCTTCGCCGGAACTGGGAGGGGGACGCGCTGAACTCAAAACGCTCAATCAACTTATCTATCGGGTTGAGCGCGCGTTGGCCTACCCCGCATGGCGCAAACATGCCACGTTGGCGAGGAACAGCTTCATGTCGGAGGTCGTTGGCCAAGAGGCGACTGCCGAGCGCGAGACAGTACCAAGTTCACTCATGGGACTACTGCAAAAGTTGCAAGCCGTGGTCGCAGCGATAGCCCCTGTCGACGAGGCCGCCGTGAAGCAAAAGCGGCTGGTGGCTGAGCTCAAGAAACGTCGGAGTTTTGAACAACGGCTGAAAGCCTATGGCGAAGCAAGCTTGGCGCTGAAAGAGTGTGTCACGGTAGGTGATTTGGCGGAGCAGCAAGTTCTGCTGCTGCAACGGAGGTTACGTAGCAGCGCTACCGCTTGGCGCCAGAAGATTTACTCCAGTGCCTTTCCCTCAACCAGCTTGGAGCTTGTCGACACCCGAATGAGCAGCAACGGTGAACTGCAACTGCTAGTCGGTGCTAACAGGCTCGCCGCACCAGCGCAGCACGTGTCGAACGCGTCAGCTCTACGCGCAAGCCTTCTGGGCTTTTATCTTGCTTACTGGCAGTACATGCTCAGCGAGCGCGGAGGCTTGCAGTTGCTCCTGCTGGATGACCCCCAAGAACTGCTTGATGGGGATAACCGCGATAGGCTTGCTGAAGCTTTATATGAAATATACAAAGCTAGTGCGCAATTGATCATCACCACACATGACACGCGCTTCGCCCTAGCAGTAGCCAGACGTCTGCAGGGCAAGTCAGTTCCCTTTAACCATCAGTATGTACACCCTGCTACAGCCACCCGAGGCACTATCTTCCTGACACCCAGCGTTTCCAGAGTTCAGACGGCGTTTGAACAGTTCAAGGCTCACCCCGACGATCCTGGGGCGGCGCAGGACTATCTAGCAGAATGTCGTGTATTTCTGGAGGGGCGTATGGGGGACCTGTTTGATGACCGTGCGTACCCCGCAGCCGCGACGGTCAGCTTTGCGCCTACACTCGGTGACCATCTAAGCCGACTGCGCGGCCTGATCAAGAACCCGCCTAATGAGTTGTTCAAGAGCCCGATCATCAAGGGCTTTGTCAACGATCACGCGCTGAACGATGGTTCTGCAACTCTAGGGCTGCTCAACAAATCCCATCACAGAGATAAAGAAAGAATCCGCCCACAGGATGTGTCTGATATCAAGGAGCATCTTGAGCGACTACGTAAAGGCGTAGAACGTGCGCATGAGGAGTTTCGAACCTTCAACCGCCGCGAGCCATTAGCCATACCTTCCACCACTATGGCCTCTTTATGTCCTGCTGAAGTATCAGAGTTTCGAGTTTCCATCAGAGCCTCTCTGAAAGCGTTTGTGCGAGGTGCCACGGTGGGCGACTCTCAGGAAGTTGAGTTTGAGGAAATTACCTCCGACTGGTTCCAGTCCAAAGCGTTCTTCTACATCAGGTCGAACGCATTAGGGTTCGCGGGGCCACAGGGCAGCGTGGCGATTGTAGAGATAGCGGCTTCTGCCCCAACGGATCGACAAATTGTCATTGCACGCACGGGGAAAGATGTTTTTGCTCGCCGGTTGCTGAAGCCCCAGCACTCAGAATTTGTCGCTCTGGCCGCCGAAACGCCTGATCCACGCAAAAGCCCGCCGACACAGTTGCTACACGAAAACCAGTTGCTGCTGCATCCGATTGTGGGAATGTTCTTCGGTAGCCTAGACTTCGTGCCCAGCTCCAAAAATGAAGCCGTGCAGGTACCTGCAGTTCCTCAGATTCAGAAAATCCAGTCTGCGTACCGTATCAAAGAGGATAGCGCCGTACCCCTCGCACTCCCTGATCAAATCGCACTGGGTGGTGCAGCCATTGCCATGGACGAGTTCGATGCGCATCTCGACGAATATGTTGCGTTGCACCTCGACGATGGCAGCAGCCTATTTAAGCGGGTAGGGGCCAAGCTCCCTGCACCGCTGCAACATCTTCGCCAATTTGAATCTATTGGTGGGCTGGGCTTAGCGGATGTTCTTGCTGTCGACGCTGAACATATTGGGCTGAGAAGGGTGCTCGATGCTGTTTCCATCATCGGTGTCCTGTATCGATAAAGCCGACGCAATGGCACACGATGGCGTTTTGGAGCCAAAGCGCTTGCAAGTGCACTGATACTCGACTTAGAGGCAAGGCTGCACACTGCGCCGCATTTTTTATGATCAGATTCATCGTAACTTGGTGGGCTAGTTGCAATTAGGAGGCAAACCAGACGTCGCTCTTGGCTGATTGTTACCTGTTGCGAAGGCTGCGGTCGATCCGAGGTTGCTGTTGACGAAAAGAGGAGGAGTGCCTCGGGATAGCTAATAGAACGATAACGCAGCGTGTGTGAACTCCAAAGCCAACTCTGCGATCTGATTCCCAACACGGGATGTCATTGAAATTATTTTTTTTCGATTTTAAGAAAGGGATTGTCGGAAGGCACAATGTTGAACAACAACGCTGGAGTATCCAGCAAATAGCCTTTGAGATTTGCTTTCTTCCGAGGACCCTCGATCTGACAGATCCATATGTTCAAGCCATCGTCACGTTTTCTGTGAATCTTCAGTTTCTCAAACTGCTTCTGCACCCAACGCCATTCTTCGATCTCTTGGCAGGCGCCCTGAGAGATACCGGGAAACTCCTGCGCGTAGCGTTGGAAGAGACCAGGCGTGACGAGAAACACACTCCCACCCACCGTGTGGATTTTAGCCTTGCTGTCGTTGATGATCAGCTTGTGGCTGAGAATGCCTTCCTTGACCCAATCCAAGAATGCCTGGCCAGCGTTATCCGAAGGAGGGGTTGACGTTTCGAGAGCGCTTTCTAATGGCGCATAACTGGCCTCAGGCTCTTCCAACTCGAACATATCCAGCAGCGTGCCGAGATAGTCGGCATCCTCCATTTGCGGTGGCTCGGGCTGCGATGGGCTTTGACGAGATTCTGTACTGACAGTCTCGGGCGCTGCAGGTGATGCCGGAGTGTTGGGCTGATTGTCATCGCGTGCAACGCTTACCGTTCCGTTGAAAGCCTCGGGGCGCTCTTCGCTCCCCCAAATCAACGCTGGTTGAAGGCGCAGAAAGGAAAAGATTTGCTCCCAGTTCTCCTGGGCGACGAGCGCGGTCCAGATGGCTTTGCCTTCCGGAGTGGACTCAACCAATCCATGCGATTGCAGCTCGTCGAACACCGCGAGGTTAGACGAGGGAATGCCTTCAATCGATTGCGACAGCAGATAGGCTCGCAGCTTGTCCGTGACCGTCTTGCTGACCAGCCAGAGTGCGTCCTGGGTCAGCCATCCCGCGGCACCCGGCTGGTTGAGTTTCAGCTCGTGTTGAACCAGATGACGCAGTCCGCTGATCAAGTGATGTTGCAGCGAATGAACCGGCGCTTGCAGCGCCTTGCTCGGGTTACCGCCGATGTTCTGTGCGACGGAAACACGGTCGGCCTGCATCACCAACTCACCGAGCACGCCGGCGCGTTCGTACTGACCCGCAAGGACATACAGCAGACTCGCCCACAGCGGCGGAAAATCACTGAGCCAGTCCAGGATAGGTTGGTCAAGAATCTGCGCGTAGAGCAAGCCTGCGGCCGCGCCGTGCAGGTGATAGTCGCGACCCTTGAGGTAGCGAAAACGATACGGCTGATCCAAGGAACCCTGCCAAGGATGCCAAACATGGCCATCTTGGCGCTCTACTAGCAGGTCCACGGCGATCTTGCCGATGTCATGCAGCAGGGCGCCATAGGCGATGCCAGCCGACCAGGCATCGGTCTGGGCGGCTTGGTCTTCGGGCGCGGCGCCGGAGGGAAGCAGATATGACTGACGCAGTTTCAGGCTACAGGCGACCAATTCCAGTCCATGGTCGAGCATGCCGCCAAGATAAGCATGATGGTGAGTCTCGCTGGCTGGAAACTGCTGGACCAGCTCGGCGTAGCGATGGATCGGATTTAAATAGAGCTGGCTGAACTGCGAATAGGAGAGGGCGGTGTACTGCCAGATGCGATCGAGCATCTGGCGGCGGTGCTCCGCGGCTAACAAGTTACGGGACGGCTCGACGGGCAGGTAACCTTCAGCGACGTTTATGGTTGATTGCGGAGGGGGCTTCTGCCTTTTGCGGCGAAACAGACTGAGCATCGTGGCCTCCCAAGAAATGGTAGGGTCAATGGCCTTTTAGCCTTTTCGGATAGGGCTCTTACCCTTGAATCCCCATTCCCCTTCTAACCCTTGCCCGTCCTTTTGCCGGGTGTCCCTTTGTGCGGCAATCGGAATATCGATTTGTCCTGGTACCGTTTTGTTGGATGCGTGTGCTGGTGAAAAAACGGAAAGTGTCGTTACACTGCGGTGCGAATTTTATCGGGTCTTGCTATGAACCTCACTGACGCCACGCTCGTGCTGCTACTCGCGGCGCGTATCCATGGAACAGACGAAGCCGTCAGGGCCTCGGCGAAGAGCGTGGTCAAGAAGCTTCCGCGTAGCAAACGCGATCTTATCTACAAGGTGATCGACAGCCGTAGTCCGCTGGATCTGGTTAATTATCTGGCACAGAATCTAGATGCGGAATGACATGCTGCGGGCGTATTTACTTGCCTGCTCTCTGCATCAGAGCCCTATGGCATGAGGCTTTTTCTGGACAAAAAAAGGGCCCAACTTATGTTGGACCCTTTGAAGAGTTTGCTGCAGTGAGGTAACGATCAAGCTCTGTCGTTCGTGCGTTGCGGGCGATCCATGACCATCTGTTTCCGTTGCAGCCCCAGGTCGAGCACATACTCCGAAGCATATCGGGCTTGACCACTGGCTCGGAAGACCGCGCGATTATCAGCCTTGAGCAGGCCGAGCCAAGAGTCGATGTAGCCCTCGTGGCGCAACTCTCCCTGTATACCCGCGTAGGCACATAAAAAAGCGGCACCCATTTCGGCGATCAATTCCTCAAATGCGTAGCCTGGCGAGCCGAATGGGCAAGGAGAGGTCACGCCCTCGCGCTTTAATCGAGAGTGATGTCCGGTCCAGTGCGTCAGCTCGTGCAATGCGGTGGCGTAGTACCCACCTTGATCGTGAAATTGCGCTTTTGTCGGCAGTTGGATGAGGTCCCTGATCGGGTGATAAAAAGCTTCGTCAGCAGCTCGATGAATGATGTTTGCGCCTGAACTTAACAACAGTTCCTCCGCCGCGCTGTTTGGGAAGAAGGGATCGCTCGGTTCCATCTCAAGAACGTTTTCGTTGAGCGTTTCGAGCCCCTCTGTTTGCTCGATGTTGAACAGGAAGTGCGTTCTGAGAATGCCAAAGTGGATGACCTTGGGCTGGCCGTTTTCATCGAGTACGGCTTGACCCGACTCGGTCTGTTCCTCGCGCTCCATCGGCTTGTAGAGCACTGCCAGGGTGCTGTGCTCACCCTTACGGATGTGCCCTCCGGCTTTTTTGGCTTGGTTGAAGGTCAACCAGCGATCTTGAACGAACCCCTGCAGCCTGGCCTCGGCCCAGAGCAACGGTAAATTAATGCCCGAATAGGGGCGCTGTGTGATGGCGTTAATGGGATAGGGTTGGTGATGATCGACGGCAGCTGAGTCACTTGAGGACCACGGTTTGATCCAGGGGGCTACGCCTTGGTCTAACGCGGCAACAATTTTGTCAGTCACGTCTTGGTAGATATTACGCATGGCATTTTCCTCGAGAGAAATCGGAGGAACGCCTTGCCCGTCGGGGAAGGGTTCCCCGGTGGGCGTTGGGTTGGATTGATGCAGGATTACGTGCAGTCTGAGTGTGTATGCGTTCAGCGTTGATGCTCTTCCGCAAGCGCTATCAATAAGGCATCAGGCTGGTCCGGCGCCTGAAGCAGGCTGAGGCTCAGTTGCAGCAACGGTTCATGACTCGTGTCACCCGCTGAGGCAATTTTGGTTACCTCGAACACCACGTAGGGTGCATTTGGATCGGCCAGGTGAGCTTTTAAGGCTGCGCGGACCACGTTGCTCAGCCTATCGAGTTGCAGTTTTTCAGGATGATTTGAACCGTCGAGCAGTACTGCGCGTTGCCATGCGTCTGGAGTAAACACAACGGGCAAGCGCAGGCTATTCAGTGTTTCGGAAGTGAGTGAGTCGGACATGGTGTACCTCCGTTGAGAGCGAAGAAACCTGTCCCATAGGGAAAAGAATTCCCCGCAGTGGGTTTAAGAAAAACAAGAGGGTTGGGACGAGCAGAACCGGAAAGGCGCTCGGGAGAGAAGTAGGCGTTCATCACTGTGAAACGTGACCGTGCGAGCCACCGAACGCTAATCGCACTTGGGGGAACCATCACCGGAGTGACGTAGCCTTAAAGGCTCTGGCTACCTGGGAAGGTGCTGTCGAAAACAGCGATCCGTGTCCTCTATGTAGCTGGATGATTTGGATGGGTCAACGGCCTTAGAGGCGCTGTTGTACGAGGAGTGTCTTCTGTCTTCCAGTGAAGAGTTTTCGACCGAATAAGCTGATAAACGGTTAAGCATGGGCGGTTTTCAGTAGTAGGCTGTAATCACGATTTCCACAGGAATACGCTCAGAAGAGGGCGCAATCATGCCGGCTCAGCAGCCAGTTCAAATCTCCCGCGCGCATCGCTGGGCATATGCCTGCGGTATGTCGGTAAAACGTGTTTATCGCAGGTTAAAAGGATTTGAATCTCGTGTGGTTAAACGTGCAGTGGCGACAGGTATGCCTGCTGGCGGGCTATTGGTTCGTGGGAGCTTTTTGGTTACGAAGCTGGCACTCATCCTCGGGTTGCTCTTTATCGGTTTCTGGTTGGTCGCTTCTGTGGTGACGATGATTGCTGTAGTTGGGCTTCTGGTGTCCAAGGCTGTCATTGATGCGAAGCTTGAAGGCAATGATCCAGGTCCAGACTTTTTAGGGGCCAACTCCTATCTAGGCAATTACGACGACAACGGCCATTACATCGGGCATTCCAAATTATCGAGTAGTGACGTCAGATGATCCTTTTCGTAGCTCCCATCAACTGATCTGTGCCTTTGCCTGCCGCACCATGCGCGGCCTTGCTCGCACTTCCTAGCATCCCTTCAAGGCCGCTGCCAATTGAATAGCCTGCCCAGCTCATAGCAACTAGAAATAGACCTGGCAGGACCAAGAACATCGCCCCCATCACATACTCAATCACCTGCGCTGTGACGGTCCCATCCATAAATCCGGATGTCGGCAGCGACAAAAGCATCTGACTGGAGGCCGACACTTGGTTGTACAAAGTATCGAGCATGCTGGAGTCGACCCAGCGGGCCAACTCCCACCAGAAGGTCAGCATGTGCAACGTAAACAGTGCGAACGTCACCGTCATGACAGTCTTTAGCTGGTAGGTACTGACCAGCAGGATCAGCGGCAAGCTGATGATGACGCCCATGATCAGGAAAGCCTGCACCATGGGCAGGGCGGCGCGTAGCGCATTCATTGCCGGAAAGTTGCTGAAGGAGCCGAGGGCCAGCCCAGTGTTGGTCGCCAAGTTATTGAGTCCCTGATTGATCGACCCACCGCGAGCACTGGAGCCATAGTCTTGGTACACCTGTCCGGGCGACATGGACATCGATTGTTGGCGAGGGCTGACCAGTTCGCGAAGGGTGGCATCTTCGATCTCGGTGCTTGAGCGGCCAGTCAACCAACCTTTCAACTGAGTCAGTAGCGAAGGATCGACTTGCTCGATCAAACGCTCTCGCAGCCCGACTCCGCTATCACTCCACCACTGCTTGCAGGTGGGGTAGCCCGCGCCATTCTCCAGCCGCGGTAAGGAAACATCGCGGCTTTCGTCATACGGCCAGCTGACCCGCGGTGTACGTGAGCGATCGGTGTTGTAGTAGCCCGGAGTGTCGAGGAAATAGCTTGAGCCGATCCAGGACGCGTCGTGACTTTGTGCCTTGTCCAACTGCGGGCGGTTGGTGAACAGCCGAGAACGGGAATAGCCATAGCAGTCGCGAGTGAAGTCGGCGACTTCCTGCAGCAGTACCTGACTGTCGATGCGCGAGCTATCGATCTCCATGCGCATCTGCCGGATATCCGGTGCGCAGGGGATGGAGGCGGTGGCCGCCGCGGTCACACCTTTGCTCAAGGCATGCACCAGAAACCACCAGATCGGCACGTTGGCGGAGCGTTCGCCGATAGTATTGAAGGTCGTCCCCCAGGCGGTTTCCGTCGGTTTGGCCACACTCACGCCGCAGCGCTGACTCGCCGCATCATCGAACGCCATTGAGGCGAGGCTCAACGGAAAGACCGGCGCGCAACCGAACAACACGACTATGTACGCCAGCCACAACCGGTTCTCGATCCGAGGCACCGAGAGCAGGCCTTTGTTGCCTTCGTCCGCGCCTTGCTGACGGGCCGACAACCACTCTTGCACGATGATTGCACCAAAGGGCGCGGCGAACAGTCCGGTGTCGGACAGGACGCTCCAGAGGCCGTTGTTGATGATCCAAGCCAGCAGGGATAGGTAAAATTCCAGGTAGCTGTTGGTGCTCATGAGCATAGTGGCGACCTCACAACCGGGTGAGTTCGACGCAGGTAAAGAGCACGAGCCCTAATGCCCCGATGTGCTTCACGCGCAGTCGATCCTGTGGTCGATGTCGGTAGCGCCGAAGCAGATCCCACCAGAGCGCAAAGAGGGCGGTGTAGAGCAGGGCGCGCCACCACCGCAGATAAGGCCGTACGGATTCCAATGCCTGCTGCCAGACCTCGAGACTAACCAGCGCAGTGCGGCCGATCCAGGCGACCAGTGCGGCGGTCAGAATCATCACCGCGGCAATCCCCAGACCTGAAAGCAGAGTGAATAGCTGTGAGCGTTTCATGGCTTCACTTGCGCCTGGCGTCAGCGTCATTGAATCGACCCGGCTCAGGGTCGCCTTGCTCGACGGTACGCGAAGCATCGGCACCTCCGGTATGTCGATCGAGTACCAGGCTGGCGGTATTGGTAGCCAACATTTGCCGGACTTGCAGCTCGGTCTGCAGCAGGCGTATTTCGCGCTCCAGCGTGTCGATGTTTTTCGTCAAGGCCGTTTGGGCCGGTTCGGCGGAAGCGATGTTAGGTTCGTGGCTGCCTGCCAGCAGCGTGCGCAATAGAAGGAGCGCTTTGTCGAGCACGCTGGACAGGGCCGTCTCACTGGCCAGGCGCCGCGCCAGGAGTTCCTGATCAGGATCGTCGCGCAGGGCTTCGATCACACCACGGGTCACCGGCAGCATCGGGCTGGAGGCTTTGCTCAGATTGTCAGGGGTAGGCGGCAGAGAGCCGGACAGCAATCCTTGCAGGGTCTTGAGGTGTTCACTGTAGGCCTCCTGGATCAGCGGCGTCAGTCCGCTGCCAGCGGTAGCCCGCAGAGTCTCACAGGTGTCGCAGGTCGCGACTTCGGTCTCGCCCAACACTCGAACAGCCCATTCGGATTCCTCTTGGGGGGAGCTCCATGTCTCGCAAATAGCGCCGCCCAGGCAATCACTGCTACTGATCGAGGCGCTGTCATCCACCGACCGGTTATGTAGCAGGTTGTAGCCCGCGCGCACCACATCGGAGGTTGCCCGGATGGGTGTTTGTCCGCTACCTCCAGCCTTCTGCCCGCCGACCCAAGACACCCCATTGTTGCCGTTACGGGCCTCGGTGTTTTTCACCGCGGCCACCGCATCACCACCGGTTTTTTCGAGGTTGCCCTGCATCTCCTGGTTCTTGGCCAATGCGCCCCAGCCGGCTTGACCGACCTTGTCCGCCATCTTCTCGGCCATGGCTTGGCAGGTCAGCTTGGAACGGTCGAAGTCGATGCGCCCTTGCATCACTCCGTTACTCAACAACTCATAAAGCCCGGGGTTGGCGCGCTGGATGATCACCGCCGGCAGCGACATCACCGCTTGGGTCGCGTTCTGCACAATGTTGCCCATTATCTGCTGGAACCCTTCGGTGACGCCATTCAACTGGTTTTGCAAGGTATTGGTGAGGCTCATGTTTCCGCACATCATGTTCGCTTGCCAGGATCCGCCGACACCGAGCCCGTTGGGGCGATAGAGCGAGCTCGGCGAGCCCGCTGCCGAGCCGCCACCGATGGTGTACATCACCCGGTCGTCGAGCACTTCGCCTTGAGTGCCTAGACGGTAATCGTCCTCGGCGGCGTGGGCATGCGTGGCCACGGCGAGCAGTCCGCAGAGCAACAAACTCATCGGGCCCAACCATGGTCCTGCAAGAAGCCGACTCATGAAGCACCACCTTCGAAGTCGATGCTGAACAGGAAGGTCTGTCCCTCACGCTTGCAGCAGCTGTAGGGACGCCACAGCGACCACGCGTAGCCGCCATCCGAGCTCTGCACCGAATCGCTGGGGAAGATGGCACATGTGGGTTGAACCACGGGGGAGAGCAATTGCCATTTGTGGGTCGAAGCGTCGTTTTCAACGATTGGGCCAGGCGGCCAATAACCATCGCGTGGTACGGGTGTGAGCGGGACATACACGTGCGGTTGCCAGTTGCGGGTAATAACATCACCCGCTCGCTGCGCCATCACCGCAGCGGCTTTGAAGTCGTCGGGTTGCACCAAAAATCCTTGCCGGGGATAGACGTTGCCCCACATGTTTCCCGCGAGCTGACGACCGATTTCACGGATTCCCGGCACGAGTGACTCGGGGTAGAGGCTTTCCGGGATGCCATGACGCCAGGCCAGTGAGTCCCAAGTGCTCAGGTAGTAGGGCAAGAATGCCGTGGCGCCGCTGACGCATGCGTAACCAGATTGCGAGGCCAGTTGCGTGGCGGCCCAGCCTCCGGGGTGGCCGATGCCATCAACATTTTTGAAACGAGGTAGGTTGTCGCGTTGCGTGTTCGGCGTGATCAGGTTACCACCACCTTCCGCACCGCTGATGGGAGAGGAGAGTGCGGCCATCTCGGTCCAAGGATTGGCACCGGTGGTGGCATAGCTGGAGACCACCAGCTCAGGAATGAAGTGACGAACTTTGGTTGAGGTTTTTACGGTGCAGCCGAAGGGTGTGCAGAGCAACCAAAAGCAGATGCCGACGACTCTGTACTCGAGGCAGTCTGGAGAAAGTACGGAGGCGGTAATGTTGCCGGTATCCAGCGCTACGCTTGACCCGGATGCCAGCAGAATGCTCAGCACCAACGGATGTAGTTTCTGGGGCGAAATGTGCGGGCGGGCAGCAGACATGATCCAGGCTCTGGGTGTATGGCCTGGACAGGTTCAATAATCGAGAGAGGGGTGTCAGTGAGAAAGCCGAACGCAGGATTGTCGGTTTATAACGATCTTCTAGATCAGCAGATGGTCATTCAGCGCTCAGTGTACGAGCAAGCACGTCAGACTCAATGAGCAGCTGATCCGTTTTGATCTCGAAAATGTTGGCGAGTTTGCAGAGGACCAATAACGACGGATTGCCTACCCCCCGTTCGATTTGACTCACATAGGTACGATCCACCTCGGCCATGAGCGCCAATTGCTCCTGGGTAAGGTTCTTCACACGCCGCATAGAGCGGATGTTTTCCGCCAGTTGCAGACGAAGCTGTTCGTAGTCTTGAGTCATGCGCGCAAACTGCGCCTTGAGGGACTCTCAATCCACGGGATATAGTCTACATTGGCTCTGATTCGGGCTTTTTTGATGCTTAAGCCGAGTGTCAATTTTGTTTCTATGCTGCTTAGAACAGACCGAGCATTAATAAATAATCGAAAGCTAAGGTGTCTATGGACGAAAATTACGTTTCAATTCCGGCGGCGGACGGCTGCCCGAGTCTTCTGACACCGTGGGGCAGCGAATTTGCGCCTATGATCGAACGTGGCGTGCAATGCGCCCAGGCCTGGCTTAATACACCTGGTGACGTACCGCTGTGGTGGGAACTGGCGCAGGCACGTAAGACTTGTCCGGCAGGAGAATCTCAGGATGCTTTCGAAGCAGGATTTTTATTGAGAATTCAGCAACGGCTTCAAGGCGTTTCACCGTAGCCGTGCGGCTCCAACCCTGACGATATGGCCTACACGGGAAAATTTACTGGAAGGTATGGTTCCAGGTTCCATTCCTCTAGAATGGAGATCTGACAGAAGTGGCGTTGGTCTGTGATAAACAGATTTACGTAGCTAGGATTCTGATAAGTGCAGATTCTGCACGCTCTGAGAACGTGGAGCGCGATATGAAAGCCGACCAAGTGTTGAGTGACGATCTGGTGAGCCGACTGGAGGGTAAAATCCCAGCCATGGCTGAAGGTGCGATCAATACGGCCTATATCAACGCGCTGGCGGCCGGACGCAGCGTAATGGAAATCATGGACGGCAAGCTAGTTGAGACGACTGCCGACGGTAAGCACAAGGTTATTCGAGTGGCCAAGCCCAAGCATAAAGTGACCTTGGGCGGGATTATCAAGGTGCATCGCTGCTCATGACCGTCCCTCGGCTGAGGGTGTTTGCCGGCCCTAATGGTTCCGGTAAAAGCACAATGAAAAGCGCGGTCCCTTCCCACCTGATCGGGATCTACATCAACCCGGATGAAATCGAAAAGGCTGCCAAAGAGGGCGGACGCCTGGAGTTCAGCGATTTTCAACTGGAAGTCGAAGGTGACGAGGTTCTCGGCTTTATCAAGGCGCACCGACTGATTCGGTCGACCCAGCTCGTTGAAGAGGCATCCAAAATAGGCTTCAGCAATAACGGCCTGAATTTCCAGTCCGTCGCGATGAACTCCTATTTTGCTTCCGTGCTCTCTGATTTCATGCGGCACAAGCTCCTTGAAGCCCAGTTGTCTTTCACCTTCGAAACGGTGATGTCTAGCGAGGACAAAGTCGCTTTTATGCTTAAGGCAAAAGCGTCGGGATATCGAACCTACCTCTATTTTGTGGCCACTGAAGACCCAGATATCAATATCAACCGGGTCAAGAACCGTGTCGCGGCAGGTGGGCACCCGGTACCCACCGAGAAAATTGTCCAGCGATACGGTCGTTGCCTGAACCTATTGCCATCGGCCGTCGCGGCCTCGAACCGGGCTTATATTTTTGATAACTCCGGTGCTGATCTGGTGCTGCTCGCTGAAGTAACGGACGGAACTGACCTTGAGTTCAGGGCTGATGAGGTCCCTGACTGGTTTATGCAGGCCTACGTGGAGAAGGTGTTCAAGGATTCGTTACCGGACTGATCGAAACCTAGAGTCAGTTCCGTTTGACTTAATTCCTCGCATCCTATCGATCCGTTCAGCTACCCGGTAAGCCGCCTCCAATTCCGAGCAGCCAGTGCTCTGCATCAGTGTCCAGCGCTCGGCTTTTTCCTCGGGCTCCGTCATGGCCAGGGCAAGGTAAAGACTGGGCGTCACGGCTCGAAACAATGTTTCGAGTTTCTTCGACAGCACCACTCCTTCCGTGTATTTGCCTAGTTCCTTACTGGCGGACAGCAGCAAGGCTTTCTGTGCCGGCGTGAGTTTCTTGAACCGTGCGATTTCTTCGATTTCCGCCGGCGGCATATTCAAACAAATCCACCACTCGATCATGTTGAGCATGGTCTGCGCCGCGGTGGGGAAGTCGGCAAGGTTTTGCGTCGCCAGCCAGAACCACGCGCCGAGCTTGCGCCACATCTTCGTGCCCTTGACCACAAACGGCGCCAGTAACGGGTTTTTGGTGATGATATGGCCTTCGTCGGTGACCATGATGATCGGTCGGCCCAGGTACTGGTCGCGCTCAGCGAGGTTGTTCACGGCGTTCATCAGGCTGATGTAGCTGATGGACATCTGGGCCTCGTAACCTTCGCGAGCGTAAGTGGCTAGATCGACAATGGTCACATCGCTCTCGGGCCAAGGTGTGCCTTCGCGATCGAACAGTTCACCCTCGAAACCCTGGCAAAACAGGTCGATAGACTCGCCCATTTCTTGGGCGCGCTCACGACGCTTTTCCGGCAAGTGCGGATCGGCAGCGACGCGCAGCAAGGCGTCGCGCACATCGCGGGTCAGCACCTGACGGCCCGCCGTGACGCAGGTCTGCGCCGCATCGAGAATGCACTCGCGGATCAAGCTGCGATCAGCTCGACTCAGGCGCGCTTCTTCCTTGGCCTCGCCGCCGGTGATCATCAGCCGGGCGGTGATTTCCAGTTCACCGAGAACATCGCGCTGGTCTTCGCGATTGGCTACCGACTCATCGTCCAGCTCATCAATCGACAGACTCGCCACCTGATCCGGTTGCTCGACCAGGCGCCAGGCATCGGCGAAGGGAGCGAGACTGACCGCGGCACCAGGTTTCAGTTGGACCTTGTTGACCGACAGGCCCTGTGTCGCGAAGTAGTCGCCCTGCAAGCCGAATGAGTTGCCGGCCTCGACGATAAACAGACGAGGGCGGTACACCGCCATGACCTGCATCAGCAGGGTGACCAGGGTGGCCGACTTGCCAGCACCGGTGGGGCCAAACAACAGCAGATGACCGTTCATGGCCCGGTCCAGGCGTGACAGAGGGTCGAAGCTCAGTGGCGAACCGCCGCGGTTGAACAGGGTGATACCCGGATGCCCCGTGCCGGTGCTACGGCCCCACACCGGAACGAGGTTCGCCAGGTGCTGGGCGAACATCAGGCGGGTGTACCAGTTGCGCGTGTCACGGGCCGGGTTATAAGCCATCGGCAACCAACGCAGGTAGCTGTTGCAGGCGGCGACTTCATCGCCTTCGCGTACCGGTTGCAGCCCCGCGCCCAACAGCGCGTTGGCCAGGCTGACCGAGCGCTGGTGTAATTGCTGTTCATCGTGACCGCGTACGTAGAACGCCAGGGTACCTCGGTATAGCTTGTGCTGGCGGCCGATGATCGCGCGAGCTTCTTCGACATCCTGACGGGTCTGGGTCGAGGCCAGGTTTTCACCGATGGCTTTGCGCGCCAGGCGGTTCAACTGGTCTTCGAGCACATCCTGAGGTTTGACCACCAGGGTCAGACTCATCACCGTGCCTTCGGGTAACTGGTCAAACAGGGCATTCACTGCGTCGCCCTTGCGGGTTTCTCCGGTGAGTTGACCAATCAAGGGCGCCCGGCGCAGCTTGTCCACCACAATCACCCGGTGGGGCTGATCGTCGAAAAACCAGAGTCCGCGCTGCACATCCGAACGCGGTTCGTTGAAGAACAGCCGCTCGGCGAAGTCATGATCAAAGGGCAGTTCCAGCGATTCACCGTCGCCCGACTCCAGATAGGCCGCGCGGCGGTAGAACTCCTCGGGCGCCTCATTGGTTAGTGTGGGCGCAGGATTGAACCAGGGCAGCAGCCAGGCATACAGACCTCGGCCATCGACTCGCGTCGATTGCACCCCGCACGCCTGCAACGAAGCCGCGATACGTTCGCAAGCCTGTTGCAGGGATTGCACCGGGGTGAGTCCCGTCTCCTCGCCGTCAGACTCAAGCCAGCGATAGATCACCAGGCGCACCCGGCGGTTGTTTCCGCGCCAAGGCAGGCGCGTGACGGCCTTGTCCTCGAACAGACCGCTGGGCTTGGCGATGGCCTTCAGATGTCGGCGAGTAAGTTCCAGGTACGCTTCGGTGAATACCGTGCCTCGCGCGCTGTTCTGAATATAATCGGTGAGCCGGGTCAGGTAGGGGGTGAAGTCGCTGTCGTCCTGGCAGAAAAACTGCGCGACCCAAGGCGTTTGATGCAGCTCGTCAAAGCTATCCTGCAGGGCATCTTCGAGGGCATCACGGGCCGCCATCAGCCAATTAGGTTCGCGCCCTTCAGTGCCGATGGGCAGCAACTCGAATACCGCGCCCACCGAGCGATTATCATCGAGCAGAAAACACTGCTCGGTGTCGAGGTATTCGACCCAAGGCAGATGATCGGTGAAGCTGGGATGGTGCGCATAGAGTGCGGCTTCATCGGCCAACGTGGCACGAGGGCGTAATGGGTTGCGCCAGGCTTTCCACGTAGAAGTGTGGTTGCCCGAATCGCCGCTACGCACTACAAGTCTTCCTGACGTTCACCCGGCAATGCGTACTGCACACGTTGGTAGAACGGAAAGACAGTCGAGTAACCCGGCACTGGTGCCTGCTCGGTACCACTCAAATGCGGATACACGTACAGCACTAGATCGGGATTGGGCAGACGAGGGAACAAGTTGTGGATCTCGTTCGTCGCTGTACGCGTGTACGGTTCTTGGAGAGCGGCGGATAAATTCGCCTGGGCCAGCGGACGGCGTAACTGCTGCCGAGCATCCAGCAGTTGCTGCTGAGTGCCTTGCGAACCGGCGCCGTTCCAGATGTCCAGCATGGTTTGCTCGCCATGGGGCAGAAGCGTGTCCTTGTCGGTGGCGCACCCCGTCAGGAGCAAGCAAAGCACGCTAATCCAGATCAGGCAGGGAGGCATGGTCTTTTTCATGGCGAACGCTCCGGCCCTTGGGCTCGTAGTCGATGGTGATCTCTTGGTCGAGGTGCAGTGCGACCTGTGCGGCCGGTGGCACGTACACGGCAGCAAAGGCCTCGCCATACAGTTTGTTGACCCACTCGCGGATGTCGCTGACCCCACCACTGAGAATTGAATTCAGCGCGCTGTTGCCCGTGCTGTTGGTAACCCCGAGCGTACTACCGCCCGAACTGATCACGCTGCTGTTGTTCTGCTCATCCCCGAGCAAGGCGGCGACACCCGCGCCGGCCGCAGTGATCAGGCTCTGGCTGCCGAGGTACTGTTGGGCGTTCGAGCGGCGCTCGCCGGCAATGCACGGAATGCCATACGGATCGGACAAGTAACCGAGTCCACCGCGGATCTTGTCGGTGTTCGTGCTCTGGGTGGTGGAGGCATTGCGGCTGGCTACCGCCTTCGGCTGAGGCACCGTGCGGATGGTGCCATCGGTAAACACAAAGGTGATCGACTCGACCTGTCCGCGTACGCAAGACAGGGTCCAGTCACCGGACGCCGTGCCGCTCATCACGGCTCCCGCGACGTCCGGCAGGTCGATGCCGTTGGCGGTCAGGTTCTCGGGGCCGACCAACACCTTGAAGGGGTAGGGATCATTCACTGTGCCGTCCACCGGGACTCGGCCGATCAGCGCGGTCATGGCGACCGAGCCCATCAGCGTGGCGTTTTCAGGAATGGTGTAGACCGGCTTCGCGCCTTCAGTACGGTCAACGGATCGCGTCAGGTCACGCTCCCCCTTGGTGACTGCATGTAGCTGTTTCTGGCTGCGATCAATAGCATTATCTTTCAAGCCTTCCAGTGAGTTGAAGGCGGTAGGCAGACTCAGTGCAGAGGAGGTCTTGGTGTTGCCTCGGGCGTCGGTGGGCGAAGCATCCGAAGGTTCAATCCACTGCAGTGCATCATTGGCAGAATGCTGCCCTTCGAACTGCGCACCGTCGCCCGGCTCAAGCCCCAATCCGATTGGCATATCCTTGCCTTTGCCGGTCAACCCCGACAACTGCTCCTGCAATTGCGTCAGCAGACCGCGAGCCTGACGACTGTCCTGTTCCGCTTTGAGTCGGGCCTCGTTGGATTGGCGGCGGCCTTCGTCGACCTGCTGGGTCACGCTGCCAAGCGCCGTCTGGATACGCGAATCGACGTTGTTTTCCCGCTCGCGCAGGCGGTAGTTCTCCGTCTGCAGTGAATCGTTTTGTTTCTTCAATCCGAGCATGTCGCTGCGCATGGCCTTCACCTGCCCGACCAGGGTGGCAACCGTGTCGCGTGGGGTATCGCCAGCAATGCCGAGCGACTTGGCTTGCTCGGCGGATAACTGAATGTTGCCCTGATCAACTGGGTTCTCTGGAGAGGGCGTGCTGCCACCCGCGACCCAAGTTTTCAGGATGATCAACACCACGGCCAGTAGCGCCGCCGGTACCAGCCATTTGAGCAAGGCGTTAGCCTTCATCGTCAGCACCTCGCGCAACGGGCGGGAGTAGCACGGCTTGTTCAAGGCCGCCACCGCGGGTGACAAGGTAGGCAATCGTGGTGTCTTCAGCGCTGCCGGCAGGTCCGAGGAAAGCGTGCTGGAAGGTCGCGGCGAATAGCTTGGCCTGAAGCCGACGCGGATCGAGTTGCACCGTTTCTGGACCACGATTGCGCAACTTCACCGCCGTCACCCAGTAATCACCGAGTCGCCAGGCGGCGATGGGCGTGCTGGACACGTTTTCGGTGGGCAGCAGAGTCGACAGTTCGGTGCGAAGTTTCAGCGGGGTGCGGCGTACACCGGGCAGAGACTCCACAGTGCGCAGCGGCGCGTACAGGCACTGTGCGGCGTAGCGCGTTAAGGCGACTGGGATCGGCGTACGATCTGGAACAAGGGCGGTGCTAGATTCCGTTTCGGTAGCCTGCACCGGAGCATTCTTGAGAATACGCACGGGCTCCAGCGGTAGATCACCAGGCGTGGCCGCGATATCCAGTAGGATGATCTCGCCCGTCGCGACCGATTGCAGTTGCAGGCGGGTCGGGGCAATGGCTTCCGACGCGCGCAGGTACAGTGTGCCTCCGGTGGATTGCACGCGCAGCTTGCCCGTCAGGGTTGAGGGGACGCCAACTCGCACATCCTCATCGACAAAGACCACCCGCTCCTGATTGATCACCAGTGGGACCGCGAGGGGTAGGCGTTCCCAGCGCATCAGCTCGACAGCCTGCGCTGTCGCTCCCCATAGCATCAGTTCGACGGTGAGTCCCAGATTAAACATCCGCTTCATGGCTCACCTCCAGGCAGGGCGATTTTTTGCGGAGTGCCCTGATAACAATCCAGTGCCAGCCCCCACTTGTTGCGCTCGGGATCCAGATCAAAACGCACCACGCGTAATGGATATCGCACCACCACCCGTTTCACCGGTTCCGCGGCGTAATACTCATCGGCGTTGAGGTCGAGCTTGACCAGCCAGCTGTCGCGATCGAGTTGCTTCACCCTGAGTTCCGGATCTTCGCTATAGCCTCGGCCCAGAATTTCGTAGACGCCACGCACCCGCTGGCGCAGTTCACCAGCGGCCTTGCGGTACTCGTAGTCGCCGTCGAGGAAGGCCTTGCAGGCGGGTGTCAGGTAGGACTGCAAGCCATAGATAGCGCGGCGATAATCCTGCTCGCCATCCGAAGGCCAGCGGTTGAGTTGACCAAAGATGTAGAGGGCAAAGGCATACACATTCTCTGAGGGAATATCCCACCACTTACGAGTACTGCCTGAGCGCAGATCCGGTGGCACATGTACGGTCAGATCGGTCGGTGCCGAGCGCCAGCCGTACCAGAGCCCGGCACAGACTAGAGCAAGGATAATTACCGCCAGACGCAGGCTGAATATATGGGCCTGTTGGGCATCGACCTTGTTCCGAAATCGACTCATGGTTGCCACCGGGACAGGGCAGGGCGTAGTCGACGCGAACGGCGAACCGCCCAGGCGCCGGAGTGCAGGATCAAACTTCCGCGCCCTAGGCGCCAACGGCTGGCGAGTATCCATTCGAGCTTGCGGTACAACCAGGTCTCGGGGCGAGCCCGTTTGGCCCGGCGCAGTAGCGTGCCACTGGCAAATAACACCACGGTCATGCCTGCGATCATGCTGGTCGGCGCCACGGCAATGGAGGCGATGGCGATCGCCAGAGGAACGCCCAGCAGCAGACCAATGATGGCACCGGTGCCGAGCGCCACCCACATCTCATCATTGGTTAACCCGCGCAATACGGCGGGATCACGATTGAGTCGCTCTGGTAGAAAGACCAGGGTGCCGTCGGCAAGGCGTTCGATAGCGTCGTTCATGCCAACCTCACAGAATGGCGGCAGCCTTGGTCAGGAACCAGATGATGATCACCACCAGCAGAGCTCCGATACCGACCACCGCGCCCAGATCCTTCCAAGTCTTGCGCTGGTTCTGCACGTCGGCGTAGACAGTCAGGGAGTGCCAGGCCACGCCGAGAAAAGCGAGCAGAGCGATCAGCAGACCGAGCAGGATGCCGCCGTCGTAGGCGTAGTTTTTGATCGTCTCGATCAACCCGGAACCTTCGCCACGTGAAGGAGCTTCCATGGTCGGGAGTTCGGCAAAAGCCAGGCTTGGACCGAGCACCAGCATCAGTCCGATCAAGCGCTGGCTCGCATTATCACGCAGGTTGTTTTTCAGGGGGGCAAGGCACTTGAGCATGACGGCGATCTCCTGGATTAGGACAAGGTGAAGAACATCAGGACGAGTAGGGCGAGCAAAACGCGCGCGGCACTGCCGCCGAAGGCTCCAAAGCGCACACTGCCAGTCGCCCACCCTCGGTAAGCCGTCCACATCACCCAGGCGCACCAGAGCAGTGCCAGGACGAGAACCAGGGACAGCCAGAGCGTCGAACTGCTTTGCGGTGAGAAGCCGGAGGCGTTTTGGAACGCAGCGGTCTGAGCGTCAGTCATGCTCATGGCGACGGCTCCGTGGGCGGGGTGTCGAGGCGGTAATCACCGACGAGTTCGGCGGGATCCCTAGGTTGAGCGCGGGACGGGGATAGATAGCCCTGTATACCTTGGCGAATGCGTTGGATGTCTTGGATCAATTGGTGATAATCGAACCGATAGCGCTCTTGTGCATCGGTTGTGTTTGTTAAACTCTCGCGATCAGCAAGACGCTCCGTAATTTCAAGTTGATTTTGGATTAGGCTCATCGCAATTTGCTCATGGCTGGGCGCTGCACTGACACAACCAGATGCTAGGAACAATATGGAAATCAGAGGGCGATGGATGAAAGGCGTAAGCATAGCGATTGGCTCTGGATTCATACGTGTAGGATTGTAAAAATGACCAGCTAAAGCCGCAGGTAAACTGAGGCGGAGGCAATCGCTTTTAATGGCGATTGACCTTGTCGAGTATTTTGGTTTGGTATGGCCTACATCCGCTTTGACGGGAAAGACGAACTGGTGGGGCTACCCTTTCAGTTTTAAACGTGAGCCTGGCTTTTTTGGGGAGTGGCTTGATGCAGTGGTTTTATGTATTTATAAAACCGTATTACTGGGTGTCTTTCATCGCCTCTTACGGTGTGGCGCAGAATCTTGAAGGGATAGGGTGGTTTGGTTATTTTAATAGTATATATGAGCCGGGTATACCATACCCGTTGTTGAATCTCAGTCCCGTCGCTGGTGTGAAAGCAATCTCTTTGTTGTTTTTCATTTCTTTTGTTTTTATGAGTTTGATGTTTGTTAGGGGAGCATTCGTCCTGGGGCGTAGGCCTGGTCTGGCGAGCCTATTAGTCGTATTTTTACCTGGGTTTTTATCCTTAATCGGTTTTTCTCCGAGTTGGTGGTTGCTCATACCTGAAGAATTTCATTTGGGGGCAGGATACATAGGCGGTTTCTGGAGTAGTGGAATAAACTTTCTGATCGCCTTCGTTTTTGGGTGGTCGGCTGTATTGATACTGGCTAATTGCTTTAAAAGTCCAAAATTTAAACACGGGTATGACCATTTGTGGTGCATGTTAAGTCTCGTGGGGTGCTTGTATTTGGTTGTTGACTCTCAAGCGAAGTCTGATCGAGAGCAAATGTTAGAAACGAATAAACTGCTAGGGGATTACTTGCAGTTTTATAAAGGGCGTTATCAGAATTTGAAAGAGTACTGTCTGGTTGATGCCTCGTTTTCCAAGGACGAAAAGGCGGTCTGTAAATCCGCCGCAAAGGTATTTTCAATACTCTCATTTAACATTGTAGGGGATGAGCCTGAGTTAAGACGATATGGGGGTTCCTGGTTGCAATCGTTACCAGAACCCAGTGATATCGCCAGAATAAATACATATTTTTGCTCTCGTGCTGATTTAAATGGAGCGTGTCGTGAGACACCTTCGCATTTAATGGTAAATAGTCAGGAGTTTGGGCGTAAGGATTACATTCCGCTACCTGATCACAGGGAGCGTGTAGGTAGGTTGTATGACAGGCTGGGAAAGCTGGTTGATAAAGTTAAATTGGCGCATGAGCATGAAAATTTGAAGTATTTTCTCTTTTGTATTATTTCTTTTCTTGCTGGAGGTAAGGCAGCAACTGCGTCGCTATCATTAATTGGGGAGGGTAACATGAAGTCCCGATCTTGGCTGTTAGGTGCGGCGAGAGTGATGTATTTTAATTTGTGGTTTTTTTTAAGATTAAGGGGTAGATGAATGGTGGTATTAGACCAGGTTTGCCGCATCTTTAGCTAAAAGTGACGTGAGCTTCTCGCTTAAATAATAGTGGTGCTTGTTGTTTTAAATATACTTTTTAAATGTTGTTGCTGTAATAGTCATGACCGCACCAAGCAATACGGCGCAGGGTATAAAAACGGCCATTGGATTGAGCGTGATGGGGAGGGATAGGTAAATGATCCAGGGCACGACCAGTAGCGGCATAACTGCCCGTTTAGCCCTGTGATAGACAAAGCTGCTTTCCCGCCCAGCCCCAAATTTGCGTAGGTCGCGGCGCATTAATCCATCGACAAAACCGGTGAGCGTGGCGAGCAGAAACAAGGGGGTAGCCAGGACCAGAATGAACAGGCGCACCACGAAGGTAAATGTTACATACACCGCCGCCAGCACGAAATCCTCAATGCTTACGTAGAGCTGATTGATCCCGCTCCAGAAGCCATTACCCTGGCTCGATACCCGCGCCTGCTGGGCAAAGTCCGCAAAGCCAGTGTTGACCAGCAGCCACTGATTGAGGAAATCCAGCAGCTGGACCATCGTTTGCCCGGGTTGTTGAATGATGAGTGAGGATTTGAAGTGGTCGCTGAGCCAACCTAACTCACTGGTTAGCATGGCCTGACTATGCCGCCAGCCCTGATCACCCCAGAACAGCAGCAGGCCAGCAAACTCAATCAGAATCGAGAGCAGCAACGAGGCAATCAGCAAACCGATGATGCGCAGGACTAGACTGATCGCCGAGATGATCAATCCCGGACGTTGGATCGGTAGTGACGGCGTGTTCTGGGCGGAAGTCGCCATAGTTCACTCCATTGCGCGCTGCAGAGTTGATGTGGGCACTAAGTCTTCTAGATCGTTCTCTGCTGAATCGAAACCTGTGGTGGGGTAGGGCTACCCCACCTGATCCAGATCGAAGTTTGTTGTTGGGCCGCCACCGCTCGCACTCCACCATTGGCCCGCCTGTTCGTTGTAAGCGGCCCGCATCCGCTGGGTAAGCTCCTGCAGGTCCTTGGGCATGGCATCGTCGTTGGAGGGCTTAGGCAATGGCATGCGGACTTTCCAGAGCTGTCCACCGGCCTGGAAGGAGAACATTTGCCCCTTGGGCAAACTGACGATATGAGCAGGCTCGATCAGCGGCACACTGGTGCTGCTGACACGGTCCTGTGAGGACGAGGTGAAGTCTGTATTGGCCTCTGGATCGGAGGTGTCGGTGGCCCCCGAGACTAGGGTCTTGGTCAGCACGTTAACCTTGGGCAACTGTTGGGTGAGCAGTTCAGCGGTGGCGGTTTCTCGCACCCGCAGCATCTGCAGGGTGTTGAAATTGCCGATCACCTGTCCGGCCTTGGCGCGGCTGCCGATTCGCGCTTCGATATCGCTCAGGGTCTGGGTGTAGGCCGTCACCTGGATACCGGCACCGCCACCCTTATTGATCAGCGGGATGAACTCATCGCCCATCAATTCGTTGAACTCATCGGCGTGCAGGTTGATCGGCAATTTGTCACTGTTGTTACCCGGTTGGGGCAGGCCATGGTCGATGCCATGCTTGTAGATATGTCCAGCCACCGAAACTAGATCCGCGAACATGGAGTTGCCCACAGCGGCGGCCACCTCGGCGTCGGTCAGCGCATCCAGACCGACGTAGACGATGCCGCGTTTTCGGATGATCTGCATCCAGTCGAAGATGGGCCGCGGGTCATCTAAATCGGTGTAGCTGGGGGCCAGTAACTGGGCGGTCTTGCCGGTGGTGAGTTTCTCCAGCAGCGGCAGTAGCGAGGCAACGATTTTGTCGAAGTAAGTACGGTCATATCGTACCGCCGAACGCAGTCCGTCCATTACAGGATCAAATACCCGCTTCATCGCCAGGTACTGCTCGATGGCCACCACACGCTTTTCGCGCCCCACCATATGCCGGGGAATGTTCTTCTCGGTGAGCTTGCCTTCAAGCTGGACGATCACTTCCCACGCTTTCGGATCGGTTTTGGCGAAAAACTGCTGGGCGTATTCGATGAACAGCGCGTCGATGTTGACCACATGGCGTTGGATCTGCAGATAGTCCGGACGCCGACCCAGCTCGATCAAAGCCCGGGCAATGATGTTGACGAAGCGCCAGGCGAACTCACGGAAGGCCGCAGAGTTACCTTCACCGCTGAGCTGCCCAGCAATGCGAGACGCCACCTCAGAAATGCGTCCGAAACGTCCCACGGCGTTGTAGCGAGCGGAGATCTCCGGCCAGCCTAGATGGAAAACATAAAACTCCTTTTCCCGACCGGCGCGTTTGGCTTCGACGTACATCCGTTTAAGCAAGTCGGCATCGCCCTTCGGGTCGAAGACGATGACGACCTCATGTTCGATGCGATGAATGTCCTGGGTGATGTATACCTCGGCGAGTCGCGTTTTGCCGACACGGGTAGTGCCGAGCACCAGGGTGTGTCCGACCCGTTCGCCCAGCGGCAGACTGACTTCCGTTTCATCGGGCTCGACCCCATGCAACAGTGGCGACCCACCTACTGGGGGTAAAGGGCGCAACGGATTGAAGGCGCTATCCCAGGCCGTGACACCGGCCAGTATCGAGAGCGGAAATGGTGCATGCTCCAGGCGCCGTTCGAGACCACGGACCAGGCGGTAGCTGGTCGGTTGGTCGACATAGTGGGCGACCGCCGAATCCTGCGCCTCGACCAAGCGCTGGGTGTGCAGGCGGCTCCAGCGAAAGCCGCGCCCCATGAACAGACGTCTGCGACTGACCGGAATCTGCCGACTGGTCAGCTCGTAGCGGGGCAGCCGACGGATATTTCGCCGATAGCGCAGCACCTCCCAGGCTTGTCGCAGCCGGATCAGGCCGAACAGGGCATAGGCCAGCGCTGCAACCAGACCGATCTCGGGTGACAGGGCGACAGCCCAGGGCGAGTACACGCACAACACCGCGGCGGCGATGCAGATCGCTACGGTGTACAGCTCCACTGCTGGCCGGAGCTTGGACTCCATCGCATGCTCGGCCATGACGTGGACTCACTGTTCCAGTGAGCTGGCGGTGATCAAGACGGGGTAGTGCTCAATCTGCAGGCGGGTGGCGATGTCGTTGCCGTTGACCGGCAGGATGGTGATGTCCGGAGCGGCTGCTCGAATCCGGGCCAGGGCGTCATTGTCGGCCACTTCGACGGCTAGGCCAGCCGCGCCCATTTCCTTCAGTTCAGCCGCACGTTGACGCAGCCAAGCCAGCGACTGGGGATCGTCGCCCACCAGAAAGAAGGGTTGCAGACCAGGCATACTCAGGGAGCGAGGCTTGACCGAGCCGGGGCTCAACCGAGAACTACGGATCGGCAGTATCCAGGCCACGTCGGTAGAGGTGGACAGGTCCGCATGCATGGCCCGATCAGTCTGAGCTCTGTTATTTATGGGCAGGCCCGTGGCTTGGAAATGGGGTTGGGTGACATCGCCAACCGGATCCCTGCTTACTGTTGGTTTCGCCTGGGCGACAGGTGCCAAGAACAGGATGAAATAGCAGGTAAGGAATATTCGCGTCATGGTGGTGTGCCCTGTTTGAAGGAAACCAGCAACCGTTCAAGTTGCCGGGAAAAGTCGGCTCGGTAACGCGCAGCCGGCGCTCCTCCTGCCGGGCGGTGATAGCGTCCGGCAGCCAGCACCCAATTACCGGCGGCGACGTGATGCTCCCGCAGCAGCGCGGCGGTGACAGCGAGATTTCGGTAGGGATCAAGGGCTTCGCAAGGGCTGGAAAAACGTTGCCCGTGGTAACCCAGGTTGGTTTGTCCGAGCCCGGCATCGACCCGCTTGGCGTTATGGCGGGCGAGGGCCTGGAGCAAGGCGTGACAGGCGGCCTGGTGAGTGGCGAAGCGGTAGGGTGTTCCGGCGATGTTCAGGGTCCAAGGCCAGGGCAGCAGTCGACCACGGACGCGGATACCGCTCTCCTGCAGGGCAATCGCGAACAGCACCGTAGAAGGGATGTCGGCGTCATGCGCCGCCAGTTGGTAGGCCGGAGGCGGAAGTTCGTCAGCCCTGACGGCGAGCACCGCCAGCAGAAGTACAAGACCACTCAGTCGAGGCGTTGCCATTGTCCATTCACCTGTTGAAATGTGGCAGGCAGTGGCGCCGGGGCACCCAGGCTGAACCAGCGTCCACGATCATGGTTCAAGGTGATCTGCCGACGTTGGACCTTGGCCGGATCAATAACTGCTTGCCGGGCCCAGCGACGGACGCGTTCATCCTCGCCTTGGCTGCCCACCAGGTAGATATCGAACGCCGTATCGCCGTTTTGCAGACGTTGCGCTTCGGCGGTACATGCTGGGCAGTGGTCCTCCACAAACAAAGCCGGGCGCGGCATGGCCGAAGAGCTGGCAGGAGATGGGGATGCCATGCCCTGGATCGGCAGCAGCCCGGGAAACAGCTTGGCCCAGGCCTCGGTGTAAGCGTTTTGGTAGGCCAACTCGCGCTCGGCGCGCTTGGCTTCCAGCGCTACCTGTAATTCGGCATAGCGCTGGCGCTCTTGGTCGGTCTGGGCCTCAACCCCGAGTGCGGTCAACGGATCGAGGTTCGGACTCCAGAACCCGCGCGGGCCGGTTTGGATCTGTTCGAAGCGCATCCACTCCTGCTCCGTCAGCCCCCAGCTCGCCGCCTGTTCAGAGTGAGAGCGCCCCAGCGGAGCGGACTGCGTGCCCTGGACCTGTGACTGTGTCGTGATGGGGTTACCCATCGCAGCACTTGTGGTCAGTAGCGAAAACAGACACACGACGGGGAGTAGTGGCGCTCTGTTCATGATCGCTTCTCAAGGGAGTTGCACGGTCTGGTCTGGCTGAGCGGCCACCGCGAAGATGGCGGAGTTCGGCTCCAGCACTTTCAGGTGCCAGGCGCCGAGCTGCTCGCCGCTGTGCAGCAGCCGAACATCCACGAGAGCGTGACTGTCATGAGGTGCGACTGCCAAAAAGCGCTCACCACCACGGGATTCGACCCCCAACACAGAGAACGGCGGCGAGAGCGGGGCGGGCTTGGGGCGAGCGGCTTTTTTCGGTTTGGTTGCGGAAGGCGTCGGTGGTGGCGGTGATGGCTGGGGCCTGAGGTTCAGGAGTTGCTGTTCCACCTGTTCAAGGCGTGCGCGTAGCGCTGTCATGTCTGCCACGGTGGCACGGACTGCGAGACCATCGCGTAGTTCCTGTATCTCTTGCGCCCATTGATCCAACATCGGATCGAGGGTATTGGCCTGTTGCTCACCGGAATCGACCATCTGCTTCAGGTCTTTCAGCGCGTACTGCAGTTTTTCCTGGGCGTCCTTGAGGACGTTTGAATCACGTTTCAGGGTGTCCAGGGTTTGTCGGTGTTGGGTGTTCGTGCTCTGTAGCTCAGCCACGCGCTGATACTGGTTATACAATCCACCGCTCAGGCCGGCGACCACTAGGAAAAGTAAGCCGACAATCAGAGTTTGAAACGTCGAGGCTTTCATGGTCGTGCCTCCGACTGATAGGACGAGACGGGTGCGATCAGCGTGACGCCGACAGCCGTTTTCTGCTGTTCGAAGCAGACCGAACGACTGACTTCATCGGTCGTGAGTTGCCAGGCGGGGCCAGCCAGCACTTGCAGCGCGCTGCGCAAAGGGATTGGACCAAGCCGGTAATGGGCCGCCGGCAGGGGCCGGGTAAAAAGCACCTTCACCGACGCGGAAACTGGACAGAGCGAATAGCCCGAGCGCTGCAATACGTACTGCAACGCATCCTGTACCGAAGGGGTCAGGCTGGACGGGATGCTCACGTCAATGATTTGGGCAAGAAGATCGCGTTGTTCCGTGGTGGGCTCGGTGCTGACCAGCGTGTAGCGGCCATAACGAAGCTCTGCCGGATGGCTTTCTTCGGCTATGCCCCTCGAGTGCTGGGCGCGATTGGAGCCACTGTCGATCTCTGGATGGGGCGGCAAAGGGTTGAGGACTTGCGCGGTGCAGGCGCTCAACAAACCCAGCAGGCAGACAGGTGTGAAAAAACGCTCCATGGAAAAAACCTCATGTCAGATTCAGTGCAGAACCTGACATGAGGCGAAGGAGCGATTCAGTGAGAAAGTCGATTTATGGAGGGTCGTGTTAACGCTACATGCGCTGCTATGCATCATAAATAGCGAGTCCATCCAAGACAGCAGCGTCGGGGTCGAAGATCAACAATCGCACGTCCGCTAATGCCGCCAGATACAGCACGTTGACCAGGGATTCCGGTGTGCCAATGTCGAGTTGCTCCTGCCTCAGCGATGCGTAAGAACGGCCCTCGATCTTCATCAGGTTATCGTCGGTCCACGGCGTCCCGATCAGCTTATATCCGGTGCCATTGCAGTCTGTCAGGGCAAAGGGTTCGAACAGCAGACCGGTTGGTCTTGAGTCGAAATTGCCAGCCCGGCTTTCCAAGTAGCGCAATGCTTCTTCAGTGAGGTGTGCGGTACTGATCTCCCAGGCTCGACTGTAATGTCCCGTTTCGAAGTTCAAGCGATTGACCATGGCTTGGGCTTCTTCCAGGGAGTACAGGTCTCCGACGTGATGCCGCTCATTTAGCATTTCGCCAATCACGGCGTAGATCACTTGGCGTACCAGCCCAGTGGACTGGCAGCGTTCGTCTAATTCATCCGGAATGGATTGGCCCTCGCTGATCAAGGCGAAATCGTCATTGAACAAGCAGGGGAACAGTTCTAGCGCATCGTCGGGCAAACGGGCTTGTGAGTCGTGAACGGGGCGAAAGCAGGGAGGGCAGTCATTTGCGTAGGTGATCAGAAGCAGTCGTTCGATATGCAAGTTATCGTAGCCGCGAACAAATGGGTTTGGGGCCTCCAGCGGTGCTGGGGCTTGGGGTGTGGGGTTCATGAGGGGGCTCCAAAAAGAGATGAACAAGGCGTCCGAAGACGCCTATGGGGGGGGTTAAAGCCAACCATGCTCGGCAAGGGAGAGAGGACGACCTTCACCCACGATGAAATGATCCAGTACGCGTACTTCAACCAAGGCCAAGGCCTCCGTCAGGCGTGCAGTCAAGGCGCGATCCGCCAGGCTGGGTTCTGTACACCCTGAGGGGTAGTTGTGAACGACAATGGCAGCTGCTGCGTTATGTGCTAGGGAGCGCTTGACGACTTGGCGGGGATAAACACTGGCGCCATCGATGCTCCCGTGAAAGAGGATCTCGAATGCCAGAACGCGATGGCGGACATCGAGAAAAATCACACCGAAAACCTCATGCTCTTGGGGTGCAACATGCAGTTTTAGATATGAGGCCACGGCGTCAGGTGACGTCAGGTTGGGGCCGCGGGTGAACAGTCGACGATCTAGAATATGTAGCGCTTCGTCGATTAGCTGGTTTTCTTGGGCGATACGATCAGCCTCGATATCCGAGCTTTCAATCAGTGTGAGTTGGGTGCTCATGGTAGTACCTCCGAAGGGACAATCAGGGGCACCCGCCCGAGAGGAGTGGTGTCCCCAAGGTGGATATAGAGTCGCGGCTATTAGCCGATGACGCGCTGTTTACAGTCGAGTGAATCGGTGGCGTTGTCCGTGCAGGTGTGAGCCACAACCGTCGCAGTGTATTGGGGAGAAGGTTCTTATCCCCCGGCCTGTTTCGGGATCGAAATCGGCACTGATGGGCATTAGCCGAGCCAGTCTACGATGGAGACCGGCGATGCGTTCCTCGACCTCATCCATCGTGTAATAGAGCGATAACGTGCTGTAGTCCTCGTAAGCCGCAGCGAACAGGCAATCGTCGCAAAGCCAGAAGGATTCCATATCGGTTCTCCTGTGCTGATTGAAAAAAAGGCGCTCGATTGAGCGCCTTGATGTAAACATCGTGGATTGTTCAGGCGGGCTGAACAGTACGGGTGGCGATACGGCGAGCCGTGCGGGGAGTGGGTGCAGATTCAGGTTCAATCCTGGACTCTGTTGGGGTTTCGGTATCCTCAGCATTGGCATCAGCCGACGTTGGGGATGGCTCACTGTTTGACGCTGGCTCAGCAGGTGCTGTTGCTTCCTGCCTGGCGGGCGCTTTGTATTCGAACGTGCCGTTGACCTTGATCCAGTCGATGTACAGCAGACGACCTTTCAGGCTAGCGCCCGGTTGGCCTTGTTTATCGCCTTTCTCATAGAGAAATGGGTCGATCCACAGGTCGCCGATACGGAACGACAGCAAGACCTTTTTCTCGGCTTTGACGGCGTCCATATAGAGACGAATCAAGCGTTCAGCTTGGCCTCCAGCGACTTTGCAGTCGAAGCGAGTGTACTCGACCGCATCTGTGGCACCGTGCAGGGCGGCGATATCGCAGGCCATGAACGGCTGGCCACGGCGGACTTGTACTTCACGAACACGGTTCAGGTAGCCGATACCGATGGTGTGCAGATTGAAGTAAGAGGTCGCTTCTTGGGATTGGTTGGCGTGGGCCATGGTGGTTCTCCTTTCAGGGGAAAACGGCGACGCACGACCCCTGACGGGGAAGTGAGCCCCGTCAGGGTGGGTAAGGTGAAGGCAAGCGATGACCACACGCCACCGGCAAGCCAATGACAAACAGAACAATGCAGTGTGGGAATAGCGGTGCAGCAAAAGAGAATCCGCAGCAGCGGTCTGCGGACGTGGGGTAGTAGGCATTCATCACCGCTGAAGCGGCAATCGTGCGAGCCTCCGAACGCTGATCGCACTTGGGTAAACCACCACAAGCGTGGCGTAGCCTTGAAGGTTCAAGCTACCTGGGCTGGGCTGTCAACGACAGCGAACCACACCCTTTGTATAAGCCTGTCATAGGGGGGGCGTCAAGACGCCGCAAGCCGGTTTTTTATGGCCGGAATACAGTGGAAGTTACTGGACTGCAGAAAGTGAAGAGTGGGCCCGGCCGGGGGGCCAGGCGAGGAATAGAAAAGCCACCTTAGGCAGTCTGACGCAGTCGACAAGCTCCTCGCAAAACTTGATTTAACTGCGCCATGATCCGCCAACCGACCCTTGTCGTGGCCTGGGTCGGAACACGCTGGCACGCATCCGCGCACAAAGGGTGCCCAGTGTTTCCCCGGCGGGCTCCGGGACTGAATGCGATCGCCGTAGCGGATGACCGCTGATGCCTGGCAGAGGCAACAGTGGTCATCCGCCACCACGATCAGGTCGAGCACAAAACGGGAACGGAATTCCGCAGAAGAGAAGGCTCCGAACTCAAGGAGTCCGACCGAGCTACCCGGAGCGAATCGGTCTTGGGTCGCCGTAAGCGATGATCCTGAGGCACTACAGCAGAGCGGGTGTGACGGCGTCAAGCCAGTGGACGCAGAGGTTATTTGCTACTGAGGTGAGCGGCCAGCTGTTCGACGGTCGACAGGATGAAGGCACGGTCGCTTTCTTGAAGGCTGCTCAGTAGTCCCGCGATCATCTGGCCCTGGTCGTTGGGACGATTGCTCGACTCCGTCAGCAGTTCATCCATCCGGCAGTCGAAGATGTCCGCCAGTTGCATCAGCTTGACCACGGAAAGCTCCACCACACCCCGCTCAAGGCGCGAAATGGCTTCGCTGCCGATCCCCAAGCGTTCAGCCACTTCTTCCTGGGTCAGATTACGCTGAGTGCGGTGCTTCGCGATCATGCGTCCGATTTGGGCTTGGGTAGGATGTTTATATGCCAAGTGATGAGTTCTCCGATTCAACCCGAATGGTTGAGCAAAGACCCATTGACATGAACATCCTTAACGGTTGAGTATCGACTTAAGGGGTTGTTATATTGACTGAAATTGCTGTTTGTCGCGACGTGACATCTATTCCTCCAAGGATCAGAGCCCGAAGTGACCAGTGAGACTGAGCGGTCTGATAGGGCCAAACGGAGGCAAGGTTGAGCATGGATGAGCAGCGCGAGGACGTCATGGACCTGATCTGGGATCGAACACTGGAGTTGTTCATCAAGATCCATGATTGCCCTGATAACCCCGCACACCTCGACAGCCTTGTTCATTGGCTCAACGAAGATCCTGCTCACCTGAAAGCGTTCAACGAACTGGGGCAGATATGGATCGCGACAGGCATCGCTTTGGCCCGTGAAATCGGACAACCGCTAAGTGACTTGGAGAAAGATCAGCCTCCATTGATGACGCACTGACCCTGTACATCCACTCCAAGATTGTGGTGATCACCAATGGCGCGTCATGGGTGTCGCGTACCTTTGCTGATCGGCAGAGTGCCTTTGCAGTCCGGGTAGTGGGAGCATGACCAGAACGGCCCTGATTTACCATTACGCCTGCGCATTGAGGCGTTGCAAATGGGGCAGACAGGCCCGGCTTCGACCGGTACCGACAAGGTAAGCGCTCCGCAGTTTGCGATCAGCTGCGTAATCCAGTGCGCCTGCTTGGCAACGAATGCATCCAGGGTCAGGCGTCCCGCTTCGATTTCATCCAGAGCTTGCTCCCAGATCGCTGTCATACCCGGATCTGCAACTGCAGCGGGTACCGCCTCGATCAGGGTATGGGCCGCGGCGGAGGCCATTAAGGCACGTTTTTTCTTCAGCAAGTAACCGCGATCAATCAACCCCTTGATGATGCCGGCACGCGTGGCTTCGGTACCGATTCCGGTGGTGTCTCGCAGTTTTTGTTTCAGGCGTGGATCGTTGACCAGCTTGGCCACGTTTTTCATCGCCTTGATTAGATCGCCCTCGGTGAGCGGTTGGGGCGCGGCGGTGCGCATGGACTTGAGTTCGACGTCGTCCACTGCGCACTGCGTACCCTGTTGTAGGACGGGCAACACCTGGGACTTTTGACTGGGTTCATCGTCTTCGGCGTTGTCGGAGAGTAAGCCTTTCCAGCCTTGGACGACGATCTGTTTGCCAACCGCAGTCAAACGCTCGGCGCCGCACTCCAGTTCGACCTCGGTTCGATCAAATTCGTGATGCGGCAGGAATTGCGCGAGGTAGTGGCTACGAATCAGTTCGTAGACTTGACGCTCTTGTTCAGACATCCGCCCAAGGTTCGCCGCTTCGGTGGTGGGTATGATGGCGTGGTGCGCGGTGATCTTGGCATCGTTCCATGCTCGTGAGCGCAATGATTGATCGACGCTTGCGAGCGCTGGGCGTAACGCGGGATCCATTCTGAGCAGGGCATCGAATACCGCGGCTACCTCGTTGAACATACTCTCTGGCAAATAACGGCAATCGCTGCGCGGATAGCTGGTGGCTTTGTGGGTTTCATACAAGGCTTGGGCGATGTTCAGGGTTTCCTGAACGCCGATTCCCAGCTTGCGTGAACAGACTTCTTGCAGTGTGCTCAGGTCGACGGGAAGGGGTGGCGCTTCGCGGCAATGCTCAGTTTGCAGCGAGACTACGGTGGCGGTCTTGCTGCTAGAAATCGCTTGGAGGGCTTGACTGGCAAGCGCTTGCTGCAGGCAGCGGCCAGCTTCGTCACGTCCTGAGTTTGGTGGTATCCACGATGTGATGAATGGTTGCTCCATTGAGGACAGGTGCACATCCACCGCCCAGTACGGCACTGAGACGAAGCTGGCAATTGCGCGATCTCGATCAACCACCAAGCGCAAAGTGGGCGTTTGGACGCGTCCAACCGACAGTACGCCGTCATAGCCCGCCCGCCGTCCTAGAAGGGTAAACAAACGGCTGAGGTTCATGCCAATCAGCCAATCGGCGCGGCTGCGGGCGAGGGCGGAGTGGTAGAGCAGAAAGGTTTCTTGATCAGACTTTAGCGAGGACAGTGCCTTGTGAATCGATGCCTCGTTGAGTGCGGACAACCAGAGGCGCAGAACAGGGCCTAGGTAGTTGCAGCGCTCCAGCAGTTCGCGGGCAATCATTTCACCTTCTCGATCAGCGTCGGTCGCGATGACGACGGTGGAGGCTTCGCTGAGCAGGCGTTTTATGACGTTGAATTGTGCCGCGGTCTTGGGTTTGACCTCGACCTGCCACTTTGCAGGAATGATCGGCAGATGATCCAACGACCAGTTCTTGTACTGCTCGCTATAAGCTTCAGGCGCTGCTGTCTCCAGCAGGTGGCCGATACACCAGGTGACGGTTGTTTCAGGTCCGATCAGGCAACCGTCGCCACGTCGGCTGGCTCCGAGCACCTTGGCGATGTCCCTACCTTGGGAGGGTTTCTCGCAGAGAAAGAGACGCATAGAACTGCTCCGGATTGAGTTCGGAGCAACGTTGTTGGAAACCGCAGGTGGTGGATATGAGAAACCTGAATCGAACGATCCTCATATTAGTCAGTCGGGGCAACCGGGAATGGGACGAGGTAGTACCCCGTCGCAGCCCGATGACAGTGTGCATATTCACGAGCAGAGAGTAAAAAACGGCTCAGCAACTTCGCGCAAAGGCTCAATTTTTATGCCTGAAGTCTGTCAGTCTGTAGGTGGTTGCCTTCTGCTTTTTCTGGGTTTCGACGCAGGCGAACTGGCGCGCTCTGTGTTTTGCCCGACGGGTGTCGCAGATGCTGCCGGTTCACTGGAGCGTTCCCGCATGACCACGCTGTGCACGCGATGAGGCAGGATGCCGACGCGGCGGGCCTCGATCTTGAAGGTGACCCGTGCGTTGTCTTCGCTGTCTTCCCACTCATCTCGTACTGTGCGGCCCTCAACCAGTACACGCATGCCTTTCTGGTACAGCGTGCTCCAGTGTTCAGCCTCGCGGTGCCAGAGCTCTACCGGCGCCCAATAGCCGCCTCGATCTTCATAGCTGCCTTCGCGTGGCACGGGGTTGTCGAAGTACACATTCAGCCGCAGTAAACGCCGTGGCTCGTCATTGCCTGAGGCGAATTCCTGGAACTCTGGCGCACTGCCGATATTGCCTTCGCCGACGAAAAAAGTACTCATCGTGATATCTCCACTGCTGGTGTGAACTGGCGCAGCAGCCGTTCGGCACTGGCCATTTTGATCGCGCAGGTCGTGGCCTGGCGGTAAAGCGAATGCACCACGCTCATCTGCAGGTTCAGTGCAATGCGATCGCATTCGAATTGGTGCAGTCCATCGCGCACGACCTGCGGCAGGGTTTTGTTGCTCATCTGGCGTTCCCAGACTGCAACCCCCATACGGACAAAGTCACGGGTGCGCCAACGCAAAAAGGTGCTGCCCGCGCTGGTGTTCTGCAACACCAATCGGATATCCAGCATTGAGTAAGGAGGCTGTCCGGCCTGCTGCACCACAGCCTCCATCAGGTGACATAACTGCGCCTCGATTTCCCTCGCCACCTGCGCCAGGTGCTCCAACTCCCCCTTACCCTTAAAAGGTTTTAAAAGGCCTTTTAGGGAGGCTGCGTGTTCGAGCTGTCGATAGGCATCCTGTGTCAACGCGTCGAAGGGCATTGGTTGAGCAGGGATCATGAGATTCATGCTTCGTCCTCCGGCTCATCCACCGTCGCAGATGGCTCTCTCGCTTCCTCTGCCAACGCGTCAGCGTCATCCACTGGCACAGCACCACGACGAATGATTGGCGGCGCGAACTGGGAGCGGCGATGACCCTCAAGGATGTCCATGGGGGGTAACCCCATCTTCTCGATGGCCGCTATTGCACGGGCGTTGTTCGCCGCCATGTCATCGCGTGTGACGCCGGCATGCCGATAGCGCTGGGCCTGGCCGAACAGGCTGCGCAGCAGATGGGCGCCGTCGTCGATCCAGGCTTCCATGTCGATGCGGCCGATCAAGGCGGTGTGATGGGCCAACAGGGTCCGGCGCACCAGGGTGTCGTAGTCGGTCAGCAGGTAAACCGCCAGAAAACCCAGCTGGCTGCCGATGTACAACGGCAAGGTGACGGGGTGGATGTTGAGGTTGTCGCCCATGTCGATCTGTGTCGGCAGGTCCTGTCTGATTCGGTCCAGCTGCTGGGTCAGTTCCAGCATTCCGGTCTTGGCCTTCGTCAGTTTTTCTTCGAGTTGCACGATGGCCCAGTCGGCATAGGGGTCGTCCTGGGCCGCGGTTTGTTTGATCAGGTTGGTGACACTGATATAGCCGGCCATGCCCATGATCGAGTGGACGCCTTCGCGTGCCGTCCGACCTTGCCAGATACGGGCGGCGTGGTGAGTGTGCAGGGTCAGAGTGATGCTGCTACGCAATGAACCCAGGTTGAGTTGATAGTGATCGGCCACGGTGTTGTCCTCGCATAAGCTTGGACGGGAACGTTGCGACAGATGAGGGTCAAGGACAGCCAAAAAGCTGAATGCAGTCTGTTCGGTTTGGTTTAAGAGGGCTAACTATGGAGACGTCAGTGGGAAGGGTGCCCCGGCTTTTCCCTAAGAGTTTCATAGTTTGGTCCGACGTGTTCGTAGAGTGGAACTCCATGGATTTGATGCCAGTGGCATCAAATCTACTGACGCCCACCGCGTTTGCCGCGCAGTTGGCGCAGCTCATTCAGGCACGCTTGGGCCAGGGCAGAAGCTGGTTCGCCCTGTTGTCGAGATGGCCGCGAGGGTGGGGGTGGGGGCGGTTCTGCAATGGGTGACGGTTCGGCCTGACCTGCCCAAGGACGAAAGTCGCCATTCAGTGCGCGCTGGATTAGGCCCATCAGATACGCCGCTGGCTTGCGGATTCCACCGGCCGCACAGCGTGCCCCCGCTTCGTTGAGCACCGCCTGCCGATCCACTGGTTTGAGCTTGTTCAGCGCCACGGCGACGGCCTGACGCTCGTTTGGACTCAGGTGCAGCGCAGCGGGCCAGCGCAGGTTATCCACCGCTGGGGTCGCGCGCGGTACTGTACAAATACTTTCTTTTAATACAGTACAGGCGGCGTTCGGATTCCGAACGGTGCCGGAAAGACTGGCGTTCAGACTCGGTTCGGAATCCGAACGAGGGCCTGCACGATTCCGAACGAGGGCATTTTCTCCCGGTTCGGAATCGTGTAAAGCGTCATCGGTTGCCTGATCCAATCCTTGCTGCGTCCAGTGCTCGCCCCAGCTGTCGAGCCGCGTCGGTAGTCGACCCTGATCTATATCCGTGTCTTGGCGGATTTCTTCCCAAATGTGCTGTGCGACAATACGCACAGACTTGGTGTTATGACTGAGGCAATGTCCGACCAGTTCTAGGTAGTCTTGATCCAGCTCCATGGCTTCGGCGGGGGTTAACGGCTCATCGTGCAGAACGTACAGAGAACCTTGAAGACGCCCGCTGAGCTGATCGCGTCCGCGACTCACCAAGCTGAGCCAGCGCGTGAGCCTGAGCATGGTCAAGACGCGAGCAATGGTTTCACGGGAGGCGGACGCCCCGTAGGGCACGCTTGATAGGTAAGGCTGCAAATCCTCATAACGCGGTGTGACCACGCCCTGGCCTTGCAGCATGAGTCGAAACACCTGCCAGGCATTGCGTTCCAATGGCGTCAGACGATTATCCAACAGCAGCCGCCGCGGCACGACTTCGTGTGATTGGCCACTGAACAGTAAGCCCGCCTGCAGAGCCTGGTTGGAGGGTTGTTCAGTGGCGGGGTGTGCGGGCCAGCGTTCACTTAGCTGCTGGGTGCATTGCTGCAGGACACGCTGCCAGCGACTGGACGGGGCAGTGTTCATGTTCCGTTGCTGTACTGGTCGATCTGCTGCCAAACGATGGTCAAGCTGATCTGTTGCTCCTCGGCCAGCATCATCATGGCGTCGAGCTGATCCTCGGTACCGTCCTGAACGCGTAGCTGGCACCAACGCTGCCAGAGCGCATGTTCCTGCGCTTCGCTCAAATGCTGGGGGCGGCCCTTACGGGTTTCTATCTTGAGCAGACGTCGGCGCAGGGCGGTTTCCGAATGCGCCAAGCCGAAGCACTGGTACATGATGGTGCTGCTGGCGCCCAGCTTGAGCGCTCGGTTGATCAAGCGCTCGTTCTGCTCGTCGCGTTCGGCTTGCTCGATCAACCGATGCAGCACCGGCGAGTCAATCTTGACCTCGACCCAAGACACTGTGGCATGTGCCAGGCGCGACAGCGTGGTGGGCGGTAAGGATTGCAACAAGTAGATGTCTTCCTCACTCAGTCCGAGTGCCTTGCAGCGTTGCAGGTTACCCAGGCGCAGCTCATGCAGCACCTGAGTCAGCATGGCCTGATTGAGCACATTGAAGGACAGGCTCATGGCAGCTCCTTCGGTAAGTTGTCTTCAGGGGTAAGCGTTAAGTCGATCAGGCGGCGGGCCAAGCGGATGAGACGATACAGTTTGATTAACAGACTGTCGGGCAGTCGCTCCAGCCCTACGTCCACGGCAGGACGATCTGTCAGAGGGAGTTGATAGATCCCCAGCAACAGCTGGCCGAACAGGGCTGAGGGCAGTTGCTTGCGATCCTCCCAGTTCACGTCGTCTTGAGCGCGCAACAGGGCCAGGAGCACTAGGTGAACGCCGGTCGCGCGAGGTGTCGTTAGACCAACTTGCTCGATACTCAGGGCGAAGCCCAAGCCAAGCTGCTGATCGATGATGCTCTCAGGATATCCGGCATAGGTCGCCATTTCCCGCGCGAGTGTGGCTATAGCCGAACGCAGTTCTTCGGGGCTATCCAGTGCTGGTGCGATGGTCCAGATGTCGTCGATCGTGCAGGTTTCGATGGTCGATGCTGCTTCGGCGGATGTCTCACGATCGATCTGTTCGCGAATCTGTTGAACACGTGAGGGAGGGCTGAGCGCTGATACGGCATTCGTTTCGGGCGGTGTGAGCGGTTCCTCTGGTGCTGTTTCAGTCTGGGTTCTGGTCTCAGTTGATTTGGGACGGGACTCGGAGGAGAGAGGTCCTGCCGCGGCTTCAGCAACGCTCGGCAGAGGGGTGTTCTCTGGGAGCGTGGTGACGACAACACCAGGCGTCGAGATGACCCGTTGGGTATCGCTCAGCTCCAGGGCCAGCATGCGGTAGGACTGTCCGAGTAAGCAGCTCATGCGTTCGAGTAGTTCATCTTGGATCTGCTCAAGATCGAATGACTCGGGTTCGGCATCAAAGTAGCCCAGGGTGTCGAGCCAAAAATCGGCGAACGCGATGGGGGCGGTTGGATAACGGTTCCAGGTACGTTCAGCCTGACTACGTAGAGCGATCAGGCGTTCGATCTGGGGCTTGCCCAAACCGGCATACAGGGTTTGTGGAATGGCGGGCAACAAGTGTTCGAGGGTGTCGAGCATCCGGCTGATGTGCGACTGTGAAATAGGGTAACCCCCAGCGGCAAGACGTCGTGCCAGTTCACGTTGCGAGAGCACAGCTCCCTCTGCTTCGAGCATGGTTTTGAGTTTGGCCACCGCCAGAGCCCGTTCGATGAAGGTGAGTTGGCCGTGCAGATCGCTTTCGGCCAGATGGCCGAGCAGGGCAGTGATTTCATTGCTCCAAGGTCGGAACAGGCAATGAATGCGAAAAAAGCGCTCGTCGCGGGTTTCCTGCCACAGCTCGCCGAGAATTGCCAAACGCGTATTACCGCCGTTGCGGATGATGAAATAGGTTTCACCCGGGCGGCGGGTAATCGGTGGCGGTTGGTCCAATCCGCGTTCACGGATCGAAGCCTTGATATCGTCGTATAGCGGATTACGGATGAAGCGCGGGTTATGTTCGTAGGGCCGCAACTGCTCCAGCGTGACCAACATCGGCGTGTCAGTAGCTGGATCGGACAACCGCTCCAGTTCTGGCCCTCGAGGGAAGTGGTCCTGGTGCAGCTTGTCGGTGATCTCTTGCTGACTGAGCTTCTTCATCGGAACAACCTCAGTTAACGCCGGTTACGCAAATGGTCACCGACCTTGAACTTGACGATCTCGGCAGTGCCCGATCCTTCGAAATGTCGGGAGAGTTCTGCGAGGAACCACCCCATGGCCGAGCGCCCACCCTGCAGGCGAAAGACCACGGTGCAGTACTCCTCGCAAGGTGAGTGGTGTGGTCGAATGGAGGGTGGAACGATGATGGGAAGCTGATCCAACATCAAAAGACTCCTTGCCAAACGCTGTTGACATCAAGGTCGATAAAAAATGACTTGGCGAGAAATGCTGGTTGGGTGTTACGTCTCATTGAACCTCCGCGCATCGGCTCACCGAAGAGATCGCCTCGCGCCATTCCGGAAATAACTCGATGGCCAGCGCTTGCATGGTTTCTAGCGCTGATGGCGAGCATCGTTCACTTGCCCTGCGCGTCTCTATTCGGTGTACTGGCAGACCGAGGGAGGCGGCATTGAGATACGCCACTCGGTCTGGAACTACGGTTTCTAGAACCGAGATGTTGGTCGCCCCAGCGAAGGTCTCGCGCAGTCCACGGATGATCATCCGGGTGTCTACCCGAATGGCATTCACCTGGTTCAGTAGCAGTCGCAACGGCGGCGGTGCAATGCCTAGGTGGCGAAACGGTTCGAGCTCACTGAGCAGCTTCAAGGTGCCACGCCGCAGCTCGCGGGCAGCGAGCATTTCCGGCGTAATCGGAGAGAGGGCGAGATCGGAGGCCAGAATGGCCATCTCCAGCAGCACGCTACGTGCGCCCTGGGTGTCGATCAAAAGCACGTCATAGTTGGGAAGGAAATTGCCGAGCAAATTGAGCAGACGTAATCGCCCGTCAGGAGCGTGAAGCAGCAAGGTGCTCAGTCGGCCTTGATCGTCGTTGGAGAGGATCAGGTCGAGCCCTGCGATCACTGTCTTGGAAACAATCTGTGCAGGAGTTGTTAGATTGAGTGCGATGAACTCGTACGCACCTGCCTCAGCCTTCTGGCTCAGGGCGTAATAGCTGGAGAGGGTGGGTTGGCTATCTAGATCGAGCAACAGGACGCGCAGACCAGCATCCGCCAGCAGACCACCGAGGTTGGCAGCTACTGTAGTTTTGCCTACCCCACCTTTAGTGGAAACCACCGATACCACACGCATCACATCAGACCAGCTGGTCTAAGCGTTGCGCGACCCACTGCTCGATTTCCAGCGAGTCCCAGCCGACTGCCCGTAATCCAATGCGTTTAGCCTGAGGAAATTTCCCTTCTTTCATCAAGTTGTAGATGTGCGCACGCTTGAAGCCGGTTTTTCGTTCGACTTCTTCGCGTCGCATGATGTGACGTTCGACCTGTGGTTGAGGTGCTTCAGCGGTGGGTAAGGATTGACTGGACATGATGGTCACTCCTGGCGCCGATTGGCGCGTAGTGGGAAGTGACCTAAATTGAATAGCAAAAAAGAGGGAAGCGTCATTGCACTGCAATTGGGGCGATTGCAGTGCAATGCGACTCAGCGCTTCGACAGGCTGCGTTTGGCGGCAGCAAACTTTTCATCCAAGGTACGCTTGGAAATGCCAGGCAGGTTTTTATGGTAAGCGGTCAGTGCGTCGACAATGGCGGCTTGGGATCGGAAAACTGAGTGAGGTTTCCCCGAGGGTGAGTGATCTAGAAATAGACTGATCATCGCACCAATTATGTGAAGATAAACAGTTTCGCTGCGGTCGCTGACCTTACTGTTGCTTTTGAGCAAAAGCCGTATATTCTCTTTTTCCAATCCGATAGCCTCAAGCTCAGAGATTAGCTTTTGATAAGCAGTTTCTATATTTTTCACCTGCAATTGTAGGGCTTCTCTGTCAGCTTGCAGTGCTAGGTAAGTACCAATATTTATATCGCCCGATTGATTGAGTTGCCGGGCGAAAAGGAAGGGCGGTTTTTGTTCAGGGTAGTATCGTGATATCCACATTCTAAGATCGGTGTGGCGCACGGTTAGCTGGGTTATATCGACAGGAGTACCACGAGAAACTGTCACACCGAGACAGCCGTACGTCAGTTCACCATGCTGGACGGCATCGATAATTCTCTCGGTATTCGCATGCAGACAGGGCCATTGGGGGAAGGCCTTTCTAAGAATTGCTGGATCGCTCCACTCTACCTTGAGAATTTGTGCTTCGTACTCTGTCAGATGGCACCAACGCAGCGCTACCTCTATAGGTCGATAAAAAATTTTGCTGTGACGATTGAAAGCAAACATCTGCCGACGACCTCCATATTCAAATAAACAGGCCCCTCCGCAGTGTCTTTTTCAAATAAATATGAAACCAATCATGACGATGGTTGCTGATTTTTCTGCACGGTGAGGTCCGTATCATTCCTTGCGATATTTACACCTTTAACTAAAGTTTTTGTCACTCCGTTCTAAATAAATGAATTGCTCTCCGGTGCCTAAAGCAAACCTGAAGCTGTATTGGCGTTAACGTATGTCTATGCGCAGGGTTGCGGCAAAAGTCAGGAGGAGAAGTTGTGAGTGAGATTTGTGCATATATATCTCCCTATTTAGTGCAAGATACTAAAGCTTTTCTTGCTGATATAGCCATGGATAGCTAGTCCTGCGAACGTTCTCGAACTTTGAAATTTCTTTTCTGTGTTCTAGGGTTTCGGTTATATCATCGGCTCCGGTTAATAGTTTCTTCTTGTGAGAGCTAGGGAGGAAGAATTTTATTTGATATTTCTTAATTGTTATCACCTGAAGTTTTAGGTCTATTTTTAATGAGGTGCTGGTTGTGTTGTATTTTACTGCGTTTATTAATTTGTCTATGGTTTTAGTTTGTAAGATGATTGGGAGTAAGCCGTTTTTTATACAGTTGTTGTAAAAAATATCTGCAAAGCCTTCAGCGATTATGACCTTGAAGCCGTATTCATGGAGCCCCCAAACTGCATGTTCACGCGAAGAGCCGCACCCAAAATTCTTACGTGTTAACAGCACAGTTGCACCTTGGTAACGTGGATCATTGAGTTCAAATAAAGGATTAGGCTTTCTATTTTTCTGTAAGGAGTTGAGATTCCCGCGATCCAAATATCTCCATTCGTCAAATATGAAGCGACCATACCCAGTTCGTTCCAATGATTGCATGAATTGCTTAGGTATGATGGCGTCTGTATCAACATTGTTTTTATCGAGTATTGCGATTGTGCCAGTATGACGTGTAAAAATTTTCATTGAAGAAATTCCCTAACATCACAGAGATAGCCGGTTAAGCTTGCCGCGGCGGCCATTGCTGGGCTGAGGAGGTGACTTCTGCCACCTGCACCCTGTCGGCCTTCGAAATTTCTGTTGGAAGTAGACGCGCAGCGTTCCCCTGGTGAGAGTCTATCTTCGTTCATACCCAAGCACATCGAACAACCAGGTTGTCGCCACTGAAAGCCTGCCTCTATAAAAATTTTATCTATACCCTCAGTCTCAGCTTGACGTTTGACTGCCCCGGAACCGGGAACTGCCAGAGCAAGCTTGATCGTTCGCGAAATCTTACGACCACGCAAGATACTAGCCGCCTCTCGCAAGTCTTCGATCCGGGCATTGGTGCATGACCCGATGAACACTTTGTCAATAACAACAGTATCAAGACGGCGGCCCGGTTCTAAGCCCATATAGACTAACGACTGTTCTAGAGCCCTACGTCGGCCGAAATCGGTCTCCATGGAAGGCGAAGGTACGCAACCATCAATTGCCGACATCATGTCTGGCGACGTCCCCCACGTCACACACGGTTTTATTTTTTCAACGGAAATAGAAATACGTTTGTCGTATTTCGCGCCGGTATCAGATGTGAATGTTCTCCAGTAGGCTTCAGCCGAATCCCTTTGGTGCGGCGGGGGTGAGAAGGTTCGGCCTTTGAGGTAACTGATTGTTGTATCATCCACACCAATAAGGCCTGCTCTGGCTCCTGCTTCTATTGCCATGTTGCACAGGGTCATGCGTGCTTCCATCGACAGAAATTTCAGTGTGCTGCCGGTAAACTCGAGCACATGACCTGAGGCTCCAGAAGCACCCAATGCTGCAATGACACTAAGTGCTATATCTTTCGCGTAGACGCCCTTAGACAATTGGCCTATTAGGCGCACCTCCAGTGTTTTCGATTTCGACATTAACAATGTCTGCGTTGCAAGTACGTGTTCGATTTCTGAGGTGCCGATTCCAAATGCGAGCGCAGCAAATGCTCCATGTGTAGAGGTATGTGAATCACCGCAAACAATCGCCATGCCTGGCTGGGTAGCGCCCATTTCCGGCGCTACTACATGAACGATGCCTTGTTGTGGATCTCCATGGGGGAAATATGCGAGAGCGCCAGTGTTCGCAATATTCGATTTTAGTCTCGCTAATTGTTTGGCTGCGAGTTGGTCACGAACCAGCAACCCATCTGTGGGAACATTATGATCGTCCGTTGCAATTATACTGTTTGCCCGCCAAACACTGCGATTGTCTTGTTCCAAGCTACTGAAAGCTTGCGGACTGGTTACTTCATTAATTAAGTGTCGGTCAATGTATAGGAGCGTCGTTCCGTCGCTTTTTGTTTTTAGCGCGTGGCTGCTCCAGAGCTTGTCGTATAGGGTTTCTGGCATCATGGTTGATTACCTCAAATCCTAAATAATTTATTCAGGCGAAAGTTTTTGATGCGAGCGGGAACATGGCACGAAGTTCATTGTTGAATTCTCCCAGTAGGGGGGGGGCGGTTACATCAAGTGACCGCTGTCCATCATAGCTAACCGGGGAGCGGACCGTTAACCATTCACCTTTCTCAGGGTGTTTGGTACTGATCTGTAGCTGCAAGTGTTTGGCTTGAGGGTCCTGAAGAGCTTCACTGCTGTCGTACATTGGAGCGTAAGGTACATCGGCTTTTTCTAGTTTGAGACACCAATATTGCCTAGTATGTGATTTAAACTGCTCGCCAAGAAAATCTATTAGCGCTTCTTGATTGTGGATGCGCGCTTGGCGAGTGGCGAATCTTGGGTCGTTGAAAATGTCTGGCTGCTCAATGGCATCTGCAAGTCCTTGCCAGAATTTTTCAGGCGATGACATGTGTAGGGCGACCCATTTACCGTCAGCACATTCGAGTACGTAGGACTGAGATACGCTAGGTCTGCTGTATGGAGTCATCACTTGGTTTTCAGCAAAGTAATGGGTAAAGGCATCAAGGTTGAAATGGCACATGGATTCCAACATTGACACTTCAACAGTTTTGCCTTTTCCACCCTGGCTGCGCTCGAAAAGTGCTCCCAAAATTCCATATGCTGCATAAAATCCTGTCAAGGCATCAGCAATGGCTGGACCCACTACTCGTGGATTAGCCGGGTTAATCAGCAGATTCAAAAAGCCGCTTGCTGCTTGTGCGACGGTGTCATAGGCGGGACGTCCAGCCGCTGGTCCATCCGGCCCGAATCCGCTTATCGAGCAATAAATCAAGCGTGGATTCAGTGCGCGCAACCGTTTCTCGCCGACGCCAAGCTTGTCCGCAGTGCCAGGCCGAAAGTTCTGAATATAAACATCTGCGGTCTTGATGAGCTCATCGAATATCGCTTGGTCGTCAGAGTCACGGGTGTTAAGTGTCGCACTTCGTTTGTTGCGGTTGTATGTTTGAAAGTGAGGGCTGTAAAGTCCGCCTTGAAAAGCACGAAATGGGTCACCCGTTTCCGGTTGCTCAATCTTAATAACTTCTGCTCCTAAATCAGCTAGGAGCATGCCTGCGTTAGGACCAGTTATGAATGTGCCCTGCTCAATAACCCGAATACCAGCTAGAACCTTAGCCATCGTTTTTACCTTGAAATTTGAATTGGAATTCGCCGTTGTTACTCAGATTTGAAACTTGGCGGTGTTTCGCCTTCATATATAAGTTCCCGGGTCGCTTGATACGACAAGGCGAAACCAATGGGATTTTCGCGTTCTTCGTGAAGATGAGCGATAAGACCTGCACTGCGTGCGAGAATCGGAATGCCCCTGAGGGCTCCAACCGGAAATCCGACGCCAAGTAGAACTGATGGAATGGCTGCAGAAACGTTCAGGCTCAGATGCTTACCTATGACCTCAGGAATGACCTGTTCAACGGCCTCTGCGATCTCGATATAGGACTGGCCCGCTCCGGATGCACGTGACACGTCGAAAAGCGCAGCTACTCGTGGATCCCTGGCCTTGTGCAAGGGGTGGCCATACCCAGGAATTGGTTTATTTAGATCCTTGTACTTGCGTAAAACGGATGCGGCTGCTTGCTTGAGTGTTAGCCCCTCATTTTTTTGCTCAGCCTCAATTTCGATATACATCTCACCCGCTTGAGCCGATGCTCCGAGAATTACGGAACCGCAACCCAGTAAGCCTGCTGCCACTGCTCCCTGCAGTGCCTCAGGAGATGCTGCGTAAGTCATGCGCGCAGCTTGAACGCTGGGAACCAGGCCGTGCTCTGTAATGGCAACAAGAGTAGCGTCAAGCACCGACAAGGTAGGGCCATCAGGCCTTTTCCCTGTCAGCAAAAGGAAAAAATACTCCGTGAAGGAAAGCTTCCCGATCACGTCTTGGCACAGATCCAGTCCGCGGACCACGATAGCGTCGGCGTTGGAAGTACAGATTGAAGTGCGTGGCTGTGTTTCTTTTCCGATCTTCATTGGATCACCTTCAGTTTTTGTAGTTTTAGATAATCAGGAGTAATCGCAAAAAATTGGATGAGCCCCCAGCTGGAAGTGTCTCCAGCGTAAAACGTGACAAGCGTCGATAAAAGTGATTAATTTATATAAAAATCATCGATGGCATCACTGGAGCAGTGCGATGGAACTAAGGCATCTACGCTATTTTTCAACGCTCGCTGAGACGCTGAGCTTCACCAGAGCGGCGGAAAAATCCCACGTCACACAATCGACGCTCTCTCACCAGATCAAGCAATTGGAGGATGAGCTGGGGATACGTCTGTTCGAGCGCATTGGCAAGAAGGTGGTTATCACTGAAGCGGGTGACGCCTTGCTGATGGAGCTGCAACCAGCTCTTCGCCAGATCGATAAGGCGATCAAGGGGCTACAGGCTTCTCCAGGTTCAGTTTCCGGGGAGCTTCGGATTGGTGCGACTCATACGTTCAACAGCCAATTGGTACCTCAATGTGTAGGGCTCTTTCACGAGCGCTTTCCCGATACAAAGATTTTCGTGCAGGAGCTTTCCCAAGCTCTAATCGTCCAGCAATTGGAGGCGGGTCACCTAGATCTGGGTATTGCCTACAGGCCTCTTGATCGAAACGATCTATGGTTCGAACCTCTTTACAACGAAGAGCTGTTGTTAGTGGTGTCTGAGCGACACCCTTTAGCAGGCCGGAAACGAGTTCGGATGGTGGAGCTCCACGGTGTCAGCATGGTCTTATTGTCCTCGGTCTACTCGACTCGATTGATGTTGGATGAGTGCTTTCAGGCTGCAGGTGCCGAACCACAAGTTATAGTTGAAATGAACTCGATTACCCCTATAGTCGAGTTGATACGTCAGTCTCAACTGGCTGGAATCGTCGGCAAAACAGGTATTCTTGATACTAGGGGACTGAGCTTTGTAGCGTTAGAACATCCAACGCCTATTCGGACACCAGGGCTGCTTTGGTTAAGGGGCAGTCAGTCAACTTTGGTGGGGGCCAACTTCGCCAAAATATTGAAAAGACAGCTGACAAACGGAGCGGAAGATTAACTGTAGGCGCATCCGGTGTCGGCTGCGCCAAAAGGTTTATCCTCAGAATGGGAAGGAGAATTGGACCCAGAATTTGTCTCCTTCGCTGCGGTTCTGGACGGCTACTTCATGTTGATACTTGGCGGCTACCACAGTTCCTGGCTTAATTGTATAGCGGATCTGAGGACCAAATGCCGCTGCTTGACCTCTGTTGCCATCCTGAAATTTTCTACCATCAAGTTCGTCATCGGTTATTTGTTTGAAATAATAGCCTTGTAAGCCAATTTGAATATCGGGTGTCAAAGAATATCCAACTATTTGCTCGTAGTGAATATTGTTGCCCGATCGGTAATCAGTGTCTCGATTTGTTGAGCTGATAGACGCAGATAAGGTCCCGCTGACTTCTATCTTGCTATTTGGGAACCATGTGTAACCATATGAAGGTTCCCAAGAATAATAGTGAACGGCAGCGTTAACCCCACGGTTCTTGTCATAGGAGCCAGTCGGGATCTCGAAGTCAAGTGGATAAATGCCTTGAAAGAATGTGCCGCTCTCGTTAGCTGAACCCAAAATTATGGGTTTAAAAGTCAAGTTGCCGAATCCGTCGGTTTTGCTTTTGTCGCCATTAATTTTAACTGATGCATCTACAAAAGTTCCGACAATGCCGGAAGATAACGTAAAGTCACCAAGTTTAGCTTGCCAACCATGGTCAATTCGAATCGCGTCTACCAAAATTGCAAGTTTAGCATCAACAGGAATCTTCTTGCCGTCGCTATCGTTCAACCGATTTGCGGTGTAAAACATAGTGTAGTTGTAGAATCGATTTTGACCAGGCTCTACGGTGAAGCCATTGAGCACCGTGTGAACACCGAGTGGAAAAACTATAGTCCCATTTTCAGATGCATGCCCAGTCAGTGGCGTCAGCAGGGCGAGGAATATGAATGATTTTATTTTTATAGATTTCATGATGGTTCCTGCTCTATATTGAGCAAACAGTTGATTGTGGTTGGTGTTCTGATGATATGAATGGTGGTGCAGTGCAGGGGGGCTTCAGCTTTTCAGAAAATCTCGAATGACATCTCGGGCTTCAATGGATTCATCCAGTACCAAATGGCCGACATTTTTAATGATTTTTAGTTGAGAGTTGGTTATTTTACCTTGCCATCTGTAAGCCTGCTGCATTGGAATCAAATTATCGTTATCACCCCAGACAATCAAGGTGCGAGTACGTAGTGTTGATAGTTTTGAGTTAATCAAAGGGCTTTCAAAAGAGCCGCCGTCCAAAATACTTTCGAGCGTGAAGTTTTCCCAGTTTCGTTTTGATACAAAATCTTCGTCGTACTCGCTCGGCAGATAAGGTGTCAGTATATTAAGATCTTTTACAAGATAATTAGGGATGTTTTCTGGTGCAATATTGCTTAGCTCAGTCATCGGGTATTCGCGGCAGTGTAGACCTGCTGGGCAGATTAACGTAAGGCTGCTGAGTCTCTCAGGATGGGTTAATGCAAACTCTGCTGCTAATCTCCCGCCCAAGGAGCATCCAGCAAGATTTAAAGTGCTAAGATCAAGCATTTCAAATAAGTTATTGTAATGATTGATGTAGTCAGTGGTCGAGGTGATCTCTTTGCTGTAAGGAGACTCGCCGAAACCTGGATGATAGGGGAGGTAAACACGAAAGCTATTGGTCCAGTTGCGCGCGAACTCAAAACCATGAAATGTTGAGGCTCCATGGAAGTAGACCAGAGGAGCGCCGCTGCCCGCAGTGTATACCACTGTTTTAGTTCCGTTTACGTCTATTTCCAGTCGTTCGAAACCGTCAGTGCGAATCCTGCGATCTAACAAAAGATGGCTCATTTAGATTTCCTTTGTTTTTGGGAACACGTAGATGGCTATTTTTTCGTAATGCTGAGTTTCACCAGTCGCTGGAAGGAGTGAATGCTGATCCAATGAGAATCAACATTCAGTCGGTTCAGTCCTATCTGGCTTCTTTATTAGAGGAACTGAGAACGTCGTTCAGAGAAGTCGAGGCCGATTCTCCCCGTCGGATCCGCATCAGCCCATCGCGAATCGGGTCTGATGACATCACCGATCAAGCGGAATGGATAGAGCATCATCAGCCTGCTGAGTTCAGGGTTTTCAGCAGTGGCGCGCATGTTCTCCATATCGATTTTTCGCTTAGCCAGATCTTTTTCTTCCACCATCCTTTTGTTCTCGGAAGCACCAGCGGACGCGACTTCCCAGAAAACCCTACGTCTTTCTGCTGCCCACCTGTCGAATACCTCATCTTTTGCCTCGTTACGCATGACTGCTGCAATTAGGTCTGCCAGGATCATTCCATCCCAAATTCCTCCAGTCAGACCTAGTCCGCCTAGTGGGTTGGTTGCATGAGCCGAGTCGCCAGCAAGGAATGTACGTCCCACTCGAAACGATGAGGCCGCTCGTTGGTGAATTGTATAAGGGTTCGATGAGACGATTTCGTAAGGTTCTCCTGGCGGCAGGATATTGGCGTAGCGGCCAGGAATGCGATCACGATGGGTCTCAGCAGGAAATGATGCATCCTCTTGGTATGTAACCCGCCATAGGCCCTTCTTATCAATGGCCATTACCACGCCTGCATCCAAGGGATCTGCAATTATATTCGCGGGGCAGTAACCGTGTTTTGTAAAATCGCAATACACGTTGGTTGCAACGAATCGATTTTCCCACGTGTGTCCATCGAAAGTCTGCCCTAGCAGCCGGCGCACTGTACTGCGGGCGCCATCGGCACCGATAACCCAACTGCCACGTAGGTCACTGCTGCCTTCAGGTGTTTCCACAGTGAGGGTCACGCCTGAAGGGCTTTGTTGTAAATCAGTTACTTTGTTATTGAATCGTACTTCAACACCCAGAGCTTCAGCGTGCCTCATAGCAATCTTTGCTATTTCATCTTGCCCACAGTGTAACTGGTAGTCATAAGTGATGCCCCGCATAACCTCGTGTCGAATTTCGGAAATGAAGTTGAATTCCGGTACGCGAGTGGCGAAACTGATGCCCTTTACTGATTGGGCTGCCACATCTTCAAGCATTCCTAGCTCATCTAGGACGGCCAAAGTAGATGGAAAGTACACTGCTGCCCGTGGAGCATTCGAAATTACAGCATCGGCTTCAAGCACCAAAACAGAAATTTTTTCTTGTGCCAAAGCGACAGCTGTAAGTAGGCCGACTGGACCAGCTCCGACAATAATTACATCAGCATGAGTGTTCATTGTTTAGCTCCACTCGAATCTTCTAAAAATCCGGATTATAAATTGATAATCTTGCTGTGTTGCGGTTATTGCTGGTTGGCAGGTACCCAGCCGGCGCCACGTTTTTTGTTATTGCCCGAGACATCATCTTCCTTCAGCCATCTTTCTAAAGTTTCACGCGCGGTGTCAATCGCCCCATCCATTAGTTCCCGAGTGGCTGGTACAAGAGTCGTGAGCTCCACCTGCATTCCGTTAGGGTCATGGAAGTAGATTGAGTAACAGTAACCATGATCCGTTTCAAACGCCTGAATGCCCTCTTGAGCAAGGCGCTCTTTGAAATACATGATGGTTTCTTTTCCCTCTACAGTCAGGGCTATATGATGCGAAAAAGGATTGATATTTTCAAACCGATTAACAGACTGATCAAAGCTTGAGGTTGGCGATTTGAACTGAAAAAACGCTAGGCAACTGCCGTCCGAAAGTTCGAAGAATGTATGGATATAGTTATCTGCCGCGCCAGTAACGGGATTGACTCGTTCTACCCAGGTGCCGATAAGAGGCAACTGCAAAATATCCTCGTAGAAGTGTCTGGTTTCTCCCATATTTTTCGCCATGAAAGCGTGGTGATGGAGCTGGCCTACACGGTTTTTTGCGCGCCGTTCCAGAATGGATGCGGGGATTAATGGCACTGTGTTATTGCTCATCATGTTCACCTTTTTGTTTTAATATGTGATGCATCAGTCTAATCAGTTCGCGTGGACGTTACGCTCAACACCCACTCCATCATGAGACTGTTTACCGTGTCAGGAGCCTCCATTGTCATCATGTGGCCACAATTTTTAATCACATGAAAATTAGAGTTTTTAATATTATTGGCCATTTCCAGAAGCGGTGGCACAGGACGAATTGAGTCATTCTCTCCTGCGATCACCAGCACGGGGCATTGAATATCCCCTAGCATTTCACTTGAATCGGGTCGATGGCGGCCCGCTTCGATATGATTGCTTAGTACCTCTGGGGAGTGGCGCAGGAACATTGACGTCAATGCATCAGTTAAGGACGTGTCCCCAAGGTGATGGGAGGAGAGAAGGTTTGGTATCCAGGCTCTCGCTACTGCATCCATACCTTGGCTACGAGCTACGTTTAACAGCCCTGCGCGCGTTTGATCTTCACGTTCGCCGTCCTCACCCTCAGGACGTGCATGGCACTCTGTTCCCAGTAGGCACAAACCAAGAACACGCTCTGGCGCCATCCGATAAAGTTCAAGTGCAACTCGACCGCCCATTGAATGACCCGCTACCAGTGCTGTCGCTGGTGCGATTTTCAGCACGGCCTCAGCCATGCGGGCCAAATTAGTTTCGCCTTTGTAATCGGCGATTATGATGTTGACGAGTTTTGAGAGAGCTTTGACTTGTGGCCCCCATGCTGCCGAATCACATATCATTCCAGGCAAAAGAATCAGTGCCAGCCGGCTTGTAACAGAGGGGGATGGAATCGCTGCATGATGCTGCGAACTCGACGTGGTGCTCATTTTTTGACTCTTTTATTATTAGTAGGTCATGGAACTGCTGTGTAACCTGATACTAAATTCCTCAATGGATCATTGGAAATGATGAATTTCCATAAAGATAATCGATGACATCGCTGGTTTGGGCTTTTAAGTGGACTGAAAGTCTATGCATGCGTAGGCGCCGACGCCACATTGTCGGAACCCTTGACGGCATGGGATGGATTAATAGCTATCGAGGTCACTAGGTGCTGCATATCGCTTGGAAAAAGTGCAGCTAGGGTTGCAGGCGATCACAGTCATCCAGCCGCGCCTGGTTTCGCGGCGCCAGTTCGCGTACCCCGCGTGGCGACACTAGTTCACAGCGTTTATGAAGCACGCTAACTCCCGGCGACACATCCAAATTAACGACGCGTTGCAGGACAGGTGCGACCTCGTCTTTCTATTACTCGGTGTTTGTCGAGCTCTGATAGCTCCACGTTCAGTTCATTTCAGGCTTTGCGCGCCGGCTTTGGCCACTTGTGCATCCTGTTCGGCTTTGACCCCGGATACGCCGACCGCACCGATCACCTGGCCGTCGACGATGATCGGCACACCCCCTTCAAGGGATGTCAGCAAGGGGGCTGATAAAAACGCGTGGCGTCCGCTATTGACCATCTCTTCATACTCTTTGGACTCACGCCGACCCAGTGCCGAGGTGCGGGCTTTTTCAGTGGCGATGTAGGCGCCAATCGGGGCGCAACCGTCGAGGCGTTCGAGGGCCAGGGGATGGCCGCCGTCATCGACAATCACGATGGTTACGGCCCATTGATTGTTTTGTGCTTCGGTGCGTGCGGCTGTGAGAATTTGGCTGACTTCGGTCTGGCTCAGTACGGCTTTGCTTTTCATGGGGATTCTCCAGTGCTCGGTCAAGGCAACGCGGCTTCGACCAGTTCAATCCAATGCCTGACAGGGGTTCGGCCTGCGCCGTCGAGGTGGGTCTGGCAGCCGATATTGGCGGTGACAATGACTTCGGGGTGCTCGCTTTCCAGGGCATTGAGCTTGTTGTCGCGCAGTTGCCGAGACAGTTCGGGTTGGGTCAGCGAATAAGTGCCCGCCGAGCCGCAGCACAGGTGGCTGTCGGGAACAGCGGTGAGGTTGAATCCCAGGCTTGTCAGAATGGCTTCAACGGCACCGCCGAGTTTTTGCGCATGCTGCAAAGTGCAAGGGCAGTGGAACGCCAGGCGCTGGTCGCTGTGCACGCCGAGTTTATCCAGCGGCTCGTCGCGCAGGACTTCAACCAGGTCCTTGGCCAGGGCACTGACCCTTTTTGCCTTGTCGGCATACGCCGGGTCGGTGCTGAGCAGGTGCCCATAGTCTTTGATGAAGGCTCCGCAGCCGCTGGCGGTTTGCACAATGGCCTCGGCACCGCTTTCAATGCTCGGCCACCATGCGTCGATGTTGCGGCGGGCACGAGCGAGGCCGGCGGCCTGGGCGTCCAGGTGATAGTCCAGCGCACCGCAGCAACCGGCCTCGCGAATCGGGGTGACACTGATCCCGAGTCGATCCAGTACGCGGGCGGCGGCCGCGTTGGTATTGGGCGACAGGCTTGGTTGCACGCAGCCTTCGAGCATGAGCACTTGCCGGGTATGGCGGGTGGTCGGGCGTGGTTTTGCCGGATACACGTTGCGCGGTAATTTGACTTGCAGCGTGTTGGGCAGCAAGGCGCGGAAAACCTGGCCACTGCTCAGCAACCCTTTGAACAGCCCCGGATTGGGCAGGACGCCGCGCAATCCCTCGCGCAAGAGGCGTTGGCCGACTGGGCGCGGGACGGCCGCATCGACCACCGCCCGGCCGATGTCCAGCAAGTTGTGATAGTCGACGCCGGAGGGGCAGGTGGTTTCACAATTGCGGCACGACAGGCAACGATCCAGGTGTTCCTGGGTCTTGCGGGTCACTTCATTGCCTTCGAGCACCTGCTTGATCAGGTAGATGCGCCCCCTCGGGCCATCCAGTTCATCGCCCAGCAGTTGATAGGTCGGGCAGGTGGCGTTGCAGAAACCGCAGTGCACGCAACTGCGCAGAATGCGTTCGGCTTCTGCGGCACGGGGCAGTCGGCGGGCCTCTTCGCTCAAGGTGGTCTGCATGGTTTAAAGCTCCGCGTACAGGCGACCGGGGTTGAAGAGGCCCCGTGGATCGAGTTGTTGTTTCAAGTTCTGGTGATAGCGCATCAGCGCGTCGGGCAGCGGTTGGAATGGACTGTCGATCAGGCCGTGGCTGTAGCAGGTCGCATGTCCGCCGACCGCTTCGACGACCGCGCGAATGAGGGGCACTTCGGCGTCGGATTTGAGCCAGCGCTGGGCGCCGGCCCAATCGATCAATTGAACGCCCGGCAGCGACAGGGGGGGCGCGTTCTGCGGCAGGGAAAGGCGCCAGAGCGGTTGACTCTCATCGAAGAAATCCAATCGATGTTCGTTCAGGTCTTGCCAGTACGAAGCGTCCAGTAACTCCCCGCCCAAACGGTCATGGGCCGCCGCCACTGAGCCTTCACCGCCCTCGAGCCGCAGGTGCAGGCGCTGGCCGTCGTGACAGGCGGCGCTGATCGGCAGCGGTTGTTGCCCCCATTCCGCCAAGCGTAGCAAGGCGCGATCGCTGTCCATCTCCAGGCTGATACTTAACGCTTGCCGAGGTTTCGGCAGGACCTTGAGGGACACTTCGGTCACCACGCCCAGCGAGCCGTAACTGCCGGCCATCAAGCGCGACAGATCGTAGCCGGCGACGTTCTTCAGGACCTCGCCGCCAAAGCGCAAATGCTTGCCCTGGCCGGTGATGACCCGTGTCCCGAGGACGAAGTCGCGGACCGATCCTGACCAGGGGCGTCGCGGTCCCGAGAGTCCACAGGCAATCATGCCGCCCACCGTGGCGTCTTCGCCGAAGGAGGGCGGTTCGCAAGGCAGCATCTGCTGCGCCGCGTCCAGCACTTCAGACACGTGTGCCAATGGCGTACCGCAGCGCGCGGTGATCACCAGTTCGGTCGGGTCGTAGCTGACGATGCCCCGGTGGGAGCGGGTGTCGAGGACTTCACCCGCCACGCTGCGCCCCAGGAACGCTTTGCTGTTGGAACCCTGGATGCGCAGCGGAGTGGCGTTTTGCAGCGCCTGGTTGACCTGCTCCAGCAGCGCCGCGCTGTCATCCATATCGTGTTCGCTGCGCATCAGAAACGCTCCAATTCAAGAAAGGGCATCTGACCCATGTGCACGTGCATGGCGCCAAACTCGGCGCAGCGATGCAGTGTCGGAATGTTCTTGCCCGGGTTGAGCAACCCGCTCGGATCGAACGCAGCCTTGATGGCATGGAACACGGTCAGCTCATCACTATTGAACTGCGCGCACATCTGGTTGATCTTCTCGCGGCCCACACCGTGTTCACCGGTAATGCTGCCGCCGACCTTCACGCACAATTCGAGGATCTTGCCGCCCAGGGCTTCGGCGCGGTCGAGTTCACCCGGTTGATTGGCATCGAACAGAATCAGTGGATGCATGTTGCCGTCGCCGGCGTGGAAAACGTTGGCCACGCGCAGGTCGTACTCGGCGGATAACGCCGCGATCGCCTGCAGCACTCCGGGCAGTTCCCGGCGCGGGATCGTCCCGTCCATGCAGTAATAATCCGGTGAAAGACGGCCCACCGCTGGAAAGGCATTCTTGCGCCCGGCCCAGAAACGCACGCGCTCGGCCTCATCGCGAGCCTGGCGCACTTCGGTGGCGCCGGCCTGTTCCAGCACTTGGCGTACGCGGTCGCAGTCATCATGGACGTCGGCTTCTACACCATCGAGTTCGCACAACAGAATCGCTTCGGCGTCGACCGGGTAGCCGGCGTGGATGAAGTCTTCGGCGGCGCGAATGGCCAGGTTGTCCATCATCTCCAGGCCGCCCGGAATGATGCCCGCGGCAATGATGTCTCCCACCGCGCGCCCCGCCTTTTCGACGGAATCGAAGGCCGCCAGCAGCACTTTGGCGGTTTGCGGCTTGGGCAGCAGTTTGACCGTGACTTCGGTGATCACCCCGAGCATGCCTTCGGAACCGGTGAACAAGGCCAACAGATCGAAACCGGGTGAGTCGAGGGCCTGGGACCCCAGCGTCAGGTGCTCGCCGTCGACGGTGAGGATGTCGACTTTGAGCAGGTTGTGCACGGTCAGCCCGTACTTGAGGCAATGCACGCCACCGGCGTTTTCCGCCACGTTACCGCCGATCGAACAGGCGATCTGGGAGGAGGGGTCCGGCGCGTAGTACAGGCCAAACGGCGCGGCGGCCTGGGAAATCGCCAGGTTACGAACGCCCGGTTGGACCCGGGCCGTGCGGGCGGCGGGGTCGATGTGGAGGATGTGGTTGAAGCGCGCCATCACCAGCAGCACGCCTTTTTCCAGCGGCAATGCACCGCCGGACAAACCCGTGCCCGCACCACGGGCGACGACCGGCACCTGCCGTTCATGGCAGAGTCGGAGCACACCCTGGACCTGGTCGATGTGGCGCGGCAGCACCACCAGCATCGGCGTGGTGCGGTAAGCGGAGAGCCCGTCGCATTCGTACGGTTTGAGTGCTTCGCGCTGGTGCAGGATTTCCAGATCGGGCCACTGGCTTTGCAGGGCCTGCAGCAGGGCGTTTTTGTCGACGTCGGGCAGGACACCGTCAACGCGTTCATCATAGAAAATGTTCATAGTCGGTGGACGACGCTCAGTTGTTTTTATTAGAGGTCTATTCAACTACAGCTGACTTGTATCATTGGCTTGAGGCGTTCTACTGTCTATGGGTTGGCGGAGTGGTCGAACCAGTTTTTTCATGTTGATTTTTTTATCTGCTAGGTAAATTGATTTTAAAACAACAAGTTATTTCTGTGCCTTGGTGGTTCTTACTCCTATTACTTATCTGGTCATACCAGTGGAGATGTGATGGATTACGCAGAAACGAGCCGTCCCCCGCACGTTGCCGACGTGGTGTGTGAGCGCATTGAGCGCCTTATCGTCGATGGTGTGCTCAAGACCGGGCAGCTGTTGCCTTCGGAACGGCGGCTGACGGAAAAACTTGGCGTTTCCCGCACTGCACTTCGCGAGGGGCTGAAGGTGCTGCGCGCGCGCGGGATTATCAAGACCGAGCAAGGCAAGGGATCATTCGTGGCGGACCTGTCGGGGCATGGCTTGGCCTCCCCCCTGATGCACCTGTTCAGCTCGCAGCCACGCACGCTCTATGATCTATTCGAGGTCCGCAGCCTGCTGGAGGGTGAGTCCGCGCGCCTGGCGGCCTTGCGCGGGACCGAGGCTGATTTCGTCCTCGTCACCCGTAGCTACGAGGCGTTGCTCGATGCCCACAGTCGTGCTCTAGAGGCGAGCGAACATGCCCGGCTCGATCATGCGTTTCACCTGGCGATTTGCGAGGCTTCGCACAATCCGGTGCTGGTGCAAACGTTGCGTTCGCTAACGGATCTGCTGCTCAGTTCGGTGTTTGCCTCGGTCAATAACCTTTATCACCGTGAACCGCAAAAGCGACAGATCGACCGTCAACATGCGCGGCTCTACAACGCTGTCACCGGCCGCTTGCCGGAGCAGGCACGCAGGGCAGCTATTGCCCACATCCAGAGCATCTGCGAGAACCTCAAGGAAATCGAAAGCGAAGAACAACGCTTGGTTCGGGCGACGTTGCGACTTGAAGGGTGGGCATGACCCTGTTTGGATCACTTCGTTTTGCCTATGTGGAACACTGAGCTTGGTACAGTACAAAATGTCTCAGCATAATAGGCGCTGCACAGATGTTTTTGAGGGCTGCTTCCTTAGTGCGGAAAATTACTGAAGTCCAATGGAATTGAGTGGTAATGAGTCAGCATTACTGACAGGCTCTAATTTGTATAGCGAGCGGCTTTGAAGGTTGCGAGAGGAAGAGTTTCAATCCTCGGCTTAGCATGTATACAGTCATGCTTCTATGAACGCCTCGATACCGGCCCGTCCATAAGCGCGTGGATGTCATCCGTGCCGCAGGTCGCGAGGATCTTGACCTTTTTAGGCGTCATGTTTGGGGTTCTCGAGGATCAGGATGGCGCGAAAGTCGTTGACGTTGGTGCGGGTCGGTTCGGTGACGATCAGCGCATCCAGGGCGGCGAAGTAGCCGTAGCCATTGTTGTTATCCAACTCGTCGCTGGCGCACAGGCCCCGTTCGGCGGCGCGGCGATAGCTGTCCGGGGTCATGAAGGCGCCGGCATTTTCTTCGGAACCGTCGATGCCGTCGGTGTCGCCAGCCAGTGCATAAATGCCGGGGTGGCCCTTGAGGCTGTCGGTCAGGCTCAGCAGGAATTCGGCATTGCGCCCGCCCCGGCCATCGCCGCGCACGGTAACGGTGGTTTCTCCGCCGGAGAGAATCACGCACGGTGCCGGCAGTGGCTGGCCGTGCAAGGCGATTTGCCGGGCGATGCCGGCGTGGACTTTCGCCACCTCCCGGGATTCGCCTTCAAGGTCGCCGAGAATCAACGGGCTGAAACCGGCTTGGCGAGCCTTGACCGCTGCGGCTTCCAGGGATTGTTGGGGACGGGCGATCAATTGAAAGTGGCTGCGGGCCAGGCTCGGGTCGCCGGGCTTGACGGTTTCCGAGGCTGGATTGTGCAGCCAGTCGCGCACCGACGCTGGCACATCGATGCGGTAGCGCTGGAGAATCGCCAGGGCTTCGGCCGATGTGCTGGGGTCGGCCACCGTGGGGCCGGATGCGATGACCGTGGCCAGGTCACCCGGTACGTCGGAAATCGCGTAGGTGTACACCGTCGCCGGCCAGCAGGCCTTGCCCAGGCGCCCGCCCTTGATCGCCGAGAGGTGCTTGCGCACGCAATTCATCTCGCCGATGGTCGCGCCGGACTTGAGCAAGGCTTTGTTGATCGATTGCTTGTCGGCCAGGGTGATGCCTTCGGCGGGCAAGGCGAGCAGGGCGGAGCCGCCGCCGGACAAGAGGAAGATCACCCGGTCGTCTTCGCTGAGATTGCTCACCAGCCCCAGGACTCGCTGGGCCACGGCCAGGCCTGCGGCGTCAGGCACCGGGTGGGCGGCTTCCACCACTTCGATTTTCTGGCAGGGCGCGCCATGGCCGTAGCGGGTCACCACCAGGCCAGACACTTCACCCTGCCAGCTGCGTTCGACCACTTGCGCCATGGCCGCCGCAGCCTTGCCGGCACCAATGACGATCACCCGGCCGCTGCGGTCGCTGGGCAGGTAGTGTTCAAGGACGTGGTGCGGATGGGCCGCGTCGATGGCTGTGGCAAACAGCTCGCGCAGCAGTTGTTGCGGATCGACCGACATGGCGGGCTCTCGGCTTTTATTATGGGTGTTGACGCGGACCCTGTGGGAGCGAGCTTGCTCGCGATAGCGGTTTTACATTCAACAAGGATGTTGGCTGGGCTACCGTTATCGCGAGCAAGCTCGCTCCCACAAGGTGCAGGGTTTATTTGTCGCGAATCGAGAAATTGGCCATATGCTCCAACCCCTTGATCAGCGCCGAGTGATCCCAGTTGCTGCCGCCAATGGCCGCGCAGGTGCTGAACACTTGTTGGGCGTTGGCGGTATTGGGCAGGTTGATGTTCAGTTCCTTGGCGCCTTGCAGGGCCAGGTTCAGGTCCTTCTGGTGCAGGCTGATGCGGAAGCCCGGGTCGAAGGTGCCCTTGATCATGCGTTCGCCGTGCACTTCGAGGATCTTCGACGACGCGAAACCGCCCATCAGTGCTTCACGGACCTTGGCCGGGTCGGCACCGTTTTTCGCGGCGAACAACAACGCTTCGGCCACCGCTTGGATGTTCAGGGCGACGATGATCTGGTTCGCCACTTTGGCGGTCTGGCCATCGCCGTTGCCGCCCACCAGGGTGATGTTCTTGCCCATGGCCTGGAACAGCGGCAGGGCGCGCTCGAAGGCGGCGCTGTCGCCACCGACCATGATGCTCAGGGTCGCAGCCTTGGCTCCGACTTCACCACCGGAGACCGGGGCATCGAGGTACTGCGCGCCTTTTTCATTGATCTTCGCCGCGAACGCCTTGGTGGCGGTGGGGGAGATCGAACTCATGTCGATCACCACCTTGCCCCCGCCCACGCCCGCCGCCACGCCATCGGCGCGGAACAGTACGTCGTCGACCTGCGGTGTGTCCGGGACCATGACGATGATGAACTCGGCTTCCTGGGCCACTTCCTTGGGGTTGGCCAACGCCACCGCGCCGCCGGCCAGCAGGTCGGTCGGAGCCGCGTCGTGGTGCTGGGACAGGAACAGGCCGTGACCGGCCTTTTGCAGGTTCAGTGCCATGGGGTGGCCCATGATGCCGGTGCCGATGAATCCGATTTTAGCCATGGGAAAAACCTCTTGTTTTGTTGCTGCTTCAGGCATATGGAGAACTGCTTTAGGTGGGAGCGAGCTTCTGTGGGTGCAAGCTTGCCCGCGATAACATCGCCTCGGTACCAGGATGAACCGAGGTGCCTGCATCGCGGGCAGGCCTTGCTCCTACACGGGCCCGCTCCCACAGGAGTGCATTTCAGATAGCGTTATGGGTCTTCAGCCAGTTCAGGCCCGCTTCGGTGGTGGTCAACGGCTTGTATTCACAGCCGACCCAACCCTGATAGCCGATGCGGTCCAGGTGTTCGAACACGAAGCGGTAGTTGATTTCGCCCGTACCTGGCTCGTTGCGCCCCGGGTTGTCCGCCAATTGCACATGGTTGATTTCGCCCAGGTGCGCCGACAGGGTCCGGGCCAGGTCACCTTCCATGATCTGCATGTGGTAGATGTCGTATTGCAGGAACAGGTTGGCGCTGCCTACCTGCTCGCGGATCGACAGGGCCTGGGCGGTGTTGTTCAGGTAGAAGCCAGGAATGTCGCGGGTATTGATGGCTTCCATCACCAGCTTGATGCCTTTGGCCTGCAACTTCTCGGCGGCGTATTTCAGGTTGGCGACGAAGGTTTTCTCCACCAGGGTTTCACTGCAGTTCTGCGGACGAATCCCCGACAGGCAGTTGACCTGCGTGTTGCCCAGCACTTGGGCGTAGGCGATGGCCAGGTCGACACCGGCGCGGAACTCCTCGACCCGGTCCGGCAGGCAGGCAATGCCCCGCTCGCCCTTGGCCCAGTCGCCGGCCGGCAGGTTGAAAAGCACCTGGGTCAGGCCGTTGGCGTCGAGCAAGGCCTTGAGTTCGGCGGAGCTATAGTCATAGGGGAACAGGTATTCGACACCCCTGAAACCGGCCTTGGCGGCGGCTTCGAAACGGGCGAGGAAATCCTGCTCGGTGAACAGCATGGACAGGTTGGCTGCGAAACGCGGCATGGTGGTCTCCGTAATTTGGGAGGTTCATATGGAGCCAGAAGATCGCTCCATAACGGCTATTAATCGAGCAACAAAATCGAAGTTGGTGCGTCACTGGCGACAAATGCTAGCTCTTCGAATTCATTCACTGCATTGATCTCGGTGCCCATGGAGATGTTGGTCACCCGCTCCAGGATGATCTCGACGATCACCGGCACCTTGAACTCCTCGATCATCGCTTGGGCCTGGCGCAGCGCCGGTTGGATGCCGGCCGGTTCGAACACCCGCAGCGCCTTGCACCCCAGGCCTTCGGCCACGGCGATGTGGTCCACGCCGTAACCGTTGAGCTCCGGCGCGTTGAGGTTGTCGAAGGACAATTGCACGCAGTAATCCATGTCGAACCCGCGCTGGGCCTGGCGGATCAGCCCCAGGTAAGAGTTGTTCACCACCACATGGATGTACGGCAGCTTGAACTGTGCACCCACCGCCAGTTCTTCGATCATGAACTGGAAGTCATAGTCGCCCGACAACGCCACGACCTTGCGGCTCGGATCGGCCTTGACCACTCCCAGCGCCGCCGGGATGGTCCAGCCCAAGGGGCCGGCCTGGCCGCAGTTGATCCAGTGGCGCGGTTTGTAGACGTGCAGGAACTGCGCCCCGGCGATCTGCGACAGGCCGATGGTGCTGACGTAGCAGGTGTCCTTGCCGAACACCTGGTTCATTTCTTCGTACACGCGTTGCGGCTTGACCGGCACGTTGTCGAAATGGGTCTTGCGCTGCAAGCTGGCCTTGCGCTGCTGGCAGTCCTGCAACCAGGCGCTGCGATTCTTCAGCTTACCGGTGGCTTGCCATTCACGGGCCACTTCGATGAACACGGTCAGGGCCGAGGCGGCGTCGGAAACGATGCCCAGGTGGGGGGTGAACACGCGGCCGATCTGGGTCGGTTCGATGTCGACGTGAATGAACGTGCGGCCTTCGGTGTAGACCTCCACCGAACCGGTGTGCCGGTTGGCCCAACGGTTGCCGATACCCAGCACCACGTCCGACTTGAGCAGCGTGGCGTTGCCGTAGCGGTGGGAGGTTTGCAGGCCGACCATGCCGACCATCTGCGGATGATCGTCCGGGATCGTGCCCCAGCCCATCAATGTGGGGATCACCGGGATACCGGTGAGTTCGGCGAACTCCACCAGAAGTTCGCTCGCATCGGCGTTGATGATCCCGCCGCCGGCCACCAGCAAGGGGCGTTCAGCCTGATTGAGCAGCGCCAGGGCTTTCTCGATCTGCACGCGGTTGGCGGCGGGCTTGGCCAGCGGCAATGGCTGGTAGGCCTCGATGTCGAATTCGATCTCGGCCATCTGCACATCGAAGGGCAGGTCGATCAGCACCGGGCCTGGACGGCCGGAGCGCATCTCAAAGAACGCCTTCTGGAACGCATAGGGCACCTGGCCCGGCTCCAGGACGGTGGTCGCCCATTTGGTCACCGGTTTGACGATGCTGGTGATATCCACAGCCTGGAAATCTTCCTTGTGCAGACGGGCGCGGGGCGCTTGGCCGGTGATGCACAGGATCGGGATCGAATCGGCCGAGGCACTGTAGAGTCCGGTGACCATGTCGGTGCCGGCCGGCCCCGAGGTGCCAATGCACACGCCGATGTTGCCGGCCTTGGTGCGGGTGTAGCCCTCGGCCATATGCGAGGCACCTTCAACGTGGCGAGCGAGGACGTGATCGATGCCACCCACCTTCTGCAAGGCCGAGTACAGCGGGTTGATCGCAGCGCCCGGGATGCCGAAGGCCGTGTCCACGCCTTCACGGCGCATCACCAGAACGGCGGCTTCGATTGCTCTCATTTTTGCCATGATGTAGTCCTCGGCTGATCCAATATTTTTGTTGAAGGACTACAGTCTGGATTAGCCTGTGCGCGGGAAGAACACTCACAGAACTGCTTTCTGTCGATATAAAAGGTATCGAATGGCCCGCTACTCAGAACTTCGCAGTTTCATCCAGATCGCCCAGAAGGGCAGCTTTGCGGCGGCCGCGCTCGAAGAGGGCGTGACGCCCGCCATGCTGGGACGCCGGCTGGATGCTCTTGAAAAACGCCTGGGTGTGAAGTTGATGCATCGATCCACGCGCGGCTTGCACCTGACTGAACTGGGCGAGCAATTGCTTGAGAGGGCTAGGTCGCTGATACGAGAGTTCGATGACATGGAAGCGGATATCAGCAGCGGTGCCAGAAAGGTGACCGGCCATTTACTCATCTCCGCACCCGCCGGCTTCGGACGCCTGCACGTCGCGCCGCATGCTCTGGGTTTTCACCAGCTGTTTCCCCACTTAAAACTATCCTTCAATCTCACCGACAGCTTGGTGGACCTGGTGGGGGAGGGCTACGACATGAGTATTCGAATCGGTCCTGTCACAGATCCGAATTATGTCGCCGTCAAGCTCTGGTCCAATCGCCGGGTCGTGTGCGGGACACCCGCTTACTTCGCGGTGCATGGAAAACCGACGCGGCTTGAGCAGTTGGCTGAGCACAACTGTCTGGCGTTCACTGCCCAGGGTGGCCAGCAGCGAGGGTGGACTTTCCAGCGCGATGGACGGCCAGTTGCCGTGCGCGTTGGCGGCAATCTGGCATGTAACGATGGGGAGCTACTATTCGCGTGGATGCGCCAGGGGGTAGGCATCGGCTGGCGGTCGACATGGGAGATCCACAGTGAACTACAGAGTGGGGAACTCGTGACGGCGCTGGATGAATTTGCCCTGCCTGACTATGACATCCAGGCCGTCTATCCGCAGCAGCGTTATTTGCCTGCCAAAGTCCGCCATTTCATTGATTACCTGAAGGCTGTTTATCAGCAACCTGACTATTGGTAGCGACCGGTAGCCGCGCATTCTCCCTAAAAGCGCGATCTCGATCATTTTTTATGATCAGATTTAATCGTCAATAAGAATTTGACGTTATCGGTCCGGAGCGCAACGATTGCCCTAGCGCGATGAGCACGCTCCACACGATGTCGGAACCTGGATCTAACGTTCAAAATCAAGGACGAACGGACATCCAGCGTTGTGTGCACTAAGCCGAGTATCCCTATAACAAAAAAGTGGCGTATAGCTAAGCGTAATACTTGAATCTGTCTATTACGAAAGTTGCACGTCTACAATTTCGAAGGAGAAAGGAAATGGCAGTAAGTCTAGAGGCTGAAAGCGTAGTAAGTGCAAAAAATGCACCGATCAAGCTGTCAGGAAATATGGGTGCGTTAAGTTTGGCCATGACGGTCTTGGCATTTTCGGCACCGTTGACGACGGTGGCAGGCTACATTCCTGTTTCCTTGATGTTCGGTGGTATAGGCTCGCCGCTGTTGTTTATCATTGTCGGGATCATGATGCTGCTATTTGGTACCGGCTATGTGACCTTGAATAATGCAGTCAAGCGCCCCGGGGATTTTTACTCTTTCATCAGCTACGGCTTGGGTAAGTCCGCCGGTTTGGGTTCGGGTATCGCGGCGGCGGTGTCCTATTTCATGTTGCTGGCTGGCGTGACCTCCTACTTCGGCGTTTCCTGTGCCGAGCTGCAGAAAAGCCTGACCGGAACAGCCTTGCCCTGGTATGTGTTTACCTTGGGTTGCTGGGCTGTCGTGGCGATCCTGGGTTATTTGCACGTTGAATTGTCGGCAAAGGTTCTCTTTTGGGTGATGCTGACCGAAATTGTCATCTGTCTCGCGTTTGCGTTTGGCGTACTCAATGCCGGCGGTAATGGTGAGCTGGCGGCCAGTGCTCCTTTCACACCGAGCGAGTTGGCGAAGGATGGTGTAAACATACCGTTCGGGATGTTGTTTGCGGTGTCCTTTTTCATGGGCTTTGAAGCAACCGCGCTGTTCCGTGACGAGTGCAAGGACCCGGATCGAACAATCCCTCGTGCGACTTACGGTTCGATTCTCTTCATCGGCGTGCTCTATACCCTATGTGCCTATGCATTGATCATGGCTTACGGTCCTGTCGCGCAGGCGGTAGCAACCGATAGCCCGGCCACCATGTTCCCTAATGCTTTCGGTCTTTTTGTGGATAATCGCATCCAGACAATCATCACGGTTCTGGTGCTCAGCTCGGCGTTCGCTGCAAGTCTATCCACCCACAACGTGCTGTCGCGTTATCTGTTCAACCTCGGTACAGACGGTGCGATCCCGCGCTTTTTGAGTAACATCCATACTCGTCATTCCTCTCCGTTTGCCGCATCGATGGCGGTGTCAATCATGGTGTTGTTCATTCTGCTGCCCTTCATTGTCTTGGGGGTTCGCCCGGAGTTCCTGTATGGGCAGCTGTCGGGGGTGGGTACGTCCGGCGTCATCATCCTGATGACCATCGTCAACCTGTCTGCATTGGTCTGGTATGTGCGTCATGGCAAGCGTGAAGGTGTGAGCTTCTTCAAAGCGTGCCTAGCGCCAGCCATATCGACGGTGTTTTTCGTCGCGCTGGTCGGTCTCGTCACGTATCACTTCGACTTGCTAGTAGGCGGGGAGCCGGGTGAGCGGCGTTGGATGCTGTATTGCCTGGTCGCGATCCTGTTGGCCGGAATGGCGCTTGCCCAGTTCTATAAATTCAAGCGTCCAGAGATCTTCGAGCGACTGGGTCGTACCCACCACGCTTAGTACGGAAAGCGAAGACGCGGGACCTAATCCGGATGCCAGTCAGACAAGCTGACTGGCATTTTTTTTTATGCTGGGCTAGGTCAGACTCGCCAGTAGTTGGCCGCCACCTTCTGCGCGAGTTGGGCGACGATACGGTTCAGCGGCATATCCGGTCGCTCGATGAAGCTGGCGGTAAATGACATGATTGGCATTTCGTGTGGCGTGTTGACGATTTCAAGTTTACCGGCTGCCAGTTCTTCTACAACGACGTGTTGGGGGATTGCTGCGACGCCGATACTGTCGAGCGTCATGCGCACGATAGACGAGAGCGAGGAGTTGGCGAAGATTTTCACGCGATGCAGGTTTTCCCGCTCGAACATTTCCTTGAACTGCCAGTAGGGGCGGGTGGCACGTGCAAATGTAATGATGGGAAATTCGGCCAGCTTCGCCAGGCTCGGGTTTTCGTCGCCGAGGTCCAGGTCAGGTGATTTGATCCAGGAGATCGGATATTGGCACAGCGGCAGGTTTTCCGCGTTGCCGATGTTCACTGGTCCCATTAAGAGTGCGACATCGAGGTTGAAGTCGGCCAGGCCAGCGGTCATGTTGACGGTGCTGTCCACCACGACCTCCAGAGTGATTTCCGGATACTCCCGGTTCAAGTGCTTGAGCAGGTCGGACAGCCAGGTATGCACGATGGTATCCGAGGCTCCCAGGCTCACCGTGCCCCTGAGTCCTTCGCGCCCGGCCACGGCCTCAATCATCTCGCTTTCAAGAGCAAACATCCGTTCTGCATAAGTAAGCAGTTCCCGGCCTTGAGGGGTTAGGAAGCAACCGCGTTTGTCTCGCTCCAGGAGTCGACACTTGAGTTGCAGTTCCAGTTGGGCGATACGCGCCGATACCGCGGGTTGAGAGGTGTGGAGCTTTTCCGCAGCCTTGTGGAAGCCCCCGGATTGAGCGACTGCATAAAAGGTCTGGAGGCTTCTCAAGTCGATCATTCACGGTCTCTCTTGTCACGGGTTTATCGATTCGACATCTCGCCAAATGGGCCCAGGTTGTCGCCAGAATGCGTTGTTTCGATAAGCAGACGTTATCTGAAGCAATCCAGAATCGCAATTGGACGTTATCAGTCCTACGCGCGAGGATGAGTCAAGGACAAGGTCCCACCCCGACGCGGTGAAGCGTTTCCCTTGAGCATCAAGCGCGGGCCGAAGCACAACTTGCTAACTACAAGAAATCCGAAAGCAAAGTTTCGAATGAGGAGAAGTGGAATGTTCTCGCAACATTTGCCCCGTGAGCGGTTGATCGAGGCCTACCGGGCCATGCAGACCATCCGTGTTTTCGAAGAGCGCATCATGATCGAAATGGGGACCGGTGATATTCCCGGCAACACTCACCTGTATGCCGGTCAAGAAGCCAGCGCGGTGGGTGTTTGCCTGCACCTTTCCGACGAGGACTATATCTCCTCCACGCACCGTGGCCACGGGCACTGTATCGCGAAAGGCGTCGATATCGTCGGCATGATGGCGGAGATCTTCGGTAAGGCCACTGGCACCTGTGGTGGCAAGGGTGGCTCGCAGCATATCGCCGATTTACGCAAAGGCATGCTCGGCGCCAACGGTATCGTTGCCGGCGGGGCACCCATCACCTGCGGTGCGGCGCTGACAGCCAAGCTTAATGGCACCAATCAAGTGGCAATCGCGTTCGCTGGCGACGGTGCAATGAACGAAGGCGCAATGGCCGAGAGCCTCAACCTGGCGAAGATCTGGATGCTCCCCATTGTCTTCGTCATTGAAGACAACGGGTTCGGTGAGGCGACCGCGAATGAGTTCGTCTCGGCCGGTACGTTCACCGGCCGTGCCGAAGGCTATGGTATTCCAGCTGCTGAGGTGGATGGCACCGATCTGTTCAAGGTTTACACCGCAGCGGGGGAGGCGATTGAGCGCGCCCGTAATGGTGGTGGTCCTACCCTGCTTCATATCCATGTTCCACGCTATTACGGCCACTACAGTGGGGACCCGGATAGCTACCGTACCCCTGATGAAAAGAAAACGATGCGCCTTGAGCAGGATTGCCTGGTCAAGTTCCGTGCAGCGGTAGAGTCGTATTCGCTCCAGGACGAACTGAAAGCCGTCGATGGGGAGGTCGAGCAGGCGGTGAACGAAGCCGTTTCGGCTGCTCGCGCTGCACCGTTCCCGCCGCTTTCGGCACTCACCTCTGACGTCTACGTGAAGTATCTGTAAGGAGCATCGTAATGGCTAAAATTTCTTATCGTCAGGCGCTTAACGATGCCCTTCACCTGGAAATGGCACGTGATCCGAAAGTGATCATGATGGGTGAGGACCTGACCGGCGGCGCCGGTGCTAACGGCGTCAAGGACGCCTGGGGCGGGCCTTTCGGGGTGACGCGCGGTCTGTTGGGGGCCTTTGGCCCGGAGCGCATACGCGACACCCCGATCAGTGAAACCGCCTTTGTCGGTGCGGCCGCCGGTGCCGCATTGACGGGTATGCGGCCGATTGCCGAACTGATGTTCGTGGATTTCGCAGGGGTCTGTCTCGACCAGATCGTCAACCAGATCGCGAAGTTTCGCTACATGTTCGGCGGCCATGCCCGTACGCCGTTGGTGATTCGGGCAACCTTCGGCGCCGGTACTCGTTCGGCTGCGCAGCACACCCAGGCTTTCTATCCGGTGTTCACCCATTTCCCGGGTTTGAAGGTGGTGATTCCTTCGAACCCTTACGATGCCAAGGGGCTGTTGCTGCAAGCGATCCGGGATGATGATCCGGTGATCTTCCTGGAAAACAAGATGCTGTACGACATGGTGGGTGAAGTGCCGGATGGCGCATACACCGTACCGTTTGGTGAGGCTCGCGTAGTGCGTGATGGCAACGATGTCTTGCTGATTGCGTTCGGTCGGATGGTCCAGGTCGCCGAGGAAGCTGCCCGCAAGCTTGCCTCCGAAGGTGTGTCCGCTTGCGTGATCGACCCGCGTACCACTTCGCCGCTGGACGAAGACACGCTGCTGGAGTTCACCGAAGAGATCGGCCGGGTTGTCATCATCGATGAAGCCAATCCACGCTGCGGCATGGCTGCCGATATCTCGGCGCTGCTGGCCGACAAATGCTTCCACGCTCTCAAGGCGCCTATCAAGATGGTGACGGCCCCACATACGCCGGTTCCGTATGCGCCGAACCTGGAAGATGCCTATGTTCCGAATGCCGACGCTGTCATCAAAGCGGTCAAGTCCATCATTTAGAGGTTGGGTGTATGTCTATCGAAGCAATCACCATTCCCAAGTGGGGAATGACCATGACCGAGGGGCTGTTGGCCGAATGGCTGGTGGCGGTCGGTGATCGGATCGAGCGTGGCCAGGAAATCATGGAAGTCGAGTCGACCAAAACGGCCAACGCGGTGGAGTCTCCGGTCAGCGGCATCGTGCGCAGGATCGTGGTACCCGAAGGGGATACCGCTGCAGTTGGTGCGCTGGTGGCTGTCGTTGCAGATGACAGTGTTTCTGACGAGGAAATCGACGCGTTCATTGCTCAATTTGCCAGCGCGAACAAGCAGGAAGATGGTGAAGAGTCCGGTGCCGTGGTGTCCAGAAAAATCGACGTCGGTGATGGCAAGGTCGTCAACGCGTTGGCTATCGGCCCGGAAAGTGACAGTACCGTTGTTTTGCTGCATGGTTTTGGAGGGGATTTGTCCACCTGGATGTTCAACCAGGATGCGTTTGCCAACGATTATCGCGTGGTGGTGTTGGATCTTCCAGGACATGGCGCATCTACCCCCATCAGTCAGGGGAACGTGCTGGATGCCTTGGTTGACGCGGTCGAGAAGGCGATCGATAGCCTAGCCAAAGGCAAGCTGCACCTTGTTGCGCATTCCTTTGGAGGCGCTGTGGCTGCTGCCCTTGCCCTACGCAAGGGGCACGCCGTAGCGTCGATCAGCCTGTTGGCGCCTGTGGGCTTGAGCGCGAGCATGAACAAGTCGTTCCTCGATGATTTCGTTGCAGCCGAACGCCGCCGTCCGCTGAAAGAAGTGTTGGAGCGACTGTTCGCCGATCCGTCGAAAATCAGCAACGACATGGTCGAGGCAACATTGCAGTTCAAGCGATTGGAAGGTGTCCCACAGGCCCTTGAGGCCATCAAGGACTTGATCGCCAACGAGCAGGGGCAGGTGCAATCGATTGGTGCGACGTTGCGTGAGTTCCACGGCCCGGTGCAACTGATCTGGGGCGAGCGCGATCAGGTCGTGCCTGTGCCTACGTCCTCAGAAGTTCCGCAGAACGCCACGTTGACCACGCTGCCGGACGTTGGCCATATGCCGCAAATGGAGTCGACCACAGAGGTCAACCGTCTGGTGCTGGAAAACATCGCAAAAGCAAAATAACGCTCACCTCTGATTGGGCGTCTTGCCAACAACGGACGCCCTCAGGAGCTTTTGAAATATAACTTTCGTATAGGCAAATAAAATGGCCAATCGATTGACGGATAAGTACGTCCTTTTGACAGGCGGAGTCGCCAATATCGGGTTGGCAATTCTCGACTCTTTTGTCGCTGAAGGTGCCACTGTTGCAGTCGTTGATATTGACGAGAAGCGCGGCTTGGAAGTGCAAGATCGTTATCTGGGGGCGGTCAGGTTTTTCCGTGCTGACTTGGCTCGGGAAGACGAAATCCATGAAGTTGTAAAGAACGCCGCAAGTTGGCTGGGTGGAATTAACACCTTGTGCCTGAATGCCGGTATTCAGCTCTCCGGTAACGTCGAAGACTTTGCCGTTGAGGCTTGGGATAAAGTTTTTTCCATCAATGTGCGAGCCAACTTCTTATTCATAAAGGAGTCCCTGCCTTATTTACGTGAAGCCAGGAAGTCGTCGGTCGTTCTCATGTCGTCGTTGGCGGGTAAACGCGGCGGCCCAGGCCTGAGTTGTTACTCCGCATCGAAGGCTGCCACCATCGGCCTGACCAACTCGCTTGCCATTGAACTAGCCAAGGATGGGGTGCGGGTCAACGCGGTATGTCCGGGATGGATCGATACCCCGTTCAATCAACCGATCATTGATTTCATGGGCGGCAAGGGTAAGCAGGAATCGGTCGTCCAGGCGAATATCCCATTGGGTCGCCAGGCGACGCCGGATGAAGTCGCACCGCTGTTCGTGTATCTGGCGTCCGACGAGTCCTCTTATGTCACTGCACAGGCTATCAATGTGTGTGGCGGTGCTTACAACTGATGTGAGGTAGGTCTTCATGGCTAACAGAATTTCACATGAGATAGCGCTTCTCGGGTTGGCTGCCGGCGTACGCAAAGCGAAAGAACTCAACCAGCGCTCCACGCTCTCCATCGTCGACGACGGTGGTCACCTGATCGCTTCTGTGCGCGTGGATGATGCCGCCTTCGGCACCATCGAAATTGCCCACAATAAGGCCTACACCGCCGCTGCATTCCGGCGCTCCACTGCCGCATGGATGGAAGCCGTTCAGCCCGGTGCTGCGTTATACGGACTCGAGCGCTCCTGTGCTCGCCCGTTCGTGGTGTTTGGAGGCGGCTTGCCCGTCTTTGAAGGTCACTCGGTCATTGGCGGCGTTGGTGTATCCGGCGGGCCGGTCGAGGCGGATGAGGCGATTGCCAGCGCGATCGTTTCGGCGATCCAAGAACAATAAATGTGCGTAACTTGATACTGCCGAGCAGGTGACTGTCGATGGAACCGATTAAAGCGATGCAAGCGAGGTCTGCGCAGCAAGTGCGGCAGATGATCCGTAATGGAGAACTGCGCGCCCCAACCAGCGGGTACGCTGACGGGTTCATGCAGGCAAATCTGATGATCCTGCCGGCGCAATATGCAGCGGATTTCAAGGGCTTTTGCGAAAAAAATCAAAAAAGCTGCCCACTGGTGGCCATGGGCAGTCCAGGCGATCCGTCCTTGCCATTGGCGGGCGATATCGACATCAGGACGGATGTGGCGCGTTATCGAGTGTACCGCCAGGGTGTGCATGTCGACACGGTAGACAACCTCCTGGAGATCTGGCGAGACGACCTCGTTATCTTCGCGCTCGGCTGCTCCTTCTCGTTTGAAAACGCAATCCTGAATGCCGGCATCGAGATCAGGCACATCACCGCCAAACGCAACGTGCCGATGTACAAGACGAATTTGCCAACGGTACAGAATGGGCCGTTCAAGGGAAACATGGTCGTGTCCATGCGTGCCTTCAGCCCGAGCGACCTGGTCCAGGCGATCGTGCTATCAGCGCGCTTCCCGCTCGCCCATGGTGCCCCGGTGCATATCGGCGATCCCTCCGAAATAGGCATCACTGACGTCTACAAACCCGATTTTGGTGATGTCCCGGTCATTCAAGACGGTGACATTCTTGGATTTTGGGCGTGCGGCGTAACGCCGCAGATGGCTATTCAACAGGCCAACGTGGACATCGCCATCACCCACGAGCCCGGCTACATGTTGGTGACAGACCTGCCCGCCGACGCCAACCAATTATCTGTGGCCTGATACCAAGCGGCCAGATCCATAGCCGTTGAGAACCAAAGGAGGCTGTATGTCCGAGCATGTCGTAAAACTGGAATGGCGCGCTGCGGCGCATCCGACCACACCGCAAACCTACACTCGCGACCTGGTGGTGCGCGTGAGTCCCGAGGTAACGATCCCGGCGTCGGCGGCGGTGGATTATTTGGGCTCGGCCGAAAAAGCCGATCCCGAGCAGCTTCTGGTCAGCGCGCTTGCCAGCTGCCACATGTTGTATTTCCTGGCCCTCGCAGAGGGGCAGGGTTATGAGGTCGGCGCCTACACCGACAATGCAGCGGGCACGGTTAGCAAGCGTGATGAAGGCGGTTTCTGGATATCGGAGATTACCCTCAATCCACAAGTGGTGTTCAGCTCGGAAAAGCGCCCTGATGCGCAGGCGCTTGAGCGGCTGCATCACCGCGCCCACAAGGGATGTTTCATTGCCAACTCGATCAAAACCAAGGTTTCGATTCGAGTAGGTTGAAGTCGATAGCTACTCAAACAATCTATGAGGTGACGCATGAGCAATAAATTGGTGGTGGTTGCAACGGTTACCGCCCAACCGGGCAAGGCAGTAGAACTCAAGGCTGCGCTGCAAACGTTGGTGCCCGTCGCCAAAACCGAACAGGGGTTTGTGCAATATGACCTGCATGTTTCCAATGACGATGCTGGGGAGTTCCTGTTTTACGAGATCTGGGACGATGAGGCGGCTTTGCAGCTGCATTCGAGCAGCGAGTTCTCGAAGGCCTTTGGCGAAAAGTACGGTCATCTGATCAAGAACTCCACCCTGACCAAATTCACGCGCGTTTCATAAGTTGTAGCGATTGATTCCCGCGCTTTGTGGCTAACGTTGAGACAAAAACAATATGGCGAGTATCGACCTCAACAGCGACCTCGGTGAAAGCTTCGGCCCATGGCCGATGGGGGATGACGCGGCAATGCTGGATCTGGTCTCCAGTGCCAACATCGCCTGTGGATTCCACGCCGGTGATCCCGCAGGAATTTTGTCTGTGATCCACAAAGCAGTTGATCGAGGCGTGGTTATCGGCGCTCACGTGGGCTACCGTGATCTTGTCGGCTTCGGTCGCCGGGCCATGGAGCCTTCAAGTGCCGAGCTGATTGGGGATGTGATCTATCAGATTGGGGCGCTTCAAGGTTTAGCCAAAGCCGCGGGGACTTCAATCCATTACGTAAAACCCCATGGCGCGCTGTATAACACGATCGCCAACGATACACGGCAGGCGGCGGATGTGATCGAGGCGATCAAAGCGATCGATTCCGGTCTCACCCTGCTTGCTTTGGCGGGCGCGCCGATTGTTCAACAGGCGCGCGAAGCAGGGCTTCGCGTGGTTTGCGAGGCCTTTGCCGACAGGGCCTACAACGCAGACGGTTCGTTGGTGAATCGGCGCCTTGCAGGTGCCGTGATTCACGATCCTGAACTTATCGCACGGCGCATGCTGCGGCTGGTTAGCGAAGGCGTCATCGAATCGATCGACGGGTTGGACGTCACCATTGAGGCCGACTCGATCTGCGTACATGGGGACAACGCGACGTCTGTCGTCACGGCCCGTGCTTTGAGAGAAGCGTTGATCGCCAATGGCGTGCAGATTGTCAGTTTTATCGGCGCAGCGAGCGGAGGTCACCGTGAGTAATGTCTTGCAGTTCCGACGCGCTGGGGACAACGGGCTGTTAATTGAACTGCCGGACCTGAACGCCACCGTAGCCTGGTTTGAAGCCATTACTACTGCTGCATTTGACGGAATAGAGGAGACCATCCCGGGCGCCAGGACATTACTTGTTCATTTCGACGCCCTGATGGTAAGCCATGACGAGTTAGTCGGAAAAATTGCTGGTTTGACGCCGAGTTGTGGCGCCCAATCCGTAGGACAGTTGATCGAGATCCCCATTGTCTACGACGGCGAAGACCTCGGTTTTGTGGCTGCTTACCTGGGCTGCTCGGTTGATCAGCTTATCCGTCGCCATAGTGCGGCAACGTTTACTGTGGCGTTCACTGGATTTGCGCCAGGCTTTGCCTACATGACCTGCGACGATCCGCAATTGAATGTGCCGCGCCGAGAGACTCCGCGAGTGCGAATCCCCGCCGGCTCGGTCGCCATGGCAGGAGCGTTCTGCGGTGTTTATCCCACAGACAGTCCTGGTGGTTGGCAACTGCTGGGCACAACGCCTTCAACGATGTGGGACTTGACTCGCGAACGGGCTGCGCTGCTTGCCCCGGGCGATCGTGTGCGTTTTCGAGAAATCGACAAGCGAGACAGCGTGACTGCCGTGCCGTCGACACTGCCATTCTCCAGGCAACACGCCACAGGTGCCAGCGGTTTGCGTGTCATTTCCAGCGACCGACCTGCTTTGTATCAAGATACAGGGCGCCAGGGGTGCAGCAACCAGGGTGTCTCTCGGTCGGGGGCCGCCGATCTCGCTGCGCTGCGTGCTGTCAATGAGCTGGTGGGCAATCAATCGGGTGAGGCGGCTGTCGAAATCACCTATGGCGGGCTTACGCTACAAGCAGATGAATCCGCGACCTGCGCCGTAACTGGGGCTGATGTTTCCATCCGTATCGAAACGGAGCGAGGGCATACCCTTGACGTGCCTATAGGTACTGCATTCGCGCTCGATGCCGGTGACACCCTGACGTTGGGTGCACCGATTTCGGGCGTGCGCAGCTACCTGACCATACGGGGCGGATTCGATGTCGAGCGCGTGTTGGGTTCGGCATCCACTGACACATTGGCAAAGCTCGGGCCTGCACCGATCGGGGTGGGCGATGCGCTGGTTCCCGCCGACAAGGCCATTGCCTCAATTTATCCTTATTCGCTGGCCGGCCCTGCGCTGCCGCGCGGGGGCGACCTTGTAACCATCGACGTGGTGATGGGGCCGCGTACGGATTGGTTTACCCCGCAATCCCTTTCGATTTTCTTTAACCAGCCATGGGCCGTCACTGCCGAATCTAGCCGCGTGGGTGTACGGCTGCTGGGCGAGCAGGCACTTGTTCGTGCTCGTCAGGACGAACTGCCTTCTGAAGGGACATGTGTCGGATCGATCCAGGTGCCGGCGAGCGGCCAGCCGGTGTTGTTCCTTGCGGATCACCCGTTGACAGGTGGTTATCCAGTCATCGCCGTGGTCGCCGCTCACCACCTGAGTCTGGCTGCGCAGATACCCATCGGCTGCAAGATCCGCTTCAACGCAATAGTGGACCACCAGGTTTTTGCTAAGGACCCAGAACAATGAAAAAGTTATTGATCGCCAACCGCGGTGAAATTGCCATTCGCATCATGCGTGCCGCACGCGATTATGGCGTTGCATCGGTGGCCATCTACTCTGATGCGGATGCTGAGTCCCTGCACGTCCAGCTGGCGGAAGAGGCCTATGGTCTCGGTCCGGGCAAGCCTGCTGACACTTATCTCGACATTGCCAAGATCATCGCCGTCGCCAGGCGTGCCGGTGCCGATGCTGTTCACCCGGGGTACGGTTTTTTATCTGAGCGCGCCGAGTTTGCCCAGGCCGTTATCGATGCGGGACTGATCTGGGTCGGGCCTTCCCCTTCGGTGATCATGGCGCTGGGTGACAAGGTGGAGGCCCGACGCATTGCCCAGGCTGTCGGCGCACCCTTGGTCAAAGGGACGCCAGGGCCATTGGCGAATGCTGCGGAGGCCGTAGCTTTCGCGAAGGAGTCGGGTTTGCCGCTGGCAATCAAGGCTGCGTTTGGTGGCGGAGGGCGCGGAATGAAAGTCGCCCATAAGCTGGAGGAGGTGGGTGACCTGTTCACTTCGGCGGTGCGCGAAGCCATCGAGGCATTCGGTCGCGGCGAATGCTACGCCGAGCAGTTTCTTGAACGTCCGCGGCATATCGAAGCACAGGTCATCGCTGACCAGCATGGCAACACCGTGGTGCTGGGAACCCGCGATTGCTCATTACAACGCCGTAACCAGAAACTGGTGGAAGAGGCACCCGCCCCGTTCATAACAGCCGACCAGAACCGTCGGATCCATGAAGCGGCCCAAGCGATCTGTGCCCATGCCGGCTACACGGGGGCCGGCACCGTCGAATTTTTGCTGTCGCGGAACGGCACTCTTTCCTTCCTGGAAGTGAACACCCGACTGCAGGTCGAACACCCAGTCACGGAAGAAACCACCGGCGTGGACATCGTTGTCGAGCAACTGCGCATTGCAGACGGTTTACCCTTGTCGATCCGCCAGGCGCCGGAACTGCGTGGACATGCACTTGAGTTTCGTATCAACGCTGAAGATCCAGGAAGGGGATTCTTGCCGACGCCGGGGCGAATCAATGTGTTTCGTGTTCCATCGGGCCCCGGCGTACGCGTCGACTCGGGGGTGGAGTCGGGCTCTGTCATTCCCGGTCTTTACGACTCGATGATGGCGAAGCTGATCGTCACGGGTGCTACCCGTGAGCAGGCGATCACTCGCGCACGTCGTGCGCTGAAGGAGTTCACCATTGAGGGGGTGGCGTCGGTATTGCCATTTCACCGTGCAGTGCTGGAAGAGCCCTGTTTCAACGGTGAAGCGCTGTTCGGCGTCTACACCAATTGGATCGAAACCGAATTCAACGGCGTACCGCTCAGTCCTCGCATCGAGGCGGTGGACGCGGGCTTGCACCGATGCTTCATCGAGATCGACGGTAAGCGCCACGAGCTGGGCATTCCGTCGTCATTGTTCAACGGAGTGGCGGCGCCTTCTTCATCGAGTGTTTCGCCTGCCGTCAACAGCGAAGGCGCGGTCACCGCGCCGATTCCAGGCACATTGCAGCAGTGGCTGGTGAGCGACGGTGAGGCCGTCAAAAAGGGTGACGGGATTGCATTGATTGAAGCCATGAAGATGGAAACGCGGGTCGTCGCCGCCAGCGATGGCGTGATTACGCAGAAGGTGACAGCGGGCACCATGGTGTCCATCGGTCAGCTCCTGGCGGACATTGCTCTCCCGTAATCGAGATAGCCCGTCATGTGGGGTTTGCGCTGCAGCTTGCCGTTCAGGTTTTGGGTAGTAAATAGATAACAACTGTTGATTAACGGCCAATACAGGCTGGAGGGAGTGCTGATCGTGAAAAAATACAATGTTGCATTAATCGGTACGGGCTTCATGGGCAAGGCGCACTCGATCGCAACCGCTGTTGTGCCGATCCTGTTCGGTGCCCCTGTTGAAATCGAGCGCAAAGTCATCGTCGACATCGATGAAGAACTGGCCCGCGATGCTGCGAAGCAGTATGGCTTTGCCGAGTACACCACCGATTGGCGCGATGTGATCAATCGTCCCGATGTCGATATCGTCGATATCTGTACCCCTAACGACACTCACGCTGAAATCGCCATTGCGGCCGCACTGGCCGGCAAGCACGTCATGTGCGAGAAACCTATGGCCATGACCGTCGCCGATGCCGAAAAGATGCAGGAGGCCGCGCAGAAGACCGGCGTGGTAACCATGGTTTCCTACAATTATCGTCATACGCCCGCCATCCAGATGGCCAAGAAGCTGATCGACGAAGGTCGCATCGGCAAGATCCTGAGCTTTCGCGGTTATTACCTCCAGGACTGGGGGGCAGATCCGTCGACGCCTTTGTCGTGGCGCTTCAACAAGGCCAAAGCAGGTTCTGGAACACTGGGTGATATCGGCACTCACGTGATCGACGCGGCGCGCCTGCTGGTGGGGGAATTCGCTTCCGTAAACTCCATCGTGAAGACATTCATTCCCGAGCGTCCGTTGCCTGCCGGTCGATTTTTCGGACCAGCTGGCCAGGCCTCATCGGAGAAGGGGCAGGTGGATGTCGATGACGCCGCGCTGACCATGATCCATTTCACCAATGGCGTCTATGGCACTATCGAAGTAACTCGCAATGCCTGGGGGCATCACAACCAACTGGGCTTTGAGATCCACGGCACCAAGGGCTCGATCGCTTTCGATTACCAGCGTTTGAACGAACTGCGCGTGGCTTTCGCAGATGACCCGGCTGACACCTTCGGCTTCCGTACTATTTACTCGGGGCCGCACCAACCATTCGGTGACAAGCTGTGGCCGGTAGCCGGTATGGGGCAAGGCTACATCGATGTGAAATCCATCGAGTGGTACAACTTCCTCAAGGCCATTGCTGAGAATGCGCCCGCTTCACCCAACTTCGACGACGGCTTGCAGATCGAGCGCATCGCCGAAGCGATCCTGAACTCGGGTGAAAGTGGCAATTGGGAGCAAATCGAGCAACCTGCCTCCTGATAGCTAGTCCTACAAATGGGTGTGAGGTTCACACCCATTTTTACATCTGACAAAGCGCATTCGTTTCCCAGGAGACTAAACAATGAGTATCGCAGTTGGATTGGTGGGTACGGGAGTCATGGGTAGCGAACACGCGAGGATCCTGCGGGAGGATACTCCGGGGGCTCGGCTCGCGGGCGTGTGTGATGCGGATCCGCGAAAAGCAGCGATAGCAGGCTGCGGAGCGCAAGTCTATTCCGACCCCTTGGAAATGATTCACTCTCGAGAGATTGACGCAGTAGTGATCGCCTCGCCTGACTCAACCCATGCAGACTTGGTCATGGCCTGCATGGCGGCAGAGAAACCTGTGCTTTGCGAAAAGCCGTTGGCGATCACCGCCGCGCAAGCCCTCGCGATAGTGGAATTGGAAATGTCGAAGGGGCGACGCCTGGTGCAGGTGGGCTATATGCGCAGGTTCGACCCAGCCTACAGATTGCTCAAGCAGAGCTTCGACAGCGGTGAAATCGGCAAACCGCTGATCGTCCACAATGTTCACCGCAACCTGGTGGCGCCGGAATGGATGACGGGATCGATGTCCATCAGTAACGCTTTCGTCCATGAGATCGACGTGGTGCGCTGGCTGTTGGATACGGACCTTGCGACGGTAAGGGTCACCTCGTTGCAGAAGGGCGATCCACTGGTTATCGAAATGACCACCCGAAGCGGCACTGTCATCACGAACGAAATCAACATGAACTGCCAATATGGCTATTACGTTCATTCCGAGATTGTCGGCGAGAACGGCGTTGCGTCCCTGCCTGCTATGCCATCGACCGTAATTCATAGAGCCGGGCAGCAAGTCTTGGCCTATCCCACTTACTGGGTGCCACGCTTTATGGAGGCCTATAAGGCCCAGACAAAGTCGTGGATAAAAACGATCCAGACAAGGCAAGCCTACGAAGGTGCAAGCGCCTGGGACGGTTACGTCACTACCGCAGTGGCCGAACAAATCATTGAAGGCAAGGAGACTGGAGAGATCCAACTGACTTTGCTCTCGTGCCCATCGTTCTATGCATAGAAGTGGTTGCTCGGCCCAAGGTTTACCGCGCGATTATTCCAATACTCAACCGTGAGTAATGAGGAGGCAGTTGATGATCAGATATGCCGTGGTAGGGCTGGGTTGGATTTCTCGACAAGCATTTTTACCGGCGGTGCTTCTGACGGGTAACTCCGTCGTCACCGCCCTTGTGAGCGGAACAATCGAGAAGGCAGGCGCGATTGCGGCGCGGTACGGCGTCGAGCGAGTTGTCTCCTACGAAGACTATGACGAACTGGTCAGCAGTGACCTGATTGACGCGGTGTACATAGCAGTACCGAATTCGCTTCACGCCGTCTTCGCCCTCAAGGCTTTAGAGCACGGCAAACATGTGATGGTTGAAAAGCCCATTGCCACCTCACAGGCCGACGCTGAGGCCATGATCGCTGTGGCGCAACACCGTGGTGCCTTGTTGATGACCAGTTACCGCCTGCATCACGACGTCGGTACCATTGAGGCTCTGCAATCGATCCGTTCTGGGGCTATTGGTGATCCTCGATTCTTCGGCGCAACCTTTACGTTCCAATCCGATGCGGATAATCACCGCCTGAATCCGGAGCACTGGGGGGGGCCGCTCCAAGACATCGGTATCTATTGCATCAACGCGGCACGTCACGTTTTTGCTGCGGAGCCCGTGGAAGTGTTCGCTGCCAGTTGCAGGAATGATAACGACCCGCGCTTTAGGGACATATCGGACTCGATCGCCGTGACGTTGCGTTTTCCTGGTCAGCGCCTCGCGCAATTTTTTTGCAGTTTCGCCGCATATCCGTCCGACACCTACCAAGTGGTGGGGACTGAAGGTGTTCTGAACATGCAGCCGGGGTTTCGCTTCGAGACGCCAATGTCCATGACGATCGAGAATTCCACGGGGCCGCAACGAACTGACTTTGCCCACTACGATCATTTTGCAGGGCAAATCGCCTACTTTTCCAAATGCATAGCCGATGGAGCCCGACCTGTTGATGATGGCCAAGAGGGGCTGGCGGATCTCAGGGTTCTGTTGGCCATCGACCGTTCAGCTTTGACAGGCTTGCCGGTCTCCCTGGAACCGCAGGTTTATCGACATGGCCCCGATGCTTCTTCGGTTCGTATGATCGAGCCCAAAGTTGCAACTTGAACCAGCCAGAAGGCGCGACCAAGGGACTCCCATGTCGAAACGTCAAGCGTTGTTCGTTGCCCCGGGCGCTCAGCCGTCAGGTTTTAACTGATAAGCAACACCTATCGATGACAATCATAAATGAGGATTTGACCCTATCAGGGGGGCAGGGGAATATCGAGCCCAAGGCATGGGCTTGATACCGGTTCCTGTTGTTGAGTACCTAACCTCTTTTTACGAACCGCTTTCACGGGGCGTTGGCCTGAAGCACGGTTCGTTGTCCGGCAATACTGATTTGGCGAGGTCGATGACGTGAATAATTATAACGGTCGCGTAGTGGTAGTAACGGGAGGCGGCTCGGGCATGGGCCGCGCGATGGTGCATGAGTTTACCGCTCGCGGCGCTAATGTGGCGGTGTTGGATATCAACCCCAAGCGTGCGGAGGAAACGGTTTCCGAACTCGCTCAACCGGATCTCGCCCTAGCCCTCGCTGTCGATGTCAGTAACCCCAAAAGTGTCCAATCGGCCATTGACGCCGTTATCCAGCGTTGGGGCCGTATCGACCTGCTGTGCAACAACGCGGGCATCCTGGATGGTCATGCCACAGCCCATGAAGTCAGCCTGGAAGAGTGGGACAAGGTCATTGCCGTCAACCTGACCGGCCCCTTCCTGATGGCCCGAGCCGTTATCCCGCAAATGCTTAAGCAAGGTAAAGGTGCAATCATCAACACTTCGTCGACCTCCGGCTTCAGCGCCGCAGGCGGCGGCACTGCCTATACCGCTTCCAAGCACGGCGTTATCGGCCTGACCCGTCAGTTGACGTTCGAATACGGCGCGCGCGGTATTCGTGTCAACACTATCTGCCCTGGCGCGACGGCAACGCCGCTGGCCCTGGCCGACCCCGTTACTGCAAGCTCGCCAGATATGGAAGCGGCCATCAAGAAGTTTCCTGCCCAACGTTGGTGTCAGCCTAGCGAAATCGCCAAGCTGGCTGCATTCCTTGGCGGCGATGAAGCAGACTTTGTCCATGGCAGCGAATACGTAATGGACGGTGGCTGGCTGGCCGCTGCGCGCGATCCCTTCTAAAGACGAGGCTGTAGAGCCATGAACTCAATCTTTCTTTCTGTGCAAAGGTAACGGACAAAATGTTTAGTGCACGTGAATGGCCGGACAGTGGTGTTGAAGGGTTCGAGCGCGGTTTTGAAACGGTGGACGGCTCGCGTATTCACTATGTGAGCGGCGGTATACCGGACGGTGAGGTCATGGTGCTGGTGTGCGGATTTCCGCAGAGTTGGTATGCATGGCGTAAAGTGCTTCCCCTGCTGGGAAAGCACTACCATGTGATAGCGCCGGATCTTCCGGGGCAGGGCGATTCGGATCGCCCATCGCATTGCGATACAGGTCATGTGTCGCGCTTGCTGAAGAAGTTCCTGACCCAGGTCGGTGTTGAGAAGCACTCCTTGGTGGTTCACGACATCGGTGCCTGGGTCGGTTACCCGTACTGTGCGCAGTATGGCGATAACGTCACGGGGCTGGCTATTCTGGACACGGGCATTCCCGGTATCAGCTTGCCAGACAATCTGCCATGGACGTCCGAGGTCGCGTGGCGGACATGGCACGTCGCGTTCCACAACATTCCAGACTTGCCGGAAGCGTTGCTCGAAGGTCGCGAGCACATCTACCTGGAGTGGTACTTGCAACGCAAGGCGGCCAATCCTCAGATCTTCACCGAGGAGGATTTTGCCGAGTACCTGCGCGGGTTCCGTCTCAACGGGTGGAAGGGCGGCCTGGCGTACTACCGGGCGATAACGCAGTCGGCTGAACAGAATCGTGAGTTTGCTAAAACACCACTGAAGATGCCGGTCCTGGCGGTTCGCGCAGACCAGGGGTCTATGCCTGATCTGGTCAGTGAGTTGAAGAAAGTAGCCGACAACGTCTCGGGCACCATGGTCAAGAGCGGTCATTACATTCCAGAGGAGCAACCTGTCGGTCTGGTTAATGAACTGCTTGCATTTTTTGCCAGTGTGAAGTGATGCGAAGGATATGACCTGCAACGCCCGGGCCTGTTCTCGGGCGTTGTTATCTGTGTGCCCGGTATTGCGTATAGAAAGAGAACCGTTATGTCGGAACTGAGTAGACTTAAAGTCACGTATGCAGATGACCCGCGAGTGCTGGCTGAACAATCAGTGGAAGATTACTCGAGGCATGTGGTACCCCTGTCAGCGAGAACGAATCGCTGGAGCCTGGCGATGGCCTCTTGGTCAGTGCTCAGCGCGATGTTCTACTTGTACATCAGCGTGGCCGTCGCCCAGTCCGTGGGCAGCCAGAATGCGATGATCGGTATCGCGCTCTCAGCGTTGTTCTACGGCGGCATCAACTATGTGATTGCACAGCGTTCGATCAAAAACGGATTGACCGTCGCGTTGCTGTCGCGAGGCATCTTCGGCGGCGCCGGGGCAACCATTTCGTCGCTGCTATTTGCGGTGACGGCGACCTATTACGCCGTGTTCGAGGGATCGATCATCGCCGTCGCGTTCCAGCAGTACTTTGCTCCGCACAGCGACATGCGCTGGTGGTATCTGCTGGTGGTGCTGTATGCGTTGCCCTTGGTAATGGGCAGCGTCCAGGTGTGGCTCGATAAGCTCAACGGTGCACTGTTGCCGCTGTATATCATTGGCCTGGTGCTGGTCGTTTTCATGGCCGGCAGCAAATATGGCTTCACCACTTCGTTCCTGTCCATCCCGGCTTCAACTGATCCGGCGGTTCCCGGATGGATGTGGGCGTTCATCGTGTACATGGGCATCTGCGTTAACATGATGGTCACTGCCGAATTCTCACGGTTCGGCAAGCCGGCAGATGCAAGGTTTCATAGTCTGATCACCTTTGGTCCGGTGTTCTACTTTGCGCTGTTTGTGGTTAACGGATTGGCAGGCGTCTTCATCATGAATACGGTCTTTCCGGGCCTGCAGGCTAGCGAGCGCGGCGTGGCCGAAGCCATTTTGAATGCAGCCGGTTTGCTCGGGCTGATCTTCATTCTGATCAGCCAGACACGCATCAATACGGCCAACTACTATGTGGCGTCGCTGAACTTCGCCGGGTTTGCCGCGCGAGGCTTGCGTATCTCTTGGCCACGCTGGGTGTGGGTGCTGTTCGTAGGCTGCTGCGTGTATCTGTTGATGCTCACCAACGTGTTCAGCTATCTGCTCAAGGCGTTGGCATGGCAGGGCGTTGCGGTGACGTCCTGGGTGGCGATCCTGATGACTCACTATGCGTTGAACCGGGACGCTGAGCATGGGCTGGAGTTTCGGCCGGGCAGGGTAAAAGCCATCATGCCCGGCGCCTGGGCGATGATCATTTCAACGGTCGTAGGCATCGCGGTCGTCGAAGGTGGAACCAAAGGCAGCTGGTACGTGGAAATCGCGTCAATCCTGATCTCGGGCTTGGCTGCGCTTAGCTACTGGGTGATCGTCAAGTGCGTCGCCGGAGAAGTGATTGCGCGATCCTCCGACCCGCGTGACGAAGTTGTCGATGTGTGGCTTGCACACATCGAGTGCCATGTGTGCAATCGATCCTACAGCGCCATCGAGATGGATCGAGACCCTTCGGCAGAGCAACAAGCTATCTGTGCTAGTTGTGCTGAGGGTAACTATATCTTCCTCCAATCGGCGCGTGAGGAGGGTAGCAATATGCGTGTTTCTCCCGCGCAGGCCAGGTAGGAGACGATGGCTGTGGATGAACAGAAAAGATTCAAAACTCCTTGACCGAACAACGCGTGCTTTACACTCAGTATGAAAATCGTGCTGAGTGTTTTTTTGCTCATCATGAGGGCATTACTTTGGTTTTTTTTCGAGATAAGCGTTTCCTCGTTGAGTTCGCCTTGATCGTAGGTGTGTTCTCCTTCTGCACCGGTGAGTTTGCAATGATGGGACTTATCTCGAATCTGTCGGCCGCATTTCAGAAGCCAGAAACGAGTGTCGCTCATCTAATCAGCGCATATGCGATTGGTGTTGTAGTCGGTGCACCTGTGATGGTTTTAGTGGGCGTTTATTTAAAAAAAAGAAAGCTTATTCTTTTTTTGCTCGGATTGTATACTTGTGCGAATGCTCTAAGCTTGCTGGCCCCAAATTACGAAGCACTTTTGTTATCTAGGTTCCTGGCCGGGTTTCCCCATGCAGCCTATTTTGGTGTCGCCGCAATGGTTGCGGCATCTATGGCGCCCTTCAATAAGCGAGGCAAGGCGGTTAGCAGGATTCTACTGGGGGTAACGGCGGCGATTTTGATTGGGGCGCCAGGTGCAACTTACCTTGGTCAACTTTGCGGCTGGCGCTCTGTTTTTGCTGGTATCACTATATTTAGCCTGATGAGTTTGATTCTTCTCTATCGCAATGCGCCTGAGGTCGAGAATGAACGTCGCCTTAACGTTAAGGATGAGTTGGGGGCTTTCACTTATCTACAAATATGGCTGGCTCTTGCTATCGGCGCATTCGGCTTTTGTGGAATGTTCGGAGTTTATAGTTATCTTGCCCCAATTGTTTTGAATGTGACTAAATTGGCGGATTACTGGATTGCACCTATGCTTGTACTGTTCGGTGTAGGTACAATGATTGGAAATCTTGCAGGCGGGTGGCTTTACGATCGGGTAAAATTTTCAGCTGTAAAGTTTATAATGCTGTTCAGTTCTGTTGCTTTATTCGCATTCCCAGTTTTGTCACAGACATTACTCGGGATTTCTTTTGCTACAGTGTTACTTGGATGTATGGTTGCATTGGCGCCAGCATTACAAATGCGACTAATGGATGTCAGTAAACGTGGCCAGTCCCTTGTAGCAGCTTCCAATCACGCTGCGTTGAACCTCGCTAATGCGCTTGGTCCATGGTTGGGTGGGCTTGCGATTAATGCCGGCTGGGGCTGGACATCGACAGGTTATGTGGGTGCTGCAATGGCTTTTGTAGGATGCTTGATCTACTGGCTAGCTCAACATCTGGAAAATAAAGAAAATAAATATCGCGTAATTATTGATTAGGTTGTTTGAATTATGTTTCAGGCGTCTATCGTCGTTCAATTTTCGCGAGGCAGCAGAGCTGGTCCTTCTATCAAACTAAAAAATGAGCCATCCGTCGATAATCTAATTAGCTCGCCTGAAAGATCAGTATCCGTCTGGCTCTGAGGCTGGGATGAATATTTCCATTCTTTTATAGGGCTCTATATTTCCGGAGAAGTCTGTCGCTATTAGACCAGCTCTGTAAGCAACTGCATCGACCATTTGCCTATCTGTGAGGCTGTTGCTTGGTTCCGAAATATATGTAATCAAAGGTATCCATTTAGCATCCTCAATCTCTGCGGTATCCAAAATATTTATTTTTTGAGTCAATGCTTTCATTCTACAAATGAAGTGCAAATTGGATTTACCGAGCTGGTGGGGGTGCCTTGTTGTGAATCCGACAATTGATTCGAAAACTGATTCAATTCCGGTCTCTTCAAATACCTCTCGTTGGATTGAATGTTGAATTCGCTCTCCTAATTCTACATATCCTCCCGGAAGCTTGAAGCCAGTTGTGCCTCGCTCTTTTATCAAAAGAATTTCGTTCGTCTCATTCAAAACAATAGCGCCTGCCCCAATTGTATGCGTAGGGATGAAAGGTATGAACGCGTTCACTGATGGTTGGCGAACCAGAGTTAATTCTTCACGCAGACAACTGTGGAATGTAAAGCCAGCCTTGATAAACAGTGGGATGCTCTCGGCAAGGGTGATAGGAAGGGAAATCCAAGAAAGGGATTTATCATGAAACTTCAGATACACCAATAGATCCTCGAGGTCGGTTTTCAATTCCCCTGTGGTTGTTGGTAACGAAGTTGGGTCGATGATCACACCATTGAATTTATCTAGCTCAAATTTCATTTGTCTACTTTCAGTTGTATGCGGGGCAAAGCCTCGGAAAAATCATGGCAAAACCATGTCAGTTTTCATTGCTGAGCGCGAAGGGAATGACTAGACTAAAAAATAAAGTGTACAATATGACTATTGTTTCGACTTGTAAAGCTTGGTTTTTCACGCTAGGTGTAGATAAAGCTTACAGTTGAAGTGAACTATTGTTTAGGCAGGAGGGATCAAAATGTTAAGCGCGCAAAATATAGCACAAGATTCGGATTTTATGGTCAATAGCAATCGCGACTGCGTGCGAGTCTGGGATACCTTCGATAGCTACGTAGCACATTGGCGAACTCTAGGGGAGCAACTCTATCCTGCTTCTTTTGCGATGGAACCCAGCTCTCCTAGGGCGTCTTCAATTCGTGGAAAAATTGCTAATACACACTTCTCTATAAACGCTGGTTCAGTATTGGTGGTCGATAGGTTGTTTATTGAAGTGCTTGTTGTTGCAGAATTTCTTGAACTTGGGGTTCGAAAGGAGTCTCTGAGATTTCTTATTTCTTCCTTTGGTGACTTTCATCAAGCCGACGGTGCAAAAGTAATCGGTGCATTTGAGGAAAAATAAAATTACACAGTGCTAGTTAAATTTCTTGTGCAAGTCTTGAAAACATCGATGCCATGCTTGTGAGTGCAAACTAGATAAAATGGTTATAGTTTAAGGCTATGGTTATGCTCCTAGGAGGCGAGCTAGCCTATAAGTCAGTAGTCCAAGCATGGCCAGTCATCAAGCTACTACCGCCGGGTCTATTTTGGGCTTGGGGGATTCGATATGGTCGTTGCTAAGTTATTGCTGCGTCCGGATGACAAAGCATCTCTATGAATAAAAGTGCCTCTGTGTAAAGAAACTTATTTGAAGTCTATATACCTAATCGACCTTTGCGCATCGGCAGGGAAAGCTGAGGTGGTTGGTACAGTATTTGCTTTGTAAGTCTTGTCCTTTTGATAGTTGGAGCGCTGGAGGAGTTATGCACTCACTCAACTCGATGGCCGGAATTAGAAAATATCGTATCCACGACGAAATTCCGGTCATTTTAAATACCGAGATCGCTGATGTTACCCAAAATTCAAATGAGAAGGCGAGGCTTCAGCTGGAAATGGCATCACCTTTTCCTATTTCAATAAAATTTCGCACTGCATTGGTGCGTTTTTTCAAGCGATTAACTTAGAAGCATGTAAAATTTGTGTACAGCGGAAGCAGCGCTTTTGGAAATTTTTATAGATGTTACCTAGTGATACACTCGATCATTCTCGCTGCCGATGACGGTGCCGATCAGTAGTGGGTCAAGCATATTGATGGCACATAGGGAAATTGTGGTTAGATCAAGGCTCGTTGCATCTGAAGAAAATAGGAGGGGATTCGCATCCAATCTGTCCTGCAAAGGGGGCTCACACTGCTTGAACTCCACAGATAGTTTAAGAGCCGGTCAAGGGCGGCGTTGTCGCTGATGGAGGCTACCCATCGCAGTGACATCCCCGCGGACGATGCTAGCTTGGCTGGTCAGATGGCAGTGAACGCCTTTTTCGAGATTGATCATTACGAGCAGTTGGAGCAACTCATTAATGCTTGGACGGTTAAGCGATAACAGTATCTCTATGTGGCGTCATTGGCCGCCTCTTGGGCGGCCTTTTTAAGCAGGTGAGCGTCTATGGAGACTAAAGAAATTCATCCGCTAGCCGATATACATCGGTCTGTCTATTTTTTGGAGTGCATATGATTACGCTAGGAACACTCAGCACCGCTATCAGTCATTCGCCGACGCAGGTCACGGAAAGAAAAATCACGGATGACGTGCAGGCAGCCCCCCCAGCTCCGGGTACTTCAACACCCGTCGAAGGTGTCAAGGTATCGCTGTCCGGCGAGGGACTTAGGAAGGCCTCAGATGAAAAAAGCTCTAATCCTAATCAGGATATTGAAGAAAGCGGTCTACCTGATCAGGCGCAAAAGCTTCTGAAGATGATCCGTGAGTTGAAGCAGAAGATTGAAGAAAAGCAGCAAGAAATGCAGGAAGTCATGGCTAACCAGAGCTTAAGCCCAGAAGCCAAGCAAGCTCAGGTCGGGTCACTGCAGTCCGAGCTTGCCACGCTTACCTCCAGCCTGATGACGGCCAGTAATTCGTTGGACAAGCTGTCAAAAAATGGAACCCTGTCACCTCAGCAGGCACAGAAAGCGATTGGTCTAGCGATGAAGAAATCATAACCGCCGTACCTGGGCATTTTCAAAAAGCGCTTAAAATGCCGGCACCGGTAGTAACCGGTTTCGTCGAAAACTCGCCGAAACCGGTGTCGGCTTCTTCAACTACATCAGAACGCAGGATTACTGTGCAAGGAATGCACCGTCAACAAAAACTCTGGCAAGCCTGGACTCATCCGATGCCAGCAAAGACGCTATATGGGCGATGTCGACGGCTTCGCCCAAAAAACGATGGCGGGCGGTTTTACCAAACGCTCCAGCTCAGCAAGATCATTCCCAACCATGGGCGTCATGATGTAACCGGGATGGATGCTGTTGTCTCGAATTTATAGCCGCTGCGGCCCGCATACAGTGTGGCTGGTCGCGGTACCCTTCCTGAGTCTCCGATTCCCTGTAACAGAGACTTCGAGGGTGTGCGGGATCAATTCTGGATTGACCGTCCAGCCATACGTCTGCTCGAGCGGCGCGGCGTAACGGTTGAAGTCAGCCAGACCGTTTGGGCGTTACAGAACTCTCTGAGTCCATAGTGAGAGAGCCCCCGCCCGAAGCCGCTTTTCTTGATACCGCCGATGGGGACGCGCGGATCGGTTGCGACGTACCCATTGATAAAGACGCCGCCCGTAATCATGCGTGCGGCAAAACGCCTGGCCATTTCGACATCAGCTGTCCAGATACTATCCGCCAGGTCGAACTCGCTGTCGTTTGCCAGTTCCAGTGCTTGTATCGCGTCCCTGGCAACGATCAGCGAGGCGACCGGACCAAGCAGTTCCTCCTCGAACGAGGTCATCCCGGGGCGGACATCCGCCAGAATCGTCGGCTCGTAGTAATTGCCGATCCCTTCTATTTTTTTTACCACCCAACAGCAGCTCCGCGCCTTGGGCGACGGTTGCCTTGACTTGCTCGTCCAGCTCGTCCAGCAGATCGGCACGAGCCATTGGGCCAATGTAAGTGCTGTTTTCAAGTGGATCTCCGAGCTTGAGTGCAGTGACCGCGTCAACGAACTTGCTCTCAAATGCTTCAGCCATGCTTTGTTCGACGATGATGCGTTTGGCGGCAATGCATACCTGGCCGCTATTTTGAAAGCGTCCGACAACGGCAGCGCTAACGGCCTCATCAATATCCGCATCAGCCAGGACCACGAACGGGTCGGACCCGCCCAGTTCCAGGACACATTTTTTCAGCAACGCGCCGGCTTGTGCAGCAATGGCTGAACCCGTCCGGACGCTGCCAGTGACAGTCACCGTAGCGATGCGCGGATCTTCGATGGCCTTAGATACCGTTGATGGAACAACGTTGATGATTTCAAAGCGCCGTCGGGTATCCCGGCATCCCGCCAGGCTTGTTGAAGCTTGTAAGCGCAGCCCATGACGTTGGGCGCATGCTTGAGGACATACGGGTTGCCGGAAAGAACCGCGCCCCTCATCACCTGCCAGAACGGAAAATTCCAGGGCATGACCGCAAGGACGGCCCCGAGCGGTCGATAAGCGACATAGGCTTTATCGTCCTCAACCAACGTAGGCTCAGGCTCTACATTCGTAGCCCATGTTGGGCGTACCATTCACATAACGCGGCGCATTTTTCTACCTCGGCACGCCCCTGAACGCCAGGTTTGCCCATTTCGTTCGCAGCCAGCTGAGCCATCCCTTCAGCCTGGGTGCGAAGCTGCGAGGCGAGGTTGAGCAAGACTCCGGCCCTGACTTCTACCTCAACCTCCCGCCATCTCTCAAAGCCAGCTTGTATGCGAACCAAGGTCGCCTCCATTTCGCTGACAGACTCATGGGTAACGACCGATCTGTTCGCCGTTGGCAGGGTTGATAAAGAGGGCAGCGTCAAAGCTATCGAAGGTCATCGTGAGGTCTCGGAAAGAAATTGTGGAGGGGCATAAGCAGGCTCTTTTATGGCAATCGTCAGTATCGATGGATTCATGTTGTTTTCAATCAGACCCATGTACGGACCTACACGAGTCGGGTTGTTCGAAGTTATGAAGGGCGTCGGTGCGTGTCGTATCGTACAAAAGCCTATAGGCATTGTTTTCGATCGTACAATTGCTGCTTGTACAGCATGCAGGTCATTCTCGGAACAGCCTGATATTTGTATTACGGCTCACCGTACGATAAAAAACCGTACGATAAAAACAAGGGGAATGTAATGAGTTATGTTTGGACTCGACAGCAGTTGGATGAATACCGGGGCTATTACGATAATATCCGCACTCACCACAGTTACAGTTATGTCAATTATTGCACCACCGCTGCGTTCGTGCGGAGCGTGCTTCCTCCGTGCCTGAGTGTTTGCGAGAAACCGATAGTCTCGGTCGGGTTCCTGTCGTTCATGGAGTGGGTGAATGGCGTACCGAATCGCATGGGACGCGACCGTGCCGCCATTATTGGCGTCAATGCCGAATATAAAGGTGTTGAAGGTAGTTACTATTTGACCGTTCTCGAAACAGAGGAAGTGAACATTGTAACCGGGCGTGAGTTCTGGGGGATGCCAAAAAAGCAGGGGACCATTGATTACTTCGAAGACGGCGAAAACTTTCATGGCATTGCCGGCAGGAAGAATCATGACTTGATCCAGCTCAATGCTTCCTTGGGTGAAGAACAGGGCGGCATGCGTGAAATGCCCGAGTATTATTTCGACCTGCGCTGTGGTTATGAAGTGAATGCACGCTCAATCCGCAACCCCGAACTGGTGATCTTCAAGAATTCCACATTGATCAAGCGCTTTCGTCCGATCACTCGCTCGCAACTGGAGCTCATCGGCTCGCCATTCGACACCGGCGTAGGTACGGTGCCGGTTGGAGACTTTATAGAGGGTGGCCATCTCGGCGGGGAGACGTCCTACATTGTCGAGCAGGTGGTGGATCTGTCGAAGGATGGCGTTGATTACGCGCCCTATCTGATGGGGCGACTGTACGACGACTGGCCGGATGTCCGTCGATAAGGGCAGCTATAACAACCGGCGTCTACACCTCGTCTGTAAGTAGCATCGGGCGAGGTGGATTCACCAGCGTGTTGCTCCAGAGTGCTATCGAGGTGTCGAGCATCTGCGCCCGGATCTCAGGGGTGAGGCTCGGTTGCCACTGGTAAAAGAAGTTACCTTCAATCATCGTTGCGATGAGCCCGCTGTAGGTTTCGACAGCTTCCGGATTCAGTTGGGGATTGATCTCGCGGACGAGGTATCTCAGGCCTGTCAGAAAATACTCATACTGCTCGATCATGACCTCCTTGATGCGTTCATCCTGGGTCGCCAGTGCACCCATCTGGAAAAACAACCTGCCCGTGTAATGATCCTGGGTCGCCGCCACATTTTCCCGAATCGCCAGGGCCAGCTTTTCCATGGAGGGCGTATGGCTGTCGGTGTAGATCTCCTGGAAGCGGAACACAAAAGACTCAAGTTTGGCCTTGATCATCTGCAAGCAAAGATTTTCGGTATTCCCGCAGTAATGCTGCAGGGTGCTCAGGCTGATGCCCATTTCCTTCGCGACCTTGCGAGCAGAAAACTCCGCGTAGCCGTCACGGATGAACACTTGTGCTGCCGCATCATTTATTTCCTCGATCTTTCTCGACCTTTTCTGTGTGCGACCATATTTGACCTGGCTCTCTATCTCTTGGTCTTCGGTGGCAGCAGGCGAGGGCATATCTGATCCTATCCAATTATCCATTTATCCCCGCTAGCCTACCTCGCCCACGGGGTGAGGCAAGCACATTCATGTCATGAACCTAAAATTAGGTCATGCGACCTATGTTGGTGCTTTTCTACACACCAATGATCTATGATCTGGGTACATTTGACTCAACAAGGAAGAGCTGGCCAGCCGTTGCGGCTCACGATTGGCGCTGGCCATGCGCCTATCAGCGCCATTGTTATTCATGGCAAGGTTATTGCGTTGGAAGACTTTCACCGGATCCGGCCCGCTGGGCCAGCCCTATCACTCACTTCTATGTACTGACAATGCCCCTGACCTTGAACGATCTGATCCTGACGCCAGAACTGCGCACCCGTGTCATATGCGGTGCGCAGCGGTGTGACGAAGCAGTGAGCTGGGCACACGTCTGCGAGCTCGCTGACCCATCCGAATGGCTGGGGAAGGGGGATTTGCTGATGACCACCGGCATTGGTATTCCGGCTGATCCAGGCGAACAGCGGTTGTATGTTGAGCGCCTGCACCTCGGTGGGCTCGTAGGGCTGATGATTGGTGACAACATGCAGGCGCCTGCGGATATTGACGAACTGTTCGCGGCGGCCAAGGCGTTGGATTTCCCGGTGTTGATGACCGAGTATGGTGTTCCGTTTTCAGCCGTTACCAAGGCGGTGGTGAATGCCTACAAGCAGTTGGAGAACAATCGGCGCAACGCCATCACCCACGTGTATGAGACCGCCCGCATCAGCATCCAGGGCTTGGGGCTGCCGGGGCTGCTCAAACGCCTGGAGGCCGACGTAGGAGCGGTGCTGCATCTGGTCGACCCACGCTCCTTGAACCCGTGGATGGCCGGATTGGCTGAGCTTCCTGCGCTCCATCGCGAGGCCATACTTCGACGACCGAGAGCCGCCCACGGCACACCCATTGTCCAGCGGTGCGCGGTGGCGGACGGAGAGACCGTACTGGTGTCCGTGCCCTCTCACCGTGGTTGCCTGTTGGCTGCCCACAGTGCGCAAGCGTTGGACTACGGTCTGCTGCATCACATCGTCGCCGTTATCGGCATTGAACTCGAACGACTCAGGGTCGATCGGGAAACCAAGTTGCGCCAAGGGAGCGAACTGATCGACGACCTCCTGCACAAGCGTGTGTTGCCTCGGCAGGTAGAAGAACGGCTAGAAGCATGTGGCGCGGATGTTTCACGCTTGAGGCTCGCAGTCGCCCGTTTGGGCGTGCTGTCGATCGAGGAGATTGACGAGGCGCTGGTGCGGCATGGCATCGACCTCATATTAAGAGTGCAGGGCGAGGAGGTTTTTGTGCTGTTCTGGGCTGATGAAACTGTCCGCGATTTTCAGTCCAATCTATTAATCAAAGTGGGCGTGAGCGATTTCCTTGAACATGTAGACGATTGTGCCAATGCGCTGCGCGAAGCACGCCTGGCGCTGGCCCATGCCACCGAGAATAGCCCGCTCAGTTTCTACTCGGACACTGGGGTTAATTCTCCTTGGCTGCCACAGAGCTTGCATGATGCAACCGAGGCGTTTCGCCGGGTCCTGGGACCGTTGACTGATTATGACGCCGTTCAAGGCGCCCAACTGTTGCATACCCTGCGTACGTTTCTGGAAAACAACCGATCCTGGATAAATACAGCTAACAAACTGCATATACATAAACAAACATTGGTCTATCGAGTGCGCAGGATCGAGGAGATTACCGCCAGGTCTTTGGATTCGACGGATGACGTCGCCATATTATGGTTTGCGCTCAAGTCGGCGGATATCGCTGGTATTTCAAATCCATGCGCCGCGAGTACAGAGAAAGAACCCCATATCCGCAAGTTGCCCTCGGAGGTGACTGATTCAAGATGAGTGAGTGTTTGTCTTGCAGATATTTTTATGCCGGCAGCGGGTAGGCTGTCGCGTACTTGTTATAATTCCAAGCCCTGAATAATAAATCCTGCGCTGTCATCGAGCGGATGTATCGCTGTTCGTAACAAATGACACGGACGCGTCCGTGCCAACTTTGAAACCTATACGATCATACAGCTGATTTTTGCAATTTATTATGTTCGCACCATTGTTGGTGCGCTGGTCAGTGAGCAACTCTAGTTACAGGGTTCGGGCTTGGATCGAGAGTCCCGGACGCTATAACCAGACCACTGCACAAGGATAATAATCATGGGCTTTGTTAAAACTTCTGAAGAAGTAAAAGAAATCCAGGCTTTGCTGTCCAAGGGCCGCTTTACAGTAGAGTCCGTATCCATCGAATTCGAAACCACGTTTGAATTCTTGCGCTCAGTGCTCCCACCTTGCTTCGAACTCCCTGAAAAACCGATTGCAATCGCCAATGTCTCTCGCTGGCAGAGCGCCCTGTGCGGCGAGTTTGATTGTGGCGTTATCTACCTGAATTGCCGTTACAAGGAATTCACCGGCACCACCATGCTGACCCTCTTCGTCAGCGGTGATATGCCGGTCACGATCGGGCGCGAGATGTGGGGCGAGGGTAAAAAACTTGCCTCGTCGCAATTGTACTTCGACGGTAAAGATGCCTACGGCTACACCGAGCGCAACGGTGTACGCCTGATCGAGATCAGCGCTGAGTTCGGCCCGGACCTGGGGCCACTCGATACCAGCAACTACGACTTTGAAATCAAGGCTCAACCTCACGTTACCGGTATCGGCTTGCAGAACGACGTCGTTCTCAACTGCATGAAGACCGAAGAGTCCTATCGCGTAACGCGCGTGGGTAAAGGCACGCTCAAACTGACCGGCTCCACCATGGACCCTCTGGACACCATCCCGGTGATTTCCGTCGGTGAAGCATTCTATGCCGAAGGCGCCTCTTCCTGGACCGTGCCCTGGTTTGATGAATTGCCAAACCGTGATGCGTATGTGCCGTACATCTACGGCCAGAAGTACGACGATTTCCGTTTCTTTGCAAAGCCAAAACGGTTCGCTGAGTAAGATTTTATTCAGCGCTTCTCATAATAAAAAACGAAGGACAGCAAGACGCTCAGGTGGATCCTTTGGGGCCGTGCCCCAAAGGATTGGAGTTCGACCTTGAGTGTCTCCCAGCCCCTTCAGATAAAGGAGAAAACCATGTCTCGCTACAGTCCCGTCAATGATCAGGGAAAATGGCTGGCACTGTTCCTGTGCTTCCTCGCCACCGTTGCCATTTTCATACCTTACGTCGGTTATTCAACCCAGATCGTCATCATGATGACCGATCTGAACATGACTTATACGATGGTGGGGACGCTGGCTTCGGCTTCTGCAGTGGCCGGCGGGATCATCCTTCCATTTGCCGGCATTCTGGTCGACCGCTGGGGTGCCAAGAAAATCACCGTTCTGGGTCTGCTCATTTCAGCAATCGGGCAGGTCGCCTTCGCCTACGTTCCTTCATTCGAAGCGATGTTGATGTCTCGCATCTTTCTCGGTGCCGGCATCCCACTCTTGTTCATCGGGCCTTACACCCTCGCGCTGCGCTGGTTCGAGCAGTCCGGCAAAACCGGCGCGGCCATGGGCGCCATGCTGGCAACGGACGGGATAGGCACATTGCTCGCCCTCTATGCCTATTCCCATGTGCTGAATGCCTATGGATGGCGTGACGGTTCTGCCCTGGGGGCCATCGCGCTAGTGGCGACGATGCTCGTCAGCCTGTTCTTCCTGAAGGAACCCAAGCATTTCGCGACATCTGCGACTCAGGCCGAGGTCGGCAAGTCATCTGTCATCCGGGTCTTCATTGCGGCCCTGACTCACCGCAACGTGCTGGTTGCCGCGGTATTTCTGGTGGGCGTCTGGGGTTCCTACGCGGTGGCCATTTATTGGGTCCCGACCATCCTCATGGAAGAGAATGGCTGGAGCGAGAGTGATGCCGGCCTGATCGGGGCCCTGTACCCACTGGTGGGCATGATTTGCGCGGTGACGTTCGGCTTGATGTCCGACCGGCTGGGTCGGCGCAAACCCCTGATGCTGATTTCCGGCGTGGGCATGACCGTAGCCTTCTTCGGCTGCGCTGCGGCGCTGTCGATGAAAAATTACCCCTTGCTCGCCGCCATGCTGCCCATCTCCGGCCTGTTCGCTTATGGCGGCATCCCGTTGGCCTACTGCCTTGCCGCCGACTCGGTGGGCATCAAGCTGGCTGCCACCGCGAACGGCATCATCATGAGCCTGGGCTTTTTGCTCGGTGGCGTCGTGTACCCGATGGTCCTGGGGGTGATCAAGGACGTAACGGGGCAATACACCGACGGCTTCATCGCCGCATCCGTGTCGCTGGTCGTATTGAACATCATGGCCATTCTGTTCGCCCGTGAACATGTGGCCACTGTGCGCCCCGCGTATTCGTAAATCGACATTCAAGTGCAATAAAACTTAGAAAAGAAGCAGGAGTTGAAGATGAACATTTATTACGATGGCAAATTTGTAAAAAGCCAAGGCGCCGCCATTCAAGTAGAGAACCCGGCGACGGAGGAGATATTTGCCGAAGTCGCCGAGGCAACCACCGGCGAACTGGATGCCGTCGTTGCTTCTGCCAAGTCTGCACAACGCAAATGGGCTCGCATAGGGGCGGGCGAACGCGCCGAACTGCTGCACACCTGCGCGGTTCGCCTCAGGGAACATGCACCGGAGCTGGCGCGCCTGCTCACCCAGGAAAGTGGCAAGCCCTTGCGCGAAAGCCTAGATGAGGTCGAGTGGAGTGTCGATGCCTACCGCCATCTGGCCGAGGTTGCGCGTACCCAGGGCGGTCAGGTTGTCCAGCCGAACATGGCGGGCCAGATGAACCTGGTATTACGTGAGCCCCTGGGCGTCATCGTCAGCATCCTGCCATTCAACTTCCCGGTTCTGCTGATGACGTGGCAGGTGGCGGCGGCGTTGGCGGCCGGCAACACCTGCATCATCAAGCCTTCCGAAGTCACGCCGATGACCGCGCTGCTGTTGGCGAAGATCTTCGACCATTTGCCACCCGGCATTTTCAACGTCGTGACCTGCGGCGCCAAGGGCTCTGCTTACCTGGTTTCCCACCCCGATACGCACATGATCGCATTCACCGGTTCGGTGCCAACCGGTCAGAAAATCATGCAGGGCGCTACCGCGCGGATGAAGCCGCTGCTGCTGGAATTGGGCAGCTCCGATCCGTTCATCGTCCTGGATGATGCCGATTTCGATATGGCCGTGCAGGCCGCAACTTTCGCGGCGTTCCTGAACTGCGGCCAGGTGTGCACGGGCTCCGAGCGCTTCTTCATCCATGAAAAAATCTACGATGACTTCATGGAGGCACTCGTCCAGTCGGTTTCCAGGCTGCGCATTGGTGATCCGATGGGCGATGTGGACATTGGTCCGCTGATCAACAAGGCCGCGCTCAATGGCGTCGAAAGCGGTTTGGCTCACCTCCAGAGTCTGGGCGCGAGAATTCGCCATGGCGGCAAGCGCGTCGATTTCCCACGGGGTCATTTCTTCCAGCCAACGATTGTTGAAATCACCGACCCGAACAAGCAGCAGCCGCGCCATGAACTGTTCGGGCCGCAGGCGACGTTCTGCAGGATCCGTTCGCTGGATGAAGCCATCGAGCACGCCAACAACAGTGATTTTGGTCTGGGTTCGAGCATCTTCACGTCCAGCCTGGAGTCGGCGATGCGTGCCGCCACCGAAATCGACAGCGGCCACGTATGGATCAATGATCCGTTGAAGGACAACGTTGCCGCGCCATTCGGCGGCAAGAAAATGTCGGGGTTGGGCCGAGAGCTTGGCCTGGATGGCATCAATGCCTTCACGGACGTGAAACACGTGCATATGCAGTTCAAGCCAAGCGCGCAGGGTTGGTGGTTTCCGTACACCCGCCCGGACATCTGAGTCAGCCACGTTTCATTAGTGCTGTGCGGTGGGAGGAGGGTATCGAAGCCTTCCTTCCCTGCGCACGGGAGCTGCGCTGTTCCTGACGTCTGGCGCAATTCCCTTCCCGTGTGAACTCACACGAACAACAAGAACTTTATGCGCAAGCAAATCGCGGAGCGTTGGCATCATGAACAAGAATATCGGGACTGAGCGTGCGACCGGCCTTGAAAGCCGAGCGACGCTGGTGGAGTCAAGATCCATCGATTATGTACCCTTGAGTGAGCGGCACGGTCGCCTGGGAGATCAGGCCACCATCTGGTTCGCCGGCAGTGCCCAGCTACTCAGCCTGGCAACCGGCGCCATCGGGATTGCCCTAGGACTCAACCTGGCCTGGACCTTGTTCGGCCTGGCCCTGGGGACCTTCCTCGGCACGCTGCCTGTCGCCGCGCATGCGAGCCAGGGTCCGCACCTGGGGCTGCCGCAGATGGTGCAGACCCGACCTCAATTCGGTCGCTATGGCGCATTGTTCATATGGCTCGTGGCGGTGTTGGTCTATTGGGGCTACATCGTCTTGAACGTGAACCTGATGGGCGCCACGGCGGAACAATTGAGTTTGAGCTCAGCGACTATCGGCGGCGTTGTATTGGGTCTGATATCGATTGCAGTGGCGATCTTCGGCTACAACCTGTTGCACGTGGGGCAACGCTACACGACCTTTGTCCTGGTCGTGGTATTGCTGATCTACGTTGCGGGGCTTTTGTACGGCGGTCATATTCCAGATGGCCTGTTCAGCCTTGCCGGCAGTTTCCAGTTCACTCCCTTTCTGATGGTTACCTCCGCCGCGCTGGCCTATCAACTTTCATGGGCGTTCTTTGTCTCTGACTATTCGCGCTACATGCCGCCCACCACCAGCCATCGATCCATTATTGCCTACACCGGCCTGGGCGCCGGGCTGGGTGTGTTCGGCATGGAAGCGGTCGGTGCCATGAGCGCCGCGTTGTATCCGAAGGAAGCCATTACCTTGGGTTTACAGCTATCGGGCGATCTGGTCTATCCCGGCTTTGGTGCCGTTGTGCTGACGGTCGGTGGTATTGCACTGCTGATCTTCAATGGCATGTGCGCCTACGGAGGGGCGCTGACGTTGATCACTGCGTTGGACAGTGTGCTGCCGACGTCTCCCAGCAGAGCGCTGAGAATCAAGGCCATTGCGCTGATCGGGGTGACTGCGACATTAGTCGGGGTCCTGCTGCCCGCAGACTTCCTGAATACCACCTTCTATACGGTCCTGGCGGTGTTGGCCTATCTGATGGCGCCCTGGACGGCGATCAACCTGGTGGACTATTTCATCGTCCGAAAAGGCCGCTACTCGGTCAGGGAAATCTTCAACGTGCGGGGCATCTATGGAAAGTGGAACTGGCGGGGCATCGCCGCTTATGTCCTGTCTTTCCTCGCGATGATTCCATTCATGTATCTGTCGTTCTACCAAGGCCCCATCGCCCGATATTTCGGTGGTGTCGACTACGCCTTTTTCGTCGGCATTCCTGTCGGCGCGATGCTCTATTGGCTGTTCTGTTTGAACCTGGACCTGAAGACAGAGTTTGAAGTGATCAGCGCCGCCGACGACAACCTTGACCGCGATGCCGCTCCGATCGTTTAGCCACACAACGGGCATCAGCCCAGGCGTTCACCTGACGGGACAATAATAATGACTCAGGCAGATACTTCATTCGGCACTGGCGACCCCGTTATCGGGGAGAGCCTGCCCGGCACTGAACAGAAGGTATCGTTAACCCGCGTGACCCTCCTGGGACTCTCCGGACAACAGCTGGGACCAAGCGCCGCCATCGCGGCGGGATCGATGCCATTGTATGCGGGCAACGCCTCATGGCTGGCGATGGCGCTCGCGTTGCTGGCCGCACTTTGCATGACGGCAGCGGTGAACGTATTCGCCCGCAAATACGTGGTGACCGGCTCACTGCTGTCCTATGTGGGGATCTCCCTGGGACGGGTACCTCAGCGGGTGGTTGCGGCATCCTATCTGGTGGGGTTCCTGGTGGTCTGCGCGGCGCTGTCCGCTTGCTTCGTGACGTTCAGCAGCAGCTTTCTGCACAGCCTCGGCGTGACGTTTGCGCTGTCAGGCTGGTTCCAGGCTGCGACGGCTATCGTCATCTCGATCCTGGCCGGCGTCTTGACCTGGCGGGGGCTGGACGCTTCGATTTCGATCACGGCCTGGTTGTCGTTTCTCCCGGTGCCGCTGCTCGCCATCGTGACCGTCATGGCTGCATCGAAAACCGGAATAGACCTGCAAGCGCAGCTGACTTTGCAGGGAACATCCCTGTCGAGCCTGGCCGAGGGAACCATTGTTGCGTTGGCCTATTTCGTGGGCTGCGATGCCCTGGCAGCGCTCGCGGCCGAAACGGTCGACCCGAAAAAGAATGTACCGCTGCTGCTGCGCAACGTGTTGCTGATCACCGGTCTGGCATTCGTCGCTATCCTGGTTTTGAGTGCACCTTTGATGGGGCAAAACCTTGAAGCACTTAGTAACGGCGAGTCACCCACGCAAATCCTGGCCACGGCCGCCGGCATGGAGTTCCTGCAACTGCCCATCGACTTCCTGTTGGGCGCCGCTACGTTCGCAAGCCTCGTGGCCTTCATGAACTACGGCAGTCGAGTGTTCGCGACGGCATCGGTCGACCGCTTCATCCCGCAGATTTTCTCCAGGATTCATCCCCGGTTCGGTTCACCTACCGGTTCAACGGTGCTGATGACGCTGGCGGCTGCCTGCATTCCCGTCGCGTTGCAGTTTCTGGCTGCAACGCCGCCGCTGCAATCGACCGCCTATTTGTCGACCCTCTATTCGCTGTTCTGGATTGCGCCCTACGTGCTGCTCGGCTTTGGCGCCATCAGGGAAATCAGGATCGACGGTCATTCCAGGCCAGGTACGGTCGTCGCCATCGGGCTGGGTGTCGCGGTGTTCATCGCGTTGCTGATCTACAACTTCGCGGCCAATCCCGGCGGGGTGTTTGGCGCACTGCCTTACATCATGGTGCTGTTCACCGTCCTGGCCTTTCTCGTCTTCAGCGTAGTGGACGCCGTCAGGAAGTAAATATGCCCATAGGCTCCAGTGCTGGTGAGGTCTCTCACGTAAGGCCTGGAGCCGCCGTTGGTTTCGAGGAGATGATGATGAGCAATTTTATTGCAGCTGTTCTGGTCACCGGTGCTGGTTCAGGAATCGGCCAAGCCACCGCTGCCGAGTTCGCGCGCCAGGGTTACTACGTGGTGGGTTGTGATGTTTCCGAGGCAGGTCTGGTTGGCACGGCAACGCTGATAGGGGCTGAAAAATTCCAGGGCCAGGTTGTGGATGTACGCGATGAAGCGCAGGTACGCAATGCGTTCGAACTCGTCGCAAAGAAGAGCATTCCCTTGCATGCCGTCGCCGCCTGCGCAGGTGTCGCGCGCACGGGGTTGGTAAATGACCTGGAACAGGAAGGATGGGACTTCACCCTTGGCATCAATCTCACCGGAGTCTGGCTGACGGCGAAGTACGCCATGCCGATTTTCCTTGAACAGCGCAAGGGCGCTTTTGTTGCCGTCGGCTCGGATGCTTCGGTGCGGGGGGGCTTCCGGGTATGCGGCTTACTGCGCCTCCAAACATGGCGTGCTGGGCCTGGTGCGCTGTCTGGCCCTGGACTACGGCTCATACGGCATTCGTTCGAACCTGGTGTGCCCGGGGTTCGTCCAGACACCGATGATGGACAGTTTGTTTGCCGAAGCCGAAGACCCGGTGGCCGAAATGCAGGCTTATGCGAAAGAGGTGCCGCTGGGCCGCTTTGCGCTGCCGTCGGAAGTAGCAAAGGCAATTTTCCACTTGGCTTCGGACGAGGCGTCATACACCAATGGTGCGCTCTATTCCATTGATGGTGGCGCAACAGCGGGTCATTTCGGCTGACTCATATCTTTGTACGAGGCAGCTCATACATTTGAATTGAACAGACGATTGTTTCCGTCTGTTCGAGGGCTGAATGTAGCTCTATCAATCGCTGTCAATGGAATTCGTAAATGAAACGTTCCTTATGGTTGGAGGAAATTGCCTCCGAGCTGACTCCGCTGCCTGCCTTGGAAGGCAATCTGTCCGTGGATGTCGCCATCGTCGGCGGTGGCTTCGTTGGGCTTTGGACAGCCTTGCAGTTGCTGGAAAAAGATCCGGTTTGCCGGATTGCGATCATCGAGCAGGATATCTGTGGTGGCGGCGCCTCCGGTCGCAATGGGGGCTTCGTCATGTCCTGGTGGCCGAAGATCAGTTCGCTGTCGGCCCAGTGTGGCAAGGATGAGGCGGTGCGCCTGGCGCGAGCCTCGGCGGCGGCCATCGGTGAGATCGAGGCCTTCTGCGAGGCCCACGGGATCGACGCTCATTTTCGCCGCGCCGGTTGGTTGTGGACGGCCACCAGCGATGCTCAGCGGGGTGCGTGGAACGATGTCCTGCAGACCTGCCAGCGACTTGGCGAAGCGGTGTACATGCCGTTGTCCAATCGCGAAGTCGCCCGTAGAACCGGCTCGCCGATGCATCTGGAAGGCGTGCTGGAGATCAGCAACGCCACCGTGCAACCGGCACGCTTGGTGCGCGGCCTGCGGCGTGTGGCGTTGGAGAAGGGCATCAAGATCTTCGAGAACACCCCCATGATTGGCCTGGAGCGTGGCAAGCCTGCGGTGTTGCAGGTGCCGAAGGGGCGGATTGCTGCGCAGAGCGTCGTGCTGGCCAACAACGCATGGGCGGCGGCGATCCCGGAGCTACGCCGCACGATCTTGCCGGTCACCAGCACGATTGTCGCGACCGCGCCGATTCCCGATCGCCTCGAGTCGATTGGCTGGACAGGCGGCGAGGCCATTACTGATTCGCAATTGATGGTCGACTACTACCGCACCACCCAGGACGGGCGCATCGCATTCGGCAAGGGCACCGGGATGATCAGCTACGGCAGCCGGGTGGATGCCAGCTACGACGATAACCCGCAACTCAGCCAGGACACCGAGCAGGATTTCCGACGCACTTATCCGCATCTTAGTGACGTACCGGTTACGCATGCCTGGTGCGGTCCCATCGACCGGACGTTCGATAGCCTTCCGGTGTTTGGTCACTTGGAGGACGCTCCGAACATCGTGTACGGCATTGGCTGGAGCGGTAATGGCGTGGGGCCGAGTCGTCTGGGCGGCCGCATTCTCGCCAGCATGGCGCTGGGGCTGGATGACGAATGGAGCCACTGTGGGTTGGTCGGGCGCAAGCCGAAGCTATTTCCCCCGGAGCCGTTTCGATATGTCGGCGGGTTGATGGTGCGCAGTGCGGTGCAGCGTAAGGAAGCGGCCGAAGCGGACAATCGCAGCCCTGCCTGGCTGGACTGTGCACTCGCTGGCCTGGCGCCGGCGGGATTGGAAGACAAGAACCTATAAACCATGGAGACCGTTATGCCGCAACCGATTGTCTTGGCGAGTACCGCCGATCTTGCCCTGCCTGCCGCTGTCCCGGTACGCGAACCCATCGACAGTCCCGTGGCGAGCACCGCCACCCATGCCGTGGAGGGACCGGACGGCCTGCTGACCGGTGTCTGGGAGTGTTCACCGGGGCGCTGGCGCCGCCAGGTGCTGGCGCGTGAGTTCAGTCATTTCGTTGCCGGTCACTGTGTTTTCATTCCGGACGAAGGCGAGCCCATTGAACTTCGGGCTGGCGATGCGGTGTTGTTCCCGGCGAACTGTCACGGCGTCTGGGACATCCGCGAAACCGTGCGCAAGAGTTTCGTGATCATGCCGTGAGACGACGGCCGGGATGCCTTCATCCGTTTGGTGGAGGCTCTTGTACGGACGTATGAGCGTTGGCGTTCAAATCATTGTTCAGCCTAATTGTCGGGCACTGCCCAGGTCTTCAAAACTGGACATCGGCGTACCGGGTCAGCGACCAGGCTCGCACCCGGCGCTGCCTCCTTGCGTGGGAGGCTTTCCAAGCTCATCGGAGACAATAACAATGCAGAAAATCCTGAGTACCACACTCATTCTTGCCCTGGGCTGTGCTGCCGCCATACAAGCGCATGCCGACCTGACCGTTGCGTCCCACGGTGGTGCCAACAAGATGGCGCAGGTCAAGGCGTTCTACGAGCCTTACATGCAGAAGACCGGCAGCCGTATCGTCGCCGATGAATTCAACGGTGAAATGGCGAAAATCAAGGTGCAGGTCGATACTGGCAGCGTCTCCTGGGATGTTGTCGAGATGGAAATGCCCGAGCTGGCTCGCGCTTGTGACCAAGGCATGCTGGAGGAAATCGGCACCCGACCGGAGATCGCCAAACTCGTCCCTGATCTTCTGGAAGGTGCTGTGCAGCCGTGTGGGGTGGGCTTCTTCGTGTGGTCGACAGTGCTCGCCTACAACGCTGAAAAACTCAAGACAGCACCGACCGGCTGGGTGGATTTCTGGGATACCGAAAAGTTTCCCGGTAAGCGTGGCTTGCGCAAGGGCGCTATGTACACCCTGGAGTTCGCCTTGATGGCTGATGGTGTCGCCCCTCAGGATGTCTACAAAGTGCTCGGCACTCGAGAAGGGCAGGATCGCGCCTTCCATAAACTCGACCAGTTGAAGCCGAACATTCAATGGTGGGAAGCAGGCGCTCAGCCGCCGCAATACCTGGCATCCGGCGATGTCGTGATGAGCTCGGCCTACAATGGTCGCATCGCGGCGGTGCAGAACGAGAGCAGCCTGCGCGTGGTCTGGAATGGCGGTATCTACGACATGGATGCCTTTGCCATTCCTAAAGGCGCGACCAACGCCCAGGAGGGCCTGCGCTTTATTCAGTTCATCTTGCAGACCGACGCGCAAAAAGCCTACGCGCAACAGATCGCCTACGGGCCGGTGAACCGCGCCGCCGTGCCGTTGGTGGATGCCGTCCGCCGTAGCAACATGCCCACCGACGAGACCAACCTGGCCAGGCAAGTGGCAATGGATGCGACGTTCTGGGCCGACCATGGCGATCAGCTGGAGCAACGTTTCAACGCCTGGGCAGCGAAGTAGCTAATGGGGGCTCGCTTTTGGTTGTCACATTTTTAGCAACAGCGAATGCTGATTGGGCAGGCCCTGGTCACTAAATACGAGCAAGGCCTGGTTAATAACCCTTTGGGGCGGGCGCGATTCCAGAAGAGGGTAAGGAAGTCGGTAGCTCGCCTTGGAATTGCTCTTGATGCACCCGAAAAACAAGTCCAGAATCAAGTCTTTTCCTGCTCTGGCAAGAAAAGAAACCCCTTAGATTTCAATGAGTCGGACGCCAGGTGCGAGTCTCGTTTCCCGCTCCAATTATTTTCTATAGACTTCCATTGAAGTAGGTAGAAATCCAAAAAAAGAGGCTTCGGCCTTTTTTTTCGTTCCAGTAAAGTCCATTCTGATACATCAACAGCCACGATTTTTTAGTACATTATTTAGTACATCAAATCGACGCTTGCTAAATCAGTTTTTAGAGCTGCTTGGCCCTCTGAAAACCGTACAACACCCCTTCATTCTTATGGGTGGAGTTAGTACGATGGTCCTTACCATTACGGCGGTCCGACACGCCAAGCCTCGCGCCACTACACCCTTCCTGATTTTGATGGTCTCGCGCTTTTTGTGAATACGAACGGCACCAAGAGCTGGCACTTTCGCTTTTCTTGGGCGGGCAAGCAGTCCCGTATTTCGCTCGGCACCTATCCTGAAATTGGTTTACGCGATGCTCGCGTTCTGCGTGATATCGCCAGGGCGCAGGTCGCAAAGGGTATCGATCCCCGCGACCAGCGACGCCTTGAGCGCGATGCCAAACTGTTGGTCGAGAAAACACCTTCTTTGGACAATGTGATGCAGATATTCAGCCCTAGGGGGGTAGGGACGAGACCGCCCGATCTGACGTCGTGGGCCGCTGGGAATTCAAGCAGTGCTGAACTGGGTTATGCTAACTCTCGGTCCACCATTACTGGTCTTGAGCTCGCTCGCATAACTGAAGACCAAGGTCGTATCCTTAGGCTTTTCGTCCCAGAGTCACCGTGCTGATTGACGGCATGGTGTGCTCCACTCAAACCTACCTATGCATGCTTGATCAAACCCCGCAGTCGCTGGGCGTCTTTGGCGCGTACAGATTGCGGCTCAGCCAGCCAGGCGTAATAACCGCTGGGATGGTCTTTTCAGCGTCAGGCAAAGCCGTCGAATGGAATAGTTGCCCGCTCGCTGCTTAATAGAGGCGTACTTCAACCGCACTCCTTAGAAAAGTACGCGGCGGCCTTTTTAAGATGTCTCGCTCTTCGGTGACCCGCTTGAGTTCGGCTCGCAGACGACGCAGTTCAACGTGCTGATCATCGTCTTGCTGCCGTTCTGTCTGAGGCTTCCTGTAGCGCTTTATCCAGGCATAAAGGCTATGCGTCGACACGCCAAGACGCGCCGCCACATCAGCGACAGGCAGCTTCTTTTCGGTCACTTGATTGACCGCTTGGATTTTGAATTCTTTGGGTTAACGTGGGTTGCTCATGGCACCTCCTGATTGGTCTCAGTTTAAGGCGTGGAGGTGTCTATGAAACCCAGGGCGATTCATATTTTCATTATTGAACTCTTGTCCAGGTTCCGGTTTTTGGTATGAATAAGTACTGATGCGTAGAGCTGATTTTCCAATTTTGGTGTGCAGACTTAGCGGATCTAAACAACCTGAGTATCGCTATGAGGGTAAGTCGCCCTAATTCAAGAAAATCTTTGTTGATGGAGGGCTCTCGTAAAGTGGTGTTGAAAGGAGCGGCTGAATAAAATAATTAGAATCATCAATAGATTCGTATTTTATTTTAGATGGCTCGGATTACGTATCTTGGTATTTCATTGTGTTGCGATTGCCAAGTGTTTTTTAGGAGGGTATTAGTTTTGGTTTGCGAGTTCGCAGCATCCTGAGGTGCGCGCTTAAATAGGGCATTAATGAAGGGCAGCTCCTACGTCGGGATCTGTGCGCGAATGTTGGACGGCCAGCTAGGCGTTTCTTTTCCGCTTCGCATCTCCCATACTCCGGGGCTTAAGTGTGAAGGGGGAGCAAATGAGTGATCGCGTAGCTGGACTAAGGATTCGCTATCTTAGGAAAAAAAAGGGGCTGAGCTTGCAGCAGGTTGCTGACCACATGGGGCGTTCCGTGGGGTTCATTTCCCAAATTGAACGGAACATCTCCAGTCCCGCTGACGAGGATCTTGCCGCCATAGCGGTGTTACTCGATGTTGATCTTGAAGTGCTCTACACAGACACCAAGCCTGCTGTTTCTCACCCTATCATCGTTCGGCTAGAGGATCGGGCGTCGCTCGACTACAGGCCAGGCATCAACGACCAGCTGATTTCGCCCAGCATCGCTGGAAATTTCCACATGCTTTACACAGAAATCGAGCCCGGTGCCAGTTCTAGCGATCAGTTGAAGGACGAGTTCGGCGAGCAGGGTGGGGTCGTGTTGGAGGGCGAGCTTGAGCTGACGATCAACGATGAGGTATTCACCGTCAGAAAGGGGGATAGCTTCCAGTTTCCCTCAGCAACCCCCCACCGCTACGAAAATAAGACCAACAAGCCCACGAAGCTCGTATGGATTGTATCGGTCAGATAACCGTTCGTCCATAACAGCCTCTTCAAGGCGTCGCTTTTACAACGGACGCCCCTCCTACCTCAGTCCCGCTTGTCGTTAAATCAATATAAACAATTGATTTTTAAAGAGTTATTTTTCTTTGTTCGTTGGCATTTTATTCCTCTTGCTAAGCTCGTGAAAAAATGCGTAAATTTTCACACGCCTTCCGTCGCTGCTGAATCGTCATCTGACATCGCAGCGAGCGAGGAACGTGGCGCATAACAAATCACGACCCATCCCGTCCCTCCGGTTGGTAGTCAGGAACAAAAATGAAAATACTGGTAGCCGTCAAACGAGTGGTCGACTACAACGTCAAGGTTCGCGTCAAGGCGGACAACTCTGGCGTCGACCTTGCTAACGTCAAGATGTCCATGAACCCCTTCTGCGAAATCGCCGTGGAGGAAGCCGTGCGCCTGAAGGAAAAGGGCGTCGCGACCGAGATCGTTGTAGTCTCCGTCGGCCCGACCACTGCCCAGGAGCAATTGCGTACCGCCCTGGCCTTGGGTGCCGACCGCGCCATCCTGGTCGAAGCCGCCGATGAGCTGAATTCCCTGGCCGTGGCCAAGGCGCTCAAGGCCGTTGTCGATAAAGAGCAGCCGCAGTTGGTCATCCTCGGCAAGCAGGCGATCGACAGCGACAACAACCAAACCGGCCAGATGCTGGCTGCGCTCACCGGCTACGCCCAAGGTACCTTCGCCTCCAAGGTGGAGCTGGCCGGCGACAAGGTCAACGTCACCCGTGAAATCGACGGCGGCCTGCAGACCGTCGCGCTGAACCTGCCGGCGATCATCACCACCGACCTGCGCCTGAACGAGCCACGCTACGCGTCGCTGCCGAACATCATGAAGGCCAAGAAAAAGCTGTTGGCAACCGTCACCCCAGACGCGCTGGGCGTTTCCCTCGCCTCCACCAGCAAGACCGTAAAGGTTGAAGCCCCGGCTGCCCGCAGCGCTGGCATCAAGGTCAAATCGGTGGCCGAACTGGTCGAGAAGCTGAAGAGCGAAGCGAAGGTAATCTAAATGACTATCCTGATTGTCGCTGAACACGAGAACGGTGCCGTAGCCCCGGCCACCCTGAACACTGTCGCCGCTGCTGCCAAGATCGGTGGTGATATTCACGTGCTGGTTGCAGGCGCTAACGTCGGTGGCGTGGCCGAAGCCGCCGCCAAGATTGCCTGCGTGGCCAAGGTGCTGGTGGCCGATAACGCGGCCTATGCTCACGCCCTGCCGGAGAACGTCGCGCCGCTGATCGTCGAGCTGGCCAAAAGCTACAGCCACGTGCTGGCCCCGGCCACCACCAACGGCAAGAACATCCTGCCGCGCGTTGCTGCGTTGCTGGACGTTGATCAGATCTCCGAGATCATCTCGGTGGAATCTTCCGACACCTTCAAACGCCCGATCTACGCTGGCAACGCCATCGCCACCGTGCAATCGAGCGCTGCAGTCAAAGTCATTACCGTGCGTACCACCGGCTTCGATGCCGTGGCCGCCGAAGGTGGCTCGGCTGCCGTTGAAGGGGTAGCTGCTGCGTACAATGCAGGTATCTCAGCCTTCGTTGGCGAAGAGCTGGCCAAGTCCGACCGCCCAGAGCTGACCGCTGCCAAGGTCGTCGTTTCCGGCGGCCGTGGCATGGGCAACGGTGACAACTTCAAGCATCTGTACAGCCTGGCCGACAAGCTCGACGCTGCCGTCGGTGCCTCGCGCGCTGCGGTCGACGCAGGCTTCGTGCCGAACGACATGCAGGTTGGCCAGACCGGCAAGATCGTCGCCCCGCAGCTGTACATCGCCGTCGGTATCTCCGGCGCGATCCAGCACCTGGCAGGCATGAAGGACTCCAAGGTGATCGTTGCGATCAACAAGGATGAAGAAGCGCCGATCTTCCAGGTGGCCGACTACGGTTTGGTGGGTGACCTCTTCGAAGTGCTGCCTGAGTTGGAAAATCATATTTGACTGAAGACAAAAAGAAAGTGGGTTGGCCGTCCTCTTGCTTGACTCTGGTGCAATGTCGCTGAGGTCGGCGGCTTATATATGCTTTAGGTTCTAATTTTTATAACGTGTATTTCGCGTTGAGGGTGCCTGCATGTCTAAAACTCTGCACTTTGCAAAGTCAACTGTCCAGCTTCAGTCGTATGGTGGCGAACCCATTGATAGAGCGGCTATTTGTCGCCTTATTGGCACTGGCGAGAGTCAAACAATGGGTGCTGGCATCGCTTACTTCGATGGCGCCGAAATTGAGTGGGCCGTGTTGTATGACGAATTGATCGTTGTTCTTGAAGGTGAATTTCATCTCACAGTGCCTGACCAAAAAATCATTGCTCGTCCAGGTGATGTGATTTGGATTCCCGAAAAAACTCCTCTGATCTACGCCGGCAACAAGGCCAAGGTTTTCTATGCGCTTTATCCGGTTGACTGGGCACAAAAATAAAATAATTTAAAAATGCTAGGAATTCCGTGCCATGCCTGATGTAGATAAATCTTATAAGAATCTATTTTCGCCCTTTGAAATCGGCGGAAAGAAGCTCAAGAATCGTATTATGTCTACCGGGCATGACACGTCGATGCCCACTGATAATCTCGTAAATGACCAACTTGTGGCTTATCACCAAGCCCGAGCCGAAGGTGGCGCCGGCTTGATCATTCTCCAGGTCGCCGGTGTTCATGAAAGCGCGAGGTATACGTCCCATGTATTGATGGCCACAGATGACGAATGTATCGCTGGGTACCGTCGCATCGCGGATGTGTGCCATAGAAACGAGACGGTGGTCTTCTCGCAAATTTTCCATCCTGGGCGGGAGATCATGGAGTCCAGCGATGGGCCTTTGGCCGTCGCATATTCGGCATCTGCAACGCCCAACGAGCGATTCCATGTAATGCCTCGTGAACTCGATCAGGAGATGATCGATGAAATCGTTTCTGGGTATGGCGACGCGGCGCGACGTTTAGAAGCGGCAGGTCTCGACGGTGTAGAAATTGTGGCGAGCCATGGTTACCTTCCCTCGCAGTTCCTCAACCCAAGGGTCAACCATCGCACAGACCATTACAATGGTGATGTGACGGGACGGCTGCGATTCATCAATGAAATCATCGACTCGGTGCGCTCGAAAACCTCAGAAAACTTCGTGGTAGGTATGCGAATATCCGCTGACGAGCGCGACATCCATGGTCTTACTGAAGAAGAGTCCTTAGAAGCTGCGAAGCTTCTCCAGCAACGTCTCGACTACGTGCACCTAGTCGCAGGTACCTCAGCCTCTCTCGGCGGTTCAGTCCACATTGTCCCGCCAATGGCTGTCGAGCCAGCCTACCTAGCAAAAGAGGCAGGTAAGTTCAAAGATCAGTTGACCATTCCCGTCCTTGTCACCGGGCGAATTAATGCTCCTCAGGAAGCAGAGCTGATTATTGAGCGCAACCAGGCAGATGTTTGTGGGATGACCCGGGCATTGATCTGCGACCCAGAGATGCCTAACAAAACTCATGACGGAAAGGCCGAAGATGTTCGGGCCTGCATCGCTTGCAACCAAGCATGTATTGGGCACTTTCACAAAGGTTTCCCCATATCCTGCATTCAGCGACCAGAAACTGGTCGCGAGCTGAAGTTTGGCCAGATGGTTCCTGCTGCAACGCGCAGAAAGGTCATGGTTGTCGGGGGCGGGCCAGCGGGTATGAAGGCTGCTGTTACCGCTGTGCAGCGGGGGCACGACGTTACGCTTTACGAGTCTAACTCTCAGTTAGGTGGACAAGTTTTACTGGCGCAGCTTCTGCCGCGCCGGAGCGAATTTGGCGGAGCTAGTACCAATCTGCAGAGAGAACTGGAAATTTTCGGGGTTAACGTCCGCAAAGGCGTCGTTGTCACTTCGGAGATGATCAACCAGGAAAAGCCGGACGTCGTTGTGATCGCAACGGGAGCCAAACCCTATATACCTGCTTATGAGGGCGGTGGTGACATTCAAGTGGTGGATGCCTGGCAGGTGCTCCGAAAAGAGGTGCGCATTGGGCGTTCCGCTCTAGTCGTCGATTGGCGCTGCGATTGGATTGGCCCTGGCATCGCTGAGATCTTGATGCGAGAAGGCCACAGTGTCCAGCTTGCTGTTAACGGGCTGAACGCAGGAGAAATTCTTCCACTGTATGTTCGGGATAATATGGTAGGCGAGATGCATAAGCTCGGAATACCGATTACAACCTATGCAAGGCTCTATGGTTGCGATGACAAAACCGTCTACATGCAGCATACCGCAAGCGGTGAACCGATTATATTTGAAGACGTCGACACGCTTGTGCTTTGCAGTGGACATACACCTGTCGACTCCCTTGCGGCTGATCTTGATAAAAGCATTCGCATCATGCGCGCTGGTGATTGCCTCGCAGCTCGTACAGTGGAAGAAGCGATATATGAGGGCATGAAGGTTGGCTGGGAGATTTAGCCTGCAGGTCTATTAGTCAATTTAGCTGTTTTGGTTAAGAAATTAACATGCTACGCCTGGCTCGGTAGAGCTTTTGTTTCCAAAAGTCTACCCTTCTGGGCGCGGCGTCAAATTTTTGCAAGCCGTGCTATGTGTCATTTTCTCTATGAAGAAGTCGTCCTGCAATTCGCAAGCTAGTGGCATGAGTAGATGTGGCCTAATTGTTGAGGTTGCTCGGCATTTTTTTTCGTCCAAAGGTTTTCATGGGGTTAGTATCAGGAATCTCGCGGACGAGCTAGAGATTCAGCCTGGGTCTATTTATTATCACTTTGCTAGTAAGGAGGAAATTCTTTATGAGATCATCGAGAACTACGAATCCGATTTGAATCTAGCCCTTGGTTCGATTAAAGAGGGCAGCGCAGTTCGGATGCTTGGAGACTACGTGGATTCGTATATGAATCTCGCGCTTGCTGAGCATCTGGCGGCTCAGCTAGCACGCTCAGAGTTTAGGAGTTTAAGCGAGCTACATAAGCAGGAGATATTAGGGTTACGTTCTTGGCGCACCTCGACTCTTAACTCCATTCTCTTGCGAGGGCTGGAGCTAAATGAGTTTGATTGTTTTGATAGAAAGTCAACTATAAGCGCGATGGAATTTGTTTTTGGCGGCTTTATAGGCTTGTCCAGTCATTCTTTCAAGACAATAGCCGAATGTAAGTATTTTATTTTTAGGCTTCTTGGTATCCAGTATTCCATGTGTGCAAAGATCCGTGCATCTGCGATGCCACGCTGATTCACCTTGGTGCAGGTGTTGCGTGATCTAGCCGTTCTCATTGGTCGTTGTACGGTGTGAAGCTCCGTTTCGTGGGCGTTGAATAAGGCTCAGGGACGTTTGGTTGTGCCCCCAACAGGTGCTGACTGACGTCTCCAATGATTTGGCGTCGTTCGATCATATGGAGATATCAAACCATATTCTTAAGATTGTCCAATAGTTGCGTGCCTTTAGGAACGCGAAACTATGGAAAACAACATAGTGGAAACAATCCAATGCGCCTGGCCTCTTCTCGCCCCCTGACACGTAGCTACTGGCTACAGAGCCTGGAGGAAAACCTTCAGCCCACACTGCCTCTTGAGGGTGAGTACAACGCTGACGTGGCAATCGTCGGTGGTGGTTTTGTTGGCCTGTGGACGGCGCTCACGCTCAAGGAGCGTGACCCCGACATCAACGTGGTTGTATTGGAGCAGGACATCTGCGGTGGTGGAGCATCGGGGCGCAATGGCGGTTTCGTGATGTCCTGGTGGCCGAAGATCGGTTCATTGTTGAGCTTTTGTACCAAGGAGCAAGCGCTGTTCTTGGCCCACGCCGCTGAGTGTGCCATCGGCGAGTTGGGCGAATTCTGTGAACAGCATCAGATCGATGCGCATTACGCCTGTAAAGGTTGGTTCTGGACAGCGACCACCCCGGCGCATATTGACAGCTGGAATAGCACGTTAGCTATGTGTGCACGTCTGGGGGTGGAGCTCTTCATTCGTGTCTCGCAGGAAGAGGTGGCGAGAGCTACCGGTTCCGATGTCCACCTTGCGGGTGTTTATGAGCGCAGCAATGCAACAGTGCAGCCAGGCGCTCTGGTTCGGGGCATGAGAGACGTGGCCCTGAAGGCAGGCATTCGGATCTTCGAGCAAACGCCTGTGACCACCATTGATCCAGGAAAATCGGTACGCCTGACCTCCATTAAAGGGCACGTCAACGCCACTTCAGTGGTGCTCGCCAGCAATGCTTGGGCTGCATTGGTCCCCGAACTGTCCAAGCTTATCGTCCCTGTAAACAGCTCCATCGTGATTACTGAACCGATTTCTGAAAAGCTGAAGAAAATGGGCTGGACTGGGCAGGAGTCGATCACCGATTCGCAGCTTATGGTGGATTACTACCGCACCACCCGGGACGGTCGGATTGCCTTCGGTAAGGGGACTGGGGCACTGGCCTACAACTCTCAAATCAACAGCACTTTCAGTGAGCATGCGCAGAGCATTGAGCTGACCGAGGCTGATTTCCGTCGTACCTATCCTGAGCTGGCGTCGACTCAGCTTACCAATGCTTGGTCGGGCCCGATTGATCGCACCTACGACAGCCTCCCAGTTTTCGGCACGCTGTCAGGTAGTCAAAACATCCATTACGGCATTGGTTGGAGCGGAAATGGCGTGGGCCCAAGCCGCCTTGGTGGCCGAATTCTCGCCAGTCTTGCACTTGGCAGCTTGGATGAATGGAGCACCTGCCCACTGGTCGGCCGTAATTGCAAAACTTTTTCTCCAGAGCCATTTCGCTACCTGGGGGGCACTCTCGTTCGAAATGCCGTCATTCGCAAAGAGCGAGCCGAAATGAGTGGTATTCGACCATCTGCAATTGACCGAATGCTAGCCGGGCTTGCTCCGGCTGGACTTGAAGACAAAGCCTGACCATACAGGAGCCAACAACGTGACCCCAATTATCAAAAGATTAACTGCCGATACAACTTTTTCCGCTTTGACACCGGTAGCCCAGCCGCTAGGTGATCTCGTTTCGCAGACTCGCCTTGCCCTCGAAGAGGTGGTGGATGATCCTCGCTTCTCGTTTGGTGTATGGGAGTGCACGCCAGGTACTTGGCGACGTCAAGTTGTACAGGCTGAGTACAGCTACTTCATCAGCGGCAAAGGCACCTTTAGCCCAGATGAAGGCGAGGTCATCCATTTCCAGGCAGGTGACGCCGTCTATTTCGCACCCAATACGACGGGAGTGTGGACTATTAAGGATACGGTAACCAAACATTACTTCATTGTTGGCTGACTAGCTTAAATACCTCTCACAATTTAAATAATAAGGGTAATTATATGAGCGTCTTCGATATCATCGAAAATTCGCCTGTATCAAAATTTCATAGAAAACTATTACTTGCCTGCTGCGGTGGCCCATTTTTGGATGGCTACATCCTCAGTTTGATCGGTATTGCTCTTATCGGTTTCGCCCACGACATTCCGGCATCGCCAGTTGAGACTGGTCTCATCGGTGCCGCTTCGTTGCTGGGCATTTTCTTCGGCGCGACTGTGTTCGGAGCGGTCACTGACCGGATAGGTCGTGAAACCATGTACGCGCTAGATCTGACAGTACTCATCGTCGCGTGCGGCCTGAGTGCCTTTGTGACTGATGCCTGGCAACTGATCCTGCTGCGGTTCATCATCGGTCTAGCGGTCGGTGCGGATTATCCGATTGCGACGTCTCTGCTTACTGAATTCACTCCTTCCAAGCGACGTGGGTTCATGATTGGCCTCTCTGGACTGGCTTGGTCTGTAGGCGCGATGACGGCATTTGTTGTTGGCTATCTGGTCGTCAAGTTCAGTGGTGACCATTCGCTGTGGCGTTGGATGTTGTTCAGCGGCGCCGTTGTCGGCCTGATCGTCGTTATCATGCGTCGCGGCATTCCTGAGTCGCCACGTTGGCTGGCCAGTAAGGGACGGATCAAGGAAGCAGAAGAGGTCATCCTTAAGGTCTATGGCAAGTCGGTTAAGATCACCCAGGCCGACATCAATCAGCTTCATGATGGTGGGCGTCCACGCTCCATGATGGCAGACCTGAAGATGATTTCGTCGGGCGGCTACCTCAAGCGTACGATCATGTGTGGCGTGCTTTATTTCGCCCAGATCACACCACAGTACGTGCTCTACACGTTTGGTGGGATGATCCTGATCACAGCGGGAATTGAAGGCGTAAACGCATCGACATTAGGAGAGCTGCTGATCGCCACGCTGTTCGCGATTGGTGTGATTCCGGCCCTAAAGCTGGTGGAAACGTGGGGGCGCCGGCCGATGGTGTTGGTACCATTTGCACTCATGGCCATACCGTTGTTCGCTCTGGGCCTGTGGGCCGATGCACCTGCATGGTTCATCATCAGTGCGTTTGCGTTCTACGCTTTTGTATCTGGCGGGCCGAGCATTCTGGAGTGGATCTATCCCAACGAATTGTTCCCGACTTCCGTGCGTGCGACTGCCGTGGGCGTAGCTGTTGGCATCAGCCGTATCGGTGCTGCAACAGGCACTTACCTCATGCCGATCGGCATCGCATCCATTGGCCTGCAAGCGACCTTGCTGATTGGTGCCGGCATTACCCTTGTAGCGTTCTTCGTATGCCTCGCTTGGGCTCCGGAAACCAAAGGTAAGTCTCTGCAACAATCTGCCTCGCTTGGCTTGGCCACCTAATTGAAGCCCTTTTCTGCCTGTCTAGCTCGACGCCTCTAAAGCGTCGCTGCTAGGGTGGGGGTGAAACCCAGCGACGTTAGTGGCCATCAGTCACCAAAGCCGTTGGGTATTTTGGGATCTCAAGCCTGGCAATGAAACCCATGTCTTTTTCCATTCAGGACATCCTCGATGATGCATCCCTACGTACGCGGTTACTGACCGGGGTACAAGGCGCACAGCGGGCTTTGCGCTGGACGCATGTATGCGAACTAGCCGACCCCAGCGAATGGCTAGGGGAAGGCGACCTGCTAATGACCACCGGTATTGGCATCCCCCAAGACATAAAGATGCAGCGGGCATACGTATCCCGTTTATGCGATGTGCAAGTAGCCGGCATGATGATTGGCGAAAACATGCAAGCGCCGAGTGATCTCTCTGGCCTGAACGATCAAGCATCGTTGCTCGGATTTCCTGTCTTAATCACCCATTACTCCGTTCCTTTTTCTGCAGTCACGAGGGCAATTGTCGATGCCCGGCAGCATGCGGAGGATCAACGACGACTTGCCGTGGTAAGGCTCTACGAGAGTGCGCGGATTGGACTGCGGCATCTCGGTTTGAGCGCGTTATTGCTCAGACTTTCTGCAGACGTCGCAGCTGAACTTTACCTCTTTGAAACGCGTAGCTTGTGTCCTTGGCAGCAAGGGCTTGCGCCTCTACCACGGCGCTGGCAAGAGGTAATTGCTTCGCGCGGGCGCCTCACCTTTGATCTCGCTCGTTGTCATGACGGTGAAAGCGAAGCGTGGGTGATGGCACTTCCCGGGTCGCCAGAGTGCGCCATCCTCGCCACTGGGGGGCAGCTCCTGGATTACGGCATCCTTCACCATATCGCTTCCGTGCTCGCAATCGAGCTTGAGCGTCTCATGGGTGAGCACGAGCGTAGGCTTCGCATAGGCTCTGAATTGGTCGATGATCTGCTAAACCAGAGACTGACTGATAAAGCTGCTATGGAGCGTCTGCAGCAAATGGGATTCCCGCCTGGAGCGACCCACCTAATAGTCGCTCGATTAGATCGTGAGGCTCCAGAAAATTGGCAGCTGGAGTTTGAGCGTCAGAGCATAAAGGTGCTGGCCAGGCAGGCAGGGGCGGAGCTGGTGATTCTTGTGTCCAGTCAGCCGTCCTATACTTCGCTTCAAACCGCGCTAGGGTGTTCACTCGGAGTCAGCGCGCAGCTTGGCGTGGGGCTGAGGGTACCTGAGGCGCTACGAGAGGATCGCCTTGCGTTGGCTCATTCGACGAAGGCTCGTAAGGTCGTGAACTATGAGAATGCCTTGGACGAAGCATTCTGGTTGCCGAGCGATCTGGATCAGGCGAAGATGATGTATCGCCGGGTGATTGGGAGTCTGGCTGACTACGATGCGCAGCATGGTAGTAACCTGATTCGTACCCTGAATATCTTCCTGGAGCAAAATCGCTCTTGGCAAAAGTCAGCGCAGGTTCTGAGTGTGCACAAGCAGACTTTGGTTTACCGCATTCGCTGGATTGAGGAGATTACAGGGCGGTCTCTGGATGACACAGAAGGGGTAGTGGCTCTCTGGATTGCCCTGCGCTCTATGGAAATTGCCTTAGATGGCCCCCTCAATGATCCAGGCGGCTAGATATTCACTATACCCAGCACCTAAACTTCAATTTCAGGCGCTGGGCGTTGTTAGGGTTTTTCGTAAAGGAGATCAGGTTGCGGGTGACTGGAAAAGATTCTTCTTCATCAAGGCCCAGGCTTATGGCGTTAGTCGATAAGGCTCGAATAGTAGTTTGATGATTTGGATATTCATACTTTGAATGTGCTCATCAAACTATGTTGATTTTCAGCCATGTTCGATAGTTCAATGCTGGCTTGAGAGACATCTACAGCTCTTTTGGCAACATAATTAGAAGCTGATCCGATGTTGTTGACATTACTGCTTATTTCCTCTGCTACTGAACTTTGTTCCTCTGCTGCGCTTGCGATTTGCGTATTCATGTCGCTGATGACAGCTACAGCTTGAGCAATGGTTTCCAGGGCTTTTTGAGCTTCCTCAGATTGACGGAAGCTTTCGTGAGTTCGTTCTTCGCTTTGAAACATGGCGCGGACTACCAGCTGTGTTCCATGCTGTAGCTGAGAGATCATGACCTGAATCTCGTCAGTCGCTTGTTGGGTGCGCTGGGCGAGCTGCCTTACCTCATCTGCTACCACAGCAAATCCTCGCCCCTGTTCTCCTGCTCGGGCGGCCTCAATTGCCGCATTCAGCGCAAGCAGGTTCGTTTGTTGAGCGATCCCGCTGATGGTGACGAGAATGGCACTGATTCCCTCGCTTTCTTCAGCCAATGACCTAACCGAAGTCGCAGCCCGCTGTATTTCCTGGGTGAGGTGCAGGCTTGCAGACGCTGCAGTTTGAACAATTCGCTTGCCATCCTCGGTGGCTGAGTCGGCATGGCTGGCGGCATCTGCAGCAAGCGCAGCATTTCGTGCAACGTCCTGCGCGGTGGCGGTCATCTGCTGAACTGCCGTAGCGACCATCTCAATCTCTGCCAATTGCCGATTAACTTCAATACTGGTGTGCGAGGCGATTTCAGCAGTTCTTTGAGATGAGTTCGCCAGACCACCGACTGAGGATACCGCTTGCTGGATCGTAGCTTGAAGCTTGGAGAGAAAGGCGTTGAAGCCTGTCGCCATGGCTCCGATTTCATCGTTCCTGTCCGAGACCAGCCGTTGTGTTAAATCGCCTTCACCTTTCGCTATGTCATCCAGCATGGAGACCATCTGGCGCATCGGTCGCGCAATTCGAACGCTAATCAGCCAGATACCTGTGAGGCCGGCCAATGAGGCAATGAGCCCCACCAGTAGCATGCCCCAGATATCTTGGTTACGCCGACCCGAAAGCTGTTGCTCAAGATCTCGCAGTTCAGCCATCGCTACATCAATCGGCAGGTCAAGTGTAAGCATCCATGGCATGCTCCCCTCAACGGTGAAGGGGTATGTCAAATAAACCCTGCCGTGGTCATGGTCGATTTGAAATACAGGTTGTGAGTCGGTAACTTTGTCAACAAGACTTTGCAATTCGGCACTAAGCGTATCTTTGCTTTTGGCCCCAAGCTTCTTTTCATCACTGCTAAACCCCACGATGCTGCCATTAGCCGATAATAATGCCACTTGTCCAGCACCATCATAGAGCTCTTGATTCGCCTGGATAGCTAGGCTCTGTATGAAATCTAGTGACAAACTAACTCCGGAAACGCCAAGAAAGCGACCGTTTTTTATCAAAGGAGCATTAAAGCTGGATATCAATTCAATTGTGCCATCAACATCGTAAGACGCGGGGTCAACGGTGCACGGTTTACCTTTCTCTCTGGGGCAAAGATAGTATTCTCCTTCTCGAACTCCCGTAGCAAGCAGTGTTTGACTCTCAAGTTCATCACCTAAAGTGGAGAGCACCGCTTGACTAGAGGTATCTCGATACCACCATGGGGTAAACCTGCCTGATTCATCGGATGGTGCGGCCGTTTTTGACTCAGCTTTTGAAGCGAATGCCTCAGGCTCCCAAGCTGTATATACGTCTACAAGGGTAGAGTTCTCGACTAAAAAAGCTTTGGTGAGATTTTGAATGTCATTCCTTAGCAGAAGAATTTCATGGGCCGGAAGATCTTCCGAACTCGCTAGTGTCGTATTTGTTAGCGCAATCGCTTTAGCAATAAGCATTGGTTGAGCCAATTCAGCTTGAATCTTAGCGGCCTTTGATGAGGCCAGAGCCATTAAGCGGCCTTCAAGAGTATTTTCTAAAAGATGCTCGGTTTGGGAGTGTACAAAACTCTGAGTTTTAAAGCTTGCATAAAGGGAATAAGTTACAAGTGTGGCCGTAATCAGGAATAAACTAATTCCTGCAAAAATAACTATTGAATGCTGGATTGATCTTATTTTCATTATAGCTCCGGTTGTGCAGCTTGATTATTCTGCACCAGGGACGAATTTTTCATCGCCAAATAGTAGCCATAACGAGAGGTGATGTGTGTTACCCGATCTCATCGAGTGGAAATGATTTCCCGGGTTGTGAACAGTTCCACCGATGCCAGGCCTATGCCAAAAAGCAGACTCTCGCCACCATTCGCTATCTGACAACGCGATATAGAGCTCTTCGGGGCGATGTCGATGTTCAGGATACGTGAGACCCGGACGCATAACGGTAACACCGAGCATCAGGTTGCCAAACGTTGCTAAACCATTAGGCCCAAATATCATTGCATTCAAATGGCCCTCTTGGAACTCGGGGGGAGTGGTTCTTGCAGGTATCGTATACCACCTCAGTGCCGGAGCAATGTTGAAAATGCACTCAGACATTGCTTTAAGATTAAGAGGAAAAGATGCTAGATTTTTTTTTGCATTGCTAATGCAGGACGTTACTAGTTCAAAGCTTCGATCATTGGTGTTGAACGGAACTGGTTTTCTGATCATTATGTTGGATTCAGCAGCTTGAAATCGATCCTCAAAATCAGGTGCGACTGATCTTAAATGGAAACTGATAAGTTTGTGGAGATGAGCAAGCTCAGTTACAAAGTTTGGAATCATTTGAGTCTCCGTCGCGATTTGCATGAGGGTGCTGGCTAGGCTTTAGCAGACCTGGAGAGGTCGCTCCGAGCGACCCGTTACGATTAAGCGATGACGAACAGTTTTCTAACTGTTCCGACATTCTGCCAAGTTCCACTGAACCCTGCTGGTATAACGAAAGATTCGCCTGGGCCGTAATTAACAGATCTTCCTCGTCGATCAGTTAAACGTACATATCCATCAAGTATGTGGCAGAACTCTGTTTGCTCTGAAGTAAAATTTTCTTCACATGCCTCAGCTTCCCATACCCCCGAGATGAAACTTCGGGATTCGTCAGAAAAGTGCAGCCATGTTTTTGCTGTGTACTCCCCCGATAATACATCGGGGTGGTTGATTTTGTCTTCAGTTGGTTCGACATCGGAACGTGAAAAACCTACTACGTCATTTACCGATTTATTACTCATAACGTTAACTCTCATTAGGTTTTTGAAAAGCTAAGTGCGCTTGTGATAACAGTCTGATTTGTAGGGGGGGGCAGTGCATTACAGAATCTAGCTCTTGCAAGGAGTTAGCTTCTACTGGGTTTTATGTATTGTCCCCAAATAATTCTTATTAACGATGCATTCTATGCGGCGATTTAATAATACCGCCAAGGTGGGTAAAAGATCCTCAGCGATATCGCCCCTAGTTAACTAGAACTTTTTGGAAACACCTACAACTAGATTTGCACTACAAAGGTCATCGTAGCCAGATACGCTGACGCACTCAGATGAGGAGAGGTCTGTATCTACTAGACTAGCACTGAATGTTGCTCCCAATAAATCATGATCAATTCTAGCCTCCCATTCCCGGTAATGTTCTCGGGTGTTCCCATCGGCTGAAAAAATGACTGGATCTTTAAAGTCATTTAATCCGTAACGAACTTTGACCCTTGTTGTAGCAGTAAAGGGATATGTATAAGCCAGGGATGTGTATGAACCAGCTTGGCTTCCTGACGCCCACTGATGGGTGAGCTCAATAGCTTTGTATGTGGCAACGACATAGTACGAAGGTTCGTTTAGCTCGCTGTTCTTTTGATAGGTATACTTCCACCAGCCCACGTCGAGGGTGAAATCTTCGCCAATCGGGATGTACCAGCCGGCATAGTAATCCTGCTCAAATCGGGTTGCTGTCGAGGGGCCGTAGTCGACATTAGACATCCATGTGCCGATGTACGCACCAATAGGGGAGGCTAAAGTGACTCCCCCCTGAACAGCAGGATCCCCGAGTGTTTGCGATATACCGTGGTATCGATAGTCGCTCACGGCACTAAGTTCGATTTCCGCATCGAATCCATGTCCGAGAGGTAGAGCTTGGGCTTCACTGAGTACCGATATAGCAAGTGTTGCCACGACGAGTGCTGGAGAAAGATTATTCATATGCCACCCTTGTTATTAATTTTTTCAGGTGTTGCATGCACAGTCGAGCTCAGTCGTGCTCAGTCGACGTAAACTCTTCATTTTGCCAAATAGCACGACGCTGAGGCTCGGGATCTGACTTGGAGGAGGATTGATCGTCCCAAATCATAGTTTGCCTCGCCGATACATCATAAGTCTGCCACTCAGGCACATTCTTGTCGTTCGGATTGCCGGTACGTGCAAAGTTAGTCCACGCGGCCATCATCTGTTTGCTGAGTTCTTTCGCTTCATTGCTTGGCTCGGCGCTAAATTCAACGCCACCAGGCACCCAGGCAAGATCGAGCGATCCAAACACAAAGGGAAGCTCCATTGCGTGAACCGATCCTAGGTTTTTCTGTCCCTTAGGAATGTAGCTGTCCGGCACTGCCCATTTAAAGCGGTACAGGTATACATTTGGATTATTAGTTTGCTGATTTTCGACCATCTTTCGCATTGGTTGAATCATCGCAAAGTCATCGTTCTGCGCCTGGCGAACCTTTGACAGATCTGCTTCTTTCAGGATGGCCTTATATTTGTCATCCAGCGAGCCTTTAATCCTGTGCTCAAGGTCTTTTCGGTACTTTTCGGGCATTAGAGGGCTGGCGTCGCCGAAGTCGGTAGCGTCAGTGAACATGTTTCGATGTTCGCTATCGTATAGTGACCAATAGTTCATTTCGTTTTGAGTTGCGCCGGCCATCAAATCGATTGCTTTAGCGTTCCCTGCCTTGATCACCTTATTGGGCTCACCAATGATTATGTCTCCATCGATGAAGGGGGCAAACAAAAGGTCGCCGATTTCAGACTGTGCATATGCGAGAGTCTGAATTTCCAATAGCGCTTGAGTGGACGCATCTCGGAATTCCGAGAATGTCTTCATGTCGCTGGCCTTAAAAATGTCTTTAGCAGCTTGGCTGGCGACCTTTGGAGAGTGAATGATCTGAGCGCCACCACTCTGGGCGATTGCACGTTTGAAAAGATTTTCAGGACGCTTAGTTGCCATCAGTGCATTGATAGAAGCACTACCAGCTGATTCGCCAAAGACGGTGATGTTATCGGGGTCACCACCAAAGGCTGAGGCGTTTCTCTTAACCCAAGAAATGGCAGCAATCTGATCCCTCAGGCCATTGTTACCGCTACCCTTGTAAGCGCTGTCCAGTTCTCCCAATTCCATGAAGCCAAATAGCCCCAAGCGGTAATTAAAATTGACAATCACAGCGTCGTGACTAGCGAGATTCTTACCATTGTAAAAATCACTTGAAGAGCTACCGACGACAAACGCACCGCCGTGAATAAATACCATTACCGGGCGCTTTTTGGAGTCTACTTTGGGTGTCCAAACGTTCAGATAGAGACAGTCCTCGTTGTCATAAATTTCGATTTCGTCTCCAGTACGGGATGTTACTTTACGCGCTGGCGTGGAGTATTCTTCTAGTGGGTCTTTGAACTGCGCGCACGATGACTTATATTCATTAGTCTCTAGTATATTACTCCAAGGCTTAGCGGGGCGTGGCGGTTGGAACCGAAGATCTCCAACAGGCGCCGACGCATACGGTATGCCTTTGAATGCAACAACGTCACCTTCACGAAATCCTTTTACAGTTCCGCTCTCAACTTTAGCGCACGTCTCGCAGTCATCAGCTGCATGTGCTGGGGTCGCAGCTAATACGCCGAGCAAGGCCATGGCGGCAGTGGGTACAGATTTTAGTTTTATCATTTTCTGCTCCAATACGGTGAGTTGATGGTGCTTTTGTGCGCCGCTACTTGCTTGGGTTGCAAATCTCGATAGTTAAGCTTTCACAAGCTGGCTTGAATCAGAGCTAAGTTGTTTCTATGTCTCGCATATTTTTCGCACGCGGCTTTGAATTTGTTGAAAAGAAGCAAAGAGATTGGGTTTTCCTTAAACTTCCATTCCGGGTGCCACTGAGCCCCAAATGCGAAGCCCTCTGTGCCTATGGCAGATACTGCTTCAACTAAGCCATCTGGGGAAAAAGCTTCGACACGTAGCGGCGCGGCAAGACGATTGATTCCCTGCCCGTGCAGCGAGTTGACTTCAAACTGTGCCGGGAAACCCCATTTCTCCAACTGACCACCAGATGTGATGGACACGCTGTGGCTCAGTTCATATGTCTCGGCTACAGATCTGTTCACTGGCTCACGATGATCAGCGAAGCCTTCAACCTCATGCACCAGTTGGTGCAGAGTTCCACCGAGAGCTACATTCAGCTCTTGAAATCCCCGACAAATGCAAAAAATTGGTATTCCCTTTTCCAGGGTTTTTTTAATTAGCGCTAGAGTCAGAGCATCTCTGTCTGGATCGTGTTTCTGCTCTAGATTTTTGGAGCTCTCACCGTAATGGTGTGGCTCAATGTTAGATGGCGAACCGGTAAACAGGATGCCATCTAATTTTTCCAAGAGTGTATCTAGGTCTGCAGAAGCTGGTAGTGCTGGTATCACCAGAGCTGCGCCGGCATGAGACGCTGCCTCTAGGTACTTATGGCCAACAGTGTGCGATGAGTGACTGCCGAGCATTTGGCGGCAGGCAGTGACGCCGATGAGTGGCTTCGGAAACATCCGGAATACCCTTATATTCGAATTGATGGTGCCTGGTGCGTGCTTTCAGCCTGCAGGTGCAAGGGGTCACGTCAGCTAGGTTCTAAAAACTGACGTGACGCGTAATCTGCGTTCAGCGCTCAAGCGCAATCTAACCTTCGGGCATTAGCGCTGCCGTCATAAGAGTTAATGAGTCGGCGTGAGTTTTCACTTAGACGACTTAATATTGCTCCAAATCCTTGTCAGTTGGCGCTGAGCTTTCATCGGATGTACCGCCGTTACAAAGAGATTTTTCTGAGTCGCCTCTGAGGGATATGCCGCCAGGTTATTTCTGATGGCTGGATCCATAAATTCATCGGCACCTGGGTTTGAATTGGCATATCCGACATAGTTACTTACATCTGCGATTACGTTTGGCTTCATCAGGTAATTGATAAAAGCGTGTGCATCCTTAACATTTTTCGCATCAGAAGGAATCGCCAGCATGTCAAACCAAATACTGCTACCTTCTTTTGGTACCACGTATTCAATATCAGTATCTAATCCAGCCTCAGTAGCTCTGGCTTTAGCTTGAATGGCATCCCCGGAGAAGGCCGCCGCAACGCATATGTTTCCATTAGCGAGATCGGAGATGATTTTCGATGAGTGGAAGTAGGTAATGTAAGGGCGCACGGAAAGAAACTTGGTCTCTGCCTTCTTGTAGTCAGCTGAACTGTTGCTGTTAGGATTCATTCCGAGGTATAGAAGCATGGATGGAATCATTTCATCAGCCGAGTCCAAGAAGGCAACGCCGCACTGAGATAGCTTCTTCATATTCTCGGGCTCGAAAATGGCGGCCCACGAATCGATGTGATCTACACCGAGTGCAGCTTTGACCTTCTTGGCATTGTAAGCAATACCACTGGTTCCCCAAAGATAAGGTACCGCATACTCATTGCCAGGATCGTTTGCTTCTAGACGCTTGAGGAGGGCGGGATCCAAGTTCGCAAAGTTTGGGAGGAGAGACTTGTCGAGCTTTTGGAATGATCCGGCGTTCGTCAGTTTCTCTAGAACATGGTTTGATGGCACTACTACATCGTATCCGGTGTTGCCCGCGAGAAGCTTGGCCTCAAGAGTGTCATTAGAATCAAATACGTCGTACACGACTTTGGTCTTGGTCGTTTTGCTGAACTCTGCGATTGTTTTCTCGCCAATGTAGTCAGTCCAGTTATAGACGTGTATTACAGACTCCGCGTGCACTGGCTGAAGAATGCTCGCCGAAATCATCACTGCGGAAAGTGTTCTCAACATCAATTCTTTTGTTATCATTGTTTTTACCCTTATATGTTATGGCGGACGCGACGCCAGACCGGCTAGGCGTTTACTAGTGCCCTGTTAGTTTGGAGGCTAGGTAGTATTTGAATTTTCCCGCCATTGCCAATGGTAATCTAGTCCACGGTAGTCCTGGCAGGCGCTGGTGTTTTATGTTGGCGAAGAGATCAAATGAGTGGTTGATGCCCAGCAACTTTTCCGCTGCAAGGCTGCCAGCCATGCTGGCACAGTTGACTCCATGTCCGTTAAAACCCTGTAGGATTATTCTGCCGTCTTTGACTTCTCGAATATCAGGCATTTGGTTTGCGGTTACGTCTAGCCATCCGCCCCAGACGTAATCGATTTCTATGTTTTCAAGCTTTGGAAAAACTTTAGCAATTTCAAGTTTGATATGTCTAAGGTCAGATTGACTAGGGTTCTGACTAGTCCCGACTGAACAACCAAAGAGTAGCCTGTTATCTTCAGTTTTACGGAAATAGTGATTGAATGTGTGTGTATCGAAAATAGGCTCGCTTCCAATAAGAATCGTTTCGTCAGACTCAAGGGGGCGAGTCGCAAGTTGATAAGTACCTATCTTGAGCACGCCTGGTGCCAGCTGGCGTTCTAAGTCGCCGTTAAAGGCATTACACGCCACCACTACTCGACTGGCGAGAACGCTCCCACCTGGTGTTTCAACCTGCCAACGTTCTGCCTGTTTCTGCATCTTTACAACCGGGCTCAACTCGAATAGCCGTGCGCCGCAGGCGGTTGCGGCACTTGCGATCCCGAGGGTATAAGCGAGTGGGTTGATTTGTCCGCCTCTAGGGTCTCGTAGTCCGCCTGCGTATTTAGTCGAGGTCACATATTTCAACAGCTCCTCTCTTTCCAGAGGTTTCACTTCGCTATAGCCATAAACTTTAGTGAGGGTCTCAGCTTCTTGGCGCATAGCATCAAAGTGGGTAGGGTGTACAGCGGCTGTAATCTGTCCTCGTCCCATTTGGCATGAGATACTATATTTTTGAATATTTTCAAATACCTTATCCACGCCTTTAGTTGCCAGCTCAAATAATTGGCGGGTAAGATCAATCCCGTAGTTCTTTTCCACATCTGAGATTGGAGGGGCAAAGCCTCTTATGACTTGGCCTCCATTCATTCCGGAGGCACACCCCCCAAATTTTCGAGCTTCGAGGACTACACAAGAGATGCCAGCTTTACTGAGCTCTAGGGCAGTTGTTATCCCGGCTATGCCCCCGCCGACTATGCAAACATCAGCTTCATGAATGCCCCGTGCCTTAGGAAAGACCTGTCGCGTTACAGTGGTTTCATAGTAATTAAAAAAAGCAGTCATGCGGATTTCTCTATCTATTTAGCTTTTTTCAAGTGATTAAATCGGTCACGGCTGATCGCGATACGCCGCAGTTTCACTTTCATAAGCGAAGCACAGGTAAGTAGCTGAGCACTTGGTTTCCCAAGCTCAATTTTTTTTAACCACGTCTCGCTGGCATGGTCTGAGGGGTGTGGAAAAATCCACTTTCGTGAACATTATCCGCTTCTTGTTCATGGTGCAAATTTTTTTCTGCCTACCTGGACGGCCCTCTGCTGGTTGGCTGGATCATGCCTGTCTGGCAGGGCCTTTGCTCTGACAGGGGGCGGAGGGTTGGGTGGTGTGGAAACACTCGGACATCGCTCGGGTGTTTCCTTCTCGCGCTGCCCGAGAACTTGGTCTGGCTGAGCGTGGACGCGCTCGATGGAGGCGTTTTGTAGCGGCAAGGAATCGCGGCGCTCATAGCTCCCCTCCATAATTTGGGAAAGCTGGCCACCGAACGATTTGATTGAGACAAGGCGAGACGCGGGACGGTGGCCACGTGTTTTCCGCGTGTCAGCTAGTCGCGCGTGGCGTGGCTATTGGGGCCCAGATGTGATTCATAGCCATTTCATTCTTATGACTGCGAACCAGATCGGGGTGGTGGTGGCCTCAGAAGGCCCAAGAGCGAAGGCTCGGCTCCACGGGCCTGTCGACGATCACATCATTGGCTTAACTTCGAGCATGCGTCCGCTAAGGGCGTTAGCCATTGGAACGGTAGCCTTTTGCGTAGGCTTACACTAACAGGTGCCACCTTCTGGTCTCTGGTCGTCGAAGTCTACTTCCGCACGGCTTCCAGATTCACCAGTTAGTATCTGGCCGGAGAAATTGATATGACCCCTAAGGGCAGGCAGTAGCATGATGATCGTTGCTATCAACCCATACCGAGGGAGAGCGCTTCGGCAGTGACCATCACCTGCTGTTTCCACTCTGACCTCCGGGCGGAAGTACATCAAAAATCCGTTTCTTGGTTACTCCGGGCGCTTTGAAACACAGCCTGCCGAATTATGCACTGATGTCTTTAGAGTCCCGAGCGTTAGCTCAAGTAACCTTATTGCAATTAACTATCATTAATTTAATTAATGTTCCTGGTTTTTGCTTTGCCTTGTACGCATTACCAGCTGAAGGGCCGCTTCATAACAAGCAGCATTACCACTTTAGGGCCGGAAGTTGTGCTTGGTCAAGAAAGCTTGCAAGGCGCACTAGCAGATTTATCAGCTATATACTAGCAGTACTCTTGTTCTACTTCGAGTGCAGTTAGCGTATTTACATGCTACACCCATTGGAATTTGGAACCCGCTTGCCGTAGGAATTGTAAGTTGTGTTTCATCAAGCCAAATCGTCAGCTCTCCTTCCAGTACATATCCACAATGCTCAGAATCTTCAGTGATTCCGCGCTCCCCGAAAGTGGCTCCAGGCTCAAGTATTGTCTCGAACATGATCATCTTCCCGGATAGGTTCGGAGAAATGACATAATCGGTTACACCACGAGCGTATTTGAGCGACCGACGTTCACCAGGATTCGTTACGTTCGGCTGTAGCGGCGGGGCTGCAGGTTGACTAAATATTTCGATTGGAACGCCTACTGCATTGGCGATTGCTGTTAGGTCTTCCACTGTTGGTTGAGATAGACCACGCTCGATTTGAGAGATAAAACCAACCGATCTGCCTATTGCATCAGCTAGTTGGCGAACTGTCATTTTGCGCCTCTTTCGCAGTTCAAGAATTATATTTGGCATGGTTTGTGAGGGCATTACCGTCATAACAATTTTTCCACTATCCATATTGTTTGAATTCGAGAATTTAAGGCGACAGCCAGACTTATAGCTTATTTATTCGTGCCGACGAGTCTGACCGCAGCAGCTGTTGAATAGTCGAGAGCCCGGGCTTTGGCTAGTGAAGCGGACGGTCTTTCGAGCGGGACGGATCGCCAGGATTTTCACCCATTGGGGAGGGAAAAGCACCCCCAGGCTCAGCAATATTTTGGCGTCACTTTACGCGGCCGGCTCGGTAAAGCCTGTCTGTCGTGGGCCTACGCCGTCCGTAAGCAGAGGCAATCGAGCGCAGTTATCGTGAAAAAAATATCTTGTTTTCATGAACAAAAGTGGCTAAATTTTCATGAAAACGAGCCTTCCAGGTGCCAAAAATGTTTCTTCGTTCGAGTGATTACGTCCCTAGCTACTACTCCTACAGTTGCGCTGATCAAATCTCCAGCCGAGAAGAGCTTCAAGGTTCAGAGGCCACTGAGGTTGTGGTGGTGGGCGCTGGATTCAGTGGCCTTCATACGGCGTTAAGGCTCGCCCTCGCGGGAAAGCGCGTTACGGTGTTGGAGGCGAGTCGGGTCGCTTGGGCCGCTTCTGGTCGAAACGGGGGGCAAGCAATTCTTGGCTGGTCATGCGATATGCCGCCATTGGAGGCCGCGTTGGGGTATGAACGTGCCCGGCAGCTGTGGGAGACGATGCGGTGGGCGGCAAAGGAAATCTGGCAGTTGCCCATCCGTCATGGCTTCGATATTGACTACAAGCCTGGTCACCTGTGGACTTCAGTCTTGGAACGCCGGATCAAAACCCTAACTGAATGGCAGGCCGAAGCTAGTCACCGTTGGGGGCATCATGGGCTGCAATTTATCTCCGAACAGGAGCTTCCAAATTGGGTCGGCACTGGTCGCTACAAGGCAGGGTTACTGGATCCAGAGGGTGGGCATTTAAATCCGCTGAAGTTATCTCTTGGCCTTGCTGACTCAATCGAGAAGGCCGGAGGTAAAATTTATGAAAAATCCAAGGTCGTTAGCTTCAGGGAGAGCGGTAGCGGCTTTACTGTAGTTACAGAGAAAGGTCAAGTCCGCGCGGACGTTTTAGTACTCGCTTGCAACGCTTATATAGACGATTTATACGCTCCATTGTCAAGAAAAGTGCTATCTGCAGGAAGTTATCAAGTCGCAACAGCGCCGTTGCGCCCACACGTGGCTAAATCGCTCATTCCATCCAACGTATGCGTTACTGATAATCAATTTATTCTTGATTACTTTAGATTGACTCCGGATCATCGTCTACTGTTTGGAGGCGGAACTACTTATATGGGGGGGCTGCCTAAGGATATCGCTGCGACTACTCGCCCTTATTTGGAACGAGTATTTCCTCAGTTGGAAGGCGTCGGGATTGACTACGCGTGGGGCGGGCATCTCGATATCACGCTTAATCGAACGCCTGACATATCTAGGAAGGGGCAGCTCTATTGGATGTTAGGGTACTCTGGACATGGTGTGCTTCCAACACTCGCGGCAGCGAGAGCCGTCTCAAATTCAATTCTAGGTGATGAGGAGGATCTGAAACTTTACGAGGGTATTAAGAATAAAAATTTCCCTGGAGGAAAGTTGTGTGCGGCGCCAATTGAGGCGGTTGGAAAAACTTGGTACCGACTCAGAGATCTAGTATGAGATGTAGGAGCGGTCATCATGACTAGTACATCTTGCACTTCCTCTTTGGAGCAGTGCATTAGCGATCTACGCCGGGAAAATAACCTGTCCCCTTCCAGCCTTGGCAGGCGGATATCAAAGCCCGCTGGTTTCATAAGCCTCATAGAGGCTGGCTTGGCCAAACCGACACTGCAAGAACTGGTGTCATTGAGTGGTATGTTTTCGGTGGGTTCCGTGGCTTTTTTTAAGATCGATGCCCCCAGCGTGTGCCTTGGGTCGTGAAACCTAATGAGCGACGTAGTTTAAGCTACGCAAATGGAATCATTGATCATCTACTGAGATCGAGTACACGTCTGAATTTTAATATGCTCGAAACCACCCTTCAGCCCGGTGCTAGCAGCGGTGATCAACCATTGTGCGATAGTAGTCCACAAGCGGGGTATATTCTCTAGGGCAAGTTGGAAAACACTCTTAAAGCTTGTGAGAAATCGGTAGTGTTGAATGTTGGAGATTGCTTGCGGCTTGTTCCTGGTGTGTGCTTCATATATAGAAATCTTACGAAATATGTAACTCGCGCGCTCTGGTTTTACCAGTAGACTATTTAAATAACAAAGCGAAGATGATCATGTCTGAAGATCTTAAGTTGTTGGCTGAAATCAGTGAGTTTAGGCTGGCTAATCCAGAGGTTCGCTATGTTGATTTGATCTCTCTTGACATTCCTGGGAGGTTTTACGGCAAGCGTTACCCCATCGACTTGCTCCAGAAAGTTGCTAAAGGCTCACCTCTAAAACTTCCCCAAAACTGTGTGCAGCTTGGACTTCAAGGTGGAGTGTATGAGATTGGGGATTATTTCTTTAACGATGGTGATCCAGATGCAGAACGCCGCTTGGTTCCGGGCACGCTGAAGCTTGTTACGTGGGAATCTCAACCTGTCGGTCAGATGCTCATCACTTCTGATGACACACCATCGCCCATACCGTTTGAGCCGAGAAATGTGCTCGCATTGGTGTTGAAAAGACTCAAGGACAAAGGGTTTTACCCAACGGTCGCATTTGAGCTGGAGTTTTATCTTTTCGACAAATCTTCAAAAGATGGGGTGCCTCGTCCTCCCCAAGGCAAGCTATGCGACGATCCTGATGATCAACCAAATATGCACATTGATCGGATTTCCCGGTTTGCACCCGTTTTGACCGACATGGTGGACGCTGCGCGCGCTCAGGGAGTTGATGCCACCGTTATCACAGCAGAGCATGGACCTGGTCAGTTCGAGATTAATTTCGAGCATGTTGATGACGGATTGGTTGCAGCTGATTGGGCTGCGCTTTTTTGCCGAAGCACGCAGGGTGTAGCGCGCCACCATGGTTACCGTGCGAGCTTTATGGCTAAGCCTTACTTGGAGCACCCAGGTAGCGGAATGCATGTCCATGTAAGCGTTTATGATGAGTCAGGCAATAATATTCTCGCCGCTGACAACGCTCGGTTACTGAAGCACGCTGTTGCGGGCTGTTTGGAGCTTCTTCCAGCATCTATGCCGATGTTCGCGCCCAATGTTAACGCGCTGCGGCGATTCGGCGGGAGTGTCAACATCACCAACCAAGCTAGTTGGGGGCTAGAGAGCCGAAATGCCTCTCTTAGAATTCCTAGCTCAGACCCCAAAAACTTGCGCATAGAGCATCGTATCGCCGGCGCGGATGCAAATCCATATCTTGTGTTAGCAGCAATTCTGTCGGGAATTGAGTACGGCCTTGAATGCGGACGAGATCCGATCGCTCCTGTGACTGAAGATCGTAACAGCGGAATTCCATTTGCATTAGATATTTTCTCCTCACTGAAGGAAATGCAGCAGTCTGCTCCGCTGCGTTCTGCTCTGGGTGGAGAGTTTGTTGATGTGTATTGTGAAAATAAACGACAGGATACGCTTGCGTTTTTGCACGACATCAGTGTGCGCGAGTATCGTTGGTATCTTTAAAGTCTTGGTGTGAGTGATGTGGCTTTAAATTCTAAATATTAGTTGAGGTTTCCATGAGTGCCGTAATTAGAATCGACAAAAACAAAGACCTGGTTCGCTGGCCCGATTTTGAAGCTGATGTTACTAGCGATAATCCAATTCATGCTGGTTCGCTTGTTTTTGAATACGCCATCCAAGGGGAGGCTAGTGTCCGATCTGGCGTATGGCAGTGCGACCCGTGCACCCTGAAGGTCAGTCAAACCACAAATGAAATTTGCGTACTGATAGAAGGTGTGGCGTCTATTACTGACGAGAAAACCGGGAGAATAGAGCGGTTTGAAGCGGGGGAGGGGTTCTTGCTGTGCAAAGGGTCAAATATTGTTTGGGCGATTGAGAAGGCTATCAAAAAGTATTACATCACAATTGCTGACTAAGCTCTAATGCAGAAAAGTCCTGGGGTTCGAGGTGTGTTGTCGGTTTGGCTATCTGAACGGTGGTCTCCGACGACAGGAATTAGTGTTCGTTTTCTCACTGGAACACATCTTATCGAGTATGGTTTTTGAGTTTCATTAGGCTGATGCCGAATTAAGGTATGTCAGAGTGCGTGCCGCCGGTGATGCAGGAGTATAATAATATGAATGTTGCTTGCGATAAACCTAGCGAAGATTTTGGAACACCTCTACAGAGCAAAAGTGTTCTTGTAAGAGTGGATCGCGTGTCAAAGAAATTCGATGAGACGATCGCTGTAGATGATGTTTCTCTGGAAATCCGGAAGGGTGAAATCTTCGCTTTGCTTGGGGGGTCTGGCTCGGGTAAATCGACCTTGCTTCGCATGCTGGCCGGTTTCGAGCGTCCGACTGAAGGGCGTATTTTCCTCGATGGCGTCGATATCACAGACATCCCGCCGTACGAACGACCTATCAACATGATGTTCCAGTCCTACGCATTATTCCCGCACATGACCGTGGCGCAGAACATTGCCTTTGGTCTGCAGCAGGACAAGATGTCTAAGGCGGAGATCGAAGCTCGTGTTGGCGAGATGCTCAAGCTGGTTCATATGACCCAGTACGCCAAGCGCAAGCCGCATCAGCTTTCTGGTGGCCAGCGTCAGCGCGTGGCCCTGGCCCGCTCCCTCGCCAAACGTCCCAAGCTGCTGCTGCTTGACGAGCCTATGGGCGCACTGGACAAGAAACTGCGTTCGCAGATGCAGCTGGAACTGGTGGAAATCATTGAGCGAGTCGGCGTGACCTGCGTGATGGTGACTCACGATCAAGAAGAGGCCATGACCATGGCCCAGCGCATCGCCATCATGCACCTAGGCTGGATCGCCCAGATCGGTTCGCCGGTGGACATTTACGAGACCCCCACCAGTCGCTTGGTCTGTGAGTTCATCGGTAACGTTAACCTTTTTGAAGGTGATGTGGTAGACGACGCCGAGGGGCATGCGCTGATTGCGTCTTCGGAATTGGAGCGCAAAGTCTATGTCGGTCATGGTATTTCAACCTCCGTCGAGGATAAACGCATTACCTACGCACTCCGCCCCGAAAAGCTGATGGTTACGACCCGTCAGCCGGAGTTCGAGCACAATTGGTCACGCGGAAAAATCCATGATATTGCCTACCTTGGTGGCCACTCAGTTTTCTACGTCGAACTGCCTAGCGGCAAAATCGTCCAGTCGTTCGTCGCTAACGCCGAACGCCAAGGCGCGCGTCCGACGTGGGGTGATCAGGTGTACGTGTGGTGGGAAGACGACAGCGGCGTGGTACTGCGGTCATGAAAATCCGTAAGCTCAAGCGAGCCTTCCAGCGCATTACCCCTGAGGGGCGGCACCTGGTGATCGGAGTTCCTTTCATCTGGCTGTTCCTGTTCTTCATGCTGCCGTTCTTCATTGTGTTGAAAATCAGCTTCGCCGAAGCCGCCGTGACGATCCCGCCGTATACCGAAATCTACACATACGTCGAAGACAAGATCCAGTTGGTGCTCAACCTCGCCAACTACGGCCTGTTGACCGAGGATGAGCTTTACATCTCGGCCTATCTGGGCTCGCTGAAGATGGCCTTCTTCAGCACCCTGCTTTGCTTGCTTATCGGCTACCCGATGGCCTACGCCATCGCCAACGCCAAAAAAGAGACCCAAACAGTTTTGCTGTTGCTGATCATGATGCCGACTTGGACTGCGATTCTGATTCGGGTGTATGCCTGGATGGGCATCCTCAGCAACAACGGGCTGCTCAACAGCTTCTTGCTGTGGCTGGGGCTGATCGAACAGCCGCTGCAGATCCTCAACACGAACCTGGCGGTGTACATCGGCGTGGTCTATTCGTACCTGCCATTTATGATCTTGCCGCTGTTCGCTAACTTGGTGAAACACGACCAGAGTCTGCTCGAAGCCGCATCTGATCTAGGTTCGAGCACCGTTAACAGCTTCTGGAGGATCACCGTGCCGCTGTCGAAGAACGGCATCATCGCCGGCTGCATGCTGGTGTTCATCCCGGTGGTGGGTGAGTTCGTAATTCCTGAGCTGCTGGGCGGCCCGGAAACCCTGATGATCGGTAAAGTACTGTGGCAGGAGTTCTTCAATAACCGTGACTGGCCAGTGGCGTCTGCCCTCGCGGTGGTAATGCTGGCAATTCTGATCGTGCCAATCCTGCTGTTCAACCGCAGCCAGGCAAAAGAGATGGAGGGCAGGGCATGAAACGTTTCGGATTTTCCAAGCTAGTGCTGGTATTTGGCTTGTTGTTCATTTACCTGCCCATGCTGATCCTGGTGATCTATTCTTTCAACGCCTCCAAGCTGGTGACGGTCTGGGGCGGCTGGTCGATCAAGTGGTACGTTGGCCTGCTCGATAACACCCAACTGATGGGGTCGGTGATGCGCTCGCTGGAAATCGCCTGCTACACGGCTGTGGCGGCAGTAGCGCTTGGTACCCTGGCGGCGTTCGTGCTGACCCGGGTCACCCGCTTCAAGGGGCGAACCCTATTTGGTGGTTTGGTCACCGCGCCTCTGGTGATGCCCGAAGTCATCACTGGTTTATCGCTGCTGCTCCTCTTCGTCGCTATGGCTCAGTTGATTGGTTGGCCCCAAGAACGTGGCATCGTCACTATCTGGATCGCGCACACCACGTTCTGCGCGGCTTATGTGGCGGTAGTGGTGTCGGCCCGTCTACGTGAGCTAGATCTGTCGATTGAGGAGGCCGCTATGGACTTGGGAGCAAAGCCATGGAAGGTATTTTTCCTGATCACTATCCCGATGATTGCGCCGTCACTTGCGGCGGGGGGCATGATGTCTTTCGCACTGTCGCTGGATGACTTGGTGCTTGCTAGCTTCGTGTCTGGCCCAGGCTCGACGACGCTGCCAATGGAAGTATTTTCCGCTGTGCGTATGGGTGTGAAGCCTGAAATCAACGCGGTAGCCAGCTTGATTTTGCTTTCTGTGTCGATGGTAACCGTATTGATCTGGTACTTCGGTTGGCGTGCGGAGCGCGCGCGACAGATTGCAATCCGAAAAGCTCTAACTGAGGGACAAGTTTCAGTTAAGGGGCAGCCCACTTCTCTGAATAATAGAGCCATAGCGACAGTGTAGAGAATCATCGAGTTTCTTAGGCTGGACTACCCATTAAAGCTCGACTTTATGTCTCGGTGGTTCTGCTAGGTTAATCAGAGGTAAAGTGAGGTTCGGCTGAGTATCCTCACTGCTAAGCGGTTGACATTTTGAACGCCAGGTAGCTCGTAGAGAGTTGCTACATCTCGCTATGGGGTGACGCTTTTCTTTGATGATATAACTCATCTAGGCTGTTATAGGGGGCGGTGAATAAGATGTTTGAGGTGTGCAAAAACAACATTAAAATTGGTGAGAACAATGCAAACTAAACTTCTTGTAAATGGTGAATTGATTTCCGGTCAAGGCGATTCGCAAAAGGTGTTGAACCCTGCGACCGGGGAGCTCGTTGTGATGATTCATGAAGCTACTTCCGAGCAGGTAAATAGCGCAGTCGTTGCGGCTAATCAGGCTTTTGGTCAGTGGTCACAGGTGTCCCCAAAAGATCGCTCGGCGCTATTACTGCAGATAGCTGACGTGATTGATCAAAACGCTGAAGAACTGGCGCGTCTTGAATCTATCAATTGTGGTAAGCCATATCAAACGGTGCTCAACGATGAGCTCCCTGGCGTTTCGGATGTCTTCCGTTACTTCGCGGGCGCGGCACGTTGTTTAACGGGTATCGCTGCAGGTGAGTATGTGCCTGGCCACACATCGATGATTCGTCGTGACGCGATTGGCGTCATTGCTTCCATTGCTCCCTGGAACTATCCGTTGATGATGGTGGCTTGGAAGATTGCTCCAGCATTGGTGGCCGGTAATACTGTAGTGCTCAAGCCGTCAGAGCAGACCCCACTGACAGCCCTCCGGTTGGCTGAGCTTGTTTGCAAAATTCTTCCTGCGGGCGTCTTAAACGTCGTTTTTGGTCGTGGCGCTTCGGTAGGCTCCCCTCTAACCACACACCCTTTGGTGAGAATGGTTTCTCTAACGGGCTCAGTCGCGACAGGCTCCCGCATCATCTCGGATACGAGTAACGACGTTAAGCGCATGCACATGGAGCTGGGCGGTAAAGCACCTGTTATTGTTTTTGACGATGCAGACATCGATGCTGTCGTGGAGGGAATCCGTACTTTTGGTTTCTACAACGCGGGCCAGGATTGTTGTGCTGCCACGCGGCTTTATGTCCAAGAGGGAGTTTATGATCAATTCGTGGAGAAGCTGACTGAGGCTGTTAGCACGATCCGTATGGGACTTCAGGACGAAGAGGGAGTTGAGTTAGGCCCACTGATCACTGCTCATCATCGCGATCACGTGAGAGGTTTTGTGGAGCGAGCGGCGGCGCAACCACACATCCGTATCACGACGGGTGGTAAAGCAGTTGAAGGCCCTGGTTTCTTCTTCCAACCGACCGTAATCGCGGATGCCAAGCAAGACGATGAAATTGTCCAGTGCGAAGTATTTGGCCCAGTTGTCTCTGTAACCAAATTCAGTCACGAGGACGAGGTCTTGAACTGGGCTAACGACTCTAAGTACGGTTTGGCATCATCTGTTTGGACTGGCGACGTAGGCCGTGCACATCGTTTGTCCGCGCGCCTTCAATACGGTTGCACCTGGGTTAATACCCATTTCACCCTGACCTATGAAATGCCACACGGCGGGCAGAAACAATCTGGTTATGGCAAGGATTTGTCGATTTATGGATTGGAAGACTACACCGCTGTGCGTCATGTGATGATAAAGCACACGTAATTGCACACCGTCACGTCTATGGTGTTGATTTAAACAATCCACTCCGGGCATTGTGACGCGTCGACCATTCTTCGGCAAGATGAGTGGTCGACGCTGATTAGTGTAGCGTTGGAAACGACTTACGCAGCGGACTCTCTAATGCAGAGCAGAGCTTCCAGACTCCGTTTCGGCATAAGCTTGCATGTGGGATGATGCTCTGTAAGCGTTACGCTGTATTGTAAGCGCTCGGCGAACTCACCTACAGTCAATCTTCCCAGTTATCTCATCCTAGAAGAGCCTGCTGCTAGCGGCGGTTGCACGAGGAGAATGTGATGATCAACGTTATCCACACTATGACAAAGGTGCAGGCCCGCCCCTAAGCATAACGTTTGCCTAAGGCGGCGCCATCGTATCGGAGCAAGCTCTAGCACCAGCTCAGCCTCCTCCATTCTTAGAGGAGTATCGCTGTCGAGGCCTTCGGTCTGCGCGTCGACACCATCAATCACGGTCAAATGAGGTTTCTGACCCCATCGACTCTTCGTTATGATCCTCACAACACGAAATCAGATTGCTATCCTAAGAAAAATTTGTAAGCGCTCCATAAACCCCACATTCAAAGCACTGAGCTGATGTCGGATGCTGTGCTCCCGATTCCTTTCAGGAGCCCGTTTGAACTGGCCTAATGAATTTGGACACATCAATAGGGCGCTATGATGGGGCCCAAATCTAAGGTGTGCATGATGATGTGAAAGTCCTATTCGAGTGAGTTCAAACTCAAAGCTGCAAGCATGGTGCTTGATGAAGAACAGCCCATTCTTGGAGTCTGTGCCAACTTCGATATCGGCCCGACTGCCCTGCGCCGCTGGGTTGAGCAAGTCAGAAAAGAGCGCGCCGGTTCGACGCTAGTTGGCACAAAGGCCATTACCGCTGACCAAAGACACATCCAGGAACTCAAGGCCCTGCTCAGGCAGAAAGACCGGGATATCGAAATCTTAAAAAAGGCCAGTGTTCTCCTGCTTTTGGACTCCAAAGATCATTTAGCCGCCCTTGACCTTCGATGTTTTTGCGCTCTTTAGCCATTGACTTACTAGCGCGTGAGGCTCGGTTAATTGGTAGGAGGCTTCAATCGTTCGCCGGACTATAGGTGACTTCAAATCAGTGCCAGCCGTGACGAGCGAACTGTCACGGTCGAGCACTTGGAACTGGACATTGCCTTCGACCCGAGGAGGTTTGGGTTTGCGTTGTCGCTGCTTTTCCGATTTGGCCCAGTGGCCACGGGAGAGGGATGCCGGCTTTGCGACAAGCCTTGGCGACGGCGACGTCGGAAACACCAATTTCGTGGGCCAATTTGACCATGGGTGTTTGCCATACTTTTTCGAACAGTTCCGCGACGGTGAAGCTCACGAATGTGTACATGCGGTCTGTCACCTTTGCTCGTCGCGAATTTAAGGCCATAACACGGTGTGTCGCGGATGTTAAATTCCGGGAGGCTATGGACGCAATTGCCTATGACGGTGTTCGCGTCTCTGGCGCCGCGTACACTGGAAAAGACAACATCGACTCGTTTGGCGTGTGCTCGTAGTTCGAGGACAACACCGCACTGAGCCGATCGCCCAACAGGTTCCAGGCGTTTTTCTTCTCTTCGGCATAGTCGTGATGCAAGTAATGACGTCTCACCCGAGAGCCGGCCAGGACATGATTTTGGCAGCGATCGATGACATCCAGACTAACGCCTAAGGCTTGCATCATGGTCGCCCCGGTACGGCGCAGGTCATGTGGCGTCCAGTCGCCGTTCTGGCCGTCGGCGAGCACCAGGGTATCGTCGTGACGCCGTCGTGAGAGGGCCTTGCGGTTTTTGAATCGGGCCTGGCGATCGCCGACCTGTTTGCTCACCACTTTCACGTCCACATGCCCATCATCCTGCTTGTTGGGGAAGCACCACTGGGAATGCCCCGTCAGGGTCTTGAGTTCCTGAAAAAAATGCAGGGCAAAGGGAGAGAGGAAGACATGGTGGTCCTGCTTCTTGCCCCGTGTGCCTTTGACGTTTTCACTGGGAAGGAACCAAGTCTGCCGGTCCAGATCGACATTTTTCCATTCGGCCTGCAGCAACTCGCCAATCCGGCACAGCGTGCCCAGGCTAATCCAGAGCGCCAGTTGGGTTTCCTTTTTTAATGGTCGAATGCCGTCGTATTTCTGACCGGCGGGGAGGGCGTTGTAATCGGCTGTCATTTGTTGGAAACGGTTGTGCAGTTCCAACAGCTCTGCCGATGAAAGGACGCGGCTTCTTTCGGCCTCGTAGTCGGCCGGGATCAAGGGGGAGATGTCGACTAGCTCAGTTGGATCACCCTCGATCAATAAGGCCCGCCAAGGTTGGCGCTTTCTGGCCCAACCGAACATCTGAGTAAGGTCGGCGAAGAAACTGATGGCTTGCCGGTGAGCGCCGCGGTTGATCACGGCCCGGATCAGAGCCCGAACATCGTGTTCGGAGACACTGCTCACTGCGGTCTTGCCGAGTGCTGGCAAAAGGTCCTTGTTAAAACGACGCTGTAACTCGGCATTGCCGTCTTTTCGCGCCACGCCATCCAACAGCCAGGCCTGGGCCAGATCTTGGACGGTCAGCATTTTCACCTTCGCGGTTTTTGCTTGTTCGGCCTCTATGTTAGCCGCGGCGTATGCTTGTGCCTTGGCAGCTTTCTTGTGTTCATTGGGATTGATCTGCTCATCAATGAGCGCCCTGGCCTGGTTACGGGCCTTGCGGATGTCCGTCAGGGATTTGCGCGGCCAGGTTCCGCAGGCGTACTCTTTTTTTTGGTCGCCCCAGCGATACCGATAGAAAAAGCTGACCGACACGCCGTCCTTACGGACTGAAATTCGACCGGCGAGATTGCCATCCTCCCTGAGGATCCGGCCGGCATCATTGGCGGTCAGCGACTCGAGTTCTTTGATGGTGATTTTGGCCATAAGATGGGTTCCCCCTACTTTTGCCCCCACAAAAACGTCGGCTCTTGATGGACGTTACTGGACTCTCGTAGAGCAGAACACCGCTGGAGCTCAAGTAAATACTAGCTTAGAAAAATCCAGAGTAAAATTTTGGAGTCTTTCAAGAAGTATGAAAAACGAGATGGGGTGCTAGGGGTCGAGTGTTCGAATCACTCCGTCCCGACCATATTTTTCAATGACTTAGCCCAATCTGCAAAGATTGGGCTTTTTCATGTCTGCAATAAACAACCCGTTTCGTTGAATTATCGCCAGGGAAGATCAATGCAGCGCCAAGGATCTCGGCACTGGAACATGATCAAACTTCGAAATGGTCTTGATCCAGTAGCGGCGATAGTCGGTCTGATCGGGTGCCAGCGGTTTTTGGGTTGACCATAGATGCCCGGCCTTCAGGCTGGCGCGATAGGCCTCCCATTCTTTCTGCTCGGCGACTTCCCTGGCTTTGTGTCGGTCGTCGAACCAACCGAGGACATAAGGTTCGCCTTGGTCTGTGCTGTGTGCTATCAGCAAATAAATCTCTGTCATGACTGCCGCCTCAATGCTGTAGTCCAATCGTTACTCTTGTCATGGGTATCGGCAGGAGGTTTGAGTTTTTGAGATCAGGATTGTCAATCATCTGGTCAAGGGGGCGGATTGCTGGAGCAACGCCAACGCCCGTTCAATTTCAGTTTCCGTTCGTTATTCGGCCACGATCAACAATGACTGCGGCGCCGCGCTCTGCGGATGCTGTGGCTCCTGCAACCCAGTCAAGCGAAAGCCTGCCATGTCCAGCGCATTGAGCCAGCTGGAAAGCGTGCGGAAATACCACGGCATGGGTTGCCATTGTCCTTTGAATCCGCTGAAGGTTTCCTGCCGCCAGCCATCCTGATAATCGCCTGCTGCCGTAGCCCAGGGATGCAAGGTCTGGATCACCAGGGCGCCACTTGGAGCGAGCAGGGCTTTCAGGGCGCTGAGCAGGGGGATGATGTCCTGGTGCAGCAGGGCGAAGTTGGCGCAGATCAGGTCGTAATCGCTGCCGATATCCACCTGCGTGTGCACCAGCGCGTCATAGCTGGCCAGATACACGAGGGAAGAACCGGCTGCCCGTGAGGCCTCCACCAAGGTTGCGTCGCCATCCACGCCGACGGCTTCGATGGCCCGTTTGGCCAGGGCGCGCAATAGCCAGCCCTCACCGCATCCGAGGTCGAGCACTCGTTCGGGCTGGCGGCTGAGTATCGCCAGCAGGATGGCTTGGTCAGTGACTTCGCGACGACTTTCAATGGCGCCGGTGCGGACGGCTTCGATCCAGGCTTGCGCGTTGTGCTGCCAACTCTGGAGGAGGGCGGATTCGGAGGCGGGCATTGGCAGTCTCAAGCGTGAGGGCTTGAGTTCAAGGATAGAACATGCGGATTGACCCGGTCCTGTGGGAGGAAGGCTTGGCTCCCACAGGCTTGTTCCAGGCTCTGTATTTAGAACTTGAACCGACCTACCAATCCCTTGAGCTGACTGGAAATGTCTGTCAGGCGGCCGGAGCCGGTTTGGGCGGTGTGGGCAAATTCTTCGACCAGTTGTGCATCGGCATGGATCTGTGCGATGTGCCGGTTGATGTCCTCCGCCACTTGGTGTTGTTGCTCCGCCGCCGTGGCGATCTGGGTGTTCTGGTCGCGGATCGAGTCCACCGAGTTGCGGATCTTGTCGAAGCTGTCGCGGGCCTGTTGGATGCGCTCGACACTGGTTTGCGACACTTGCAGGCTGGTCTGCATCTGCTGGGTCACTTCCTGGGTGCGTCGGGCGAGGTTGCCGAGCAGGCTGTCGATCTCGCCGGTGGAGTCAGCGGTGCGCCGTGCCAGGGCCCGGACCTCATCAGCCACCACGGCGAACCCGCGCCCTTGGTCCCCAGCACGCGCGGCTTCGATGGCGGCGTTGAGAGCCAGCAGGTTGGTCTGCTCGGCGATGGAGCGGATGGTGTCGAGAATCGTGTTGATATTCTTGCTGTCTTGCTCGAGTGCCTGCATGGTCTGGGTCGACTGCTGCAAGTCTTCGCTCAGTTTCAGGACGCTGCCAGTGGCTTCGCCGATATGGTGCTGGCCGTCATGTACATCCCGGTAGCCCGTGTCCGCGCTGGAGGCTGCCTGGCTGCAGGATCGGGCCACTTCGTTGGCGGTCGCGACCATCTCGTTGAAGGCGGTGCTCACCAGTTCCACCGCCTGACGCTGGCGCCCGGCGGCTTCGTTCATGTTCGAAGCCACTTCGCTGGTGTCGGCGGCGGCACTCTGCAAATCGGACGAGGCGCTGCCGATGCGCTGCACCAGCTGCGCGATCATGCCCAGGAATTGGTTGAACCAGCTCGCCAGGGTGGCCGTTTCATCCTTGCCTTGCACTTTGAGCTGACGGGTGAGGTCGCCTTCACCTTCGGCGATTTCCTGCAGGCCATCGGCGACGCCGCGAATCGGCCGCACGATCACGCGGGCGAAGCTTGCACCCACGAGAGCAAAGACTACGGCCAATACGGCAGCAATGAGCGCGATCAACCAGGTCAGGCTAGAAGCCTGGGCCATCACCTCATCACGCTTGATCAGGCCGATGAAGCGCCAGCCCAAGCCTTTGGAGCTGACTACGTTGGCCATGTAAGGCACGCCATCGATCTCGATCTGGGTGACGCCGTCGCTGCTCTTGGCCAGTGCAGCATAGTTGGGGCCAAGGTCGGCCAGCGGCTTGAAGTTGTGCTTGGCATCGCCAGCGTCCACCAGGACGTTGCCATTGGCCTCGACCAGCATCAGATAGCCGCTTTCCCCCAGCTTGATGTTCTTGACCAGTTCGGTCAGTTGCTTGAGCGACACGTCCAGGCCGACGACGCCCACCAGCTTGCCGCTGGCGTCGGCGATGGTGTGCACGATGCCGATCAGCGACACATCATCCGGCGCCCAGTAATAGGCATCCGTACGCACGGTGGTGCCTGGAGCGGCCACGGCGGCCTTGTACCAAGGGCGCACGCGGGGGTCATAGTTGGAAATCTTGGGATCGTCAGGCCAACTGGCATAGCCGCCGTCGGCCAGCCCCACGGAAAGATAAGCCGTGGTTGGGTGGCTCTTGGCGAATCTGTCGAAGATATCCAGTAGCTGCTTGTTGGTCTCGGTCAGGGGGATCTGCGCAGCGTCGGCACCGGAATAGTTCTTCAGGTCCTTGGCGCCGACGATCCGCGGATCCTTGGCGAAGAACTCCACGTTCTGGCTGATGCCATCGAAGAAAGTCTTCATGCCATTATCGATCTGCCGGATTTCCCGACTGCTGCTGTCCAGGAAATTGGTCTGCGCCGCGTCGCGCAGGTTCAGCACGACGAGCACGGCTACCAGAATGACCGGGAGGCAGGCGATGGCCGCGAACGCCCATGTCAGCTTCTGTTTGATATTCATGACTTCTCCCGCGGGTATTTATAGATGTTGTTTCGGCGGAACCAATGGGCTGTGTCGCGAGTTACCCGCAAGGGAATCGCCGAGCCTACCTGGAGCGTATCGACCAAAGTGGTAGGCACTTTAGGCAGGCTCCGGCTTTGCGGACGGGAGGTTTTCCTGTATGGCGAGGTCATGTCGCAGAAGGTGTTGAAAATGACGCATTGGGGCTACTCGGCGGTGCGATTTTGCTCATCATCACAGGAAAATAGCAGGGTAATTGTGGCCAGTGTTCCTGTATGGAAGACGGCTGCGACTGCTGTGCCAGGGCGCAAATGTCAAGCAAGCCCGATTGTCTTCCATTAACGAGGCCCTATGCCAAGCGCATTCGAGAGCGTACTCAAAAACAAGAACATGGCCTATCGACCACTCGGTTCACCGGGTACCGACCAGGCTCCGATTCGTGTCGCGTTTGTCTTGATGGACAACTTCTCGATGATGTCCTTCACCGGTGCGGTAGACGCGCTGGTCACCGCCAACCTGATGAGCGACAGGCCCCTCTACGAGGTCCTGACCGTCGGGGTTTCGGGCGGGCAGGTGCCCAGTGACCTGGGCATCGTCATTTCTACCGATGTCGAACTGGCGCAACTGCCGGAGGACCTGGATATCCTGATCGTCGCCGGGGGCTTTCGCGTCAAGCTGCAAGGCGTGCCCCTATTGCGGCGCAAACTGCGGGCCAACGCGGCGTCAGGCGCGATCATGGGCGGACTGTGGAATGGCGTTTTCTTCGTCGCCGACGCCAATCTATTGGATGATTTCGAGTGCGCCGTCCACCCGGAAAGCCGTGCGATGATGCTGGAAGTCTTTCCCCGCGTGAAAGTGTCCAGCCGGGCCTACGTCGTCGACCGGGAGCGAGTCAGTTGCGCGGGCGCGAACAGTTCCCTGCGCATGATGCTTCAGTTGATCCGCCAGACAGGTGGGCAGGCGTTGGTGGGGGCCATCGAAGAGATCCTGCGTTGCGATGAATCCGGCGATGAAAGCGACTTGCCGCCGGTGTTCGTCGAAACCGACCCGACGCTGCCGGAGAGCCTGAAACTGGCGTTGGAGTTGATGTGGCAAAACATCGAGGAGCCTTTGACCATCGATGAGCTGGCTGCGTGTGTGAAGATTTCGAAGCGCCAGCTCGAACGGCGCTTCTGTCGTTTTCTCGGGGCGACTCCGACGCGTTATTATCTGGAATTGCGCCTGACGCGCGCTCGCCAGTTGATCCAGCAAACCAACAGGTCGGTGACGGAAATTGCCGTTGCGACGGGCTTCGTCAGCTCTCCGCATTTCCAGCGACGTTTTCGGGATTTCTTCGGGGTTCCGCCCGGCAGTTATCGTTCAACCTTCGAGCGGAAACAGGCGATGCGGTAAGTCTCGGCCCCGCATTCATGTCAGGAAGCTTCCCGCAACAAATGCGAAGGGGAAGCGCCGCAGGCTATTGGCGTCGGGGTCAGGTTTTATCGTCAGACTGTTCGGCAGCGGGCAGTTCGTCACTCTGCGAGGCGGTCAGGGTTGTGCCCTTGCAAAGCACCTTACCGACCTCATCGGCGATCGAGCCATCGACGACCCGCCCCTGCATCTCGTCAAACTGGGCTTTTTCAAGCTCCTCAAGGCTGCTGTACATGCCTGTGTGGCGAACATTGCGCTCGGCGCAATCAAGTTCCAGTTTGGTGTAGTTGGTGAAATAGGTGCCCTGCCTCTGAACGGTGGCCCGTAAGGCGGAACCGTTTTCGACATAAGAAACGATGAAATATTGAGCTTGCGAATCATCGTAGCTATAAGTGATTTGTTGCGGATCCGCCGTCGCGCAGCACGCTACGGACAGGGTAATGAGAGACATAACCGTCTTCATGTTTTCTTCCATGAAATGAACAGGATGGCTGATAGTTAAATGATATCGTTTTGCGTGGTTTGCAACATCAAGTTACCACTACAGAATGATGTCACATTTGACCACTGGTCGGAAATACTCAATTCCCTGGAACTTTCCTGAAATCCTGGCCTACCTTCGGATACCCGCTTGCTCCGCACAAGCGACAAAGCGCATGGTCCAGCTTCTGGAAGCTGGACCATGCGCCATGTTTCTCTTAGCAAAGCCGGAATTTAGCGGGCCGCCTGACTTTTTTCAGATGTTTTGATCATTATGAAGGCCAGGGCTTATACCCGTAGTCACGGCATCTGCGGCAATTCCCTGGGTTGCAGATCGAACACCAACACCTCGGCGTTCTCGCCATTGGTCAATGTCAGCACCTGCTCCTCGCGAACCCGTACGCCATCGCCTTCCTGCAGGGATACGCCATTGAGCTCGACCTTGCCCCGGGCCACGTGCACATAGGCGTAGCGGTCGGGCGCCAGTGTCAGGCTGGCGCTTTGCTTGCCGTCGAACAGTCCGGCATACACCCGTGCATCCTGGCGAATCTGCAGCGAGCCGTCGGTTCCATCCGGCGAAATGATCAATTGCAGCCGTCCGCATTTCTGCTCAGTACTGAAGTGCTGTTGCTGATAACGCGGCGTGGCGCCAGCGACGTCGGGCACGATCCAGATTTGCAGGAAGTGCACCGGTTCGCTATCGCTGTGGTTGAACTCGCTGTGGGCCACGCCGCTGCCAGCGCTCATCAGTTGCACATCGCCCGGGCGGATGACCGAGCCTGTGCCCAGGGTGTCCTTGTGCTCAAGCGCACCTTCGAGCACATAGGAAAAGATCTCCATGTCCCGATGCGGATGCTGGCCAAAGCCTTTGGCTGCGGCAACCCGGTCGTCGTTGATGACGAGAAGGTCGGAGAAGCCCTGTTCGTTTAGGTTACGGTAGTTGGCGAAGGAAAAAGTATGGAACGAGGTCAGCCAGCCGTGACGGGCGATGCCGCGGTCCGAAGCTTTGCGAAGGGTCAGCATGGTGGTTCTCCTGATTCTGGGCGGAGCGGTCGTGGCCGTTCGCCGGGTTCAGGAAAAGATTAATGGTTAACGGATAATCCAATAAGTAGATCAAAAACGAAAGACTGTCCCATTACAGTGGACAATCAAGTAAGCTCGCCAGCCTACGCCTCGCTTCGCCATAATGCGACGGTTCCGCTGTGTTCAGGCTCTGATCACAGCGATTTGAACTTACCGCTTTTCCTTCGATCCTCTGGCGTTCTTTCTGATGAAAACCGTTGCAATGGTGCTGTTCCCGGACTTTCTGCTGCTCGATATGGCGGGGCCGCTTGAAGTCTTCTCCATCGCCAATCGTTATCTCGAACCGGACCAGCGTTATCAATTGCTGACCCTGGGTACCGAGCGCGGCGCGCTGCGGGCGTCAAACGGCGTGATGGTGCAGGCCGATATCCACATCGACCAGGCCTGGGCGGCCTATGACGTGTTGCTGGTACCGGGGGGGCCGGGCGCCTATAACCAACAGCATCCGGGGCTGCAGACGTGGTTGAAGGCCGCGACACAACGGGCCACGCGCTATGGCTCCATCTGCACCGGCGCCTTTGTACTCGGCAACGCAGGATTGCTCGATGGGTACCGGGTTACCACTCACTGGCACTACACCGAACGCCTGATCCAGCGTTTTCCCAAGGCCTTGGTGGAAACCGACAGAATTTTCCTGCAGGACCGGCGCCTGATGACTTCCGGCGGCGTCACCGCCGGTATCGACCTGGCCTTGTTTATCGTCGCCCAAGACTACGGACGCAAGGTGGCCCTGGATGTGGCCAAGGTGTTGTTGGTGGTGATGAAGCGCCAGGGCGGGCAGGCGCAGTTCAGCCCGTTGGTGGCGGCGGTGGCGACCCAGGAGTCGGCCATCACCCGGGTACAGCACCACGTGATCGAGCACTTGGAGGAGCCCTTCACCGTCGAGCGCATGGCCGAGCTGGCTGCCATGAGTGTGCGGCACTTCGCCCGGGTATTTGCCCGTGAAGTCAAGATGACGCCCATGGAGTTCCTCCAGGGCGCGCGTATCGACCGGGCGCGTCAGCTATTGGAAGCCACGGATTTGCCCCTCAAGACCGTGGCCTTTCGCAGTGGCTTCGGCAGCGTGCGGCACATGCGCGCCCAATTCAGCGAAAAGCTTGGCTTGACCCCGGCACAGTATCGCCAACAGTTCAGTTGAGCCGACGGTGTCCGTCCTGGGCATCGTGATGTCCGTGATGCGTCCTTTGCCAGCATTGTCCTGTCGCTCGTGGCTGCCAAGATAATCGGTGAACCCTTTAAAGGATGCGCTCGAGCCGGGGCGGAGACGTTGTCGAGTGCAGCGTCATGTCTAAACTGGCTGCTGGCGCTGGAACGCCCATGAACAATTTCGCCACGCCGGGTACCGAAACGACGGTGGTTTTCGGTCCGTTTACCTTCCATCCGCAGCAGCGCCTGGTCACCTGCAAGGGCAGGCCCTTGTCGCTGGGCGGACGGGCCCTGGATATTCTCCACGTTTTGGCTGAACACGCCGGCAGCTACGTCGACAAGCAGACCCTGATTGCGCGTGTCTGGCCGGACAGTGTCGTCGAAGCCATCAACCTGCGCGTGCATATCGCGGCGCTGCGCCGGGCATTTCGTGATACCACGGGCGGGTGCCGGTACATTCGCAACGATCCCCGGCGTGGCTATTGTTTTGTTTCCTCGCCGGTTTCAGCGTCACGCAGCGAACGGCATAACCTGCCTGCGCGCCTGAGCCCGGTGCTGGGGCGGGACAGAGTACTGGGTCAGCTGTTGGTCGACGTGCCGCGCCACGGCCTGACCACCGTGATCGGGCCAGGCGGTGTCGGCAAGACCACCGTCGTGCTGCGGGCGGCGGAGTTATTGCTGGGGTATTTCCATGACGGCGTCTGGTTGGTTGACCTGGATGCGCTCGTGGATCCGGGTCAGGTGCGGGCGCACGTCGCTCAGACGCTGGGCCTGGAGCCAGACGCCCTGACATTGCAGCCCGGATCCTGTCGGATGCTCTTGGTGCTCGACGGCTGCGACCGGTTGCTCGACGCCTGCCGGGAACTGATTCTGGCGCTTCGTACGACCGCACCCGAAGTGTCGGTACTGGTGACCAGTCGCGAATGCCTGGACTTGGCCGATGAATATGTCGTGCAGTTGCCCGGCCTGGCGGTGGCCGAAGACCTGGAGCCCCAGCAGGCGCTATTGGCCTGTCCGGCGGTGCAGTTGCTGATTGACCGGGTGAGTGCTCGTCAGCACGGGTTCAAGCCCAACGACCGGGAGCGGGCAACTCTTGCACAGGTGTGCCAGCGTCTTGATGGTCTGCCTTTGGCCCTGGAGCTGGCCGCGGTTCAGGTGGGCGTCCTAGGGGTCGCGGGGGTGCTTGAACAACTGGATGACGGGCTGGCGCTCTTGAGCCATGGCCGGCGCACCGCATTGGCTCGCCACCGCAGCCTGGAAGCGTCGCTGGATTGGAGTTTCGAGCGCCTGGGGGCCGCCGGGCAGACAGTGTTGTCACGCCTCGCGGTGTTCGAGGGGCCTTTCAGCCTGGACGCGGCGATGGCGGTGATCAGTTGTCCCGAACTGACCCCAGGGCAGTTGCCTGCGCTGTTGGCGCAACTGGTAAAGCAGTCTTTGGTGATGCGCGACCCGTGCGGCGAAGAGGTTCGGTTCTATCTGCTCCATACCACGCGGGCTTATGCCCTGGAAAAACTGCAGCGTAATGGCCAATGGCATCTTTATCATCGGCGTTATGTGTTGCAGGACGCCTGGGCGCCCCAGTCAAGGCCCGTGCCGCCGAGACATGGACTGGAGCAGCGCATCGGCCTCCACTAGGTCGGGTGTATCGAAGCCCTCCGTGAACCGGCGAAAAACCGGTTCGAGCAGGTTCCGCGCCGCCTGTTCCTGACCCCGATGTTGCCATAGCCGAGCCAGGGACATGGCGCTGCGCAGCTCCCAGGCCAGGGCTCCCTGGTCGCGGGCCATGCTCAAGGCCATGTGCAGTAGTTCTTCAGCCCGTGTTTCGAGTATCGGGTCATTGCCTGCCAGCAGTGCTTCGGCTTCGGCCCGCAGGATTTCCGCCGAGCACCAGCCCGCCAGACCCTGGTGGGCCCGTTCGATCTGTTCCGGGCTGACCAGATCAGCCCGCAGGGTGACGACGATATCGTGGATCAGACCGGTGGTGAGTTGATCCGCCCCCGAGGGGCCCCCCTCAAAGGCACAGGCGTAGCAAGCGGCCCAATCATCGAACAGCAGCACCGAATGTTTCTTGGCCTGGTGCCGCAGCATCTGGAGCCGTTCATGGGCGATCGCACGGTTGCCGTTGTAATGCTCGATCACACAACCGGCCAGGGCCAGGGTGTAGCAGATCGAGGTGCCGTGGTTGATCTGCAAGGCGATTTGCAACGCGAGGCTGGCAGTGCGACGGGCTTTCTCGGCAAAACCCTGCAGCCAGAGAATTCGCGCCAGGATCGTCAGTGCGGCGACGCTTTGGTCGTACTGCACGCCGAAGCCATGGGTGAATCGGCTGAGATGGCCGCTTTGGGACATGCGCTGGATCACCTCCTCGGCGTCACGGCGGGCCGCGTCCTGGTTGCCGGCGAAATGCAGCGCCAGTACCCGCAGCCGCTGAGTGCTCAGAGACAGGGTCGGGTCGCCATGCGTGCCCAACCGGTCGAAGTCCCGGCTTTGCTCCAGAGCCTGTTGGTAATGACCGCAACTCAGATTGACGGCCATGTGGCCCGAGACCGCCCGGAGCTCGCTGTTCAGGTCCTTGCACTGCTGCGCAAGCTGGCGGGCGGTGATGAATGCGTTGATGGTCGCCGATGTGCCACCTACGGTGTGGTAGCTGAAACTGCCGCGGGCCAGTTCCAGGGCAAGGGTCAGCCTTGGGCAGGGCGTGGGACTGGCCCGCAGCAATGCCAGGGCTTTGTTGACGTACAGGCCGTGCTCCTTGAGCAGGGACAGCTCCTGCCAGAGAGGCAGAGTCCGGGCGGTCAGGCGAATGGCGACGGCGTGCGCGCCGTGTGGGGCCAGGCCCCGGTCAAGCGCGGCGCGGATGTCGTCGCGATAGTCGGCGTAGCGGGCGGTCCAGAGCTGAGTGGGAGTGTTTTCCCAGTCGCTCTCGGCTTGCTCCATCAGTGTCAGACAGCGCTCGGCATGGCGCGCCTGGCTGGCGGACAGCTCACCGGCCTCGGTCAGTTTCTCCAGGGCATAGCTACGGGTCGTGTCCAACAGGCGATAGCGCACTTCTTCGTCGCCAAGCTCCACGTTGAGCAATGATTTGGCGACTAACTGGCTGATAGACACCAGCACCTGATCCGGCGCGATATGCGGGCCGACGATCACCGCCGCGGCCGATGCCAGGTTGAAGCTGCCCATGAATACCGCCACCCGCCGCAGACAGGCCTGCTCACAGGGCGTCAGCAGAGCGAAGCTCCAGTCCAGGGTGGCCTGTAGGGTCTGTTGGCGCGGTGCGCTGGCCCGGCAGTCTTGGTGGAGGAGGGTGACGCTGTCCTGAAGTTGCTGGTGCAGGGCTTCAAGCCCGAAGCGGCCGATTTGCGCAGCGGCCAGCTCGATTGCCAGGGGAATGCCGTCCAGTCGCTGGCAGATATCGAGCACGAGGGGAACCTCGCGGTCGGTCAACTCGAAGCTTTCCTGGCTGGCCATCGCCCGTTCGGCGAACAGTTGCAGTGCCGGGTATTCCAGGGCGGGGTAGCCTTCGATGGCCATTCCCCTGGGCGGAAACGCCAAGGCATCCAGGCGTTGTATATGTTCGCCTTCGGCTCGCAGGTCTTCGCGACTGGTGGCCAGGATGTGCAGGTGGGGCGCACCGCGCAACAGGGTTTCGCTGAATTGCGCGACGGCATCGATCAGATGCTCGCAATTGTCGATCACCAGCAGCAGATGCTGGTCCTTGAGTTGGCGCACGATGACATCCAGCGGTTCACCGTTATAAGGCGGCAGCTTCAGCAAGGCAGACAGGTTCGGCGCGATCATGGCCGGGTCGTTGAGCGAGGCCAGGTCGAGCAGGTACGTGCCGTCGCGGTAGCGGCCGATCAACCGCTCGGCGACGCGCAGGGCGACGGTGGTCTTGCCGATGCCCCCCGCGCCCACCAGGGTGATGAAGCGTTTGCGCGGCAGTTGAGCCACCAGCTCATCCAGGATTGCCTGGCGCCCGATCATCCGGGTGTTCGGCAGTGGCAGGTTATGGACCACTGACGCAGGGGCGATGGGCGTCTGTTCTTCGAGCGGCGCGAACGAAATCGGCGCCACGAAACTATAGCCCCGCTGGGCCACGGTGACGATGTAGCGCTGGCCGGCCTGACCGTCCCCCAGGGCCTTGCGCAGAGCGGCGACGTGCACCCGCAGGTTGGTGTCTTCCACCACGCTTTTGGGCCAGACCCGGGCGATCAACTGGTGTTTGCTGACCACCTGCCCGGCGTGTTCGAGCAGCACCAGCAGGATCTCCACCGCCCGCCGGCCCAGGCGCAACGGTTGCCCGGCTTCCAGTACCAAGCGTTGGCGGGGGTGGACCTGATAGGGGCCGAAATGCACGGTCTGTTCGACGGCGAGGTCGAGGGGGTGGTTCATGGTGTTCTCGATGTCGGGGTCCCGGTATGTGGGATTTATCCGACTATATTCCTCAGGTTTGGCTTTGAACGCAACGGCGAGGAGCTACGGATCCCTCGACCTAGACATCTGCTCGTCAAAAAAGAGGGAAAAATTAACAACGTTTAACTCACGCAGGAGCCGTTTCTGAACCGACCATGTAGCCCTTCATCCACTGCAAGGAAATCATGTCATGAGCACCTTCATCACCCGCGATGGCACCGAGATCTACTACAAGGATTGGGGCAGTGGTCAACCGGTGGTCTTCAGTCACGGCTGGCCGTTGAACTCGGACAGTTGGGAAGCGCAGATGATGTTCCTGGCCTCCAACGGCTATCGGGTGATTGCCCATGACCGTCGCGGACATGGGCGCTCAAGCCAGCCCTGGAATGGCAACGACATGGACACCTACGCCGATGACCTGGCGCAATTGATCGAACGATTGGACCTCAAGGACGCGGTGTTGCTGGGCTTTTCCACGGGCGGTGGCGAAGTGGCGCGCTACATCGGCCGGCATGGTGCCGCCCGCGTAGCCAAGCTAGGCCTGATCTCGGCAGTGACGCCCTTGATGGTGCGGACCGCGTCCAACCCTGGCGGCTTGCCGATCGCGGTATTCGACGGTTTCCGCCAAGCCTCCCTCGCGGACCGTTCTCAGCTATACAAAGATGTGGCCAGTGCATTTTTTGGCGCCAACCGTCCAGGCGCCAAGGTGTCCCAAGGCATGATCGACTGGTTCTGGATGCAGGGCATGCTCGCCGGTCACAAGAACACCTATGACTGCATCAAGGCGTTTTCGGAAACCGATCTGTCCGAAGACCTGCGCAACATCGACGTGCCGACCCTGGTGGTCCATGGCGATGACGACCAGGTGGTCCCCATCGAAACCGCCGGTATCGCAGCCGCCAAACTGCTCAAGAACTCGCAACTGCTGGTCTACCCCGGCGCGCCTCATGGCCTGACCGATACCCACAAGGACCGGTTGAATGCTGATTTGCTGGCGTTTATCCAGGGCTGATCAAGCTACAAACCCTGTGGGAGCAAGCTCGCCCCCACAGGGATCGGTATTCAACAGGACCTTAGCCGATGAACCGCAATGATTTACGCCGCCTCGACATGAACCTGCTGGTGATCTTCGAGGCGTTGATGTTCGAGAAGAACCTGACCCGCGTCGCTGAAAAGCTGTTCATGGGCCAGCCAGCGGTGAGCGCGGCGCTGGGACGGTTGCGGGATCTGTTCGACGATCCGCTGTTGATCCGCCACGGGCGCGGCATGGAGCCGACCCCGCGGGCGATGGCCATCCTCAAAGAGCTGCAACCGGCCATGGACACTATTTCCGGCGCGGTCAGCCGGGCCAAGGCGTTCGATCCGTCCACCAGTTGCGACGTGTTTCGCATCGGCTTGTCGGACGACGCCGAGTTCGGCCTGTTTCCGCCGCTGCTGAGCCAACTGCGGGAAGAAGCGCCGGGCATCATCGTGGTGGTGCGCCGGGCCAATTTCCTGCTGATGTCGTCGCTGCTGGCCAGTGGCGAAATCAGTGTCGGGGTCAGCTATACCACCGATCTGCCGGCCAATGCCAAGCGCAAGAAACTACGGGATATCCCCTGCAAGGTGTTGCGTGGCGACAAGCGTCCGGGCCCGCTGACCCTGGACGAATACTGTTCGCGGCCCCATGCCATGGTGTCGTTCTCGGGTGATCTGAGCGGCAACATCGACCTGGATCTGGCTCGCATCGGCCGGACCCGCAAAGTGGTGCTGGCGGTGCCGCAGTTCAGCGGGTTGCGCGCATTGCTCGCCGGCACTGAACTGATCGCCACCGTGCCCGATTACGCAGCCTGTGCGCTGGTGGAAGGTTGCGGGTTACGTGCAGAAGACCCGCCGTTCGAGATCAACCCGGCCGAGTTGTCGATGGTCTGGAGCGGTGTCCACGACAACGACCCCGCCGAGCGCTGGCTGCGCTCGCGCATCGCCACACATATGTCCCAACCGTTGCCGGCGGCCGCTTCGGCGCAGTCGGTCGGAGACCACCGATGAACCTCACCGATGAACGTCCGTTGCAGGACCTGGGCTTGCTGTTCCTGCGCTTGAGCGGCGCGCTGTTCCTGCTCTGGGTCCATGGGCTGCCGAAGCTGTTGAACTACAGCGTCGAGCTGACCCGTATCGAAGACCCGTTTCACCTCGGCGCCGCACCGACCTTGGTGCTGGCGATTTTCGCCGAGGTGCTCTGTCCGTTGCTGATCATGGCCGGCGTCCTGGTGCGCCTGGCCTGTCTGCCCATCCTGTTCCTGCTGGCCGTTGCGCTGCTGGTGGTTCACCCACAGTGGAGCCTGGAAGAAGGGCAGTTCGGCTGGCTGCTGTTGATTCTGTTTACCAGCGTATTCATTGCCGGGCCTGGGCGCCTGGCGATCAACACGCGTTTTGCTGGAGTGCTTCGCCATGTCTGAATCTCAAACCCTCGAAACCACCGCCAGACCCGGTGCCGATGAAGTCGTCACCCTGGTGGTCAAGCACCGGGTCAAGGCCGGTCAGGACGCGGCCTACGAGGCCTGGTTGCGTCGCACCGTGACCGTGGCGGGTGGCTGGCCGGGACATCTGGGCGTGGATGTGGTCCGGGGCAAGCAGGGCGGGCTGTCACTGTTCACCTGTGTGCTGCGATTCCGTTCCACCGAGGCCATGCAACGCTGGCTGGATTCGCCTGTGCGCCGTGAACTGATCGACGAAGCCGCGCCGTTGCTGGCCGACGGTGACCAGACTGAAGTCGGGGCCCACAAGGAGTTCTGGTTCGCCCCGCTGGCCGATGCCTCCACGCCACCGCCGCGCTGGAAGCAGGCCGTGGTGACGCTGCTGGTGATCTTGCCCCACACCTTGCTGGTGCCGCTGATCTGGGGGCCGGTCCTGCAACTCAATGCGTTTCTCTCCAACTACGTGGTCGCCACGTTCCTGATCACCCTGACCATCGTGCTCTCGGTCTGTTACGTGTGCATGCCGCTGGCGACCCGTTTGTTCGCGCCGTGGCTGGAAGCGTCGAAGGCCCATGAACACCTGGAGCCCGGCCATGGCCAATAACGATGATCCGACCGATCCGCTGCGCCGCCAGTTACTGGCCGCCGGGTCCTTGCTCAGTGCCGCGGCGGCTTTCTGGCCGCGCCTGTCCCTTGCTTCTTCTCATTCAAAAGGAAATCCGATGAATGCCGATCTGATTCTGTTCAATGGCCAATTCCATACGGTCGACCGCGAGAAACCTCGCGCCAGCGCCGTTGCCATCAGCCAGGGCAAATTCGTCGCCGTGGGCACCGATGCCGAGGCCATGGCGTTGCGTGGCAGCGGCACCCAGGTCATCGATCTCAAGGGCCGCACGGTCATCCCTGGCCTCAATGACTCGCACCTGCATCTGATCCGTGGTGGTTTGAACTACAACCTGGAACTGCGCTGGGAAGGCGTGCCGTCCCTGGCCGATGCCTTGCGCATGCTCAAGGACCAGGCCGACCGCACCCCGACGCCGCAATGGGTGCGGGTGGTGGGCGGCTGGAACGAATTCCAGTTTGCCGAAAAACGCATGCCGACCCTGGAAGAACTCAACCAGGCTGCCCCCGATACCCCGGTGTTCGTGCTGCACTTGTATGACCGCGCCTTGCTCAATCGCGCCGCGCTGCGGGTGGCCGGATATACCCGCGACACCCCGAACCCGCCGGGCGGCGAAATCGTGCGCGACAGCAACGGCGAGCCGACCGGCATGCTGGTGGCGCGGCCCAACGCGATGATCCTGTATTCGACCCTCGCCAAGGGGCCGAAGCTGCCACTGGAGTACCAGGTCAATTCCACACGCCAATTCATGCGTGAACTCAATCGCCTGGGCCTGACCAGCGCCATCGACGCCGGCGGTGGTTTCCAGAATTATCCGGACGATTACGCGGTCATCGAGCAGTTGGCCCGTGAACAGCAACTGACGGTGCGCATCGCCTACAACCTGTTCACCCAGAAGCCCAAGGAAGAACTCACCGACTTCAAGAACTGGACCGGCAGCGTCAAGCTGCACCAGGGCGATGACTTCCTGCGGCACAACGGCGCCGGTGAAATGCTGGTGTTTTCGGCGGCGGATTTCGAGGACTTCCTCGAACCACGTCCGGACCTGCCGCCCGGCATGGAACAGGACCTGGAGCCGGTGGTGCGCCATCTGGTGGAGCAACGCTGGCCGTTCCGCCTGCATGCCACCTATGACGAATCCATCAGCCGCATGCTCGATGTGTTCGAGAAGGTCAACCGGGACATTCCGTTCAACGGCCTGCCCTGGTTCTTCGATCACGCCGAGACCATCACGCCCAAGAACATCGAGCGAGTCCGGGCCCTGGGCGGCGGCATCGCAATCCAGGACCGCATGGCGTTCCAGGGCGAGTATTTCGTCGACCGCTACGGCGCCAAGGCTGCCGAAGCCACGCCGCCGATCAAGCGCATGCTGGCCGAGGGCGTGCCGGTGGGCGCCGGCACCGACGCCACCCGCGTGTCGAGCTACAACCCGTGGACCTCGCTGTACTGGATGGTCAGCGGACGCACCGTCGGCGGCCTGTCGCTGTACGAAGAAGGCCTGCCGCGCCTGACCGCGCTGGAACTGTTCACCCATGGCAGCGCCTGGTTCTCCTCCGAGCAGGGCAAGAAGGGCCAGATCAAGGTCGGCCAACTGGCGGACCTGGCCGCCCTGAGCGCGGACTTCTTCAGCGTCGAGGAAGAAGCCATCAAGTGGATCGAGTCCGTGCTGACGGTGGTCGACGGCAAAGTGGTGTACGCCGCCGGCGACTTCGAAAAACTCGGCCCGGCCAGCGTTCCCGTGTTGCCGGACTGGTCGCCGGTGGTCAAGGTCCCGGGGCACTGGCGCCCGACCTCACCGCTGCAGGCCCAGGTTCACCAGTGCAGCGGCCCTTGCGCCGTGCACTCCCACAGCCATGAGCGAGCGCGGCTGTCGAATGTCCCGGTCAGTGATTTCCAGGGCTTCTGGGGCGCGTTTGGCTGTTCCTGCTTTGCCTTTTAACTAACACACACATTTCCCCCTGTGGGAGCGGGCTTGCTCGCGAAAGCGGCTGAACATTCAGCTTCGCCGTCGCCTGACACGCCGCCATCGCGAGCAGGCTCGCTCCCACAAAGTTTTACAACGTCCACACTGAGGAGTCATCCCATGAGCAACGCCCCTGTCTACAACCGCCTGAACAAAGATGATGCAGTCGTCCTGCTGGTCGATCACCAGACTGGCCTGATTTCCCTGGTCCAGGACTTCTCGCCCAACGAGTTCAAGAACAACGTGCTGGCCCTGGCCGACCTGGCGAAGTTCTTCGAACTGCCGACCATCCTGACCACCAGCTTCGAACAAGGCCCCAACGGCCCGATCGTGCCGGAACTCAAGGAAATGTTCCCGGACGCGCCGTATATCCCGCGTCCAGGCCAGATCAATGCCTGGGACAACGAAGACTTCGTCAAGGCGATCAAGGCTACCGGTCGCAAGCAACTGATCATTGCTGGCGTGGTGACAGACGTCTGCGTGGCATTCCCGACCCTGTCGGCCCTGGCCGAAGGTTTCGATGTGTTCGTTGTCACCGATGCCTCGGGCACCTTCAACGAAACCGTGCAGCAAGCCGCCTGGGTACGGATGACCGCTGCCGGCGCGCAGATGATGAACTGGTTCTCGGTGGCCTGTGAGCTGCACCGCGACTGGCGCAACGACATCGAAGGCCTGGGCAACCTGCTGTCCCAGCGCATTCCGAACTACCGCAACCTGATGAACAGCTATGCGGCACTGACTGCCAAGTAAGCTGTGCTGCCTGGCTGAATGGATGCCCGCCTTTTGTGCGGGCATCTTTTTGCCTGGCGAAAAACCTGAATCTATTTATAGAATTCCTGACTGTCCACCCGCGGATCTCCAATGAATCCCTTCGAAGAAATGCGCATTTTTGCCCAGGTCATGGAATCGGGCAGTTTCACGGCCGCAGCGGACAAGTTGGGGCTGTCCAAGCAGTTCGTCAGCCGCAAGCTCATGGAGTTGGAGCAACGACTCGGTGTACGCCTGCTCAATCGCTCGACGCGGCGACTGGACGTGACGCCCCTCGGCCAGCGCTATTACGAAGCGGCATTGCGCCTGCTCAGTGAGATCGAGCAAGTGGAGCAGGGCATCAGCGGCCAGACCAGCGAACCCCGTGGCACCCTTCGCCTCAGCGCACCACTGTCATTCGCCGTGGCGCACCTGGGGAGCCTGTTGCCGTTGTTTCTGCAACGCTACCGGGACGTCAGCGTGGAGGTCGACTTGAGCGACCGCTCCGTGGATTTGCTGGGCGAGGGTTATGACCTCGCGCTGCGAATCGGCGTGCTGGAGGACTCAACGCTGATCGCCCGACGCATTGCCAGTATCGAGCGGATATTCTGCGCCAGCCCGGCGTACCTCGCCCAACACGGCCACCCCACACGGCCCGAAGACCTGGGCGGGCACGATTGCCTGCCTTACGGTCACGGCCGTCAGGTGCAGTGGCGATTCGCAGGAGGGGGCAAGCCGCTGGTGCTGGAAGTCGGCGGCCGTATGCGTGCCAACAACGGTGAACTGCTCCGGGATGCGGCCATCGCCGGCATGGGCATTACCTACCTGCCGACGTTTATCCTGGGGGATGCATTGAAGGAGGGACGATTGGTCCAGGTACTCGAGGGCTTCGAAACTGCGCCGCTGACACTCTCGGCGGTTTATCCGCAGCATCGGCAAAGTTCGCGTCCTGTGCAGGCGTTGATTGAGTTCCTGCGCGAACACATGCAGCAGTAGCAAGCCGGAACGCATTCAGCCGTCCAAATGACGGCTGAAGCATTCTCAGTACTCGATCAGGCAGCGAGGTTTGCGCTGCTCAGTTCTTTCTTGTACTGCGCTTTCATGGTTTCCATCTGTTCACCCAAGGCGTCCAGCCTGGCTTTGCCCAACAGTTTTTTCGCTTGAGGGAACATTTCTTTTTCTTCTTCTTCGATATGGTGTTCAAGCAGTTCCTTGACCACTTTCACCCGACCTGCGAATTCCGGTTGGGAAGGGTCGGTGGCCTTCAGGTCCGGCAGCACCAGCGAATCGACGGTGCGATGCTCTTCCTTGGCCTCGTAGTACATCTCGGCCTCATCCTTGCCACCCACCTGCTTGAAGGCCGGATAGAGGATTTCTTCCTCCAGACGGGTATGGATGGACACTTCCATTTCCAGTTTCGCCAACAGGTCAGTGCGTTTCTTGATGCCGCGTTCAGTGGATTCGCTCAACTGGGCAAGGATGCCCTTGACGCGTTCGTGGTCGGCTTTCAACAGATCGATGGCGTTCATATACAGCTCCTCGGCAATTCACGGTTACGAGCCGGCTTCAAGCGCCGACGTCGCGTTAACCAAGGATTGCATCGGTCGTGCCAGCCAGGCGGAGCTATTAAATCCTTTTAAAACAATGAGTTGAAAGCTATGCCATTTTCATCATCGTGCAGCCTGCATGAAGAGGGGGTAAAGCGCCTTGCACTTTGCGCTGCCCCGACCAACCCCCTTTGTGGGAGCGGGCTTGCTCGCGAAAGCGGTGTGTCAGTCGACGAAGATGTTGGATGTCCGTCTGCATTCGCGAGCAAGCCCGCTCCCACAGAGGATTCAGGGTGTGTGCAGGCTCGTGAAGACCCCGTGTCAGTTGTCGAGTAATTGCCGCACCCGTCCAGCCATCGCCAGGCAAGACGTCAGCCCCGGCGATTCGATGCCGAACAGGTTGATCAGACCGGGCACCCGGTGCTCGGTTTCTGCGCTGATGAGGAAGTCGCGGGCGGGATCGCCGGGGCCGGATATTTTCGGACGGATTCCACTATAGGCCGGTTGCAGGCACTGGTCCGGCAGGCCGGGCCAGTAGTCGCGGATCGCCGGGTAAAAAGACTCGGCCCGGGCCGGATCAACCCGGTAATCCTCCCGCTCGACCCATTCCACGTCAGGGCCGAAGCGAGCCTGGCCCGCCAGGTCCAGCGTCATGTGAATGCCCAGGCCGGCGGCTTCCGGGGCAGGGTAAATCAAGTGCCGGAAGGGCGCGCGTCCGGCAAGGCTGAAGTAATTACCCTTGCATAAATAGTCATCGGGCACCGATGAGGGTGGCAACCCTTCCATGCAGCGGGCAAGGGCCGGGGCCTGGAGGCCTGTCGCGTTGATCAGTTGGTGGCAGGTCAAGCTCATCGGTGCCGCGCCACCCACTTCCAGCATGAAGTACCCGACGTGGATGCTGGCCCGCAACAACGGTGCGTGGAACGCGACATTCGCTCCGGCCGCTTCGGCATCGCCCTGCAAGGCCAGCATCAGGGCATGAGAGTCCACGATCCCGGTGGAGGGCGAATACACGGCGGCGACGCAGGCCAGCGCCGGTTCCAGAGCCTGCGCCTGTTTCTGGTCGAGCAGGCGCAGGTCGTCCACTCCATTGGCCAAGCCGCGTTCAAGCAATGCCTTCAGGCCTGCCACTTGTGCCTGATCCCGGGCGACGATCAACTTGCCGAGGCGGCGGGTCTCTACGCCGTGGATTTCACAATAAGCGTACAGCCTACGCCGCCCCTCGACGCACAACTGCGCCTTGAGGCTGCCCGGTGGGTAGTAGATGCCCGCGTGGATCACCTCGGAGTTACGTGAACTGATCCCTGTGCCAATGGCCGCGCCGGCTTCGATCAGCAGCACTTCATGACCGGCGAGGGCCATTTCCCGCGCCACGGCAAGGCCGACAACGCCCGCGCCGACCACTACGCATTCCACATCGACGTTCAACTCATTCTCCTCGGATCTCCCAAACAGCTCTCGAAAGAATACACCGACCCCTATGTGGGAGCGGGCTTGCTCGCGAAGACGGAGTGTCAACCAAGTGGATGTAATTGACCCGCAGCCTCCATCGGATCGCCACCCGGAGCAAGTGGACTCTCGCCCCTCAGCAATTCATGTGCGAACGACCAAACATCCAGCCATAAAAAAACCCGCATCTCGCGATACGGGTTTTTCAACTACACCGTTTGGGCAATCAGCCCGTCAGGCCAGCCTGTTGGACCAGGGTCAGCAACGGCTGCGGATACACACCGAGGAAGAACGCCAGTACGGCGATGGCCAGCAGCATCACGCCGCCTGCCTTTTGTTCCCAGTGCAGCTCGGCATCGTGACGACGCAGGTTCGGTTCCATCAGGTACAGGGTGACCATGACACGCAGGTAGTAGAACACGCCGATGGCACTGCCCAGCACCAGGGAGCCGACCAGCCACCATTGGTGGGCCTCGACGCCGGTGGCGATGATGTAGAACTTACCGATGAAGCCGGCGGTCAGCGGGATGCCGGCCAGGGACAGCATCATCACGGTCAGCACAGCAGTCAGGTACGGACGGCGCCAGAACAGACCACGGTACTCATACAGGGCATCGGCGTCGCGGCCGTTGTACGGCGAGGACATCAGGGTGATCACGCCGAAGGCGCCGAGGCTGGTGATCACGTAGGTGACCAGGTACACGCCGATGGCTTCCACGGCCAGGCCTTTGCTGGCGATCAGGGCAATCAGCAGGTAACCGAAGTGGGCGATGGACGAATAACCCAACAGACGCTTGAGGTTGCTCTGGGTCAGTGCCAGCAGGTTACCGAACAGGATCGACGCAATGGCGATGAGGGTCAGTACGTTGCTCAACACACCGCTGCTGGCCACTGGCGAGATCTGGAACAGTCGCACCATCACCGCGAACACTGCCACTTTCGACGCGGTGGCGAGGAATGCCGCCACCGGCGCCGGGGCGCCTTCGTAGACGTCCGGGGTCCAGAGGTGGAAGGGCACCAGCGACAGTTTGAACGCCAGGCCGATCAGCATCATGCCCAGGCCCAGTTGCGCAATCGGGCTAGGCAGGCCAGTGGCCGCCAGGGCCTGGCCAATGCCGACGAAGTTCAGGGTGCCGGCCTCTGCGTACAGCAACGCCATACCGAACAACAGGAACGCGGAACCGGCCGCCGACAACACCATGTATTTGATGCCGGCTTCCAGGGAGCGCTTGTTGAAGAAGGCGTAGGCCACCAAGCCATAGACCGGCACCGACAGCAGTTCCAGACCGATGAACAGGCTCGCCAGGTGCTGGGCGCCGACCAGGACCAGGCCACCGGCGGCAGCCATCAGGATCAGCAGGTACAGTTCTTCGCGGTTGCCCGGGTAACCCGAACCGCCATCACCGAGGTAGGCATGGGCGAGGGTGACGCAGGCGAGGGTGGCGACGAGGATCAGCGCCATGTACAGGCAGGCGAAACTGTCGATCTGGATCAGCGGGGTGACCGCCAATGGAGCGACTTTCAGGGCCGGCAGGATTGACAGTAAGGCCAGGTTCAACCCCGCCACCGACAGCAGGAAAGTCTGGGAGTGATTGCGGCGCCAGGCGATCGCCAGCATCACCACGAGGATCGTGGCGCTGGTGATCAACAGCGGCGCAAGCGCGATAAAGTGTTGAATCGTGAATTCCATAGCGCTCTTACCGGGCCGAAGCGAGTTGAGAGAAGGCGGTGCCGAGCCACTGCTGCACGCCATGCATCGTGGCGGCAGAGGTGTCGAGGAACGGTTGCGGGTAAACGCCGAGGTAAATCAGCAGCACCGCAAGGCCGAGCACCATGATCAGTTCGCGACCGTCCATGCCACGCAGCACTTCGTCCGACTTGGACGGGCCGAAGTAGGCGCGGTGGATCATGATCAGCGAGTAGACCGAACCAAACACCAGGCCAGAGGTGGCGATAGCGATGATCCATGGCGAACTGACGAAGGTACCGATCAGGATCAGGAACTCGCCGACGAAGTTGCCGGTACCCGGCAAGCCCAGGGAAGCGGCTGCGAAGAACAGGCTGATGGCCGGCAGGTAAGCGATGCGCGACCACACGCCACCCATCTCACGCATGTCGCGGGTGTGCAGGCGTTCGTACAACTGGCCACTGAGGATAAACAGCGCCGCTGCCGACAGGCCGTGGGCCAGCATCTGGATCACCGCGCCTTGCAGGGCCAACTGGCTGCCGGAGTAGATGCCGATCAGCACGAAGCCCATGTGCGAGACGCTGGAGAAGGCGATCAGACGCTTGATGTCGGTCTGGGCGAACGCCAGGAAGGCACCGTAGAAGATCCCGATCAGGCCCAGGGTCATGGCGATCGGCGCGAACTCGGCCGAGGCGTTGGGGAACATCGGCAAGGCGAAGCGCAGCAGGCCATAGGCCGCGGTCTTGAGCAGGATACCGGCCAGGTCCACGGAACCCGCGGTCGGTGCCTGGGCGTGGGCGTCCGGCAGCCAGGAGTGCAGCGGCACGACCGGCAGCTTCACCGCGAAGGCGATGAAGAAGCCCAGCATCAGCACGTACTCGGTGGTGCGCGACATCTGCACTTTCAACAGGTCGGCGTAGTTGAAGGTAATCACGCCGGTGTTGTTGAAGTTGACCAGTACCAGACCGAGGATCGCCACCAGCATGATCAGGCCGGAAGCCTGGGTGAAGATGAAGAACTTGGTCGCCGCGTAGATCCGGGTTTTCTTGCCGTCCGCCGAGCTGTGACCCCAGAGCGCGATGAGGAAGTACATCGGCACCAGCATCATTTCCCAGAAGAAGAAGAACATGAACAGGTCCAGCGCCAGGAACACGCCGACGACACCGCCCAGGATCCACATCAGGTTCAGGTGGAAGAAGCCGACGTGGCGCTGGATCTCTTTCCAGGAGCAGAGGACCGAGAGGATACCCAGCAGGCCGGTCAGCAGGATCATCAGCAGCGATAGGCCGTCGAGGGCCAGGTGCACGCTGATGCCGAAGCGCTCGATCCACAGGTGCTTGAATTCAAGCGCCCAGGTCGGATTGGCACCCGGGGCAGGGGCCAACGAATAGTCGCCGGTCGCCCACAGCCAGAGGCCGAGTGCGAGTTCCAGGGACATGGTCAGCAGCGCAATCCAGCGCGGGAGCGTGGAGCTGGAGCGCTCCGCGATCCAGCACAACAGGCCGCCGATAAAGGGGATCAGGATTAGCCAGGGCAGAATCATGACGGGCTCGTTTCCTTTCGCAAGTTCGCAAGGTTCATATCAGACCGCTACCAGCACGATGGCGCCGATAACCAGCACGGCGCCAGCCGCCATGGAAGCCGCATACCAACGCAATTGACCGGTCTCGGTACGGCTCAGGGCAGTGTGGCCGCCCTTGGCCATGCGCGGGATCAGGCCAATGGTCTGGTCGAGCGGGTCTTTGCGCAGAATGTGGCTGATCGCAAGGTATGGCTTGACGAACAGTTTGTCGTAGATCCAGTCGAAGCCCCAGGCGGCGAACCACCAGGCCGAAAGGACACGGCCGAGGCCGCTGTTGGCGATGGCGGTGACGAAACGACGCTTGCCCAGGAACAGCAGGGCGGACAGCAGGATACCGGCCAGGGCGATGGCGCCCGAGGCGATTTCCAGGCTGTGCTTGGCTTCGCCGCCGGCATGGCCGACGCTTTGCGGCAGCACGCCGTGCAGCGGTGGGGTGATCATTGCGCCGACGAAAGTCGACAGCACGATCAGCACCGACAGTGGCAGCCAATGGGCGATTCCGTGGCCGGCGTGGGCTTCGGTCTTGGCTTCACCATGGAACGCGATGAAGATCAGGCGGAAGGTGTACAGCGAAGTCATGAAGGCACCCACCAGGCCGGCGTACAGCAGGCCCTGGTTGCCGCTGGCAAACGCTTCCCAGAGGATTTCGTCCTTGGAGTAGAAGCCGGCGGTCACCAGTGGCAGGGCCGCCAGGGCCGCGCCGCCGACGATGAAGCTGGCGTAGGCCAGTGGCAGCTTCTTCCACAGGCCGCCCATCTTGAAGATGTTCTGTTCGTGGTGGCAGGCCACGATCACTGCACCGGAGGCAAGGAACAGCAGGGCCTTGAAGAACGCGTGGGTCATCAGGTGGAAGATCGCGCCTTCCCAGGCGCCGACGCCCAAGGCCAGGAACATGTAGCCGATCTGGCTCATGGTCGAGTAGGCGAGGATCCGCTTGATGTCGGTCTGCACCAGGGCGGCAAAGCCGGCCAGTACCAGGGTCACGCCACCGACGATGCCCACCAGGTGCAGGATGTCCGGCGCCAGGGCGAACAGGCCATGGGTACGGGCGATCAGGTAGACGCCCGCGGTGACCATGGTGGCCGCGTGGATCAGCGCCGAAACCGGCGTAGGACCGGCCATTGCGTCCGCCAACCAGGTCTGCAGCGGCAGTTGCGCGGATTTACCGACGGCACCGCCCAGCAGCATCAGGGTCGCCAGGACGATCCAGAAGTCACCGGCCTTGAAGTGCTCGGGCGCACGCACCAGCAGTTCCTGGATGTTCAGCGTGCCCAGTTGCTGGAACAGGATGAACAGGCCGATGGCCATGAACACGTCGCCGATCCGGGTCACGATGAACGCTTTCAGTGCCGCGTTACCGTTGTTGCGGTTGCTGTAGTAGAAACCGATCAACAGGTACGAGCACAGGCCCACGCCTTCCCAGCCGAAGTACACGAACAACAGGTTATCGCCGAGCACCAGGAACAGCATGCTGGCGATGAACAGGTTGGTGTAGGCGAAGAAACGCGAGTAACCGGCTTCGCCGCGCATGTACCAGGAAGCGAACAGGTGGATCAGGAAACCCACGCCGACCACCACGCCCAGCATGGTGACCGACAGGCCGTCCAGGTACAGGGTGAAGCTCGGCTTGAAGCCTTCCACCGCCATCCACTGCCACAGCACCTGGGCATACGCGCCGCCTTCAGGTGGCGCGACGTTGAATTGCCAGATCACGTAGGCCGCGACAATGGCGGACAGACCGATGGAACCGACGCCAACCAGCGCCGAGAGGTTTTCCGACCAGCGTCCACGGGAGAACGACAGCAGCAGGAAACCGATGAGAGGAAATACGAAAGTCAGAAAGAGTAGGTTCATCCGCGCATCTCGCTGGCAGCGTCGATATCGAGAGTGTGGAAGCGGCGATACAGCTGCAACAGGATCGCCAGGCCGATACTGGCCTCGGCGGCTGCCAGGCTGATCACCAGGATGAACATGATCTGTCCATCCGGCTGGGCCCAGCGGGCGCCCGCAACGATGAACGCCAGGGCGGAGGCATTCATCATGACCTCCAGGCTCATCAGCACGAACAGAATGTTGCGGCGGACCATCAGGCCGACCAGACCGAGGCAGAACAGGATGCCGGCAACCGCCAGACCATGCTCGAGAGGGATAGCAGGCATGTGATTACTCCTTCGCCTCGTTACGGCCCAAATGGAACGCCGTGACGGCTGCGGCAAGCAGCAGCATCGAGGCGAGTTCGACCACCAACAGGTACGGACCGAACAGGCTGATGCCCACGGCCTTGGCGCCTACGGTGGTTTGGCCGATGCCCTGGCCGCTCTGGTGAGCGAACAGCACATACAGCAGTTCACCCAGCAGCAGGGCGGCGAGAATCACCGGTCCCGCCCAGATGCCGGGCTTGAGCCAGTTGCGCTCCTGCTGGACCGAGGCCGGGCCCAGGTTCAGCATCATCACCACGAACACGAACAGCACCATGATGGCGCCAGCGTAGGCGATCACTTCCAGGGCACCGGCAAACGGCGCGCCGAGAGCGAAGAAGGTCATGGCCACGGCGATGAGCGAAATGATCAGGTAGAGCAGGGCATGGATGGGGTTGGTGTTGGTGACCACGCGAAGCGTGGAGACCACAGCAATACCCGATGCGAAATAGAAAGCGAATTCCATCTTTCTTCCTTAAGGCAGCAAGCTCTTCACGTTGATCGGCTCGGCTTCGTTTTGCGCGGCACCTTTCGGCTTCCCGGCAATGGCCATACCTGCAACACGATAGAAGTTGTAATCAGGGTTTTTACCGGGACCGGAAATCAGCAAGTCTTCTTTCTCGTACACCAGGTCCTGACGTTTGAAATCCGCCATTTCGAAATCCGGCGTGAGCTGGATCGCGGTGGTCGGGCAGGCTTCCTCGCAGAGGCCGCAGAAAATGCAGCGCGAGAAGTTGATGCGGAAGAAGTCCGGGTACCAGCGACCGTCTTCGGTTTCAGCTTTCTGCAGCGAGATGCAGCCCACCGGGCACGCCACGGCGCACAGGTTGCAGGCCACGCAGCGCTCTTCGCCGTCGGGGTCACGGGTCAGGACGATGCGGCCGCGGTAGCGTGGCGCCAGGTAGACCGGCTCTTCCGGGTATTGCAGGGTGTCGCGCTTGCGAAAGCCATGGCCGAAGATCATGACCAGGCTTCGCAGTTGGGTACCGGTACCCTTAACGATGTCGCCAATATATTTGAACATGGGTCAAATCCTCACTGAACCGCGGCCGCAGGCGTGTTCAACAACACGATCGCAGCGGTCACCAGCATGTTGATCAGGGTCAGCGGCAGGCAGAATTTCCAACTGAAGTCCATCACCTGGTCGTAGCGTGGGCGCGGGATCGAAGCGCGCAGCAGGACGAACAGCATGATGAAGAACGCGGTTTTCAGGGCGAACCACACGAAGGACAGTTGCGGCAGGATGTCGAACGGACCGTGCCAGCCGCCGAAGAACAGCGTGACTAGCAGTGCCGAGATCAGGACGATACCGATGTACTCACCGACGAAGAACATGCCCCATTTCATGCCGGCATATTCGATGTGGTAGCCGTCGGCCAGTTCCTGCTCCGCTTCCGGCTGGTCGAAGGGGTGACGGTGTGTCACGGCCACGCCAGCGATGAAGAAGGTACAAAAGCCGAAGAACTGCGGAATGATGAACCACAGGTTCTGGGCCTGGTACTCGACGATGTCGCGCATGTTGAACGAACCGGCCTGGATCACGACGCCCATCAGGGCCAGGCCCATGAACACTTCGTAGGACACGGTCTGGGCCGAGGCCCGCAGGCTGCCCAGCAGGGCGAACTTGTTGTTGCTCGACCAACCGGCGAACAGCACCGCGTACACCGAAAGGCCGGCCATGGCGAAGAAGAACAGTAGGCCGATGTTCAGGTCCGCCACACCCCAGGTCGGGGTGATCGGGATGATCGCGAAGGCGATCAGCAAGGCGCTCATGGCCACGACCGGTGCCAGGGTGAAGATCACCTTGTCGGCAAACGGCGGCGTCCAGTCTTCCTTGAAGAACATTTTGACCATGTCGGCGGCGATCTGGAACATGCCGTACGGGCCCACGCGGTTCGGACCGTAGCGGTCCTGCCACCAGCCCAGCAGGCGCCGTTCGACGAAGCTCAGCAAGGCGCCTGTGACCACCACGGCCAGCAGGATCACGATGGCCTTGAGGACCGTCAGGATCACGTCGATCACTTCAGGGGTGAACCAACTCATTGCGCTGCCTCCTGCAGACCGTCGACGGTTTTGCCGAACACCGCCGGCGGGATACCCGCCAGGCCGGCCGGCAGGGCCACCAGGCCAGCGCCCAACTGCTCATTGATGCGCAGCGGCAGACGCAGGGTCTGGCCGGCCACGTTCAGGCTCAGCAGGGCACCGTCGTTGACGCCCAGGCGATCGGCTTCGGATTTGGCCAGCGACACATAGGCGGCCGGAATGCGTTCCTGTACCGGCGCGGCCTTGGAAGAGTTCTCTTCGCTGCCGAACAGGTGATGGAACGGCACGACCTGCCAGGTGCCCGGCGCCGGGTTGAAGGCGCGCGGCACGCTGGCGAACCAGCTCAGGCCATCGCCCTGGCTTTCGATCAGACGGGTGCCCGGATCGCCAGCACGCAGGTGACCACCGACTTCGTCCTGGAACTTGTTCCAGGCCTGGGGCGAGTTCCAGCCCGGCGACCAGGCGAACGGCACTTGCGAGCGCGGTTCGGCGGAGCCCGAGTAGCCTTCCATGGAGAAGGCGAACGCGGTGTCCTGGTCTTGCGGGGTGCGCGGTTCGTGAACGCTGATGTTGGCGCGCATCGCGGTGCGACCGGAGTAGCGCAGCGGTTCACGGGCCAGCTTCAAGCCCTTGATGCGGAACGCGGCGGACGGTGCCGCGTCGACGATGCCGGCCAGTTGCGCGGTGCTCGAGGCCACGGCAGCGGTGACATGGTCCAGTTGCGTCCAGTCGATCGGCTGGTTCAGCAGGGTGGCGCGCAGGGCGTGCAACCAGCGCCAGCCTTCGTGGACCAGGATGCTGGCGTCCAGATATTGCGGGTCGAAGACCTGGAAGAAGCGCTGGGCGCGACCTTCCTGGCTGACCAGGGTACCGTCGCCTTCGGCGAAGCTCGCCGCTGGCAGCACCAAGTGGGCGCGGTCGGTGGTAGCGGTTTTCTGATGGTCGGCGACGATCACGGTTTTCGCCGCGCTCAGGGCCGCGTCGACGCGGGCCTTGTCGGTGCGGGTGTACAGGTCGTTTTCCAGTACCACGATGGCGTCGGCGCTACCGTCGATCACCGCTTGCAGCGCGGCATCGACCGATTCGCCACCGAGCATGGCCAGGCCAAGGCTGTTGGCTTCCGGCACGACCAGGCTGATGGAACCGTTCTTCTCGCGTAGCTTCAAGGCCTTGGCGATGTTGGCGGCGGCTTCGATCAGCGCCTTGGAACCCAACGAGGTGCCTGCGATGATCAATGGGCGCTTGGCCGCCAGCAGGGCGTCGGCGATGCGTTGCACCAGGGCGGCCGCTTCGCTGTCCAGGCCGTCGACGGCCGGGGCGCTGGCGTCAAGGGCGTGAGCCACGGCAAAGCCGATACGGGCCAGGTCGTCCGGAGCGGCGTGGACGCATTCCTCGGCCACGTCGTCGAGCTTGGTTTCGGCGAGGCTGGCGATGAACAGCGGGTTCAGCTCATGTTGACCGATGTTTTTCACGGCGGCGTCGAGCCACGGCTGGACCCGCATCGCGTCGGCCATGTCTTCGGCCTTGCCCTTGACCGACTGGCGCAGGGCCAAGGCCATGCGGGCGGCGGTCTGGGTCAGGTCTTCGCCAAGGACGAACACCGCGTCGTGGTCTTCGATGTCACGCATCGTCGGTACGGGCAGCGGGCTGTTATTGAGCACGTCCAGCACCAGGCGGATGCGTTCCAGCTCACCGGCTTCGATGCCACTGTAGAAGTGCTCGGCGCCCACCAGTTCACGCAGTGCGTAGTTGCTTTCCAGGCTGGCCCGGGGCGAGCCGATGCCGACGATGTTGCGACCGCGCAGCAGATCTGCGGCCTTGTCCAGGGCTTCGTCCAGGCTCAACTTGGTGCCGTTGGCCAGCAGCGGCTGGCGAGGGCGATCCTTGCGGTTGACGTAGCCATAGCCGAAACGGCCACGGTCGCAGAGGAAATACTGGTTGACCGAGCCGTTGTAGCGGTTTTCGATGCGACGCAGTTCACCGTAGCGCTCGCCTGGGGAAATGTTGCAACCGCTGGAGCAGCCATGGCAGATGCTTGGCGCAAACTGCATGTCCCACTTGCGGTTGTAGCGCTCGGAGTGGGTCTTGTCGGTGAACACACCGGTCGGGCAGACCTCGGTGAGGTTGCCGGAGAATTCGCTTTCCAGGGTGCCGTCTTCAACGCGACCGAAGTACACGTTGTCGTGGGCGCCGAACACGCCCAGGTCGGTGCCGCCGGCGTAGTCCTTGTAGAAACGCACGCAGCGGTAGCAGGCGATGCAGCGGTTCATTTCGTGGGAAATGAACGGGCCCAGGTGCTGGTTCTGGTGGGTGCGCTTCTTGAAGCGATAACGGCGCTCGTTGTGGCCGGTCATCACCGTCATGTCTTGCAGATGGCAGTGACCGCCTTCCTCGCAGACCGGGCAGTCGTGCGGGTGGTTGGTCATCAGCCATTCGACGACACTGGCACGGAAGGCCTTGGACTCTTCATCGTCGATGGAGATCCAGGTGTTGTCGGTGGCAGGGGTCATGCAGGACATGACGATGCGACCACGGGTGTCGTTCTCGTCGGTGTATTGCTTGACTGCGCACTGGCGGCAGGCCCCGACGCTACCCAGCGCGGGGTGCCAGCAGAAATAAGGAATGTCGAGGCCTAGCGACAGACATGCCTGTAACAGGTTGTCTGCCCCATCGACTTCGAGCGCTTTGCCGTCTACGTGGATAGTGGCCATGGTTCAAAGTTCTTCGTTGGCCCGGTGTCAGCGGGCGTGGCTAATGGAATCTTGTGGTTCGTCCGAATCCAAACAGCCTCTGAGGCGTCATCGGACGAAAGGCGAAGGGCACGGACCCTTCGCCTTTTTTAAGCGTTGTTACGCGCCGACCATGGTCGGCGTGACCACCTGATTGAGGTCGCCCGCGCGGGTGGGCGCGATGCCGGCCTCGAATTCAGGGCGGAAGTATTTGATTGCGCTGCCCAATGGCTCCACGGCACCCGGTGCGTGAGCACAGAAGGTCTTGCCTGGGCCGAGGAAACCCACCAGACCCAGCAGGGTCTCGATGTCGCCGGCCTGGCCTTCGCCTTTTTCGAGGGCCCGCAGCAGCTTGACGCTCCAGGGCAGGCCATCGCGGCAAGGGGTGCAGAAACCACACGACTCACGGGCGAAAAACTCTTCCATGTTGCGCAGCAGCGAGACCATGCTGATGCTGTCGTCCACCGCCATCGCCAGGCCGGTCCCCATACGGGTGCCGACCTTGGCGATGCCGCCGGCGTACATCTGGGCGTCGAGGTGTTCGGGCAACAGGAAGCCGGTACCGGCGCCGCCAGGCTGCCAGCACTTGAGCTTGTAGCCGTCGCGCATGCCGCCGGCATAGTCTTCGAACAGCTCGCGACCGGTGACGCCGAAAGGCAGCTCCCACAGGCCTGGATTCTTGACCTTGCCGGAGAAGCCCATGAGCTTGGTGCCCATGTCTTCACTGCCGTCGCGGGCCAGGGATTTGTACCAGTCAACACCGTCGGCGATGATCGCCGGCACGTTGCACAGGGTCTCGACGTTGTTCACGCAAGTCGGCTTGCCCCACACGCCGACGGCAGCGGGGAAGGGCGGCTTGGAGCGCGGGTTGGCGCGACGGCCTTCCAGGGAGTTGATCAGTGCGGTTTCTTCACCGCAGATATAACGTCCGGCGCCGGTGTGCACGAACAGTTCGAAATCAAAACCCGAACCGAGGATGTTCTTGCCCAAAAGGCCGGCGGCCTTGGCTTCTTCCACGGCACGGTTCAGGTGCCGGGCAGCGGTGGTGTATTCGCCGCGCAGGAAGATGTAGCCACGGTAGGTCTTCAGCGCACGGGCACTGATGAGCATGCCTTCGATCAGCAGATGGGGCAGTTGCTCCATCAGCATCCGGTCTTTCCAGGTGTTGGGCTCCATTTCGTCCGCGTTGCACAGCAGATAGCGGATGTTGATGGACTCGTCCTTGGGCATCAGGCCCCATTTCACGCCAGTGGGGAAGCCCGCACCGCCGCGACCCTTGAGGCCGGAGTCCTTCACGGTCTGGACGATATCGTCCTGGGCCATCTGGGTGAACGCCTTGCGCGCAGCGGCGTAGCCATTCTTGGCCTGGTACTCGTCCAGCCACACCGGTTCGCCGTCGTCACGCAGACGCCAGGTCAGGGGATGGGTTTCGGCCGAGCGCTGGATGCGGTTGGCGGGCCCGAAGGAAGTCAGGGTCATACGTAGCCCTCCAGCAGTTTGGCGACGCCATCCGGCTTGACGTCACCAAAGGTGTCGTCGTCGATCATCAGCGCCGGGGCCTTGTCGCAGTTGCCCAGGCAGCACACCGGCAGCAGGGTGAAGCGGCCGTCGGCGGTGGTCTGGCCGAGGCCGATGCCCAGCTTGCTCTGGATCTCACTGACCACGGACTCGTGGCCACCGATGTAGCAGACCATGCTGTCGCAGACGCGAATGATGTGGCGGCCCACTGGTTGGCGGAAAATCTGGCTGTAGAAGGTTGCGACGCCTTCGACGTCGCTCGCCGGGATGCCGAGAATTTCGCCGATGGCGTAGAGCGCGCCATCTGGCACCCAGCCACGTTCCTTCTGAACGATTTTCAAGGCTTCGATCGACGCCGCGCGCGGGTCTTCGTAGTGATGCAGCTCGTGCTCGATGGCCGAGCGCTCGGTTTCGCTCAGGGCGAAACGGTCTGTCTGGATAAGCGTGCTGTTCATGCTTAGCGGTCCACGTCGGCCATAACGAAATCGATACTACCCAGGTACGCAATCAAGTCCGCGACCATGCTGCCTTTGATCACCGAAGGGATCTGCTGCAGGTGCGGATAGCTTGGAGTACGGATCCGGGTGCGGTAGCTCATGGTGCCGCCGTCGCTCGTCAGGTAATAACTGTTGATGCCCTTGGTCGCTTCGATCATCTGGAAGGATTCGTTGGCCGGCATGACCGGGCCCCACGAAACCTGCAGGAAGTGCGTGATCAGGGTCTCGATGTGTTGCAGCGTGCGTTCCTTGGGCGGCGGCGTGGTCAGCGGGTGGTCCGCCTTGTACGGGCCTTCCGGCATGTTGCGCATGCACTGCTCGATGATCTTGACGCTCTGGCGCATTTCCTCGACGCGAACCATGCAGCGGTCATAGGCATCGCCGTTGGCCGCCAGCGGTACTTCGAATTCGAAGTTTTCGTAGCCGGAGTAAGGACGCGCCTTGCGCAGGTCGAAATCGCAGCCGGTGGAACGCAGGCCTGCACCTGTGACGCCCCATTCCAGGGCTTCCTTGGTGTTGTAGGCGGCCACGCCGATGGTCCGGCCCTTGAGGATGCTGTTCTGCAGGGCAGCCTTGGTATATTCGTCCAGGCGCTTGGGCATCCACTCGACGAAGTCCTTGACCAGTTTTTCCCAGCCGCGTGGCAGGTCGTGGGCGACGCCGCCGATGCGGTACCAGGCCGGATGCAGACGGAAACCGGTAATGGCTTCGATCACCGTGTAGGCCCGCTGGCGGTCGGTGAACGTGAAGAACACCGGGGTCATGGCGCCGACGTCCTGGATATAGGTACCCAGGAACAGCAGGTGGCTGGTGATACGGAAGAACTCGGCCATCATGATGCGGATCACGTTGACCCGGTCCGGTACGGTGATACCGGCCAGCTTCTCGACCGAGAGTACGTACGGCAGGTTGTTCATCACCCCGCCGAGGTAGTCGATACGGTCGGTGTACGGGATGTAGCTGTGCCAGGACTGACGCTCGCCCATCTTCTCGGCGCCACGGTGGTGGTAGCCGATGTCCGGGACGCAGTCGACGATCTCTTCGCCGTCCAGTTGCAGGATGATCCGGAACGCACCGTGGGCAGAAGGGTGGTTCGGGCCGAGGTTGAGGAACATGTAGTCCTCGTTCGCTCCGGAGCGCTTCATGCCCCAGTCTTCGGGCTTGAAGCGCGCGGCTTCCTCTTCGAGCTGTTGCTTGGCCAGGGACAGGCTGAACGGGTCGAATTCAGTGGCGCGGGCAGGGAAGTCCTTGCGCAGCGGGTGACCTTCCCAGGTCGGCGGCATCATGATGCGCGTCAGGTGCGGGTGGCCGGGGAAGTCGATGCCGAACATGTCCCAGACTTCACGCTCGTACCAGTTGGCGTTCGGCCAGATGCTGGTCACGGACGGCACGCTGAGGTCGTTCTCGGACAAGGCGACCTTGATCATTACGTCACTATTACGTTCCACCGACAGCAGGTGGTAGAACACGGTGAAATCGACGCCGCTTGGCAGCCCGTGACGCTTGGTTCGCAAACGCTCGTCCACGCCGTGCAGGTCATAGAGCATGACGTAGGGCTTGGGCAGGTTGCGCAGGAAGGTCAGGACTTCGACAAGCTTCTCGCGGGCGACCCAAAGCACCGGCATGCCGGTGCGGGTTGCCTGGGCGGTGAACGCCTCGGGGCCAAAACGGTTATTCAGTTCGACGACCACATCCTGGTCGTCTGCCTTGTAAGGCGGGATGTACAGAGCACTGCCTGTAGTCATGGTTATTTATCGCTTTCGGTCAACGTAAAGAATGAAGCCAGTTTCTCGTTTCTTGACGGAACAGAGCTGGATCAGACTTCGTCGGGGCTGCGCAGGTTGGTGACTGCGATTCGCTGTTCGCGGCGCTCGGCTTTTGTCGACGGCATGTCGGCGCGATAGACGCCTTGGTCACCGACGACCCAGGAAAGCGGGCGACGTTCCTGTCCGATGGATTCCTGCAACAGCATCAAGCCTTGCAGGAACGCTTCGGGACGAGGTGGGCAGCCGGGCACGTAGACATCCACGGGCAGGAACTTGTCGACGCCCTGGACCACGGAATAGATGTCATACATGCCACCGGAGTTGGCACAGGCGCCCATGGAAATGACCCACTTGGGTTCCAGCATCTGCTCATACAGGCGCTGGATGATGGGGGCCATCTTCAGGAACGGCGTACCGGCGATAACCATGAAGTCCGCCTGGCGCGGCGATGCCCGGATGACTTCGGCGCCGAAGCGCGCGATGTCGTGGGGCGCCGTGAAGGCGGTGGTCATTTCCACGTAGCAGCACGAAAGGCCGAAGTTGTACGGCCACAGGGAGTTCTTGCGACCCCAGTTGACCGTGCTGTTCAGCACGTCTTCGAGCTTGCCCATGAAGATATTCTTGTGGACTTGATCCTCTAACGGATCGGCGACGGTTTCCCTTTCGCCAATCGGGTACTGCTCGTTAGGAGCATCCGGGTCGATCCTGGTGAGATTGTATTGCATTGCCAAAGCCTCATTGTTTCAGCTTCGCTTGCCGCTTGCGCCGAGCTTCCGGAGCCCAATCAAGTGCCCCCACCCGGTAAAGGTAGACAAGACCTGCCAACAGAATTGCTATGAAAACGAGAGCTTCGACAAATCCGGTCCAGCCGCTTTCGCGGACGGACACAGACCAGGCAAAGAGAAAGAGGGCTTCGATATCGAAGATCACGAAAAGCATCGCGACCAGATAGAATTTGGCTGAGAGCCGCAAGCGGGCGCCACCGGTAGGTAGCATGCCGGACTCGAACGGTTCGTTTTTGCTGCGGCCCCAGGCTCGTGACCCGAGGAGGCTGGAGACGCCGAGCATGAAGGCACACAGGCCGACGACACCCAGAAGGAAAATGGCAAAGCCCCAGTTGTGGGCCATGAGTCCTGTCGCTTCGGGCATGCTGGAAATCCTTAACAGAGAGCAAAGGTCTCTGAGCTTGAAAAGAAATAACGCAGTGACGATATGTCGCAGCAATCAATCGCGGTGATTTTATGGCTAAACACCGGGCAAGTAAAATTCGATAGCGAAATTATTTATTGGAATAAGGACATCACACCTCTCCAAGGGCCTCGAAGGCCTGCTCCTGTGGGGCGCCGGCCATTTGTTGATCGGTATATCCAGGCGACGGGTAATAATGAAAATGCCTTTCAAATGATAATTATTATTGTTTGTAGGGCATTTTCCCGATTGTTTCCTTCGACAGTCGGAAACTTGCCTTACATGACAAAGGCTGCAGTTGTCAGCGCCGGCCTTTTTACTCTTTTTCAGACTACCCGATACTGCGTTCGATCAATTTTTCTCAAGGTCTTTCGATTCTGGTGCGAGCAGGCTTGCCCGCCCCCCATAGAGGATTCAGGTTGCCCTTCAAAGCCTAGGCGAAAAAAAGCCCCGAACCAGTCGGGGCTTCAGATCGTCGGCCTTGCAGTCAGCTTTTTTCATTCGGTCCGCAAGAGCCGTTTATCCATGGATCAGTGGAACTGCTCTTCTTCGGTGGAGCCGGTCAGCGCGGTCACCGACGAAGCGCCACCCTGGATCACAGTGGTCATGTCGTCGAAGTAACCGGTGCCCACTTCCTGCTGGTGAGCCACGAAGGTGTAGCCTTTGGCGGCGTCGGCGAATTCCTGCTCTTGCAGCTTCACGTAGGCGGTCATGTCGTTGCGGGCGTAGTCGTGCGCCAGGTTGAACATGCTGTGCCACATGTTGTGGATGCCAGCCAGGGTGATGAACTGATGCTTGTAGCCCATGGCGGACAGTTCGCGCTGGAACTTGGCGATGGTCGCGTCGTCCAGGTTTTTCTTCCAGTTGAAGGAAGGCGAGCAGTTGTACGACAGGATCTGGTCCGGGTATTCCTTCTTGATCGCTTCGGCGAAGCGACGCGCCTCCTCCAGGTCCGGCTTGGCGGTTTCGCACCAGATCAGGTCGGCGTATGGCGCGTAGGCCAGGCCGCGGGCGATGGCCTGGTCGAGGCCGGCGCGCACTTTATAGAAGCCTTCCTGGGTGCGGGTGCCGGTCACGAACGGCTGGTCGTACGGATCGCAGTCGGAGGTCAGCAGGTCGGCGGCGTTGGCGTCGGTGCGGGCCAGGATGATGGTCGGAACGCCAGCGACGTCGGCCGCCAGGCGGGCAGCGGTCAGCTTCTGCACGGCTTCCTGGGTCGGTACCAATACCTTGCCACCCATGTGACCGCATTTCTTCACCGAAGCCAGTTGGTCTTCGAAGTGAACGCCGGCGGCGCCTGCTTCGATCATGCTTTTCATCAGTTCGTAGGCGTTCAGCACGCCGCCGAAACCGGCTTCGGCGTCAGCCACGATTGGTGCGAAGTAGTCGATGTAGCCTTCATCGCCCGGGTTCTTGCCGGCTTTCCATTGGATCTGGTCGGCGCGACGGAACGCGTTGTTGATGCGCTTGACCACGGTAGGAACCGAATCCACCGGGTACAGCGACTGGTCGGGGTACATCGACTCGGCGGAGTTGTTGTCCGCGGCCACTTGCCAGCCCGACAGGTAGATCGCCTGGATGCCGGCCTTGACTTGCTGTACAGCCTGGCCGCCGGTCAGGGCGCCCATGCAGTTGACGAAATCTTTCTCGGGACGGAAGGCTGGCTTGGCGCCCTGGGTCACCAGGTTCCAGAGCTTCTCGGCGCCCATCTTCGCAAAGGTGTGCTCGGGTTGGACCGAGCCACGCAGACGGACGACGTCAGCAGCGGAATAATTGCGCTTCACGCCTTTCCAGCGTGGGTTCTCAGCCCAGTCTTTTTCAAGGGCTGCAATTTGCTGTTCGCGTGTCAGTGCCATGGAGATAAACCTCGTCGCATAGGTCTGGGGTGGAAAAATTCCTGCTCCTGCCGCTTCGCCAGTCATTGGCGAAAAAGGCTGCTCGCTGGCCAGGGGGCCGGGCGCACAAGTCGGTTCAGGCGGGGAGGCGACGGGATGAACGATGGGCTCGAGGAGAAAGTGAGCAGGTACAGGCGAACTGCGGGCGCATTCGGGCGTCGTGGGCCTTCATGTGAACTCAGAGTGATGCCGGGTTACCTAGTTACGCTTCCGTCCCTCGGGACAACTTCGTTCCAGTCGCAACCTCGTCAAACACACCTTGTGGGCGGTACAGACACGAATCGGCTCGCGGGGTAGGTGCAAGCGTCGACCCGAAGGCCCTTGCCAGGGCCCCTGATTAGCGGGAGCGAGGCCATCATGCCTTCGGTTTTTTGGCTCGTCAAACATTTTGTAGTGCTATTTTTCAAGCACTACATCTTTGGTCTAATACGACTCATCAGTCAGTTTTTGATGCTTCAGTTCAGGGTATCGACCTTGACCCGCAGAATCATGTCATCGCGGCCTTGGGTCGAGTAGCTGCGGGTCAGGCCCTGTTTGTCGGCTTGGGTCTGGCGATTCACGCCGGCCAGGGTGATCCATTCGCCCAGCCGGCCGCTGACAGTTGTGTCGGTACTTTGCACGTTCACTACATCGGGACGTTCCTGGCTCATGCGGTTACGGTTGGTACTGATACTGAGATGAACGGTCTCGCCGGTGACGCTGGCGGTGACATAAAAACCCTGGGTGACGTTGCGGTATTCGGTCTGGCTTTGCATGCGCCCGTAATTGTCGGTCTGGCTGCTGGTGAACGGCACGCTCTGGCCGACCTGGATCAGCGCCGGCTGGCCTTCACTGGCTTGAACCTGTTGCACGCCACCGTCACGACTGGCCGTGCTGCGATTGATGATGCGGGTCTGGCTCGGGGCGGCGCCGTTGATGGAATAGCCCTGGTCGCCCTGCAGGTTGTTTTCGTTGGTGTCGACGGTAATCAGCAGGCGCTTGGGCGCGGTGTCCAACTGGGCGAGGAATTGCCGCAGTTCTTCGATTTTGCCCGGGTCGGCGTTAACGATCAGTTGGTTGCCGTAGGCGCTGACCTGGCCGTCCTTGCCGATGAAATTCTGCGCCACTGGCAGCAGGTCGGCGCTGGTGCGGTAGTTCAGTGGCACGATCTGCGTGTCGGCCATCACCGACAGACTGCAGCCAAGCAGCAGGGTAGCCAGGAGGGTGCGTAAGGACATTCCATTTCTCCGCGAGACAAAGGCTTGATATTGCCAGTTTGTCGGCTCCGGGTGGGGCAAGTTGAATGATAGACGGCAAAACGCCCCGGCATCGGTAGATGGCGGGGCGTTTTGGGGGGGCTCGGAGGGCCTCATCGCAAGCAGGCTCGCTCCCACATGAGGCCTGTGTAGCACACGGCGTTCGTGCTTGGCCCAGGACCCTGTGGGAGCGAGCCTGCTCGCGATGGCGGCGGCACGGTCTCAGGCCGAACGCCGCACCATGTCCACGTGGGGAATCCCGGCTTCCAGGAATTCCTCGCTGACCACGGCAAAGCCCAGTCGCTCATAGAACGGCGTGGCATGCACCTGGGCGCTGAGCATCTGCTGCTTGAGTTCGCGCTTCTCGGCCTCGGCGATTACCGCATGCATCAATGCGTCGCCCACTTTCAAGCCGCGCCAGTCCTTGAGCACCGAAACCCGGCCGATGTGGCCGTCAGTCAGCAGACGGGCGGTGCCGATGGGGAAGTCGCCTTCGTACGCCAGGAAATGCACCGCGCCCTGGTCGTCGGCATCCCATTCCAGCTCCGGCGGAACCGACTGCTCGACAATGAATACGCTTTCACGAATGCGCCGGATCTCGGCGTTATCCTTTTGCCAGTCTGCGACACGAACGTGAATTTTATTCATCGGCGAACCCCAGGCTGCCTTGTTTGACCAACTCGTGGATCAGGCCGCGACCGTCTTCGTCCGCCAGCCACGGGCTGAGGTTCTCGATGTGCAGTGCGTCGGCGGCGCAGATCATTTTCAGCAGCTCGCGCAACTTGCCCGGCAGATATCGACTCTGGCCGCTGGCGAACAACAGCAGGTCATCATCCACTTCCGACCAGGCCAGGCGGGCGCTCGGATTGCGGATGATCACTGCGCCTTGTTCCAGGCTGGCCAGCAGGTCTTCTTCTTCCAGTTCCGGACCTGCCACCAGCTCCGGGTAGCGAGGCTCGGTCATGAACTGGCCGAACCAGGTCAGCAGCAGGCGCTCGTCGCTCATGTGCTCGGCCAGCAGGCCTTTGAGGCGGTCGAGGGCGTCGTGCTGGATCTGGTGTGGATCGCTCACGGGGCGCGCATCGGCGTCGGTGTAGCGCTCTTCGTCCGGCAGGAACTGGCTGAGGAAGTCGGTGAAGTGGGTCAGCACTTCAGCGGCGCTCGGCGCGCGGAAGCCCACCGAGTAGGTCATGCAATCGTCAACGGCCACGCCGCAGTGGGCCAGGCGCGGCGGCAGGTAGAGCATGTCGCCCGGTTCCAGGGTCCATTCGTCGGTGGCTTCGAATTCGGCGAGGATGCGCAGGTCGGCGTGTTGCAGCAGTGGGCTTTCGGAGTCGCACATCTGGCCGATCTTCCAGTTGCGCTTGCCATGACCTTGCAGCAGGAAGACATCGTAGTTGTCGAAGTGCGGACCGACGCTGCCACCCGGGGCGGCAAAGCTGATCATCACGTCGTCGATACGCCAGCTCGGCAGGAAGCGGAAGTGCTCCAGCAGCTCGCTGACTTCCGGCACGAACTGATCGACAGCTTGGACCAGCAGCGTCCACTCGCGCTCCGGCAGCTTGCTGAACTCGTCTTCGGCAAACGGGCCACGACGCAGTTCCCACGGGCGCTCGCCGTGCTCGATCACCAGGCGCGATTCGACTTCTTCTTCCAGGGCCAGACCGGCCAGTTCGTCGGCATCGATCGGGCTTTCGAAGTCAGGGATCGCCTGGCGGATCAGCAGTGGTTTTTTCTGCCAGTAGTCGCGCATGAACTCCCGTGCCGTGATGCCGCCCAGGAGTTGCAGAGGAATATCAGGATTCATGTGTAACCTATTGAAAAAAAGTATTTTTCAGACGCGAATAAAAACGCCCGGCGCTCGGCCGGGCGTCTCAGGGCAAAGCGATGATCAGATGCGCTTGGCTTGTGCCGCCGCATTGCCGATGTAGCTGGCCGGCGTGAGCTTCTTCAGCTCGGTGCGGGCCTCGGCGGGCATGTCCAGGCTATCGATGAAAGTCTGCAGCGCTTCAGGGCTGATGCCCTTGCCACGGGTCAGTTCTTTCAGCTTTTCGTACGGGTTTTCGATGTTGTAGCGACGCATCACGGTCTGGATCGGCTCGGCCAGGACTTCCCAGCAGGCGTCCAGGTCGGCGGCGATTTTCTGCTCGTTCAACTCCAGCTTGCCGATGCCCTTGAGGCTGGCTTCGTAGGCGATGACGCTATGGGCGAAGCCCACGCCCAGGTTGCGCAGTACGGTGGAGTCGGTCAGGTCGCGCTGCCAGCGGGAAATCGGCAGCTTGCTCGCCAGGTGCTGGAACAGCGCGTTGGCGATGCCCAGGTTGCCTTCGGAGTTTTCGAAGTCGATCGGGTTGACCTTGTGCGGCATGGTCGAAGAACCGATTTCGCCGGCAATGGTGCGCTGCTTGAAGTAACCCAGGGAGATGTAGCCCCAGATGTCACGGTCGAAATCGATCAGGATGGTGTTGAAGCGCGCAATGGCGTCGAACAGTTCGGCGATGTAGTCGTGCGGTTCGATCTGGGTGGTGTACGGGTTGAAGCTCAGGCCCAGCTCATCTTCGATGAAGGCGCGGGCGTTGGCTTCCCAGTCGATGTCCGGGTAGGCCGACAGGTGGGCGTTGTAGTTGCCCACGGCACCGTTGATCTTGCCCAGCAGTGGCACGGCGGCAACCTGGGCGATCTGGCGTTCCAGGCGATACACCACGTTGGCCAGCTCTTTGCCCAGGGTGGTCGGCGAAGCCGGTTGACCATGGGTGCGCGACAGCATCGGTACGTCGGCGAAGCGGATCGCCAGTTCGCGGATGGCCTGGGCGACCTGGCGCATCAGCGGCAGCATCACATCGTCGCGGCCTTCGCGCAGCATCAGGGCGTGGGACAGGTTGTTGATGTCCTCGCTGGTGCAGGCGAAGTGAATGAACTCGCTGACCTTGGCCAGTTCCGGCAGTTTGGCCGCCTGCTCCTTGAGCAGGTATTCGATGGCCTTCACGTCGTGGTTGGTGGTGCGCTCGATTTCCTTGACGCGCTCGGCGTGCTCCAGCGCAAAGTTATCGGCCAGGGCATTGAGTACCGCATTGGCTTCGGCGGAGAACGCCGGGACTTCGCCGATGGCGGGGTGGGCGGCCAGGCGCTGGAGCCAGCGCACTTCAACCAGGACGCGGGCACGGATCAGGCCGTACTCGCTGAAAATCGGGCGCAGGGCCTGGGTTTTGCCGGCGTAGCGGCCGTCAACAGGGGAAACCGCAGTGAGCGAAGAGAGCTGCATGGGGTGTTCTCGGACAGTCGGGCAACGAAATGGGGCGCGTATCATACATGAAAACCAGCGCCGGTCCGTCGCCAACTGACCGGCGTGTTACGCGTAACGAGGTACAAAACGGGTCGAGGCGATTTATTCGTGGCGCATCAATGGGTAAAGCTCTTTCAGCAATTTGCGTCGGCTGATCACCAGTTGCCAGCGGTGGCCGCCCAACTGCCGCCACAACCGGGCCGAACGGATGCCGGCCAACAGCAGGGCGCGGATCTTCGAGGCGTTGCTCGGTTGCTGCAGGTTGCGCATGTCGCCATGCACCTGGATGCGCTGACGCAGTGTGCTGAGGGTGTCCTGATACAACGCACCGCAAGCGGCGATCACGTTTTCATGGGACGGGCCGAAGTGCTCGACCTGGGACTGGATTTGCGGCAGACGCTTGCCGATGGTGTCCAGCAGGTCGTCGCGCTTGGCCAGTTGACGTTCCAGGCCCAGCATCGACAGGGCATAGCGCAGCGGCTCGCGTTGCAAGGCGCTGGGGTCGCGTTCCAGAGCGCCGATCAATGCCCGGTAGCCTTCGCGCAGGTTAAGGTCATCGCCGCCATAGACTTCCAGGGTGTCCTTGGGGTCGCGAACCAGCAGGCTGCCGAGCATGCAGGCCAGGCCCGCTTCGGTGGCCTGGCCGGTCTTGGCGATGCGGTCCACCAGCACGGCGGCCAGAAACACGCCGCCCAATGCCGTCAGTTGCTCCTGTATCGGGCTCATGCCTTGCTGCTCCATGGCTCTGCGACTTCGATCACGCCGCCGCCCAGGCAGATTTCGCCGTCATAGAACACCACGGACTGGCCGGGGGTGACCGCACGTTGCGGATCATCGAAGGTGGCGCGGTAGCCGTTGGCGGTTTTTTCAAGGGTGCAAGGCTGGTCGCTCTGGCGATAGCGAACCTTGGCTGTCAGGCGACGTGGCTTGCTGAGGTCGATCGGGTTGACCCAATAGATGTCCGAGGCGAGCAGGGCGCCGGAGAACAACCATGGGTGATCGTTGCCCTGGCCGACAATGAGTTCGTTGTGCTCCAGGTCCTTGACCAGCACGTACCACGGTTCTTCGCCGGCATCTTTCAGGCCGCCGATGCCCAGGCCCTGGCGCTGACCGATGGTGTGGTACATCAAACCATGGTGGCGACCGATGACCTCGCCCTCGGTGGTTTTGATCTCGCCCGGTTGGGCCGGCAGGTATTGCTTGAGGAAATCACTGAAACGCCGTTCGCCGATGAAGCAGATGCCGGTGGAATCCTTTTTCTTGGCGGTGGCAAGGGCGTGCTTCTCGGCAATCGCCCGTACTTCCGGCTTTTCCAGTTCCCCCACCGGGAACAGGGTTTTGGCGATCTGCTCGCCGCCGACGGCATGCAGGAAGTAGCTTTGATCCTTGTTCGGATCCAGGCCCTTGAGCAGTTCGGTTCGACCGTCGATATCACGGCGACGCACGTAGTGGCCGGTGGCGATCAGGTCGGCGCCGAGCATCATGGCGTAGTCGAGGAATGCCTTGAACTTGATCTCGCGGTTGCAGAGGATGTCCGGGTTCGGCGTGCGGCCGGCCTTGTACTCGGCCAGGAAATGCTCGAACACGTTGTCCCAGTACTCGGCGGCGAAATTGGCGGTGTGCAGCTTGATGCCGATCTTGTCGCACACGGCCTGGGCGTCCGCCAGGTCATCCATGGCGGTGCAATATTCGGTTCCGTCGTCTTCTTCCCAGTTCTTCATGAACAGGCCTTCCACTTCATAACCCTGCTCCATCAGCAGAAGGGCGGAAACGGAAGAGTCAACGCCGCCGGACATGCCGACAATGACGCGCTGTTTGGTGGTGTCGGAACGAGCTGGATCACGCATAGGAATTCAATGAGTGTCTTGAAAAAGGACGCGATTCTATCAGGCCCGGGCGCGCAAGGCTAAAGAGAAGGGCGGATCAATGACAGGCTGTGGCGATGGCCGGCCAGATAATCGTCGATGCAACGAATGATCAACTCGCTGCGCCAGTGCTCGCGCTGTTCGAGCAGTTCGTCGCGGCTTAGCCATTTGGCGCCGAGGATGCCGTCATCCAGTTGATAGTCGGGGCGATGGTTCAAGACCTTGGCGGCGAAACAGACGCGCTGGTAAGTCACGCCGTTGCTGGGCGCGGTGTACAGGTAAATGCCCACCACGTCGGTGGGTTCGACGTCCCAGCCGGTTTCTTCCAGGGTTTCGCGTACAGCGGCTTCAATCAGTGTTTCGTCTGGATCCAGGTGGCCGGCCGGCTGGTTGAGCACCGATCGTCCGCCCTTGGATTCTTCCACCATCAGGAAGCGGCCGTTGTCTTCGACGATGGTGGCGACGGTAATGTGGGGTTGCCAGTCCATGATGTCTCCTCGATTCCAGTAGCTGCATTCGGTCTATGTGCGAGCCTGCTCGCGATAGCGGTGTGTCAGGCGGCATCAGTATTGAATGTTATACCGCCATCGCGAGCAGGCTCGCTCCCACAAGGGCTAGGGCGTTCACAAGTCTGGCGTTCATCCTGATTCCCATAGGGATGGTGGGTTTGGAAACACAAACCCCGGCACAAGGCCGGGGTTTGTGATGTTCCCTTACAACCTTACACCAGCGCAGCAATCGCCGCATTGAAGGTAGCGCTCGGGCGCATGGCCTTGCTGGTCAGCTCTGGGTTGGCGAAGTAGTAACCGCCAATGTCCACTGGCTTGCCTTGGACGGCGTTGAGCTCGGCAACGATCTTCTCTTCGTTGTCGGTCAGGGTCTTGGCCAGGGGCGCGAACTGAGCCTTGAGGGCAGCGTCGTCGTTTTGAGCGGCCAGTGCCTGGGCCCAGAACAGGGTCAGGTAGAAGTGGCTGCCACGGTTGTCGATGCCGCCGACTTTGCGCGAAGGCGATTTGTTGCGGTCCAGGAACTCACCAGTGGCCTGGTCGAGGGTCTTGGACAGAACCAGTGCCTTCGGATTGTTGTAGGTCACGCCCAGGTGTTCGAGGGATGCGGCCAGGGCCAGGAATTCGCCCAGGGAATCCCAGCGCAGGAAGTTTTCTTCCAGCAGTTGTTGGACGTGCTTGGGTGCCGAACCGCCAGCGCCGGTTTCGAACAGGCCGCCACCGTTCATCAGCGGCACGATCGACAGCATCTTGGCGCTGGTGCCCAGTTCCATGATCGGGAACAGGTCGGTCAGGTAGTCGCGCAGCACGTTGCCGGTCACCGAGATGGTGTCCTTGCCTTCGCGGGTGCGGGCCAGGGTGTATTTCATCGCGTCGACTGGCGACATGATCTGGATGTCCAGGCTGTTGGTGTCGTGGTCCTTCAGGTAAGCCTGGACCTTCTCGATCACCACGCCGTCGTGGGCGCGCATCGGGTCCAGCCAGAAAATGGCCGGGGTGCTGCTTGCACGGGCACGGTTGACGGCCAGCTTGACCCAATCCTGGATCGGCGCGTCCTTGGTCTGGCACATGCGGAAGATGTCGCCGGCTTCGACAGTCTGTTCCATCAGCAGGGTGCCCTTGCTGTCGGTGACGCGCACCACGCCGTCGGCCTTGATCTGGAAGGTCTTGTCGTGGGAGCCGTACTCTTCGGCTTTCTTGGCCATCAAGCCTACGTTCGGCACACTGCCCATGGTGGTCGGATCGAACGCACCGTTGGCCTTGCAATCTTCGATCACCGCCTGGTAGATGGTGGCGTAGCAGCGGTCCGGGATCACGGCCTTGGTGTCGTGCAGTTGGCCATCGGTGCCCCACATCTTGCCGGAGTCACGGATCATGGCCGGCATGGAGGCGTCGACGATGACGTCGCTCGGCACGTGCAGGTTGGTGATGCCTTTGTCGGAGTTGACCATCGCCAGGGCAGGGCGCGACGCATAGACCGCCTGGATATCGGCTTCGATCTGCGCCTGCTGCTCGGCCGGCAGGGCCTTGATGCGAGTGTACAGGTCGCCGATGCCGTTGTTCAGGTTGAAGCCGATCTGCGCCAGCACGTCAGCGTGCTTGGCCAGGGCATCTTTATAGAACTCGGCGACGATCTGGCCGAACATGATCGGGTCGGAAACCTTCATCATGGTGGCTTTGAGGTGGACCGACAACAGTACGCCTTGTTGCTTGGCGCTTTCGATTTCAGCGGCAATGAAGGCGCGCAGGGCGTTCTTGCTCATCACGGCGCAGTCGAGGATCTCGCCGGCCTGGACGCTGGTTTTTTCTTTCAGGACGGTGGTGGTGCCGTCCTGGGCAATAAACTCGATTTTCACGGCGTCAGCGGCGTCGATCAGGGCAGCTTTCTCGCTGCCGTAGAAATCGCCGGAGCTCATGTGGGCTACATGGGACTTGGAGTCCGCAGCCCAGGCGCCCATCTTGTGTGGGTGCTTGCGGGCATAGTTCTTGACCGACAGCGGTGCGCGGCGGTCGGAGTTGCCTTCGCGCAGCACCGGGTTCACGGCGCTGCCCTTGACCTTGTCGTAACGGGCGCGAGCGTCTTTCTCGGCCTCGGTGGTCACGGTTTCCGGGTAGTCCGGCAATGCATAGCCCTGGGCCTGCAGTTCCTTGATCGCGGCCTGCAATTGCGGGACCGAAGCGCTGATGTTCGGCAGCTTGATGATGTTGGCTTCAGGTGTCACGGCCAGCTCGCCCAGTTCGGCGAGGTGGTCGGCTACGGCTTTGTCACCCAGTTGCTCGGGGAAGCTGGCCAGGATGCGCCCTGCCAGAGAGATATCGCGGGTTTCCACGGCGATATCGGCCGAAGCGGTAAAGGCTTCGACGATCGGCAGCAGCGAATAGGTGGCGAGGGCGGGCGCTTCGTCGGTGAAGGTATAGATGATCTTCGAGCGGGTGGGCATATTCGGATTAACTCTCTTCTTTGCTAAAGCATGCGCAGAAACTCGAGGGCGCCGGGTAAGCGCGTTCGTTCAAAGTCATCCGTGAACCGAATGTCGAGGTTTCTTCGCGGTGATGTTGGGTGCATCAGTCGAGCGTCAAGCGGTCGGGCCGTGGTAACGGACCGGCTTTTAACGGGCGGAAAGTCCTGTCGCAGAGCAGTCAGCCATCGTGACCCTGTGGTCAGCGGCGGCATTATACATAGGTAGCTGGCGATCTGCCGATGGTTCATAGACTTTAGTGCTCGTCCATTGGTCTAAACGTCGCAGTGGGCGGAACGCGTCTATGCTCATGTTTGGCGCTTTTCCCTTGGTTTTCAGGGTTGTACGCGGCGAACTGTATCTCTTTGGTCTTGGTAGGGTTTGCGCGCCGATTCAACTGGGGTACGCTCGAACGCAGCCAGATGTTTAATCCAAGCAATGGAGTTCAGCATGGGGTATCAAAAGATTCAGGTTCCGGCCGTCGGTGACAAAATCACCGTCAATGCAGACCATTCTCTTAATGTTCCTGACAATCCGATCATTCCTTTCATCGAAGGGGATGGCATTGGTGTCGACATCAGCCCGGTCATGATCAAGGTCGTGGACGCTGCCGTGCAGAAGGCCTACGGCGGCAAGCGCAAGATTTCCTGGATGGAGGTCTATGCCGGTGAAAAAGCCACCCAGGTCTACGACCAGGACACATGGCTGCCCCAGGAAACCCTGGATGCGGTCAAGGATTACGTGGTGTCCATCAAGGGCCCCCTGACCACGCCGGTCGGTGGCGGTATCCGTTCGCTGAACGTGGCCCTGCGTCAACAGCTCGACCTGTATGTCTGCCTGCGTCCGGTGCGCTGGTTCGAAGGTGTGCCGAGCCCGGTCAAGAAGCCTGGCGATGTGGACATGACGATTTTCCGCGAGAACTCCGAAGACATCTATGCCGGCATCGAGTGGAAGGCCGGCTCGGCCGAAGCCACCAAGGTGATCAAGTTCCTCAAGGAGGAAATGGGCGTTACCAAGATCCGTTTCGACGAGGACTGTGGTATCGGCGTCAAGCCCGTGTCCAAGCAGGGCACCAAGCGCCTGGCCCGCAAGGCATTGCAATATGTAGTCGATAACGACCGCGATTCGCTGACCATCGTACACAAAGGCAACATCATGAAGTTCACCGAAGGTGCCTTCAAGGAATGGGCCTACGAAGTGGCGGCCGAGGAATTCGGCGCGACCCTGCTCGATGGTGGGCCTTGGATGCAGTTCAAGAACCCCAAGACCGGCAAGAACGTCGTGGTCAAGGACGCCATCGCCGACGCCATGCTCCAGCAGATCCTGCTGCGTCCGGCTGAATATGACGTGATCGCGACCCTGAACCTCAACGGTGACTATCTCTCCGACGCCCTGGCGGCGGAAGTGGGCGGCATCGGCATTGCCCCGGGTGCCAACCTGTCGGACACCGTCGCCATGTTCGAAGCCACCCACGGCACCGCGCCCAAGTACGCGGGCAAGGACCAGGTCAACCCGGGCTCGCTGATCCTGTCGGCTGAAATGATGTTGCGCCACATGGGTTGGACCGAAGCGGCCGACCTGATCATCAAGGGCACCAATGGCGCGATTTCGGCCAAGACCGTGACCTATGACTTCGAACGCCTGATGGAGGGCGCGAAGCTGGTGTCGTCTTCGGGCTTTGGCGATGCGCTGATCGCCCATATGTAAGACAATCGGCATGAAAAAGCCCGGCTCGAGTGATCGAGCCGGGCTTTTTTCATGCCCGCAAGCTATCGCAGGTCAATGGGTCTCGGTGACCTTGATTTCCACGGAGGCAGGTGTGTTTTGAACTTCGATGGGCGTAATGTTGACTGCGTGCAGGCCTTTGGGCCCCTGGATGACATCGAATTTTACAGGCTGCCCGGCTTTCAGGGTTTTATAGCCTTCCATATTGATTGCCGAGTAGTGGGCGAAAAGGTCTTCCTCCCTGCCAGTCGCTAGGATGAACCCGTAGCCTTTGGCATTGTTGAACCATTTCACCTTGCCACTCATCTTGACGACCGACATAAACCATATCCCTCTGCAACGCACTCCATCACTGGAGTATCATCCGGTTCATCCGCAGTCTAATCTTGTTGTCAGGATCAATGCCGCGGACCTTTTTAACCCGCGATGGGCTCTATTGGTTGTAACACCGTTTTGCCGATAGTCAAGGTGACCCGGCGGTCGTGGTTGAAATCGCCAGCCGGCACCCCCATTAGTGTAAATGCCAACTAAACGAACCTTTCTTTCCATGCATGCAATCAGCCAGATTCGACTAACATTCAATCAGGATCGCCCGGATCAGCATGACGACGATTCCGCCGGCATTGCTGTCCAGGAAGCAAAGCCCGCGTTACAGGCGCCACCGATGTACAAGGTGGTTTTGTTCAACGATGACTACACACCGATGGATTTCGTCGTCGAAGTGCTCGAGGTGTTTTTTAACCTGAACCGCGAGCTGGCGACCAAGGTCATGCTGGCCGTCCATACAGAGGGACGGGCAGTGTGCGGAGTGTTTACCCGCGACATCGCCGAGACAAAGGCTATGCAGGTCAACCAGTACGCCCGGGAAAGCCAGCATCCGCTACTCTGTGAAATCGAGAAGGACGGTTAACGCCGACCACTTGGGTATGAGGTGAAGCCATGTTAAACCGCGAGCTCGAAGTCACCCTCAATCTTGCCTTCAAGGAGGCCCGTTCGAAGCGTCATGAATTCATGACGGTCGAGCACCTGCTGCTGGCCCTATTGGATAACGAGGCTGCCGCCACCGTTTTGCGTGCCTGCGGCGCGAACCTCGATAAACTCAAGCACGATCTGCAGGAGTTCATCGACTCCACCACGCCATTGATCCCCGTTCATGACGAGGATCGCGAAACCCAGCCAACCCTGGGCTTCCAGCGCGTTCTGCAGCGTGCTGTCTTTCATGTACAGAGCTCGGGCAAGCGCGAAGTCACCGGCGCCAATGTGCTGGTTGCCATTTTCAGCGAACAGGAAAGCCAGGCGGTTTTCCTGCTCAAGCAACAGAGCGTTGCGCGTATCGATGTCGTCAACTACATCGCCCATGGCATTTCCAAGGTGCCAGGGCACGGCGACCACTCCGAAGGTGAGCAGGATATGCAGGATGACGAGGGCGGTGAGTCTTCTTCCTCGGGCAATCCATTGGATGCCTATGCCAGCAACCTGAACGAACTGGCGCGCCAGGGGCGCATCGATCCGTTGGTGGGACGCGAGGCCGAAGTCGAGCGCGTCGCTCAGATCCTGGCCCGGCGTCGCAAGAACAACCCGCTGCTGGTGGGTGAGGCGGGTGTCGGTAAAACGGCCATCGCCGAGGGCCTGGCCAAGCGCATCGTCGACAGCCAGGTGCCGGATCTGCTGGCCAACAGTGTGGTCTATTCCCTCGATCTGGGTGCCTTGCTGGCCGGTACCAAGTACCGGGGCGACTTCGAGAAGCGCTTCAAGGCGTTGCTCGGCGAGCTTAAAAAGCGTCCCCAGGCGATCCTGTTCATTGACGAGATCCACACCATCATTGGTGCGGGCGCCGCATCCGGTGGTGTCATGGATGCCTCGAACCTGCTCAAACCGCTGCTTTCGTCGGGCGATATCCGCTGCATCGGTTCGACCACCTTCCAGGAGTTCCGCGGGATCTTCGAGAAGGATCGTGCCTTGGCCCGGCGTTTCCAGAAGGTCGACGTATCGGAGCCGTCGGTGGAAGACACCATTGGCATCCTGCGCGGCCTGAAAGGGCGTTTCGAGCTGCACCACAGCATCGAGTACAGCGATGAAGCGCTGCGCGCCGCCGCCGAGCTGGCTTCACGCTATATCAATGACCGGCATATGCCGGACAAAGCCATCGACGTTATCGACGAGGCGGGTGCCTACCAGCGCCTGCAACCGGCCGAAAGCCGCGTCAAGCGCATCGACGTACCGCAGGTCGAGGACATCGTCGCGAAAATCGCACGGATTCCGCCCAAGCATGTCACCAGCTCCGACAAGGAACTGCTGCGTAACCTGGAGCGCGACCTGAAGCTGACGGTGTTTGGCCAGGATGCGGCCATCGATTCGCTGTCCACGGCCATCAAGCTGTCTCGTGCCGGCCTGAAATCTCCGGACAAGCCGGTGGGTTCGTTCCTGTTCGCAGGTCCCACCGGGGTGGGCAAGACCGAAGCGGCGCGGCAACTGGCCAAGGCGATGGGCATCGAACTGGTTCGTTTCGACATGTCCGAGTACATGGAGCGCCATACCGTTTCGCGTCTGATCGGTGCGCCTCCGGGTTATGTCGGTTTCGACCAGGGCGGCCTGCTCACCGAAGCCATTACCAAGCAGCCACACTGCGTATTGTTGCTCGATGAAATCGAGAAGGCGCATCCGGAAGTCTTCAACCTGCTGCTGCAGGTCATGGATCACGGTACGTTGACCGACAACAACGGGCGCAAAGCGGATTTCCGCAACGTGATCATTATCATGACCACGAACGCCGGTGCCGAGACAGCGGCTCGTGCTTCGATCGGTTTCACCCATCAGGACCATTCGTCCGATGCGATGGAAGTGATCAAGAAGAGCTTCACGCCTGAATTCCGCAACCGTCTGGACACCATCATCCAGTTTGGTCGCCTCAGCCATGAGGTCATCAAGAGCGTGGTGGACAAGTTCCTTACCGAACTTCAGGCGCAGCTCGAAGACAAGCGTGTGTTGCTGGAAGTCACCGACGCGGCCCGCAGCTGGCTGGCGGAGGGTGGCTACGACGTGACCATGGGGGCGCGGCCGATGGCTCGCCTGATCCAGGACAAGATCAAGCGTCCGCTGGCGGAGGAGATTCTCTTTGGCGAACTGGCCGAGCATGGCGGTGTGGTCCATATCGACATCAAGGATGGCGAACTGACCTTCGAGTTCGAAACCACGGCCGAAATGGCTTGATCTTTATACGCAACAATGCAAAAGGCGCCGAGAGGCGCCTTTTTGCTTTTTTCGAGAAGCGCATCGAACCCTGTGGGAGCGGGCTTGCTCGCGAATGCGATTTCACATTCGGCATCTATGCAAGCTGATCGACCGCATTCGCGAGCAAGCCCGCTCCCACAGGGTATGGGGTTGGCCTCAATACTGGGTGTTATTGCCAGCACTTGTGAGGCTTAGTCGCAGGCAAACAAAAACGCCCGGCATGAGCCGGGCGTTTTGTGTCGACCTGTTAGCGAGCGCGGTAGGTGATGCGCCCTTTGCTCAAGTCATAGGGCGTCAGCTCGACGCGCACTTTGTCACCGGTCAGAATACGAATGTAGTTCTTGCGCATCTTGCCGGAGATATGCGCGGTAACGACGTGCCCATTTTCCAACTCCACACGAAACATGGTGTTGGGCAGGGTGTCGACGACAGTGCCTTCCATTTCGAAGCTGTCTTCTTTCGACATGCAGTAAAGCCCTCGGTATCCAGTGAATGGCCCGGTGCAACTGCGCCAGGCAAAAGCGGCGTGCATTGTGCCCGAAAAAGGGGGGGCAAGCCAAGGGGTTCTTGGGGGCGTTCTCTGTTGTTCTTTATCGCGGAGGGGAAGCCAATCGAGAGCGTCCTCTAGTTGAGAACCACCCAACGCTGGTTGATCAGCAATTCGATAGGCCGATATTGGGTCTTGTAGTTCATTTTTTTGCAGTTCTTGATCCAGTAGCCCAGGTATACCGCTTCCAGGCCCAGGCGCCGGGCTTCGGCGATCTGCCAGAGAATGGCAAACCGTCCCAGGCTGCGGCGCTCCTCGTTGGGCTCGTAGAAGGTGTACACCGCGGAAAGGCCGTTGGGCAGCAGGTCCGTCACGGCAATGGCCACCAGTCGTCCTTCGAGGCGGAACTCATAAAAACGGGAGAAGGGCAGGTCGCGAACCAGAAAGGTGGAGAACTGATCGCGGCTGGGCGGGTACATGTCGCCGTCGGCATGGCGTTGCTCGATATAGCGTTGGTACAGGTCGAAATACTCTTCGGTGAACTGTGGCTTGGCAGGCCGGACCTGGATGTCGGCGTTACGCTTGAAAATACGTTTTTGCTGACGATTGGGTGCAAATTGCACCACGGGGATGCGCGCCGGCACGCATGCATTGCAATGCTGGCAATGGGGCCTGTAGAGGTGATCGCCGCTACGACGAAAGCCCATCTCCGACAGGTCTGCGTAGACATGCACGTCCATGGGCTGGCTAGGGTCGAGGAACAGCGTCGTGGCCTGCTCCTCAGGCAGATAGCTGCAAGAGTGGGGCTGAGTGGCATAAAACTTCAAACGCGCCAACTCGGTCATGATCAACCCTCGGGGATAAGCTTTGGTTAAGTGTAAGCCACGCGCGCCGATGTCGCTCAGCAAACCCAGGTTGCCCGGTTGGGGCGGTCCAGATGTGCCTTGAGATAACCGGCAAACATTGCCCGCGGAATTGAGCGGGCGCCCAGGCTGTGCAGGTGCTCGGTGGGCATCTGACAGTCTATCAGCACGAAATCTGCGGTCTTGAGATGGTTGACCAGCGTCGCAAAGCCGAATTTCGAGGCATTGTCAGCCCGGCTGAACATGGACTCGCCAAAAAACAGCTGCCCCATGGCCAGGCCGTACAGGCCGCCCACCAACTGGCCCTCGTCCCAGACCTCCACCGAATGGGCGAAGCCGCGCCGATGCAATTGCAGGTAGGCGGTTTGCATGGCTTCGGTGATCCAGGTGCCGTCGGCGTAGGCGCGGGGCTCGGCGCAGGCCTTGATGACGGCTGCGAAATCCTTGTCGAACGTCACTTGGTAACGTTGCTTGCGCAAAAGCTTGCCCAGGCTGCGGGAGATGTGCAGCTCGTCGGGAAACAGAACGGTGCGCGGGTCAGGCGACCACCACAGGATCGGTTGGCCTTCGGAGAACCATGGGAAGCACCCATGGCGGTAGGCCTGGATCAATCGGTCGGCAGACAGATCGCCGCCAGCGGCCAGCAAGCCGTTGGGGTCGCGCATGGCTTTTTCCAGAGGAGGAAAGTCGAAGGTGTTGCGTTGTAACCAAGTCAGCATGGTGGTCCGGGATTGCGGAAGGGGAGGGGGGCGAGGAGGGGGCAACGCCTCGCCACAGGAGATTAACCGTCAAACGGCAGGGATGTCATCGAGATACTTTTCCGCATCGAGCGCGGCCATGCAGCCGGCGCCGGCAGAGGTAATGGCCTGGCGATACACATGATCGGCCACGTCGCCGGCCGCGAACACGCCTTCGATATCGGTGGCGGTGGCATTGCCTTCGCTGCCGCCGCGCACCAGCAGATAGCCGTCGCGCATGCTCAACTGGCCCTGGAACAGTTCGGTATTGGGTTTATGGCCGATGGCGATGAACACGCCGGCCAATTGCAATGTGCTGGTCTCGCCGCTCTGGCTGTTGCGCAGACGGGCGCCGGTCACGCCACTGGCGTCGCCCAGCACTTCGTCCAGGTTCTGGTTCCAGTGCAGGCGGATATTGCCGTTGGCGGCTTTCTCGAAGAGTTTGTCCTGGAGTATTTTTTCCGAGCGCAGCTTGTCCCGGCGATGAATCAGGTGCACTTCCCTGGCGATGTTGGACAGGTACAGGGCTTCCTCCACCGCTGTGTTCCCTCCGCCGACCACCGCCACCACCTGGTTACGGTAAAAGAACCCGTCGCAGGTGGCGCAGGCGGAAACGCCCTTGCCGGCGAAGGTTTCCTCCGAGGGCAAGCCCAGGTATTGAGCCGAAGCGCCGGTGGCGATGATCAAGGCATCGCAGGTGTAGGTGCCGCTGTCGCCGACGAGCTCGAACGGGCGCTGCTGCAACTTGGCGGTGTGGATATGGTCGTAGACAATCTGTGTATCGAAGCGCTCGGCGTGCCGCTGCATGCGTTCCATGAGCACCGGGCCGGTCAAGCCTTCGACATCGCCGGGCCAGTTATCGACTTCGACGGTGGTGGTGAGCTGGCCTCCGGCCTGCAGGCCGGTGATGACAACAGGCTTGAGGTTGGCACGGGCGGCGTATACGGCTGCGCTGTAGCCGGCGGGGCCGGAGCCGAGAATGATCAGGCGTGAATGCTTCGCTTCGTTCATAAAAAACACTTCATAAGCCTTTGTCACAAAAGAGAATGCATGCTCAAATTGGCTCCGGTATACCCCTGATTCTGGCTATGCTTGTAACTGAGGCGATGCGATGCCTCGGGGCCGATAAAACCGTACAATGCACATGTTTTGAACGCAGGATGAGCCAAAGGTCCACATCTTCGGCAACACCTGCGGTTTTCCGGATGCACGTCTCAGTGGTAAAAATAGTACCGATTGTGCACATTCACTTTTTTACCTGCTCGTTTCGAGCAGTTTTTTGCAGTCATTCAACAGATGGACGCGCCATTGGCGCAGGAAAAGAAGCGTTTTGAAGAAATCCACCGCAGCACCCAAGACAGTCGTTCCGCTCTGGCGCCAGCAGTTGCACTACCGGCTCAAGGAAGGTGCATTGATCGCCATCGGAGCCTTGTGCCTGTTCCTGATGATGGCCCTGCTGACCTATGGCAAGGACGATCCGGGCTGGAGCCACAACAGCAAGATCGAGGACGTGCAGAACTTTGGCGGGCCGGCCGGTTCCTACAGCGCCGACATCCTGTTCATGGTGCTGGGCTATTTCGCCTATATCTTCCCCTTGCTGCTGGCGATCAAGGCCTACCAGATCTTTCGCCAGCGTCACGAGCCATGGCAGTGGAGCGGCTGGCTGTTTTCCTGGCGCCTCATCGGCCTGGTGTTCCTGGTGCTGTCGGGGGCCGCGCTGGCCCATATCCATTTCCATGCCCCTACCGGCCTGCCAGCCGGGGCGGGCGGTGCGCTGGGGGAAAGCCTCGGCGACCTGGCCAGGAACGCACTGAATATCCAGGGCAGCACGCTGCTGTTCATCGCCCTGTTCCTGTTCGGCCTGACGGTGTTCACCGATCTTTCCTGGTTCAAGGTCATGGACGTGACCGGCAAGATCACTCTCGACCTGATCGAACTGATCCAGGGCGCCGTGAACCGCTGGTGGGCGGCGCGTACAGAGCGCAAGCAACTGGTGGCGCAACTGCGTGAAGTGGATGATCGGGTCCATGACGTCGTGGCGCCGGTCGTGCCCGACAAGCGCGAGCAGGCCAAGGTCAAGGAACGTCTGATCGAGCGCGAGCAAGCCCTGAGCAAGCACATGTCCGAGCGCGAGAAACAGGTGCCGCCAGTCATCACCCCGGCGCCGGCCAAGGCCCCGGAGCCGAGCAAGCGCGTGCAGAAGGAAAAACAGGTGCCGCTGTTCGTCGACAGCGCGGTGGAAGGCACCTTGCCGCCGATTTCGATCCTGGACCCCGCCGAGAAGAAGCAGCTCAACTATTCCCCCGAGTCCCTGGCCGCCGTCGGTCACCTGCTGGAGATCAAGCTCAAGGAGTTCGGTGTCGAGGTGTCGGTGGATTCGATCCATCCGGGCCCGGTCATCACCCGTTACGAAATCCAGCCGGCCGCGGGCGTGAAGGTCAGCCGCATCGCCAACCTGGCGAAGGACCTGGCGCGCTCCTTGGCCGTGACCAGCGTGCGGGTGGTGGAAGTGATTCCGGGCAAGACCACCGTCGGTATCGAGATCCCCAACGAAGACCGCCAGATCGTACGGTTCTCCGAAGTGCTGTCGACGCCCGAGTATGACAACCACAAGTCACCGGTCACCCTGGCCCTGGGCCACGACATCGGCGGCAAACCGGTCATTACCGACCTGGCGAAGATGCCCCACCTGCTGGTGGCCGGTACTACCGGTTCCGGTAAATCGGTGGGCGTGAACGCCATGATCCTGTCGATCCTGTTCAAGTCCGGCCCGGAAGACGCCAAGCTGATCATGATCGACCCGAAAATGCTCGAATTGTCGATCTACGAAGGCATCCCGCACCTGCTGTGCCCGGTGGTCACCGACATGAAGGACGCCGCCAACGCCTTGCGTTGGAGCGTCGCCGAGATGGAGCGGCGCTACAAACTGATGGCGAAGCTGGGCGTGCGTAACCTGTCGGGCTTCAACGCCAAGGTCAAGGAAGCCGAAGAGGCGGGTACGCCTCTGACCGATCCGCTGTACCACCGCGAAAGCATCCACGACGAAGCGCCGTTGCTGCATAAGTTGCCGACCATCGTGGTAGTGGTGGACGAATTTGCCGACATGATGATGATCGTCGGCAAGAAGGTCGAAGAACTGATCGCCCGTATTGCCCAGAAGGCACGTGCGGCCGGTATTCACCTGATTCTCGCCACCCAGCGGCCGTCGGTGGATGTGATTACCGGCCTGATCAAGGCCAACATCCCGACCCGCATGGCGTTCCAGGTGTCGAGCAAGATCGACTCACGGACCATCATCGATCAGGGTGGCGCCGAGCAATTGCTCGGTCACGGTGACATGCTCTACATGCCGCCGGGCACCAGCCTGCCGATCCGGGTGCACGGTGCGTTCGTGTCCGATGATGAAGTTCATCGGGTGGTGGAAGCCTGGAAGCTGCGTGGCGCCCCTGAATACAACGACGACATCCTCAACGGCGTCGAAGAGGCTGGCAGCGGCTTCGAAGGCGGCGGTGGCGGTGGTGACGAGGACGCGGAAACCGATGCGCTCTATGACGAAGCGGTACAGTTCGTCCTGGAAAGCCGTCGGGCGTCGATTTCTGCCGTCCAGCGCAAACTCAAGATCGGCTACAACCGCGCCGCGCGCATGATCGAAGCCATGGAAATGGCCGGGGTCGTGACGGCCATGAACACCAACGGTTCGCGCGAAGTACTGGCGCCGGGCCCGATGCGCGACTAACGACCTGAGCGGCCTGGCAGCAGGCCACTCGCCCCCCACGACTTCATGAGGACTCCCATGCGCCTGATTCGCATGTTGCTGTTGCCCGTACTGGCCCTGACCACCTTGTCGGCTCATGCCGCTGAAAAGGATGTAGCTCGCCTGACCCAGTTACTGGAAGGGTCCAAGACCCTGACCGCGCGTTTCTCCCAGTTGACCCTCGACGGCAGCGGTACTCAGTTGCAGGAAACTGCCGGTGACATGGCCCTGCAGCGTCCGGGGCTGTTCTACTGGCACACCGATGCACCGGCCGAGCAACTGATGGTCTCCGATGGCCAGAAAGTCTCCCTGTGGGACCCGGACCTGGAGCAGGTCACCATCAAGACGCTCGACCAACGCCTGACCCAGACCCCGGCGTTGCTGCTTTCGGGCGACATTTCCAAGATCAGCCAGAGCTTCGACATCAGTGCCAGGGAAGCGGGCGGCGTGATTGACTTCACCCTCAAGCCCAAGACCAAGGACAGCCTGTTCGACAGCCTGCGCCTGTCGTTCCGCAATGGCCTGGTCAATGACATGCAGTTGATCGACAGTGTCGGCCAGCGCACCAACATTCTGTTCACCGGGGTCAAGGCCAACGAGAGTATTCCTGCGTCCAAGTTCAAGTTCGACATCCCGAAGGGTGCCGACGTCATCCAGGAATAAACACCGGCCCCCTGTGGGAGATGGCCTGTGGGAGCAAGGCTTGCCCGCGATACGGACACCTCGGTGCATCTGGGAGACCGAGGCGATGCAATCGCGGGCAAGCCTTGCTCCCACAGATCTGCTCTGACATAGAGGATTGGCAGCAGGATTCAGCGGAGGTTTGGTAGGTAGTGATGGACCTGTTTCGAAGCGCCCCGATTGCCCAGCCATTGGCCGCCCGCTTGCGGGCGACCAATCTGGATGAGTATGTCGGCCAGGAGCATGTGCTCGCTCGCGGCAAGCCCTTGCGCGAAGCGCTGGAGCAGGGGGCCTTGCATTCGATGATCTTCTGGGGGCCGCCGGGCGTTGGCAAGACCACGCTGGCGCGGCTGCTGGCGGAAGTCTCGGATGCTCATTTCGAAACGGTGTCGGCGGTGCTGGCTGGGGTCAAGGAAATCCGCCAGGCGGTGGAAGTGGCCAAGCAACAGGCCGGGCAGTACGGCAAGCGCACCATTTTGTTCGTTGACGAAGTGCACCGTTTCAACAAGTCACAACAGGATGCCTTCCTGCCATACGTCGAGGATGGCACGCTGATCTTCATTGGCGCCACCACTGAAAACCCTTCTTTCGAGCTCAATAACGCCTTGCTGTCCCGAGCACGGGTCTATGTCCTCAAGAGCCTCGACGAGGCGGCCATGCGCAAGCTGGTGCAGCGAGCGCTGACCGAGGAGCGGGGCCTGGGCAAGCGCAAGCTGCGCTTGAGCGATGAAGGTTTCCAGATGCTGCTGTCCGCCGCCGATGGCGATGGCCGTCGGTTGCTCAACTTGTTGGAGAACGCTTCGGACCTGGCCGAAGACGACAGCGAGATCGGTATCGAGCTGCTGCAAAGCCTGCTGGGCGATACCCGTCGGCGCTTCGACAAGGGGGGCGAGGCGTTCTACGACCAGATTTCCGCGCTGCACAAATCCATACGGGGTTCCAACCCCGACGCAGCGCTGTACTGGTTCGCGCGAATGATCGACGGCGGTTGCGACCCGTTGTATCTGGCGCGACGGGTGGTGCGCATGGCCAGCGAGGACATCGGCAATGCCGACCCGCGAGCCCTGAGCCTCTGTCTGGCGGCCTGGGACGTGCAGGAGCGCCTCGGCAGCCCCGAAGGTGAGCTCGCCGTGGCCCAGGCCATCACCTACCTGGCCTGCGCGCCAAAAAGCAACGCAGTGTACATGGGCTTCAAGGCGGCGATGCGCAGCGCCACCGAGCATGGTTCCCTCGAGGTACCGCTGCACCTGCGCAACGCGCCAACCAAGCTCATGAAGCAATTGGGCTATGGCGAAGAATACCGTTATGCCCACGACGAGCCGGACGCCTACGCCGCCGGCGAAGACTATTTCCCCGAAGAACTCGAACCCCAGTCGTTCTATCAACCGGTGCCCCGTGGCCTCGAGCTGAAGATCGGTGAAAAACTCAACCACCTGGCGCAATTGGATCGCCTGAGCCCACGGCAGCGGAGAAAGCCTTGATCCCTCTGATACTTGCAGTTTCCGCTGGTGGCATTGTCGGCACCTTGGCGCGCTTTGCCGCCGGTAATTGGGTCAACGCAAATTGGCCACGGCACTTCTATACCGCGACGCTGACCGTTAATATCGTGGGCTGTCTGCTGATCGGCGTTCTATACGGTCTGTTTCTGATTCGTCCCGAAGTGCCTGTCGAAGTGCGCGCGGGGCTTATCGTCGGCTTCCTTGGCGGCCTGACGACCTTTTCGTCCTTTTCACTGGATACGGTGCGCCTGCTGGAAAGCGGGCAGGTGCCGCTGGCCCTGGGCTATGCGGCTGCCAGCGTATTCGGCGGGCTGCTCGCGACCTGGGCTGGCCTGTCCCTGACCAAACTAATCTAAACGAGAGACCGACATGCTCGATTCCAAACTGTTACGTAGCAACCTTCAGGACGTAGCGGACCGCCTGGCATCCCGTGGCTTCGCCCTCGACGTCGCGCGCATCGAAGCGCTGGAAGAGCAGCGCAAGAGCGTCCAGACCCTGACCGAAAGGCTGCAAGCCGAGCGTAATGCGATCTCCAAGAGCATCGGCCAGGCCAAGCAACGCGGCGAAGACATTGCGCCGTTGATGGCGAACGTCGAGAACATGGGCACCGAACTCAACAACGGCAAGATCGAGCTGGACCGGATCCAGACCGAGCTGGATGCGATCCTGCTGGGCATTCCGAACCTGCCTCACGAGTCTGTGCCGGTCGGCGAAGATGAAGACGGCAACGTCGAAGTGCGTCGCTGGGGCACGCCGAAGACTTTCGATTTCCCGGTGCAGGAACACGTGGCCCTGGGTGAGAAGTTCGGCTGGCTGGACTTCGAAACCGCCGCCAAGCTGTCCGGCGCCCGTTTCGCGTTGCTGCGCGGACCGATTGCCCGCCTGCATCGCGCCCTGGCCCAGTTCATGATCAACCTGCACGTCACCGAGCACGGCTACGAAGAGACGTACACGCCCTATCTGGTCCAGGCGCCGGCCCTGCAGGGCACTGGTCAGTTGCCGAAATTCGAAGAAGACCTGTTCAAGATCGGCCGCGATGGCGAAGCCGATCTGTACCTGATCCCGACCGCCGAAGTGTCGCTGACCAACATCGTTGCTGGCGAGATCATCGACGCCAAGCAGTTGCCGATCAAGTTCGTCGCCCACACGCCGTGCTTCCGCAGCGAGGCCGGGGCGTCAGGTCGTGATACTCGCGGCATGATCCGCCAGCACCAGTTCGACAAGGTCGAGATGGTGCAGATCGTCGAACCTTCGAAGTCCATGGAAGCACTGGAAAGCCTGACCGCCAACGCCGAGAAGGTCCTGCAACTGCTGGAACTGCCGTATCGCACCCTGGCGCTGTGCACCGGCGACATGGGCTTCAGCGCGGTGAAGACCTACGATCTGGAAGTGTGGATCCCGAGCCAGGACAAGTACCGCGAGATTTCCTCGTGCTCCAACTGTGGGGATTTCCAGGCCCGCCGCATGCAGGCGCGTTTCCGTAACCCGGAGACCGGTAAGCCGGAACTGGTCCACACCCTCAATGGCTCGGGCCTGGCGGTGGGCCGCACCCTGGTGGCCGTACTGGAGAACTACCAGCAGGCCGACGGTTCGATCCGCGTGCCTGAGGTGTTGAAGCCCTACATGGGCGGCATCGAGGTCATCGGTTAAATGGATTATCTGCCACTGTTCCATAACCTGCGCGGTAACCGCGTGCTGGTGGTGGGCGGCGGGGAAATTGCCTTGCGCAAATCCCGGCTGCTGGCCGATGCCGGCGCGTTGCTGCGGGTGGTCGCACCCGAAATCGAGCCGCAGTTGCAGGAGCTGGTCCGTGGCAGCGGGGGTGAATGCGTCCTGCGTGGATACCTCGAAACGGACCTGGACGGCTGCGCCCTGATCATTGCCGCCACCGACGACGAACCGCTCAATGCCCAGGTGTCGGCCGATGCCCATAAGCGTTGCGTGCCCGTCAACGTGGTGGACGCGCCGGCCCTGTGCAGCGTGATCTTCCCCGCCATTGTCGACCGCTCGCCCCTGGTGATCGCGGTATCCAGCGGCGGCGATGCGCCAGTGCTGGCCCGGTTGATCCGGGCCAAGCTGGAGACCTGGATTCCCTCTACCTATGGTCAGCTGGCCGGGCTGGCGGCGCGTTTTCGCAGTCAGGTCAAACGGTTGTTTCCGGATGTGCAGCAACGACGGGCATTCTGGGAAGACGTGTTTCAGGGTCCCATTGCCGACCGGCAACTGGCCGGGCAGGGCGCCGAGGCCGAACGCTTGTTGCGCGAGAAAATCGACGGCCAGGCACCGGAGGCCCGAGGCGAAGTCTATCTGGTGGGTGCCGGGCCCGGTGACCCTGATCTGCTGACCTTTCGCGCCTTGCGCCTGATGCAACAGGCGGACGTGGTGCTTTACGACCGCCTGGTAGCGCCGGCGATCCTGGAGTTGTGCCGACGTGACGCCGAGCGGGTCTATGTCGGCAAGCGCCGCTCCGAGCACGCGGTGCCCCAGGATCAGATCAACCAGCAACTGGTGGACCTGGCCCGCCAGGGCAAGCGCGTGGTGCGGCTCAAGGGCGGCGATCCGTTCATTTTCGGTCGGGGCGGCGAAGAGATCGAGGAGCTGGCGGCCCATGGCATCGCGTTCCAGGTCGTTCCGGGCATTACCGCCGCCAGTGGCTGCGCGGCGTATGCCGGGATTCCACTGACCCATCGTGACTATGCCCAATCGGTGCGCTTCATCACCGGCCATCTCAAGGACGGTAGCAGCGACTTGCCGTGGGCAGACCTGGTGTCCCCGGCCCAGACCCTGGTGTTCTACATGGGCCTGGTCGGCCTGCCGATGATCTGCAACGAGCTGATCAAGCACGGTCGCGCGGCGGATACGCCGGCGGCGTTGATCCAGCAAGGCACCACGTCCAACCAGCGGGTCTTCACCGGCACCCTGGCGAACCTGCCACAACTGGTGGCGGAGCATGAGGTTCATGCGCCAACACTGGTGATCGTCGGGGAAGTGGTGCAGTTGCGGGAGAAGCTGGCGTGGTTTGAGGGGGCGCAGGGGCAGGTCTAGAAAGACCGCGTCGCGCTTTTCGCGAGCAAGCCCGCTCCCACAGGGGATTGATGTCGGCCTTGATATTCCGGCTGAACGAAATCCAATGTGGGAGCGGGCTTGCTCGCGAAAGGGCTCTCAGCTACAACAAATTTTCAGGAACAGTTCTCAACCCCGCCAAATCCCTTTCCCACTCAACCGCCCCCGATCATGGGCAACCGTGAAATCCTGCAACGGCCCCTTGGGCACGATCCCATTCGGGTTGATGGTCTTGTGGCTGCCGTAGTAATGACGCTGGATATGAGTGAAATCCACGGTCTCGGCAATGCCCGGCCACTGGTACAGCTCCCGCAGCCAGTTCGACAGGTTCGGGTAGTCGGCGATGCGGCGCAGGTTGCATTTGAAATGGCCGAAATACACCGCATCGAAACGGATCAGTGTCGTGAACAGGCGGATATCGGCTTCGGTAAGGTATTCACCGGTCAGGTAGCGTTTCGATCCCAGTAACCCGTCCAGTCGGTCCAGTTCGGTAAACAAGTGATCGAAGGCGTCTTCATAGGCTTGCTGGGTGGTGGCGAACCCGGCGCGATAGACACCGTTGTTCACGGCTGGGTAGATGCGCTCGTTCAGGGCATCGATATCGCTGCGCAGGTGTTCGGGGTAGAAATCCAGATCGTTGCCGGTCAGGCCGTCGAAGGCGCTGTTGAACATGCGGATGATTTCCGCCGATTCGTTGTTGACGATGCGTTTGCGCTGCGTGTCCCACAGGGCGGGCACGGTGACGCGGCCGGTGTAGTCCGGCGTGTCGCTGGTATAGCGCTGGTGCAGGAAACTCAGGTCGTCCAGTTTGTCGCCGGTGGAGCCGTGGGCCTTGTCGAAGGTCCAACCGTTTTCCAGCATCAGGTAGCTGACCACCGAGACATCGATCAAGTCTTCCAGGCCCTTGAGCTTGCGATAAATCAGCGTGCGGTGGGCCCAGGGGCAGGCCAGAGACACATACAGGTGGTAGCGTCCCGATTCGGCGGCAAACCCGCTGTCCCCTGTGGGGCCGGCGCTGCCATCGACGGTGATCCAGTTGCGACGTTGCGCCTGTTCGCGCTGGAAAGTGCCGTCCTTGCTTTCATACCACTGATCCTGCCAGCGACCTTTGACTAACAAACCCATCTCGATCTCCTCGACCTATAAACATTGGAGACGAGTCTATTCCGATAGGTTCGAACAAAAAGCGCAAAGGTTGGGCGTTGATGATCGATTAAATCGATCTATCGCGGGCACTCCAGTACAGGCGGGCGCGGTCGAAGGCTTCTTCGCGGGTCAGGGCCAGGCCGCGCAGGGCCAAAGCCATCGTGGCGATCAGTGCCAGTTGCGGGTAGCTGTCTTCAACGTCTCCACGCCAGATCGCCTTCAAATGGTCGGGATCAAGACTTTCCGGCTTGACGTGGCGCTGCTCCGAAAGCCGTGGCCATTCTTCGTCCCAGCTCACGCCGCCCGTGGTGCCGTACAGATAGCTGTCGGCGTCCGGGTTGATTTCGATCTCGCCGCCGTCGCCCTTGATGACGATGGCGGTGTCGCCGAGCAAGCCGCTGGCCTCGCGATGCACCGCCTGGTAGCCAGGGTGGAAGATACTTTGCAGCCCGCAACGAGCCCCCAGCGGGTTGAGAATCCGCGCCAGGGAGTGGATCGGTGAACGCAGGCCAAGGGTGTTGCGCAGGTCGATCATGCGCTGCATTTGCGGCGCCCAGTCCAACAGGGGCATGAAGGCCAGGCCGCCGTGGTCCAGGGCGGCGCTCACCTGTTGCCAGTCGCGGCACAGGGGGATTTGCAGAAGTCCCAACAGCTGTTCTGTATAAAGACGGCCCGCCGTATGAGCGCCGCCGCCGTGCATGAAAATCCGCACGCCGTTTTGCCCAAGGCACTTGGCGGCCAGCAGGTACCACGGCAAGTGGCGCTTCTTGCCGGCATAGGTGGGCCAGTCGAGGTCCACCGTCAGTGCCGGGACGACCAGGCGCTCGCGCAGGGCTTCGGTAAAACCGGCCATTTCCTCGGCGCTTTCTTCCTTGTGCCGCAACAGCATCAGGAAGGCGCCCAGTTGGGTGTCCTCGACCTGCTCGTCCAGCACCATGCCCATGGCCTCGCGGGCTTCTTCACGTGTCAGGTTGCGGGCGCCGCGCTTGCCTTTGCCAAGGATGCGTACGAACTGGGCGAAAGGATGTTCGGCCGGGGTCTGGAGGGTCAGCGATGGGAAGTCGGTCATAGGCAGTTCGTCGGTTTTGGCAGGCCCGCCAGCTTGGCGGCGAGTTTGGCGGGGGTGCCTTTGAACAGTCGGTTCAGGTGCAGGCTGTTGCCTTTGTCCGCCCCCAGTTTCAGGGCGGTGTACTTGATCAGGGGCCGGGTCGCGGGGGAGAGCTGGAATTCGTCGTAGAAGCCGCGCAACAGTTCGAGAATCTCCCAGTGTTCGGGACTCAACTCGATGCCTTCGGCGGTAGCCAGCGCACTGGCAACATCGGCCGACCAGTCGTTCAGGTCGGCCAGGTAGCCGTCTTTGTCCAGCGTGATGGCGCGGTCGCCCACGTTCAGTACATTCATAACCACGTGTTGACCTTGTCATGCCGGATCGACAGCTCGACGAAGGCAGGGTAATCAACGGCTTCGGCCCAGTCTGGAAGGTGCAGGCCTCGGGCCTGGAGGTCTTCGGCCAGCACGAACAGATTCAAGTTGCTGCCTTGCAGCTTTTCGAACGGTGCGCTGCCAGCTTGCAACGCATAGGTCGCGTCGCCGCATAGCAGCAGTGCATCCTGCGCCCCCAGGATCCGCAGGCAACTGGTGAAGCGCTGGTCGCCAAAGGGCGAATGAGACAACACATGCAAAGTCGACATCAGAGGGTGATCACCTGGTCGTAACGGTCAATGAGGGCGGTGATGTCCTGAGCGGTCAGCACCTTCAGATCATCCAGGGCCAGGGTCTCGGTGTCGACGCCCCGTTGGGTGGCGCTGTCGGCGCAGACGAAAAGCGCTTCGACACCGAACATCGGCAACGCCTGCAAGTTCGCGCTCAGGTCTTTTTGCTGGACAACCTTGGCGTTCTGGCCCGCGAGCAGTTGGAACACCCCGTCGTCGAGAAACAGCAGGCCGATGGGCAGGTCGAATGCGCCGCCGGCCAGCACGATGTCCAGGGCTTCCCGTGCGCCCGGTCCCGACCAGGGCGCCTGGCGGCTGATCAGCAATAGAGATTTGGCCATTATGCGCCTCCAAAACAGATCAAGCGGTCGGCGTCCTGGATCGCATCGTGCAACTGGCCCAGCCCGGACAGTGTCCAGGGGGCCTCGACGCTGACCGCTGAACGCTGGTAGCGCTGGGCTTCTTCATCGTTGAGTACCCCGCGTCGCAAGGCTGCCGCAATGCAGACTACGCCGTCGAGCTGGTTGTCGGTGACAAAGGTGCGCCATTGCCGGGGCAGGTCTGCCTCGTCCTGAGGCGTGACGACGCCGCTGTCGGCGTTATGGACGCCGTCCTGATAGAAAAACAGTCGGACGATTTCATGCCCGCCGGCCAACGCGGCCTGGGCGAACAGAAGGGCGCGGCGCGAGGAGGGCGCATGGGCGGCGGAAAACAGCGCAATGGCGAACTTCATGACAGACCCGATCAGCAAAACTGCGGCCATGATAAAGCTTTATGGGCGCAGGGGCGATTGCAGGGGGGCCAAAGTGCTACATTCCGCTTTTTCTCGATGAGTGAACGCAATGCGAATGTTGACGGTGGTCCTGGCCACCACCCTGCTGGCCGGCTGCGCGGGTTCGGCGATGGAACACGCCCGGACTCAAGCCCCTTACAAGACGATGACCTCGGACAAACCGGAACAGGTCGTGGCCCAGTGTGTGCAGTTTTCCTGGCAGGACGAAGCGGTGTTTGGCGTGGATGCCGGAGCTTACCTGCAACCGGGCAAGAAAGGCGGCTCGACGGTGTATACCCGCTCCGCCGAATCGTTTGTCGACCTGGAGAGCGGGGCGCAGGGCACGACGCTGAACTATTACGCACGGCACGATGATTTCGTGGCCAAGCGCCGGTTGGCGGCGTTGGCGACTTGTCTCTAGGCGGATGACCGGGTCGCCCGCTATCGCGAGCAGGGCTCGCTCCCACAAGGATTGATCTGCAGCTGGAATATCCAGGCTGACATCAACCCTTTGGGAGCCGGTTTCAATCGGCGGGCGCCAGGCGCTTCTGGAAGAAGAAGCGCTGATGCCCCGACGGGTAATCGTCGATCCGACCGCACTCGGTGAAACCGTGCTTTTTGTAGAATTCCGGCGCCTGGAAGTCGAAGGTGTCCAACCAGATACCCACGCAGCCTTTCTCCCTGGCCAGCTCTTCGGCCATTCGCATCAAGGTCGAGCCCGTGCCATGGCCGCGTGCCTGTTCCGGCACCACCAACAGCTCGATATACAGCCAACTGAAAAACACCCGGCCGTAGAGCCCGCCGACGATGTCGTTGCTGTGTTCGTCCCGCACCAGCCAGGCGACGAGTTCCGGTGACGTTCCCCCGGTCTTTGCCGTGTTGTAGGCCCGTAGCGGGGCGAGGATGGCCTGGCGCTCCTCGTCGGTGGGGGCGTCCGTGCGTTCGATTCGCAGCGTCATCGGTGATGTCCTTATACGTGAAAGTGATCCGCCAGAGCCTATCCCAAAGGTTAGGGTGGCGTCATGCGATCAACCGCGAACGGGCGGATTACGTAAACCAAGCCATACTGCCTGATGCTCTTGATGCGATCCGTGACCTATTAAAAACAAGAAGAGACCGACTCATGAAGTTCGAATGCCTTGCCCGAACCCTTCTGGCCACCTCCCTGACCCTCAGCTGTTTCTACGTGCAAGCCGCCTCCCAGGCGCCGGTCGCCGCCGAAAACGGCATGGTGGTCACGGCTCAGCATCTGGCCACCCACGTGGGCGTCGACGTGCTCAAGAACGGTGGCAATGCCGTGGATGCGGCGGTGGCGGTGGGGTATGCCCTGGCAGTGGTGTATCCGGCCGCGGGTAACCTGGGCGGTGGTGGTTTCATGACCCTGCAACTGGCCGATGGGCGCAAGACATTCCTGGATTTCCGCGAAAAAGCGCCGCTGGCGGCCACGGCCGACATGTACCTGGACAAGGATGGCAATGTCATCCCTGATCTGAGCACTCGCGGACACTTGGCGGTCGGGGTGCCCGGCACCGTTTCCGGCATGGAACTGGCGTTGAAGAAGTACGGCAGCAAGCCCCGCGCCGAACTCATCGCCCCGGCGATCCGTCTGGCCGAGGAAGGCTTCACCCTGGAACAGGGCGATGTGGACCTGCTGGAAACCGCCACCGATGTGTTCAAGAAAGACATGCGCGACTCCGGCGCGATCTTCCTGCACAACGGCGAGCCGATGCAGGTCGGCCAGAAACTGGTGCAAAAGGACCTCGCCCGGACCCTTCGGGAGATCTCGGCCAAGGGCGCCGATGGCTTCTACAAAGGCTGGGTCGCCGATGCGCTGGTCACCTCCAGCCAGGCCAACAAAGGCATCATTACCCAGGCCGACCTGGACAAATACAAGACCCGCGAGCTGGCGCCAGTGGAATGCGATTATCGTGGCTACCACATCGTTTCGGCCCCGCCTCCCAGTTCCGGCGGGGTGGTGCTGTGCCAGATCATGAATATCCTCGACGGCTATCCGATGAAGGACCTGGGCTTCCATTCGGCCCAGGCCATGCACTACCAGATCGAAGCCATGCGCCACGCCTACGTGGATCGCAACAGCTACCTGGGTGACCCGGACTTCGTGCAGAACCCCATCGATCATCTGCTGGACAAGCAATACGCCGCCAAACTGCGCGCCGCCATCGAACCGCAAAAGGCCGGGGACTCGCAGAAGATCAAACCCGGCGTGGCGCCTCATGAGGGCAGCAATACCACTCACTATTCCATCGTCGACCAGTGGGGCAACGCGGTTTCGGTCACCTACACCCTCAACGACTGGTTCGGCGCCGGTGTGATGGCGAGCAAGACCGGTGTGATCCTCAACGACGAAATGGACGACTTCACCGCCAAGGTCGGCGTGCCGAACATGTACGGTCTTGTGCAAGGCGAAGCCAACGCCATCGCCCCAGGCAAGGCGCCGTTGTCGTCCATGAGCCCGACCATCGTCACCAAGGACGGCAAGACCGTGATGGTGGTGGGAACACCGGGCGGCAGCCGCATCATCACTGCGACATTGCTGACCATCCTCAACGTGATCGACTACGGCATGAACTTGCAGGAAGCGGTTGACGCCCCGCGTTTCCATCAACAGTGGATGCCCGAGGAGACCAATCTGGAAACCTTCGCGGCGAGCCCCGACACTCGTAAAATCCTTGAGAGCTGGGGGCATAAGTTCGCCGGTCCCCAGGATCCGAACCACATTGCCGCGATCCTGGTGGGGGCTCCGTCGCTGGGCGGCAAGCCGGTGGGCAAGAACCGTTTCTACGGTGCCAACGACCCACGCCGCAACACCGGGTTATCGTTGGGATATTGAGTTGCAGAGGGAGCACCATGAATAGCGCATTGCTGATCATCGACGTCCAGAGCGCACTGTGCGCCGGCGAGGAGGAATGCTTCGAAAGCCAACGGGTGATCCGGACCATCAACGACCTCAGCGCCAAAGCCAGGGCCGTTGGCGTGCCGGTGATCCTGATCCAGCACGAGGAGCTGCAAGGCTCGCTGCTGTATGGCTCCGCCGCCTGGCAACTGGCCGACGGCCTGCTGACCGCGGCGGATGACCTGAACGTGCGCAAGACCACGCCGGATGCCTTCTACCAGACCGACCTGCAACCGTTGCTGCAAGCCCGGGGTATCGATCGCCTGGTGATCTGCGGCCTACAGACCGACTACTGCGTCAACGCGACGGTGCGCCAGGCCCATGCCTTGGGGTACGACGTGGTCCTGGCTGCCGATGCCCACTCCACCGTGGACAACGGTAGCCTGGCGGCGGAGCAGATCATCGCCAACCACAACAACCGTCTGGGCCGCCTCAGCGGCGCGGTGTCACGGGTCGATGTGGTGCCGGCGGGAGAGATTCACTTCTGATCCAGCCCGGGACTGTGAGGAGACCATTTCACGGCGCGCCAAACACCATCGTCCAGTAGATCCCTGCGTCGCTGTCTGACTCGGTGGCGTATGCGGCGCCCATCTGAGTGAACATCGGGTTCATGAGGTTGGCGCAATGTCCTGGGCTCGCCAGCCAATCCCGCATGGCCTGGTTCGGTGAGCCTTGGCCGGCGGCGATGTTTTCGCCAAATTTTCGACCACGATAACCGGCACTCTTGGCACGGTCGGCGACGGAGCGGCCGTCCGGGTCGCGGTGGGCGAAATAATTGCCGCGGGCCATTGCCCGGCTGTGTCCCTGGGCTGCGGTTCCCAGTGCCGCGTTCCAACTCAGGGGCCGGGCGGCGGCGAAGCGTTGGCGCCCGCACAAGCGGGACTGGGCCCTCGCCGCATTGACCTGGGCCAGCAACGACTTGCCCGTCGAGGAGGCGTCGCTTACCGGAGCGCCACCCATGGGCTGCGCCAGGACCACTCGCCACTCATCGCCGACCCGATTGACGCCGATGTCCGCATACTGGCTGTCCAGCAGCGTCGAGCAATGTTCTTCCGCCAGCATCTCGAACGCTTCATCGGCATCCCGCGCATCGGTCAGGCGGATGCTGCGCACAGTCTGGGCCTGATAGCCGGCGTCCTTGAGGGCTTCGCGCAGGCCGCCGCGAAAGCCGATAGGCAAGGCCAGGCGCGAGCGCAGCACCAGTGGCCTGGAAGCACGCACGGTGCGCCATTCACAACGACGGGATTGGCTGCGGTAGTCATTGATGGCGTCCACCAATTGCCCTTCGCCTCGGGCATGGGCCGGGTTGGTGAACAGCGCAAACAAGGGGATGAAGCAGAGCGAAACGAAACGGCAGGAGCGAACAGTGTGGCGCATGATGCGAACGGCTCAGGAGGAAAATGCCTGGGCGCCAGGACTGGCGCCGACCCACCGGAAAACGCATCGCTATCGACAGGCGAGGTTTCAGGGCTGAGCTAGGACTTTGGGTTTGAAAACAAGTTTCAAAGCGGCAGAGGCTGCTGAGCTGAAAGTACTGTGAGAACAAGGTCCTGTAAGCGCAAGGCTCTGCTGGAACAAGGCTCTGTGGGAGCAAGGCTTGCCCGCGATGAAGACACCTCGGTCTCCCGGGAAATCCCCTCGTCAGCATCGCGGGCAAGCCTTGCTCCTACGGATTCAGCTTCAGCCTTCAGTCCGTGGCATCAGCCACCGCGGCCTCGACACGCTTGGTCTTGCGATAAGTCAACATCACGATTCCAGTCACCACAATAGCGCCACCGAGCACCTGGCCCGGGTTGAGCATCTGATCCAGCACCAGCCAGCCGATCAGCAGGGTCGCCAGCGGTTCGATGTTCATCACCGGGGCATTGCGCGGCATGTCCAGACGGGGGATGGAGATGAACAGCACGATGAAGCCGGTGCCATAGAGTACGACCAGGGTCGCCAGGGCGAACCAACCGGTGCTGGTGGCCGGCAGGTCGAAACCACCGGGAAGGGCGCCGGTCAGGCCGGCAAGGTTGACGCTGCTGAATACGATGGCAATCGTCAGCAGGCTGCGCACGGAACCGTGCGCTTGGGACAACTTGTGATCGGTGATCCACAGCGCGCAGGCGAATACGCAGGCGGCGCAGAACGCCAGGCACACCCCCAGCAGCCATTGCGGGCCGACGCTTTGCTCGGACGATAGCCGGGTCGGCACCTCCAGCACGAAGACCAGGCCCACGAGGATCATCCCCATCAACGCGGCGGTGCGTGCGGTCGGGCGGGGCCCACCCAGTGCCCAAGTCAATAAGGCCAGCAGGATCGGAAAGACATTGGCCACCAGCAGCGCCAGCGCCACCGGCACCCTCGCCACCGCCGAATAAAGACACAGGCTCTGGGCGCCGATCAACAGGCCCAGCGTCAATTGCCAGCGCCAGGCTCCGGCTGGCAGACGCAGGTTCTGCCGTTGCCACAGCACCATCATGGCCAGCACCAACAGCGTTCCGCCCGAGCGCATCAGGATCGCCAGCAACACGCCGGCCCCGTCGTCGAATGCGACCCGTGCCGCGACATGGTTACCGGCAAAGGCGCAGCCCATGCATAACAGGACAAGCACCGCGAGATGGCGGGGAAGCGGAGTGGGGGTATCCGGTAGGGCACTGGAGCGGGTCATGGCAAGTGTTCCCAAGACAAGTCGCCGAAGCCAAAAGGGGCTTCGATCAAATATTTTTATATTGTGGTCGTACAACTTGTCTGAGTTTGTACCGTATCCCGCGAAGAGGAACAAGTCAGGCAAAGCGCTGAATAAAGGGCTTTTCATGATCGTAAGGCAGGACTGGTCCTGTGCGCTTTCTTCCAAAAGTGTACCGAAAACATATTCTTGTACGATGTCTTATCACGGAGTAAAACTGTCGTCCCCGTCCAATAATAACTAACGGAGAAAGTCATGATGGATGCTTCGCAAACTGCAACCGCTGCCGATCAGGGCCGCCGGGTATTCCTGAAAAAATCCCTGGTGGTTTCGGCGGCGGCCACCACTCTGGGCAATCTGCCGGGGTTCGCCCAGGCAGAACCGCTGAGCCAGCGTTATCCGGATCCATTGGTCAACATCCTCGACCCCAGCTTCATGGACCTGCGCATTTTCAACGCCAGCGTGGAAAAACTCGCCACCGGCCTGCGCTGGGCGGAGGGGCCGGTGTGGATTGGCGACGGTCGCTATCTCCTGGTCAGCGATATTCCCAACAACCGCATCGTGCGTTGGGATGAAGTCACCGGCGGCCTGTCGGTGTACCGCGAGCATGCCAATTTCTCCAACGGCATGTGCCGCGATCGCCAGGGGCGGCTGTTGGTTTGCGAGGGCTCTACGACGTCGAGCGAGGGCCGGCGCGTTACCCGCACCGAGCACAACGGTAGCATCACCGTATTGGCGGACAGTTTCGAGGGCAAGCCCTTCAACTCACCCAACGACATCGTCTGCAAGCGGGACGGTTCGGTCTGGTTCACCGACCCACCGTTCCAGACCGGCAACAATTACGAAGGGCACAAGGTCACGCCTGCCCAACCCCACGCGGTGTATCGCATCGACGGCGAAACCGGCAAGGTCAGCCGGGTGATCGACGACCTGGCGGGACCGAACGGCCTGTGTTTCTCTCCGGACGAGAAGACCCTTTATGTGGTGGAGGGGCGGGCCAAGCCCAACCGTTTGATCTGGGCGATTACCGTCAAGGACGACGGCTCCCTGGGCGAACGGCGCAAGCACATCGAAGGCCTGGATTACGCCGCCATCGATGGGATCAAGTGCGACGAGAGTGGCAACCTCTGGTGCGGCTGGGGCGGCAACGGCGACCCCAAGGCCGACCTGGAAAAGCTCGATGGTGTGCGGGTGTTCAACCCCGATGGCAAGGCCATCGGGCACATCTCACTGCCCGAGCGCTGCCCCAACGTCTGCTTCGGCGGGCGAGAGGGTAACCGGTTGTTTATGGCCGGCAGTCACTCGCTGTATTCGCTGTTCGTGAATACCCGAGGGGCGACGTTCGCCTGATTGCAGGTTGCGCCGATCATGGTGGCGGGGGAGTTCGCTCGCTCGCCATTGGCGCCGTGCTGCCCCTCACCGTCAACTCGAACGGCAACAACACATGCCGTTGCGCAACAGGCTTGTTCTCTATCCGCGCAATCAACATCTCCACCGCCTTCTGACCAAAAGCCTCGGCCGGTTGGGAAATGGTGGTCAACGGCGGGTCGCAATAGGCCGCGAACGGGATGTCATCGAAGCCCACCAACGAAATATCCTCGGGCACTCGCAGGCCCATCTGCCTGATGCGCTTGAGGGCGCCGATGGCCATCTCATCGTTCTCGCAAAACAACGCACTGGGCCGCTCGGCCAGCCCCAGCATCACCCCGGCGCCTTCGTAACCGGCACTCAGGGTGAAGTCGCCGTGGCAGATCAGGCCAGGGTCGATGGCGATACCGGCGTGACGCAAGGCGTCTTCATAGCCGGCGACGCGGTCCAGGGTCAGGGGACTGCTACGTGGGCCCTTGATGATGCCGATACGGTGGTGACCCAGGCTGAGCAAGTGTTCGGTCATGGCTCGGGCAGCGGCCCGATTGTCCAGGCTGATGGTCGGGTAGGGGGCGTCCTTGACCACCTCGCAGGCATTGACCAGCGGCAGCGCATCGGTGCCGGGAGGGAGCGAGACGAAGGGGTCGCTTGCCCGCAACTGGATCACCCCATCGGCCTGGTGTGCATAGACCAGCGCGGCGAATTCCTGCTCGATATCTTCCCGACCCTGGGTGTCGCACAACAGCAATCGATAACCCGACGCTTGCGCTGCCTGTTGGGCACCGCTGATCACTCGGGCGAAAAAGGTGTTGGCGATCTTCGGCACCAGGATCACTAGGTTTCCGGTTCGCCGGGAACGGAACTGCACGGCCATCAGGTTCGGTCGATAGCCGGCCTGTTCCACCGCCGCATTGACCTTTTCCCGAGTCTCGGGCAAGACGCGCTCGGGGGATTTCAGCGTTCTGGACACTGTGGCCACTGAAACGCCGGCCAGCCGCGCCACTTCACGAATGTTGGACAATCGCACCTCGATACTGCGCCGCAAATGGGGCACACGGCTGAGGAGCTTACCGCAGGTTGCCCGCCTCACAAACGCCCATGCATGCACGCATCGGGTTTGACAGTGCGCAGAACAGGGCCTAGATTCGTCGTGATGTAACCGGTTACATGTCATCAACTCCAACATGAGCGCGTCGCGATGAACCCTGTGGCACGGAAAATAAGAATGGGCTTTGTAGGCGGTGGAGAGGGCGCATTCATTGGCCAGGCCCATCGCCAGGCCGCGGGCCTGGATGGCGGCTTCGAGCTGGTGTGCGGTGCGTTCAGCCGCGATGCCCATAACAACCGGCAGACCGGCGCCTCCCTGGGGTTGACCGGGTCCCGTTGCTATCAGGACTGGCAACAGATGCTTGATGCCGAAGCGATGTTGCCCCTGGATCAACGCATGGAGTTGCTGGTGATCGTCACGCCCAATCACCTCCATGCCCCGATTGCCAGCCAGGCATTGAAGTCCGGCTTCCATGTCTTCAGCGAGAAACCCGCCGCGCTGGACCTCAAGGAGTTGCTGGCGCTCAAAGACGATCTGCGAGGCAGCCGCTGCCTCTATGGTCTGGCCCACACCTACCTTGGCTATCCCATGGTCTGGCAGGCCCGTGAGATGGTGCGCTCGGGCGTGATCGGCAAGGTGCGCAAAGTATTCGTCGAGTATCCCCAAGGCTGGCTCAGCCAGGACCTCGCCGCTCAAGGCAACAAACAGGCGCAGTGGCGCGACGATCCGGCACGGTCCGGGCTGGGTGGATGCATCGGTGACATAGGCACCCATGCGTTTTCCCTGGCGGAGTTCGTCGCGGACCAGCCGATCCAGGAGCTTTGCGCCACGCTGGGCACCCATGTTCCGGGCCGGCAACTCGATGACGACGTCGCCATGCTGTTCAGGATGCAGGACGGCGCCAGCGGCGTGTTGCTTGCCAGCCAGGTCTGCACGGGTGAAGAGAACCCGCTGAAGGTCCGTGTCTATGGCGATAAAGGTGCCCTGGAATGGCGCCAGGAGGAGCCGACAAGCCTGATCCATCGCGCCATCGACCAGCCCCTGCGCATCCTGCGCAGTGGTGTCGGTCAGCCCTGGCTATGCGAAGCGGCGACCCGTCGCATGCGCCTGCCGGCCGGGCACCCGGAGGGCTACCTGGAAGCCATGGCCAACCTCTATGGTGACTTCGCCCGTGCCATTCGCGCACATGTCGAAGGGCCCGACGTGCCTGGAGTACCCGGCATCGAGACGGGTTTGCGCACAATGGCGTTTATCGAGGCCGCCGTCATCAACCATCGTGGCGAGGCGAAGTGGACCGCGCTGAACACCGGAGAATCGCTGTTGTGAGTATCGTCGATCAAACCCCGGAAGGCCTGCGCGGGCCGGCGATTTTCCTGGCCCAGTTCATGTCCGATGAGGCGCCGTTCGACACGTTGGCGAACATCGCCGGGTGGGCCGCCTCGCAGGGCTACAGGGCCATTCAATTGCCGACCCTGGGCTCGCGTTATATCGACTTGGCCCGGGCTGCCGAAAGTCAGGATTACTGCGATGAATTGAAAGCCATCTGCGCCCAGGCTGGCGTCGAGATCAGCGAGTTGTCGACGCACCTGCAAGGTCAATTGGTGGCGGTGCACCCGGCTTTCGACGCGCTGTTCGACGACTTCGCCCCGGCTCACTTGCGCGGCCAACCCCAGGCGCGCACCGAGTGGGCCATCGAGCAACTGAAGCTGGCCGCTCGCGCCAGCCAACGCCTGGGCCTCCAGGCCCACGCGACTTTTTCCGGTGCGCTGCTGTGGCCCTATATGTACCCGTGGCCACAGCGTCCATCAGGGCTGGTGGAGCAAGGCTTTGCCGAACTGGCCCGGCGCTGGTTGCCGATTCTCGACTGCTTCGACGAGGCCGGCGTCGACCTGTGCTACGAGATCCACCCCGGCGAAGACCTGCACGATGGCGCCTCGTTCGAACGCTTCCTGGAAGCGGTGGACCATCATCCACGGGCGGCCATTCTCTATGACCCGAGCCATCTGTTGCTGCAACAAATGGACTATCTGGGATTCATCGATCGCTACCATGCGCGCATCCGCATGTTTCACGTCAAGGACGCCGAGTTCCGTCCCGATGCCCGTTCCGGCGTGTATGGCGGGTATCAGGGCTGGGTGGATCGCCCTGGTCGGTTCCGTTCGCTGGGTGATGGGCAGATCGATTTCAAATCGATCTTCAGCAAGTTGACGCAATACGATTTCAAGGGTTGGGCGGTGCTGGAGTGGGAGTGCTGCCTGAAGGATTCGCAACAGGGTGCGGCAGAGGGCGCGGCATTCATCCAGCGGCACATGATCAGCAAGACCCGCAAGGCGTTCGACGATTTTGCCGGCGTCACGGCGGATGAGGCCTCCAATCGACGGCTGTTGGGGTTGCCGCAGTAACCGAGCAAAGCTTATGGGAGCAAAACCTGTAGGAGCAGAACCTGTGGGAGCAAAGCTTGCTCGCGATAAGGGCAGCCTGGTCTCCAGCAGAACCGCATTGACTTCATCGCGAGCAAGCTTTGCTCCCACAGGTTTCGCTTCCACAGATAGGCCAGCTTCCAATGGATCACAAGAACAACAAATAAAACGGTGACGGTCATGACCACGATGAATGCACGCCTGAGCGTGATGATGTTCCTGCAGTTTTTTATCTGGGGTGGTTGGTTCGTCACCCTCGGAACGTTTCTGTCCAGCACCCTGGGTGCCAACGGTGGGCAGATCGGTATGGCATTTTCCACCCAGTCCTGGGGAGCGATCATCGCGCCGTTGGTGATCGGGCTGGTCGCCGACCGCTATTTCAATGCCGAGCGGATCCTGGCGGTGTTGCATCTGATCGGGGCGGTGTTGTTGTACCAGCTGTATTCGGCGGCGCAGTTCAGCGCGTTCTATCCGTATGTGCTGGCTTACATGGTGGTCTACATGCCAACGCTGGCCCTGGTCAATTCCGTGGCGTTCCGCCAGATGCGCGACCCGGCGATGGAATTCTCGCGTATCCGGGTCTGGGGCACCCTGGGCTGGATCGTCGCGGGGGTGGTGATCAGCTTTGTGTTCGCCTGGGACTCGCGTGAATCCATCGCTGCGGGCGGTTTGCGCAACACCTTCCTGATGGCGGCCGTTGCATCGCTTGCCCTTGGACTCTACAGCTTCACGCTGCCGGCCACGGCGCCTCTGGAGAAGCAGACCGGCGGTGACAGCTTCAGGCAACTGCTGGGGCTGGACGCGTTGGGGTTGTTGAAGGACCGCAGCTACCTGGTGTTCTTCATCGCCTCGATCCTGATCTGCATTCCCCTGGCGTTCTACTACCAGAACGCCAATCCGTTCCTGGCCGAAACCGGCATGTCCAACCCGACGGCGAAGATGGCCATCGGGCAGGTCTCCGAAGTGCTGTTCATGCTGCTGTTGCCGCTGTTCATCCAACGTTTCGGCATCAAGCTGGCGCTGTTGGTGGGGATGCTGGCGTGGACGTTGCGCTATGTGTTGTTCGCCTACGGTAACAACGGGGACCTGGCGTTCATGCTGTTCACCGGCATCGCGCTGCATGGCATCTGCTACGACTTCTTTTTCGTCTCGGGGCAGATCTACACCGACGCCAAGGCGCCCAAGCACCTGCGCAGTTCGGCCCAGGGGTTGATCACCCTGGCGACCTATGGGGTGGGGATGTTGATCGGCTTCTGGGTGGCGGGGCAGGTGACCGATCGCTTCGTCGTGGAGGCGGGCCACGATTGGAACAGCATTTGGCTGTTCCCGGCCGGTTTTGCGCTGGTGGTGCTGGTGTTCTTCCTGCTGACCTTCAGTGGCCGGCAAGCGCTGACGGCGACCTCGAAGGCATGAGGCCGGGCGGGACGTCGGTCATTTATGGCTGACGTCCAGCTTGGTGTAGGTCACTTTCCCGCCTTCATTGGAGTTGCCGACATTGTCCAGGGTGTAGACACCGGCCTTGAAGTAAAAGTTATAGGGGTGCCAGGACGAGTCCAGCTTCACCTGCTTGCCGACGTTGTTGACCAGTACGGTGAGCTTGCCTTGCTTGTCCATCTGCAGCGAGTAGTTGAAGGCTTTGTTCAGGGCCACGTTCGGCACGCTGAAGAGCACCGGGCTCTTCTTGTCCTTGGGTTTGACCCGGTATTCCACATCGACATTGCCTTTGCCCTTGGCGTAGCGGTACACCAGTTTCAAGAGCGGCGTAGGGGCATCCTTGGCGTGGATCTGCGCCACCACCACGCGCCCTTCGGAAGGCACCTGGTTCACCGCCAGCGTGCCCTTGAGGGTATTGATGCCGCTGTTGTAGCGCCAGTTGCGCAGCTTGCCATCCTTGCTGGTTTCCCGCAGCTCGGAGCGTGGGAATTCGCTCTTGCCGGTATGGGAACCGGTCACCGGCGCCCAGAACACGATGCGTTCGCCGCTGCGGTTGAAGTACTTGTTCTGCAGGCTCGGCATGGCCTTGGTGTGCACCACTTGCGCCGGGGTCTGCACGGGAAGGGTGATGTTCCAGATAGTCAGGTCAATCATGATCGGGTACTCCCATGGAGTCGGCCGTGGTCTCGACCGTAATGGCAAATTTGCCTTCCATGGCACAGTGTCCATGTTATCGACCCAGGCCTGTTTCGCTGGAGGGGCACCTGACGGATGGCTCTGCATCGAGCCTTGCCGGCGTTTTTGCGGGTTGGCGTGACTGATGTCAATTTGAGGTCGATGGGGTAGAGTACGCGCCGCCCGAGAGATGGATCCCGGGCGTTATCCCATGGAGTAGTTGATGAAGCATTTCAGCAAAGTTATCGCCGGCGCATTGTTGGGCCTGGTCCTGGCGGGTTGCACCGGTACCGCAATGAAGACCCAGCAGTACGACAGCAGCCAGTACACCGTTGTCGGTCACAGTGAAGCCAAGGCCACCGGCCTGCTGTTGTTCGGTTTCATCCCGATTCGCCAGAACAACCGCTTCGTGCGCGCCCAGGATGCGGCGATCAAGGCCAAGGGCGGCGACGCCATGATCAACACCCAAGTGCAGGAAAACTGGTTCTGGGCCTGGGTCCTGACCGGTTACACCACTTCGGTATCCGGCGACGTGGTCAAGCTGAAAAACGTTCAGTAAGCGTTGCTGTGGCGAGGAGCTATCCTCGCCACACTGCTCGATGCTCAATGTCCTCCCACCACCATATGACTGAACGGCGCCACATACGCTTGCAACGTCACCAGCCCGCCCACCAGAATCGCCAGCACCACCGAGTGGAAAAACACATAACGCAGGATTTCCCCTTCATGCCCGTACCAACGGGTTGCGGTGGAGGCGACCACGATCGACTGCGCATCGACCATCTTGCCCATGACCCCGCCGGAACTGTTGGCGGCGGCCATCAGCACGGGGCTTAACCCCAACTGCTCGGACGTGACCCGTTGCAAGCCGCCGAACAGCACGTTGGACGCCGTGTCCGAGCCCGTCAGCGCGACACCGAGCCAGCCCAACAGCGTGCCGAACATCGGGTAGAAGATGCCTGTCGCGGCAAAGGCCAGGCCCATGGTGGCGTCCAGGCCCGAATAACGCGTGAGAAACCCCAGCGCCAGCATCGCCACGATGGTGATCAGCGAATACCGCACCACCCACAACGTTCGCAAGTAATGGTGCACCAGTTGCGGGATGGAGTAGCCCATCAGCAACCCGCCGAGAACGGCTGCCAGGAAAATGCCGCTGCCGGTGGCGGTGAACCAGTTGAACTTGTAGATCGCCTCCTCGGTTTTAGGCTGAGGGACCACGGGCGGCACCTTCTCGATCTGCTGATGCAAGGTCGTGAAGGTCACCAGGGGCGAGAAGATCGGGTTCGCCTCGCGCATCGGTTTGCCCTGGGGATCGAGCTTGGCCGACTGGGTTTGCGGGTCTATCGCCGGGCGCGTGTCGAACAGGTTCTTGAAGCCCTGGGTGCCCCAGGCGAACACGAATACCGTCAGGATGATCCACGGCATCCAGGCCCGCAGCACGGCGGGGCGGGTGTCGCTGGAAAAAACCTTGCTGGTGGTCGGCTTTTCATCCTCGCTCGCTTCGATTTTCGAGTCGTCGACCCGGCCGGATAACGCGGCGGAGGTGTGTACCGTCGCCGGTTTCCAGACTTTCAGAAAACCGGTGAGGCAGGCCATGGAAATCAGCGCGGCGATGACATCCACCAACATCGGCCCGTGGTAGTTCGACACCACGAATTGCGGGACGGCGAAGCTGATGCCGGTCACCAGGATCGCCGGCCAGACCTCCAGCATCTTGCGCCATCCGGCAAAGGCCCAGATCAGCCAGAACGGCACGATCACGGAAAAGAAGGGCAACTGCCGACCGACCATCATCGACAGTTCCATTTCATCCAGACCGGTCACTTTGGCCAGGGTGATGATGGGTGTACCCAGGGCACCGAAGGCCACCGGCGCGGTGTTGGCGATCAGCGCCAGGCCCGACGCGGCCAACGGTGAGAAGCCCAGCCCGATCAGGATCGCCCCGGTCACCGCCACCGGCGTACCGAAGCCCGCCGCGCCTTCGAAGAACGCGCCGAAGCAAAAGGCGATCAGCAGCAGTTGCAGGCGCCGGTCGTCGGTAATGCGCGCCAGGGAATCCTGCAGGACCTTGAACGACCCGTTTTCGGTGGTCAGACGGTGCAGGAAGATGATGTTGAGGACGATCCAACCAATGGGCAGCAGGCCGTTGGCCGCCCCATACAACGCTGCCGAACCGGCCATGTCGGCCGGCATGCCGAAGGCAAAGATCGCGATCAGCAAGGCCGAGGCCAGGGCATACAACGCCGCCAGGTGCGCCTTGATACGAAAGAACGCCAGTGACGCCAGCATCACCACCACCGGAACCGCCGCCAGAAGCGTCGACAGCACTGCATTACCGAAGGGATCGTAGACTTGTTGCCAGACCATGTTCCACCTCTGCTTTTTATTGTTGGAAGTGCAGGCCCCGTGGGGATTGGCAGAAGAGTATAGAAGGGGTTCCGGCGGGGGGGATTGGCGCAATGGCGAGGGGCAGGTAGACCCTCGCCAAACAATGGTGTGCGGGCTAGCGTGGATCAGCGCGTGCGCCTTCTTCCAGGCGAAGCCCGAGGCTTAAGTCATCACAGCTTTGTGACCAGGCGGCCAGCCAGTCGGGCAGGGCCGGCGATTGTTCGGCCAGGCCCAGCTCGCGGACGAATTCTGTCGGCGCCAGGGTGCCCTTGGCCGAGCGGAACAGGCCTCGCATGATCACCACTCCGACCACACGTCCCCGGCTGATGAAACGGTGCTCCATGAAGGTCCATTTTTCGTCCCAGCCGAGCATGCGGGTGTGTACCTCGAATGCCTCGAACAGTTTCAATTCCCGCCTGAACTTGCCCCAGACATCCCCCACGATCGGCACCGCCCGGTTGCGCAACGCCACTTTGTAGGCGCCGCTGCGCAGCACGTAATCCATGCGCCCCACATCGGCCAGGGTAAAGTAACGTCCGTTGGTGACGTGGCGGTTGAGGTCCAGGTCCAGCGGCCATACGCGCATGCGCACCACCGTGGTGCCCAGGGGAGCCGTGGGTTTGCGCCACGGACGACGAAACAGCATCAGCAACAGTCGGAACCAGAGATTCATGGACACTCCACGAGGCGGGAAACGGCGCACTTTAAACAGCCGGTGGGGCCTGGGCTAGGTGCGCAAATGACTGTTTTGCCTGAAGTCGCGCATTTGGGACATGGACTCTCACGTTGTGGGAGCAAGGCTTGCCCGCGATGAGGCCCGTACAGCCGACGTCCCTGTCAGCCGGATGCAATCAGCCCTTGGCCGCCATCGCCGTCACTTCCACCCGCATCCCCTCGACCGCCAGCGCCGCCACGCCCACCGCCGCACGAACGGGCCATGGCTTGGCGAAAAAGCGTTTGTAGACTTCGTTGAAGGCCGCGCGGTCGGCCATGTCGGTGAGGTAGATGGTCAGGTGCAGCACGCGGTCCATGGAGCTGCCGGCGCGCTCCAGAGCGGCCTTGAGAGCCTGCAATGTGCATTCGCTCTGCAGCGTGATGCTCCCCAGTTCCAGGCTGCCGTCGGGGCGAGTCGGAATCTGGGTGGACACCAGCAGGCCGCCGAAGCCGGCGACGTCGGAAGAGATGGAATCTGCATCCGGGTCGGGAGTGAACGTGATGTCTTGGTGGGTCATGCAGGGCCTCATGGGAACAGAAATAGACGTCGCAGTTTACCGTCCAATGCCGCGTCGTTCCCGGATTCCTTTATCTCGAGAACCGCCACCGTTTCGGCCCGGGTCAAAGGCTGCCCTGGACCTGGGTGGTCAACGGCGGTTCAAGGTGCGGTTCCACGCTGTTCAGACGCTCGGCCAATTGTTGCGCGTGCTCCCAACCGAATTCCGGGTCCAACCAATCGAGCGCGTCTTCGGCGCCCAAGGCCAGTACGCACTGCTGTTGGCTGGCGATATCGCCATAGGTCACCAGGGTCAGGCCGTCACAGCCCAAGGAGGTTTCACTGGCCTGGGCCAGGGCCGCGAGGAAAATCGGGGCCGAATGCCGGGACGTCGTGTACGTGAGGTGTTGTGCCTGGTTTGAGGAGGGGACCTGCGACTCGTACCAGCCTTCCACGGGAACCAGCACGCGGCCTTCGCGCTTGATCGCGTCGAAGACCTTGGAACGCATCACCAGGTGCAGCGGCAGATGCGTCAGGGGCGGCATCGTTCCCACTGACCAGATGGGTGACCAGCCCCAGCGAACCTTGATGGACTCCAAGTGTCCGCCGCGACGACGAATGGCGCTGACCTGCATGTTCGGCTTGATCAGGCTGTGGCGCTCTGGTGGCCTGACGGGTGTCCTCCTGAACAGGTCCATGCGTGTCAGGTGGGGATCGATGCGTCCTCCGGAAGTGTCTCGCTGGGCAAAATACGTCAGGGAGTCCTTTGAGCAGACGTGCTGAACAAAACCATCACACATAGCGAAAACTCCCTGAAGTGAAACGCAAAGGACCCTCGATGCGCCTGCCGTTCAAGTCCCGATTGGCCAAGCGCGCCGTCATTGCTTGCAGTGGTGCCCTGTAGGTCCGAGCCGTGGGGTCCGTGCTTGGTTCGAAAATCCTCGGCGCGGGGAGACGAGCGGCGTTCCGTGCCTCCTGGGCATGCCCGCCGTCTCAGTGCGTAACGGCTTGCCCTGGCACGGGCAATGGAAAAATACTGGCAGGTCTCTGCCAACCACCGAGCTAGTCATGACTGACACACCAATTGAAATTTCCCAGCAAATCACCCGTGCTCTCCAGGTGCTGGCGGCTCATCTCGGCGATGGACTGCAAGCCGTCTACCTGTTCGGTTCCGCAGTGGACGGCGGGTTGCAGCCCGGCAGCGACATCGACCTGCTGGTGATCGTCCACCAGCCACTGCCGCAATCGCTGCGGCATGGGTTGATGAGTGATCTGCTATCGGTATCGGCCTGGCCGCCGACCGAGTCATTGCGGCCGCTGGAGGTGACGGTGGTCGCCCAAGCGGCGCTGGTGCCGTGGCGCTATCCGCCGGTGCGCGAGTTGCAGTTCGGCGAATGGCTGCGCGAGGACTTGCAGGCCGGGCGTTTCGAACCGCCCATGGCCGATCACGATCTGGCGATCCTGCTGACCAAGGCCAGGCAGCACAGCGTCTGTCTGCTCGGGCCCGCGGCCACCGCGATCATCCAGCCGATACCCGAGGCCGACTTGCTGCGGGCGCTCTATGACACCACCACGCAATGGAATGAAGACGCCGATTGGCAGGATGAACAATGCAATGTGGTACTGGCCCTGGCTCGCATCTGGCTGACCCTCGCCACGGGCCACATCGTTCCCAAGGGCGAGGCAGCGACATGGCTGCTCGAGCGTTTGCCCGTGGCCCATCGGCCTGTACTTGAAACGGCCCGTGCGGTCTACCGGGGGCAGGCCCGGGATGACCTGGCCAGCCGACCCCGGCAGGTTGCGGCGTTCGTGTGTCACGCCCGGTCGGAGATCGACCGGCTCTATTCGCGGTCGCTCAGCGGCCCCGGTTCTGATTGATGAAATCCACGAACGCCCGCAATGGCGAGGGCAGGTAGCGGCGGCCGGGGTAGTAGAGAAACGGTCCGGTAAAGCGCTGCCACCAAGGTTCGAGCACCGGCTCCAGGACGCCATTGTCCAGGTACGGTCGAAGCCAGTCTTCGAACAGATAGACGATGCCCAGCCCGTCTACCGCCGCCTGCACCGACAGATCCACCGCACCGCCAATGCGGGTGATCAACGGGCCGCTCGGGTCGACGCTGACGGTTTCGCCGTCACGCTCGTACTCCCACAACGGCATGGCGCCGCTGGGGAACTTGCCCCGCAGGCAGGCGTGTCCCAACAAATCTCTTGGGTGCTCGGGACGCCCCCTGGCATCGAGGTATGCCGGCGAGGCGGCGGTCGCGAAGCGCTGCAAGCGTGGGCCAATGGGCAGGGCGATCATGTCCTGTTCCAGGCGCTCGTCGTAGCGAATACCCGCATCACACCCGGCCGCCAGCATGTCGACGAAGCTTTCTTCGGTGATCACTTCCAGGCGAATGTCAGGATAACTCTTCAGAAACGGCGTGATGATGGACGGCAGCACCAGGCGTGCGGCACTGACCGGTACGTTCAGCCTGAGGGTGCCGGAAGGGCGGTCGCGAAAATCGTTGACCACATCCAGGGCGGACTCGACCTCGCCCAAGGCCGGCACGATGCGTTCCATCAAGCGGGCGCCGGCCTCGGTCGGCACCACGCTGCGGGTGGTGCGGTTGAGCAGGCGCACGCCGAGCCGGCTTTCCATCCGGCGCACGGCATCGCTGAGGCTGGAAGCGGACTTGCCGCTGGCCCGCGAGCCTTCCCGGAAACCTCCTGCATTGACCACGGCCACGAAGGCCAGCAGGTCCTGAATATCCGTCGCCATTGTTCTCTCCGCCGTACAGCCCGTGCGGATTGCACCTGATTATCAGTGGAGTGGTCAACGCCTATAGTCGGCTCCAGGCAATCAATCCAAGGGGTACGAGATGAGCAAGGCAGACAAGGCAGGTCATTTTTCGCTGGGAGACCGTACGGTCAACCGCATGGGCTACGGTGCCATGCAACTGGCGGGGCCTCACGTGTTCGGACCGCCGAAAGATCCGGCGGCGGCCATCGCCGTGCTGCGCGAGGCGCTCGCATCAGGGGTCAACCATATCGATACCGCTGACTTCTATGGGCCCCACGTCACCAACCGGCTGATCCGTGAGGCGCTGCACCCTTACGCCGAGAACCTGGTGATCGTCACCAAGGTGGGTGCCGTTCGTGGCGCCGACGCTTCCTGGAATCCCGCCGCGAGCCCGGCCGAGCTAACCCAGGCCGTCCACGACAATTTGCGCAACCTGGACGTGGACGTATTGGACGTGGTCAACCTGCGGGCCTGGGGCGACATGCAGTCGCCCACGGAGGCGTCCATCGAAGAGTCGTTCACCGCACTGGCCGAACTGCAGCGTCAAGGCCTGATCCGTCACCTGGGGTTGAGCAACGTCACGGCGGCGCAGGTCAAGCAGGCCCAGGGCATTGCCAAGGTGGTCTGCGTGCAGAACCACTACAACCTGACCCATCGCGGTGACGAGTCACTCATTGCCGATCTGGGCCGGCAGGGTATCGCCTATGTGCCGTTCTTCCCGTTGGGTGGGTTCACGCCGTTGCAATCGGACACCCTTTCGGCCGTGGCGGCGCGCCTGGACGCCTCACCGCTGTGCGTGGCGCTGGCGTGGCTGCTGCAACGTGCGCCGAATATCCTGCTGATTCCCGGTACGTCGTCGGTGGCGCACCTGCGGGAGAACCTCTCGGCGAGCGAGCTGCAAATTCCGGCACCGTTGCTGGCCGAGTTGGACGCCCTGGCCTGATGGTCTGTTTGGCTGTGGCCCTACAGGCCACTAGACCGGCTGGAACTCCAGCGTCTGGCCATCTTCCGGGATGTGCAATCGCGCTCCAAGCCCAGCCATCGTGGCGGCGTCGCGCAGTGCCTTTCGCGTGGTCGGGCAGTGGCTGATCGCTTCGAGGTGATTGGCGATCACGGCTGTGTGAGACAAACGGGTGAACTCGATGGCTTCCTCTATCCCCATGATGATATCGCCGCCTAAATCGAACCGTGCCCCGCCAGCCGGAATCACGCTGACCTGCGGTTGATGGCGCAGGACGAACTCACGCACGGTAGGGGTGAGCAGGGTGTCGCCAGCGAGGTACACGCTGGGTTCGCCGGGCAGCTCGATCAGGTAGCCGCAGCCATGTTCCATCAGTTTGCCCACCAGGCCACGGCCGTGGGTGCATCTGACGGAGCGAAGAGTGCCGCCCAGGAAGGGCACGGGCCGCTCGTGGTCCTCGGCCAGCGGCTGGACATTCAAGCCACGCCTGGCGAGGTAGCCGGCATCATGGGGGGTACAGATGACCGGGATCTGTTTCTCCCTCAGCCAGCGCTTCGCCGCTCGGTCCAGATGATCGAAATGGCCTTTCTGACAATGCGTGATCAGGCAATGAGTGACGCTTTTGAGGTCTTCCTCGGCAGAGGCCGGCAGTTCCACCAGCGGATTGCGCTGGGTGGTACCGAACAGGCGAAGCGGCGGCAGGGTGCCCTTGCCGGCCAGCATCGGGTCGACGAGCACGCGATACGGGCCGGCCTCCAGGATGAGCGTGGCGTTGCGGATCTGTTGGATTTTCATGAAGGTTTCCTGTTCAAGGCGAGCGCTTCATGGTGCCGATCCGGGGGGACGGGCATAATGGCCGGATCTGACATCATTGATTCATTTCATGCCATGCCCCAGCCAATCCGTGTCGGTCTACTCCTGTTCCCCGGTTGCATGCCTGCCGGCCTGTTCGCATTTGCCGATCTGCTGCACGCGGCCAATCGTCGCAAAGGCCGGGATCTGTTCGAGGCGACGTACGTCGCGCTGCAGGCCGGTCCGGTGGACTGTGCCCATGGCGTCAGCCTCCAGGCGCAGGCGGCCCTGGGCGAGACCGATCTGGACGCGGTCCTGGTTCCCGGCTTCTGGGCCGAATCGGCTGAACAGGTGAATGCGGTCGTTGCCGGGCAGGCCTTGTTGGTGAAGGCTCTGTCGAAAGGGCCCCGGGATCGCCAGCTTTGGGCTTACTGCACCGGCGTCTGCCTGCTGGCGGCGTGCGGCCGTCTGGACGGGCAGTACGCCACGGTGACCTGGTGGCTGGCGCAGGCGATGCAAGCGCGGTATCGCAAGGTGCGTTGGCAAAGCGAACGCAACTGCGTGTTCAACGAGCGCAACGCCACTGCGTCGGGGGTGAACGGCTATCTGCCGCTGGCGGAAAACCTGATTGAGAAAAGTCTCAGCCGCGATGCGCTGCGCGACATCACTCGGCTGATGGTGTTGCCGCGCCCGGCTGTCCCCCACGCGGCATTCCAGGGCATCGCGCTGATCCAGCAGCCCGACGGGTTGTTGCGGCGGTTGCATGGATTGGTGGAGCGAATGCCGGCGGAGCAGATCACGGTCAAGGCGCTGGCGGATCGGCTCGCGATGTCCGAGCGCACCCTCGCTCGGAAGGTCGGCGGCGAAACGGGCCAGACCGTCGCCGCCTACGCCCGTTGCATCAAGTTGAACCAGGTCGGCGAGCGCCTGACGCTGACGTCGTTGCCCCTTGCCAGTATTGGTGCCGAGCTGGGTTTCAGCAGCAGTTCCAATCTGCAACGGATGTTCAAGGCGTTGACGGGGCTGACGCCGGTGGAGTACCGGCGCCAGTTCGGGCGTGTGTGAGCCGGCAGATGGCTTAGCTGCGCGCCTCATCCGTCTCGTTTCGATGGTGTTCAGGCCAGCTGTCGACGGGGTGGGCCCGGTCTTCGTTGAACATTTCCGTGAGCAGGGCGTTGGCGCGTCGGTAGGCGTCGTGGCGGAACTTGAGGTCGTCTTCCGGCTGGGCGACGATCTCCTCCAGCATCTGCAGGTTCAGGCGGCGGAACTGATCCGCTCGCTCCCGCGCTTCGTACGCCCCGATGCCCATCTGTACCAGCGCCCGGCGGCCCAGCGACAATGCGCTCTCGAAGGTTTCCCGCTCGGCCACCTCCACGCCCATCTGGCGCAGGGTGATCAGGTGCCCCATGTCCCGCGCCCGTACGATCAGTTTCAGCGTGGGGAAGTGCTCCTGGACCAGCCGGGTCAGCGTCAGGTTGTCCTGCTGATCGTCAATCGCATTGATCAGCACAGCGGCCTGGGCCGCGCCGGCGGCGTGCAGCAGGTCGAGGCGCGTGGCGTCGCCGTAGAACACCTTCACGCCGAATTTGCGCAAGGTCTCGATGTTGTCGGGGTCGTGGTCCAGCACCACCACCTCGACGCCACAGGACATCAGCAGGCGTCCGGCGATCTGCCCGAAACGCCCGAACCCGGCAATGATGATGCGTGGGTTCTGCTGATCCACCAGGTCGGTTTCCTGGCGGCCCTTTTTGCTCGCCGATTCCAGTCGATCCAGCAGCAGGATCAGCAAGGGCGTCACGCACATGGACAGCGCCACCGCCAGGGTCAGGCTTTTGCCCCACTGGTCGGTCAGGATGCCGGCCAGCGTCGCGGCACCGAACACCACAAAGGCGAATTCGCTGCCCTGGCCGAGCAATACCGCCTGCCAGGAACGCTGGCCGGCGGGTACGTTCAGGAAGCGGCTGACGGCTTTGATCACCAACAGCTTGATCAGGATGAAACCCAGGGTCAGTGTGATGACTTTCAGCGGGGCGTTGATCAGGGTGCCGAAATCGATCGACATGCCTACGCCAATGAAGAACAGGCCGAGCAGCAAACCTTTGAACGGTTCGATGTCGCTTTCCAGGGCATGCCGGTATTCGGAACTGGCCAGCAGCACCCCGGCGAGGAAGGCGCCCATGGCCATGGACAGGCCGGCTTCCTCCAGGAGAAAACCGAAGCCGAACACCAGGAACAGGGCGACAGCACTGAAAATCTCCCGCAGACCAGAGCGTGCGGCGAAGCGCAGCAGCGGTCGTGTCACGTAGCGCCCCAGCAGCACGACGATGCCGATGGCTGCGACAATCTTGACGATCGACAGCACCAGGGCCGTGCCTGACGGCGTTTCACCGTGGGCCGACAGCAAGGGAATCATGGCGACCAGGGGAATGGCCGCAATGTCCTGGAACAGCAGGACGGCAAAGCTGCTGCGTCCTACGGCGGTGGCGGTCAGGTTGCGTTCGCTCATCGCCTGCATGGCAATCGCCGTGGAAGAAAGGCTCAGGGTCAGGCCGACCAACAAAGCGGCCGTCCAGTTCAGGTCCAGGACCATGCAGAAAGCCGCGATCGCTGCACCGCAGGCCAGCATCTGCAAGGCCCCGCCACCGAACACCATCCGGCGCAGTGCCCACAGCCGTTTGGGATCGAGCTCGAGCCCGATGATAAACAGCATCAGCACGACGCCGATTTCGGCGAACTCCAAAATGGCCTTCACGTCAGTGATGAGCTTGAGCCCCCAAGGGCCGATGACGCACCCGGCCAGCAGGTAGCCCAGCACCGGGCCCAGCCCCAACCTCACGGCAATCGGCACGATCAGCGCTGCCGAGCCCAGGTAGATGAGCAGTTCAATCAGGCTGTGCGTCTGCATATCAATCTTCCTTCCAGCAGGCCAGGCGGGCGCAGTAATGTTCGATTTGTGCGCGTTGGGTTTCGGAGTCGGCGGCGTAGGCGCCGTGGACAACGACCGGGTCCAGCCAGCGCATATGGCAATAGACAGCCGTCGCGTGAAGGGGCTGGGCCAACACGGAAAACCCAGGATGAGCGCCGATCTGGAAATGATCCTGATTCCCGCCCGTCGTGACGGCCCACAGCAGCCCTTTGCCGCTGAGGGCCGTGGCGCCCCGGCCATAGGCCCAGCCATGGGTAAATACTTTGTCGATCCAGAGTTTCAGCAGGGGCGGCATGCTGTACCAGTACATCGGGTGCTGGAGCACGACCAGTTCTGCCTGCTCGACGGCGCGCTGCTCAGCGTCGACATCAATGTCAAAATTCGGGTACAGGTCGTAGAGGGACCGCACGGCCACGTCCGGGCGACCGGACACCCGCTCGAGCATCTGCTGGTTGACCCGCGACTGGTCGGGGTAGGGGTGGGCGTAAACGATCAGGATCATCGGTAGTTCCAGGGCGGTTCCGGGCCAGAAGGCCGCACATCCTACCGAGGAAGGCGCCGGATGTTTAGGCTTTGTTGGCCAGCCGGCCCGTAGCGCTCAGCTCAACGGCAACGATACCCTGGCCTCGAGGCCGCCATCACGGCGATTGCTCAGCGTCAACATCCCACCGTGCTCGAGCACGGTCGCCCGCGCCGCCGGCAGCCCGAGTCCGACCCCACCGGTATTCTTGTTGCGTGAGCCTTCGATCCGAAAGAATGGCGTAAAGACCTGATCGATGTATTCGGGGGCAATCCCCGGGCCCCGGTCCAGGATGCGAATCTCCACGCAATGGGCGTCCGTCTCGAGTGTGATGGACGCTTCGCCGCCGTATTTGATCGCGTTGTCGATCAGGTTGACCAAGGCGCGCTTGATACCGATGGGCCGGCCCATGTAGACGAGGCGGTGAGGACCCTGAAAGGACACCTCGGAGCCGGCATCCTTGAGGTCGTCGACGATGGTGTGCAGCAACTCGGCCAGATCGAACGCGGTGGCGTTCTCGAGCCGCGCATCATCACGGAAGAATTCCAGGGCCGAATTGACCATGGTCTGCATCTCATCCACGTCTCTGAACAATCGGGATTGTTGTTCGGGATCCTCGATGAACTCGCCGCGCAGGCGCATGCGGGTCAGGGGCGCACGCAAGTCATGGGAAATGGCGGCGAGCATTTGCGTGCGATCCTGCAGGAAGTGTTTGAGCTGGGCCTGCATGGCGTTGAAGGCGAGAATCGCCTGGCGGATTTCATAGGGGCCGATGACAGGAATGGGTGGCGCCTTGTGATCCATGCCAAAACGCCTGGCGCCTTCGGCGAAGCGCTCCAGTGGCGTGGCCAGGTATCGCGTGGCGACCAGCGCCACCATCAAGGTCGATAGCAGCATGAGGGCGATGGTGATCAGGTTGCGTTCCCATTCATCCAGCCCCCAACTGCGCGAGGGCAGGGAAAACAACACCCACGAATGATCGGCCAGCTCGATCATCGCGGCGTAGTGGCCGCCAGGTTGGTCGAAGGGCCAGTCACTGGGTTCATAGCCTTCCATTTTGGCGTCGGGCCTGCCCAACTGTTGGCGCATCAGAGCCACGCCTTCGCTGTATTCCGGGTCATTGACCACCGGTAAACGAGCGTCTTCATAGCGCTGTAGCCACTGCGCCTTGAAAATCGGGTCGCTGGCCGCGCTGGCGATGGCAGGCCTTTGTTCGGGTGCCACGGAGTCGATGATGCGGGTGATGGCGGCGATCTTTTCGATCAAACCGGTCTCCAACAGGGGAGGGCGGGCCCAGGCGCCGGCCAGTTGGCTGAACAGCGCGTTAAGGGCCAGCAACGTCAACATGGCGACCAGGGTGGTCAGGGCGATCCAGCGCGCCAGGGTATCCCTGGGGCGGGGAGTGGCTGGGTGTCCCGGTTTCATCGTTTCACCACGTGAGGACTGAAGAGATACCCGCTGTTGCGAACGGTGCGGATCATGGACGTGCCCGAAACATCCGTTTCCAGTTTGCGTCGCAATCGACTGACCTGGACGTCGATGCTGCGGTCGAACGCGTCGTAAGTCTCGCCGCGGGCCATGTCCAGCAGTTGCTGGCGGCTGAGTACCCGGCGTGGGTGTTGAGCAAAGACCAGCAACAGTTCGAACTCGCCGGTGGACAGCGGAATCATGACGTTTTCCGGCGAGCGTAGCTCGCGACGGGTGATATCCAGTCGCCAATTCTCGAACTCCAGAACCGGGCTGGAGGAGTCGCTCAGTGCGCCTCTTGCTTCGCCGGTGCGCCTGAGCACGGCCCGCACCCGGGCCAGGAGTTCCCGCGCGTCGAAAGGCTTGGTCAGGTAATCGTCTGCTCCCAATTCCAGCCCAACGACCCGGTCACTCAACTCGCCCATGGCGGTCAGCATGATGATGCCGACCGTATGCGTGGCCCGCAGCTTCTGGCACAACACCAGGCCACTGTCGCCGGGGAGCATGACGTCCAGGATGATCAGGTCCGGCACCTGGCGTTGCACTGCCTGCCACAGGGCGGGACCGTCGGCGGCCACGTCCACGCTGTAGCCGTGTTGTTCGAGAAATTTGCGCAAGAGGGCGAGGACTTCAAGGTCATCGTCCACCAGTAGTAAGTGGCTCACGGTGGGCACGTCGGGTCATGAATACAGGAAGCGATACTAGGTTCAATCCACGGCCTGCGTCATATATTTCACTCTGGAAATAAAGTTGCCGTCCGGCAATGTTACGGAAATCTCCAGGCAAAAAAGCGGCGGCAGGATTGCCCACTGCCGGTCTATTGAGCACACCACCAGCCATTGTGCGGGGTTTTCCTCCCCCTGACTGATCGGCATCGCCCATTCCTTGTCGAGATAGCCTGTATGTCGCTCACCGATCCCGCTTTGCCCCGCGTTCGATCCTCCCTGGTCATTGTGCTCGCGGCACTCGCCAGTGGCTGTGCCAGCACGCCCGCCGCGACACCAGGCAGTTGCGCCAGCGCCAGCTATACCGTTGCTGACCCAGCAGAGCCCGTCAACCGCGGCATCTTCGCTTTCAACCGCACTATCGACGACTACGCACTGACCCCCGTTGCCCGTGGTTATCGCAAGCTTCCGACCTTCATGCAGACCGGCGTGCACAACTTCGTGGCGAACTTCGGCGAGCCCAAGGTGTTTATCAACGACTTGCTGCAAGGCAACGCGCAACGTTCGGTCAACACCCTGGGCCGTTTCGTCATCAACTCGACAGCGGGTATCGTCGGGTTGATCGATGTATCGGGCAAACTGGGAATCGAGCGCCACGAGGCGGATTTCGGCCAGACTTTTGGTGTCTGGAACATCGCCGCCGGTCCGACCGTCGAGTTGCCGTTGCTGGGCACCGCCAACCTGAGGGATGCCACGGGCAAGGTGGTGAGCTTTGTCGTTGATCCGTTCGCAGGCGACAGCGACACCCTCGACACCCTAGGTACGATCGATACCGCGGGCGGCATCGTCGATGGTCGGGCAGAGGCGCTCCCGCTGACAGACGAGTTGCGCACCCAACCGGATTACTACGCCGCGCTGCGCGATGCGGTGGCGCAACAGCGCGCCGATTTCGTCGCGCAGGGCAAATTGGGTGCGATCACCCCGCAGTGCCAGGAAGGAGAGGGCGACGATGAATAACGATGCATTGATTTTGCGGCGACGCCTCAAGAGGCTCGGTCAAGAGGCGATGCAATGCCGCGAAGTCGAGCTGCGGCTGGCGGAGGATGGCTGCCATGTACTGCTCAGCCGTTACGTTGAACGCTACCGCCACGGTCAGGACAGTGGATGTGCCAGCCGGCATCACCGGGTGTCGTTGGCCCGCCTGATTCGCTGGATGACGGAGCATGGGGAGCAGGTGGGGGCTTAACCAGCCTCCATGTGCCGACCTTGCCAGTAGCCCAGTCGACTCGAAACATTTTTAAACATTTTCCCGCTAATAACAGTTGTACGATGTCATATGTAGTGTGTTCGACTGTCTCCGTTTCTTACAAAAAAAATAACGGAGACTCCATCCATGACGAGCATTCCTACCGTCGAAGGTCAGGCCGCAGCGTCCACGCAGAGCCGTTTCGTGCGCATCCTCAAGCTTCTGGGGCCTGGCATCATTGCCGTACTGTCCTGGCTGGGCGCAGGTGACCTGATCACCTCTTCCGTGGCCGGGGCCAATTACGGCTACGCCATGATGTGGGTGCTGGCGGTGTCCTTGTTGTTGCGATACCTGATCGTCAACATCATCGCGCGCTTCCAGCTGTGCAATAACCAGGGCATGACCATCCTGCAGGGCTATGCTCAGCTCAACCCGTTCTTCGCCTGGTTCCTGCTGGTGTACGCGTTGTTGATGGGGCACCTGATGAATGCCTACATGATCAAGGGCGCCGGCGAGGCCCTGGCCATGTTGCTGAAGATCGACCGTCCGCTGCTCTGCTCGGTGGCGGTGGTGCTGGCGGTGTGGTTGTTGGTCGGCCGCAATATCTATTCGATGATCGAAGGGGTGATGAAGGCGCTCTTGGCGATCATGACACTGGCATTTCTGGCGCTGGCTGTCATGTCCGGCCCGGATGTCGCCGGAATCGTCAGAGGCACCATCGGCTTCAGTATCCCACCTGATGAAGGTGTCCACGGTGCGTTGCTGGTGGCGGTTTCGGTCATCGGTGCGGTCGCCGGCTCCATCGCCAACTTCGTGCATCCCTATGTCATGCGCCAGAAGGGCTGGACAGGACCAGAACACAAGCGAATCCAGCGCAACGATCTGCTGTTTGCGGTGTTCGTCGGGATTGTCATCAACCTGGCGATCTGGATCGTCGGCGCGGAAATCCTGCGCCCCAATGGCATCGAGGTGAACACCCTGGGCGATTTGGGCAAGGCGCTGGAAATGTTCTTCGGCTCGATAGGCTGGTACGTGTTCTTCGTCGGCGTGTTCGCCACGTTGTTCGCCAGCATCTCGGGTAAGACCACGGCGTTCCCGATGCTCATCACCGACGCCTTCCAGCACGTGCGGCCCGAGCGCCGGGAGCGTTACGGCAAAGAGTTCCACCGCGACCCGATGCACAAGTGGTTCATGCTGTTCATCCTGGTGACGCCATTGGTGTGGTCGTTGCCCGGCATGCCGGACTTCGTCACGCTGACCATCGGCGTCAACGCCTTGAATATCATCGGCTTGCCGGTCATCTCCCTCGGTCTACTGATCATGTCCAACCAGAAATCTCTGCTGGGCAAGGAGTATCGCAACAACCTGTTTGAAAACATCGCCTTGGCCTTTGCGACGGGTCTGGCGTTGTGGGTTGCATTCCAGCTGGGCGTCGATCTGTTTACCTGAGGTCTGAGCGTTCTGGCCCGATCATCGCGACTGCCTGGCGGCGCGGTGATCGGATGCAGAAGGCCGTTCATCACACCGTCGAGGGCAGGAAAACAGCGCTGTTAGACTGCACGGACTCGATCCCTTTCGGAGAACCCGGATGAATAACAAGAACAGGATCTGCCTCTGGTACGAATACGCCGCGCTGGACGCTGCCAGGTTTTACGCCGCGACGTTCCCGGACAGTACGGTCGACGCCGTGCATCACGCCCCGGGCGACTATCCGTCGGGCAAGGAGGGCGATGTACTGACCGTTGAATTCACGGTGATGGGCCTCCCTTGTATCGGGCTCAACGGCGGTCCGGTGTTCAAGCACAACGAGTCGTTCTCGTTTCAGGTCGCCACCGACGACCAGGCCGAAACGGACCGTTTGTGGAGCGCCATTGTCGATAACGGCGGCCAGGAAAGTGCCTGCGGCTGGTGCAAGGATAAATGGGGGCTGTCGTGGCAGATCACGCCGCGAGTCCTGAGTAACGCGATCGCCAGCCCCGACCGGGCCGCCGCCAAGCGCGCGTTCGAAGCCATGATGCAGATGAGCAAGATCGACATTGCGGTGATCGAGGCGGCGGTCAAAGGCTGACACGCCCGGCACATCGCCGAACCTGTGGGAGCGGGCTTGCTCGCGAAAGCGATGGATCGGCTGATATTGATGTTGACTGATACACCGCTTTCGCGAGCAAGCCCGCTCCCACATAGGACCTGTGGCACCCCCAGCATCCGGGCATATTGCTAGTCCTGTGCGAGCCTGCTCGCGATGGCGCCACCGCTGGCCTGCGCCGAACCACTTACACCCCAGCGGCTTCAGGCACTTTAGCGATCACCTTGATCTCGAACTGAAACCCATACAACCAGGTCACGCCAACCGCCGTCACCGTCGGGTGCGGCGCGCTGCCCCAGAACTCAGGCACCACTTCCCATATCGTCTCGAATGTCGACTGTGGATCGACCATGAAAACGGTCACGTCCACCACATCGTCAAAGGTGCAACCGGCGGCTGCCAGGATCGCGTTCAGGTTGTTGAAGGCACGCCGGACCTGGGCTTGCAGGTCGGCTTCCGGCGAACCGTCTTCCAGGCTGCCCACTTGTCCCGACACGAACAGAAAACCATTGGAGCGCACGGCCGGAGAGTAGCGGTTGCGCTCGTAAAGCGCCTGGCGTCCTGGGGGGAAAACGACGTCACGCTGTGTCATAAATACCTCCATCAAAAAGGTCGGAACTGACCCGAAATCAACGATGAAGACACTCTAGGGGCTTGTGTCCGGACGATAAACGGGCAAGCTTGGCGAACACTGTTTGTGAAATCCAAACAATCCGATCGATACGTGGGGCAGCATGGACCGGTTTGATGCAATGCGCGCGTTCGCACGCGTGGTGGAAGCGGGCAGCTTTACCAAGGCCGCGGAAACCCTGCACATGAGCAAGACGACCGTGACCCAACTGGTGCAACAGTTGGAGGCGCGGTTGCGGGTCAAGTTGCTCAATCGCACCACGCGCAAAGTCAATGTCACCGCTCAGGGGGCTGTCTATTACGAGCGGGTGCTTCGTCTGCTGGCCGACATGGACGATGCCGAAACCAGCCTGTCCGGCGCCCAGGCATTGCCCCGGGGCCGTTTGCGAGTCGATGTCCCTAGCCCGCTGGCGGCCTTGATCCTGATACCGGCCTTGCCGGCGTTCTACGAGCGATACCCGGACATCCAGATCGACCTGGGCGTCAGCGATCGCATCGTCGACATCATCGACGAGAACGTCGACTGCGTGGTGCGAGGCGGCGAGTTGACCGATCAATCGCTGATCGCCCGGCGTATCGGCGATCTCGCCCTGGGTGTCTACGCGGCGCCGAGCTACCTGGCGCGTCTCGGCATGCCGGCACATCCGCGCGAACTCGAAGGCTCCCTGCATCGCATCGTCGCGTTCCTCTGGGCACGCACCGGCAGGCCCGTGCCCTATGCGCTGTACAACGATAACGAGCGTCTCTACATCAATGGGCGCTATGCCCTGGCGGTCGACGACGGCAACGCTTACCTGGCGGCGGGGCTGGCGGGGCTGGGGGTGCTGTGGCTACCCAAGTACATGTCCAGGCCCCACGAAGCGACAGGCGAGTTGGTGCCGCTTTTCGAAACATGGCGTATCGAACCGATGCCGCTCTACGTAGCCTATCCTCCCAACCGGCACATCAGTGCGCGGTTGAGAGTGTTCATCGAATGGGTTGCCGAACTGATGGCGCAGCATGCGCCGGTTGCAGGTCCATAGCACTCCACAGCTTCATTACGCATCACTTTCAATGCTCGAGGGAACCGAATGATCGCCGAAGGATGGGGTGTTCTGCTGGACTACGTCACCTATTTGCTACCAGGCCTCGGGCTCTTCGGTGTCTGGCTCGGCTTGACGCCGAAGTCCTTGCCGGGCCTGCGTATCCTGATACTGATGTTGGCATTCGTGCTGATGCGAGACGCGATGACGCCTTTGCACATGTGGTCCCTCGACGAACACTTGCAAATCGGCTTCCTGGACAACCCGTTCGTGCTGGCGACGTTGGGTGTTGCATCGCTGGCGTTGGTCGTGCTGATCGCCCGCTTGTTTCCAGAGCTTTGGCAACTGGTGATTTTCTTCAAGGGCAATCGATGGGGTGGTCTGGCGGTAGGTATTATCGCGGGATGTGCGATTGGCTTGCCGTTGCGGCTTTATCAGGATTCCGAAGCGATCCTGATCCCCGATTACCGGACATGGTTGTTCGGCATGGCGGTGCTGGCGTATGGCGCCAACGCGCTGGAGGAGGTGCTGTTCCGTGGCTTCCTGCAGGGTTACCTCGAACAGCACGTCAGCGCGCTGCGGGCGGCATTGATCAGCGCGACGGCGTTCTCGGCCTGCCACGGTTTCCTGGCCCTGAGCGTTACCCAACTTGGCTGGCCTGTTTTGCTCTTCACCTTGATTGAAGGCCTGGCATGCGGTCTTGTTCGCATGCGCTACGGCGTAGTGGCGTCGACCGCCACCCATGGGACGGCGATATTGCTGATCGCCGTGCCAATGGTGGGGCATTCGTGAACTAAACCAAGAGCAGGGCAAGGCGGTCGAAGGTAGATGTCGCAAATGCGTGCTACAGAGGAGAGCCAACATGGACCGATTCATTGGCGGTTGCCTGTGCGGCAGCGTCCGCATCGAAGCCTCGGGCCGCCCTTACCGGGTGGGCCTTTGTCACTGCCTCGACTGTCGCAAGCATCACGGGGCGTTGTTCTTTGCGGCTGCGGTGTTTCCTCAGGACGCGGTGAAAATCGAGGGCGAGACGCGGGATTACGCCGGACGGCATTTTTGCCCGCAATGCGGCTCCTCCGTGTTCGCCCGTACCGATGACGAAGTCGAGGTGAACCTGGGGATCCTGGATGCGCCCAACCAGTTGATGCCGACCTACGAATGCTGGACGGTGCGTCGCGAAGCCTGGTTGCCGCCGTTTCCGTTTGCGCGCCATTACGTGAGTGATCGTGAAGGCGAAGGGAGAGTCGAGGAGTAGAGGAAGACTTGAGCCAGTCGGCGCGTTGCGCACGCTGATACGTGTGGGGGGATCGGGCGATTCGTTTATCTCCCGATCCCCCAAAGCCCTTCCTATGAAGGGCTCGTGTGAACAATGACTTGCCTTATTCCTGGAGGAATTTCAGCAGGTCCTGGTTGAGACGGTCCTTGTGCGTTTCGGTCAAGCCATGGGGTGCGCCTGGGTAGACGATCAACCGAGCGCCCTTGATCAGCGCAGCCGAAGCCCGGCCGGCGGCATCGATCGGCACGATCTGATCGTCGTCGCCATGGATCACCAGGGTCGGCACGTCAAACTTCTTCAGGTCGCCGCGGAAGTCGGTGGCCGAAAACGCCGCGATGGAGTCATAAGTGTTCTTGGCACCACCCAGCATGCCCTGTGCCCAGAAGGACTGGATCAGCCCTTGTGATGGCTTGGCGCCCTTGCGGTTGTAGCCATAGAACGGTCCCGAGGCGGTGTCCAGGTACAGCTGCGAACGGTTCTCCAGGGATGCCTTGCGCAGGCCGTCGAACACTGTGATCGGCAGGCCGCCGGGGTTGGTGTCGGTCTTGAGCATCAACGGTGGAACCGAGGACACCAGCACGGCTTTCCTCACCCGCGCGGTCCCGTGACGACCGATGTAGCGAGCCACTTCACCGCCTCCCGTCGAGAAGCCCACCAGCGTCACGTTCTTGAGATCCAGCGCCTCGATCACTGCTGCCAGATCGTCGGCGTAGTGATCCATGTCATTGCCTTCCCACGGCTGGCTGGAGCGACCGTGACCGCGACGGTCGTGGGCCACGACCCGGTAGCCTTTGGAGGCGAGGAACATCATTTGCGCTTCCCAGCTGTCGGAGTCCAGCGGCCAGCCGTGGCTGAAAGTGACGACCTGGCCGTTTCGTGGGCCCCAATCCTTGTAGTACAGCTGTACGCCATCCTTGGTGGTGATGTAGCTGGCGGACTGGATTACGCTGCCAACGGCGGACACGGCCGCGCCGGTCTGGACAGGTGTCGCGGCTTCAGCGCCGAGGGCGGCGAGGGCGAGTGTGGCGATAGCCAGGGTGCGGTTGAAGGTGTTCATCGGTTCTCTCTCCATAAGGGTGGTTTGAACGGCTGCGACCGTCATCGATCGCGTTGGTGGGCAGATTAGAGAGAGAGGCGGACGCCGAGAACTGCATGGTATCGATAGCTACTATGGGAAAATCGGATAGCTGCGTTTCGCTTCGGTTGCGTGCGAATGGGTGAGCGGATAACGGCCTTGTGGCGAGGAGATAACCCCCCCTGGCCACACACTGTTTCTCCGCAAATTTTTATAAAGACGCTCAGTATTTATGGACGATGCCCAGCCGACCCATGATTTCCAACGCATTCACCAGGCTCAGGCCGTTCATGGGCAGGCAGGCAAACGCCTGGTGCTCATCGAAATGGGTGCCGATGGCCAGCAGTTTCAGGTCACGCTCGTCCAACTGAGTATTGAAGTACTGAAGAAGCGCTCGCTCCCAGTCGTTGGCGCTGTTGACGGCGGCGATGGTTTTCGCATCAGGAACCGCGATCTCGATGCCCAACTGCTGTAGCGGCGCCAGGGCATTTACCGCATGGACGCCACAGGATGCCCATTCCTTCCATTCGAACTCAGCCAACTGATTGGCCTGGATGAGCGCGGACTCGACTTGCGTCCAGGCCCAATCCCATTGCGCGGTCGGGGCCGGAATGGCTTGAATGAGCTTTTGCGCCTGCGCCTCGTCGAACAGGCAATCGAACAGGTCGGCCAGCGTATCGGCCAGATCGGGGCGCGGCCCTTGATCCTGAGTGTTCAGATCCTGGCTCAAGCGCTGCCAGAGGCTGTCCAGCTCGCTCCAGTCTTCTTCATCCATGTCGTCATCGATCACCTGTGCCTTGTGGCCGCGCTGATAATTATCCAGCCGCGTCTTGCGAACCTGTACCGCGCCGTCGGCGAAGCTGACTTCGTAGCTGGTGTGATCCAGATAATTGGTCTGAAACAGGATGCGGTCCGTAAATACGTCGTGGACAAGACTTTCTTCAGCGTCGAAATACGCCGCACCTTCGAGTGCGCCGTGAGCGGTGGTGATGCGTTGAAAAGACAGCAGATCGATTGGGTTCATAAGGGTGGGATCGTCTGGGGAAGGGTGGAGATGTATGCCGGGGCAGGCACGCCGTGATCCGATCTGCGCAGATCCTACACCAAGGCGCCAGGGTTGCTGAATGCCTGGCTTGCGAAGACAAAGTCCGACGGTTCGAACCGCTCGCGGGTGTCCATGCGTACGTTTCGCAGGCCCACGGTTTCCAGGTGTGAGGCGTACAGCGGCTCGGCAAAATAACTGATCAACAGGGAGCGCCGCCGTGCGCCAAGGGCGTTCAGACTACCTGCATGCACCAAGTCCACATTGAACACCAGAATGTCACCGGCGCAGCCCGCAATCTGTACGGAGCGTGACTCGTCAGGGAAGTCGAATTCGGGTTCGCCAGGTCCGGGGCGATGGCTGCCTGGAACGAGACGAGTCGCGCCGTTCCAAGGGCCATAATCATCGAGAAAAGCCAGGGCAGCCGCGACGTCGCCGGGCCGCTGGGCCGACAAGTCCCGGTGCAACGGTTGGTGACCGCCACCGGCCAGCGGCTCGCGTCCCTCCACCTGCGAGAGGAAAAACCGCTCAGCGATCAACTCACCTGCCGCCGCCAGCACCTGGGGCAAACGACACACCGCCTGAACCGTCGCCGCATCGTCCAGCATCGAATAACGCCAATCCATATTGCGCGGCACCGGCCACTGCTCCGATGGCCTCACCCCAGCCTCGAACACGGCCCGCAGCTCATCCAGCCAATCGGTCGGGATCGCCTGACGAAGCAGTACGTAACCATCGCGCTGGAGCTGCTCGCGGCCGGTCATGGTTGTCTCGACTTCAGTGTGAGGGTTTCGGCAAGGCTAGCCTTCAAACCCGAGCCGGGCCACCCGCACGGCAAATCCAACATCACCGCACGCACCATGGGACAATTGCGCGGTGTGACAGTTATCATCAGGCCCCCATCCGGAAAAGGACTTCACCGATGAAGCGTCTGTTCGCCTGTACCCTCCTTGCACTGGCGGTCGTCGGCTATGTCAACGCCGAAGAAAGCACCTTCGAAGAAACCAATCAATGCACGCAAGACATCGACTGCCAAGGTGACTTGATCTGCAAGAACGGCCTGTGCGATCTGCCCACGCCCCAGCAAAACCCCGCCGCAAAGCCCGCCGCCACCCCGAAAGTAGCCCCTCCGGCGCCTCCGGGCGTTGCCTACGAACCCTTGCCCGTCGACACCGAGCGCGCAGGGCCTTTCACGACCCAACCCCTGGAGACGGGAACCGCGCTGAATTACCAGGCGCGCGCAGGCTTGATGAACGTCATGGAGTCAATCGTCGAGCAGCCTGAGTACACGGGTTATGTGGCGATTGAAAGGGTCTACACGTTTGGCCCGAGTCGCTATGTGGTGGTCGTTTCCACCGGGGAAGGCGGCAATGCTTGTCCAGCGTCTACTTATGTTTTCAGTTTTGATGCCAAGGCTGAGCGGGTGGATGGGACGAAGGCGGTAGACGGGTGTTCTGAGGCGGTTGACGTGATGGCGCGGGGGAATGAATTGAGGGTCAAAAAGGAGGGGGGTGAGGTTGTTGTCTATAACGGGGTGGTTGAGTAGGTTGAGTTAGTAGGGACTTCTCTTACCGTTCTCTTCGTTCCGTAAAGTGGCAACCAGACCGAGCCGCGTCTATTGTCTTTGGCGATAGATTGCCATCGGAGGCATGGACATGAGTCATAGCACTTCGCCCACCGCTGCGGCTGTGGGGAACACAGGCATGGTCGCCACGACCTTATGGGGCTCGGACAAGATCGGCGGTATCACGTTCGATCCGGACGGTGCCATCTGGCTTGGCGCCTACAGCCGCCTGGGCCTGGGAGGCGAAGAGGATTCGGGCTTTACCGGCAGCCTCGTCCGGTTCAATGCCGACGGTAGCCTGGACCGCAGCTACAGTGCAGACGGCAAATCCCTCCTGCCGGTGTCGCTCGATATCGAGGACGGCGGTAATGCCGCGGTGCAGCCGGGCGGGGGCTACCTGGTGACTCAGTATGTGAAAGTCGGCGATGCCTGGGTTTCGGGCGTAACTCGTACCTTGGCTGACGGCCGCCTCGATACGAGTTTCGGCAACGGCGGTACCGCGACCGTGCCGTTCTACTGGAATGAGTCCCTGGGCCAGCAAGCGTCGTTCTCCGTGCAACGCGACGGCAGCTTTTTCGCGAGCGCTGCGTATCCCACCGGGGAGATCTACATTGCCCGCTTCGACGCGACGGGGACCCTGGTTTCGTCTTTCGCAGAGGGCGGGATCCTGCACCTGCCAGCATCCGTCGGCATTCAACCCAGCGGCACGATCGACGTTTCGCTGCAGGCGGACGGGAAGGTATTGGTCACCGGGCGAGATACCCTGACCCGCCTCAACCAGGACGGTACCCTGGATAGCGGCTTTGGCAACGGCGGCAGCCTGGCCCTGGATGTTCATGCAAATGCCCTCGTTATCCAGGAGGACGGCAAAATCCTGCTGGCGGGCGCCTCAGGCGGCGTGGCGACGGTGATGCGGCTCAACGCCGACGGCTCGCTCGACACCGGGTTCGGTGATCAGGGGCAGGTGAGCTGGGGCTCGCAAAGTGCGCCTTTCGCAGTCGCCGACATGGTGGTGTTGGCCGACGGCAGGGTGTTGATTGGGGGAAGCCAGGGGACGAAGGCGGACGGTTATCTGGCCGCCCTGGTTCAGTTGAACCCCGACGGTAGCCTGGATCACAGCTTTGGCAATCCCGACGACGGCTATTACCACCTTGACGGTAGCCAGAATGATGATTTCTTGCTGGGTACCGACTCGTTCGACGATGCCATCGTTGGCGGGGCCGGTAACGATCTGCTCGATGGCCAGCAAGGTCGCGACCTGCTGACGGGCGGCGTCGGGGCCGATACGTTCCGTTACGAGTCAGTCGCAGACAGCTACCGAACCGTAACCACCGCCTATAGCGACCGAATCACCGACTTCGACCCCAACACCGATACGATCGATCTCTCATCCCTGGGCTTCCTCGGGCTGGGCAATGGACATGACGGAACGCTGGCGATACGAGTCAATGAAAGCGGAACGCGGACCTACCTCAAGAGTTTCGATGCCAATGCGGAGGGGGAACGCTTCGAATTGGTCTTCGACGGTGACTTGAGCCAAACGCTGAATGAAACCAACATCCTGTTCCAGCAAGCCAGGTTGACGGGCACCGAAGAGGCCGATCGTTTACAGGGCAACGCCCGAGGCGAAATCATCGAAGGGTTCGCGGGCGATGACCGCCTCTATGGCGCGCTGGGGAATGATGTATTGGTTGGCGGAGAAGGCCGGGATCTGTTGGCGGGTGGTGGTAATAACGATGTGTTCCGCTTCGACGCGCTGAGCGACAGCTACCGTACCGCCACCGAAAACCACACGGATCGCCTGCTCGACTATACCGTGGGTGAAGACACCATCGATTTGTCCGCCTTGGGCTTTACCCGACTGGGAAATGGCTACAACGGCACGTTGGACGTGGTTGTCAATGAAGCCAAGAACCTGACCTACTTGAAGAGCTACGAAGCCGACGCCAATGGAGCTCGATTCGAGTTGAGCCTGGCAGGGGACCACTCCGGGTACCGTAACCTGGACATCATCTTCGCCGAGCCTTCTGGAGATGAAGTTTTTCAGTTGATCGGAGTGGCTGACCTGTGGGTATGACGCAAACCTGATCATTCCTTGCCTTGGAAAAAAGGGGACACCCATTAGCCGATCTCAAGGCTGAAAGCCAACTTGGCCTGCAGTTTTTAACTGCTGGGTTTCCCCTTATCTCAACTTGCCTGGTTGTGCCCGCTTCTCATCAAATGCTACCTGACGCCGGATAGTCCAGATAACCTTCCTTGCCTTGGGTGAACCAAGTGCTCATCTCGCTTTGAGCAAGGGGCACCTGCCTCGCTAATCTCAAAGGCAAATCTGGGTTAGCAATAAAGGGCCGCCCAAAAGCAATCGCATCGGCGAGCCCAGCCTCTACTTGTGCTTGCGCCCGGGCGAAATCGTAGTCTGAATTGAGAACCAGCACACCGCTGAATACCTCGCGGATTACTCCCGCAAGCGGGGGGCGCTCGGACTTGCCGAATGTGCCATCCAGCGGAGGCTCGCGTACTTCAAGATGGGCGATTCCAATCGAAGACAGCACCTCGGCCGCACGCTTGAACAAGCGCTCGGGGTCACTATCGCGCACACCCTGTTCATAGCTGCTTGGGGTCAACCTCACTCCGGTACGGTCTGCGCCGATAACCTGCGCCACCGCCCGGGTGACTTCTTTCAACAAGCGGATTCGGTTATCAACCGAGCCGCCATAGGCATCGGTGCGAAAGTTGTCGCTGTCACGCAGAAACTGGTCGATCAGATAGCCGTTGGCGGCGTGGATTTGCACACCATCAAAACCCGCCTTTATCGCATTACGCGTGGCCTGACGAAAGTCTTCCAGCAGTGCGGGAATTTCCTCCAGGGGCAAAGCACGCGCCGGGGTATACGGCTGCTTGCCGGCGTAGGTGTGCGCCTGTCCCGGCGCGGTGGTGACAGATGCGGAGACCGGCTGACCTCCGCCAAGAAAACTCGGATGCACGACCCGGCCCATGTGCCACAGCTGCGCAATGATTCGGCCACCCGCTGCGTGCACCGCATCGGTGACCTTGCGCCAGCCGGCGACCTGTTCGTCCAACCAGAGCCCCGTCGCGTAGGGCCATCCCAGCCCTTGTTGGCTGATGCCGATTGCTTCGGAGATGATCAGGCCGGCGCTGGCGCGCTGTCGGTAATACTCAACCATCATATCGGTCGGAATGTGTTCGCGAGTCCCACGCGCCCGGGTCATCGGCGCCATCAGGATTCGGTTCGGCAGATCAAGCGCGCCGAGGCGCAGGGAATCAAATAATGTGGTCATGATTAAGCTCTCGGGTGGGGGTAGCATCAAACCAGGCGTGCGCCGCCATCGATGTTGAGTACGGCGCCGTTCATGAAGGTGTTGCTCATCAAGAACACTGCTGCCGCGCCTGCTTCATCGGATGTGCCAAGGCGATGCAACGGTAGAATCTGTTCCAGAGACGCGACGAATGCATCACGCCCCTCGCCCAATGCCTTGCCGAGAATCGGTGTGTTGATCGGGCCGGGAGACAGCGTGTTGACACGTACCGGCGCCAGTTCCAGCGACAGACCGCGAGCCAGTGCTTCCATTGCCGCCGATGCAGCTGCAAGCACGGCAGTGCCGTAAGCGTTCGGTCGATCTGCCAGGGAACCGGAAATGAACGTGATCGAGCCATCTTTTGCCAACTTGTCACCCAGTACACGAATCGCATTGATCGATGCCCAGATGCGTTCATCGAAAGCGCGGTGCAGGTAGTCGAGATCAGCCGTCAACACGCTGCCGGCAACGAATGTCCCGGCAAGCAGAACGAGGTGATCAACCTGGGGAATATCCGCCAGTGCGGTTTCGACAGCCTGTCTGTCGGTCACGTCCGCGGCGCGCCAACCGTCCAGGCCATGCTCGATGGCTGCGTGCTCGGCACGCGGGGCGTTTGAGCCGACCACGATGACTTTGGCGCCAGCTGCTTTCGCTTGTACCGCAGCGGCCAGCCCGATGCCGGAGGTGCCGCCGAAAATGACCACCATTTTGTCGGCGAGGGAGGAGGGAAGTGTTTGGCTGATGTTCATGATGAGTCTCCGTCTGGAACACCTGAGTGGCGTTCGATGGGGAAAGACTACTGTTATGAATCAAGATTGATAATTAGGGTAAAAGTCGCTTTACTAGTGCCATGAAGGCACAAATTGGATTGGATCGTCTAACCGGGCTTATCGCCTTTGCACGAGCGGCCTCGCTGGGCAGCTACACGGCTGCTGCGCGAGCACTCTCGGTATCACCTTCCGCGATCAGCAAAAGTGTGCAAAGGCTTGAGGAACATTTTGGGCTAATGCTGTTCACCCGCACGACGCGGTCGTTGATCCTCACACCCGAGGGGCGCGACCTGTATGAACGTGCACTGCGGATTCTGCGAGAAGTCGAGGACATCGATCAGGCAGCAGTCGCTTCCCGAGCCGAGCCCTCCGGCGTCCTGAAAGTGACTGCGCCTTTGCCGATCGGTTTGAACATTCTCGCGCCTGCGCTGCCCAGGTTCCGTGATCAATATCCGAATCTGGCAATCGACCTGAGGCTCGGAGATCAGTATTCGGACATCATTGGGCAAGGAATCGACGTCGCAGTCCGAGTCGGCGACCTTGCCGATACGCGTCTGGTTTCACGGCCTCTGGGGCCCCACCGAATCGGTGCGTTTGCATCACCTGACTACCTACGGCGCAAAGGCATCCCGGTAGCAGCTGAAGATCTTGCGGATCATGAATGCGTGAATTTTCGCTATCAGAGCACGGGGCAGAGTTTGAGATGGCCTTATGTAGCGGATGATAAGCAACTTGAACTGGCACCAGACTCAGCGTTTACCGTTGATGTCAGCGATGCGGTAGCGGCGATTCTGGCTGCAGGAGGCGGTATCGGTATCTCGCCGCATTATGTGGCCGCGCCGTATGTGCGTCGGGCAGAACTGGTTCCGATCCTTCCACAATTCAGCGTAGAACGGTTCACCATCACCGCCTTATGGCCGGAGAGCCGTCGAGGTAGCCCGAACGTAAAGGCATTCGTTGCCTTTCTGGTCGAGCTGTTCCCTTCAACGCCGCCTTGGGATGAAGTCATCAACCAAGTCATGGAGACGAGGCAGGAAAAGGCATTCTGACGTTTTCAGGATGACGGCAAATCCTGCTGGCGGGCGCCTGCTCATTTCTAGCCTTGGGCCGCTTTTGGGCGGCCCGGGCGACATCATGTCGAGGGCAAAATGGCGCAGCGCCTCACTAATTGAAAGTCATTATCATTTGATATATTCTCGCGACTCTTCCTCGCTTGAGTCGCTTGCGTGTCCAGGCCATCCGATCCTCATTCCGCCGACGGCCAGTTCGAGAGCCATTCGAGCGAGCTGCTGCGCTTCCTCACCCGGCAGGTGAAGTGCGAAGAGCTGGCGGCCGACCTGCGCCAGGAGACTTGGCTGCGCTTTCGCCGGCGCGAGTCCGCAGAGGAGATCGGCAATCTTCGCGCGTTTCTCTACCGCATCGCGCGCAACCTGATCATCGACTACCGCCGCCAGCAAAAATCCCGCCCGGTCGAGGAGGAGATATCCATCGAATTGGTCAGTGCCCAGCCGGGGCCGGAGCGAGCGGCAAGCGACGCCCAGCGCCTGGAGCGACTGCAGCGCGTGGTCGAGGGTTTGCCCCCGCACCTGCGCCAGGCGTTGTTGTGGAATCGCCTGGACGGGCTGACCCAGCGTGAGATCGGCGAGCGCCTGGGGGTCTCGGAAAGCATGGCCGGACGCTATATCCTGAAGGCCCTCGAACACTGCCAGCAGCAGATGGACCCGCAGCCGTGACTCATTCTTCGTTTCTCGATCAGGCCCGACAATGGCAGGTCTTGCTGCATTCTGGCCGCGCCACCGCTGCCGATCACGCTGCCGCACAGGCCTGGCGCCAGGCGGCGCCCGAGCACGAGCAGGCATTGCGGGAGGTGGAAGGGTTGTGGTCGTTGCTCGGCCAGATTGAACGTCCGGTCGAGCAGCCCCAGGTGCGCGTGCTGCGTCGCCGTCGACTGTGGGCGGTTCCGCTGGCCTGCGCCGCGATGCTGTTGCTCGCGCTGTGGTTGCCCCGCGGCACCTGGATTGGCCTGTATGCCGATATCAGCACCCAACCGGGCGAGGTGCGCGAGGTACGTCTGGCCGATGGTTCGTTGTTGACCCTCAACGGCGATTCGGCGCTGGACTGGCAGTTTGTCGACGGTCGTCGCGAGGTCAGGCTGTACCGTGGCGAGGCGGATTTCCAGGTGGCCCATGACCCGGCCCGGCCGTTCATGGTCAGTGCCGGCGAGGCGCGCATCCGCGTCACCGGCACGCGCTTCGATGTGCGTCTGGAGGAGGGCGGTGTCGACCTCGCAGTCAGCGAGGGTCGAGTGCTGGCCTCCAGCGCGGGGGGCGAGCCGCTGCCCGTGGTCGGCGGGCAGCAAGTGCAGTGGCGCGGCGGGGCGCTGCAGGCGCCGCAAGCACTGGATGCGCGCCAGCGCTTGGGCTGGCAGCGCGGCAAGCTGGTGTTCCGCGACCAGCCGCTGGAGCAAGTGTTCGCCGAGCTCGAGCGCAGCCAGTCTGCGCGGGTGCTGTTTGTCGATGACGCCGCTCGCCGCCTACAGGTGACCGGCGTGTTCGCCCTTGACGATCCGCAGGCGGTGTTGAGCGCTGTGGAAACCACCTTGCCTGTGCGCCTGGTGCGCCTGCCGGGGTTGATTCTGGTCGCGTCACGTCGCTGAGAGCCGCGCCGCGCCTGTACCTTCAAGAAAAAAAGAAAATATTTGGGCGGCGATGGTTCAGAAATCATCGCCGCCTTCGTCTTCCGTTCCTGCAAATGCGACTTCTTCGTATTGACAGTCTAGGACATCAGCATGCGGTCGACTTCCTTCCTCGCGGCGCTAGCCGTTCTCCCTCTGGCCATTACTGCCGCACAGGCGCAAGCCGTCGAGCTCGACGTGCCTGCCCAACGCCTCGACGCGGCGCTCATCGATTTCGCCGAGCAGGCTGATGTGCGTCTGCTCTATGACGCCGGCCTGACCCGTGACAGCGGCGTGGTGCCGGCACTCAAGGGCGATTATTCGGTGATCGAAGGCCTGCAGCGGTTGCTGGAGGGCAGCGGCCTGACCTTCCAGAGCGGCGATGACGGCACCTTCACGCTGATGCCGGTGCCCGAGCAGGGCGTGTTGGAGCTGGGTTCGACCACCATCAATGGAGCCGCCGAAGGCCGTGTCGACCTGCCGGCCGAGTACGCCGGCGGGGAGGCGGCGCGGGGTGCGCGCATCGGTGTGCTGGGCAACCAGGACATGCAAGATGTGCCCTTCGCTTTCTCCAGCTACACCTCCGAGCTGATCGAGAAGCGCCAGGCGCAGACCCTGGCCGATGTGCTGGCCAGCGATCCGGGCGTGCGTCAGTCGTTCGGCTTCGGCAACTTCTCCCAGGTGTTCGTCGTGCGTGGGTTCCAGCTGTTCAGCGACGACATTGCCTTCAACGGCTTGTACGGCATTCTGCCGCGCCAGATCATCGCCACCGAGTCGGTCGAGCGCGTCGAGGTGTTCAAAGGGGCCAACGCCTTCGTCAATGGCGTGTCGCCGTCGGGCAGCGGTGTCGGCGGGGCGATCAACGTGGTTTCCAAGCGTGCCGAGGACACCCCCACGCGCAGCGCCACCCTGGACTATGCCAGCGACAGCCGGGTAGGTGGGCACCTCGATCTGGGCCAACGCTTCGGCGAGGACAACCGCTTCGGCGTGCGGGTGAACCTGGCCCAGCGCGAGGGCGAGACCGCGGTGGACGATGAACACTCGCGCTTCAGCCTGGCCACCCTCGGTCTGGATTACCGCGGTGACCGTCTGCGCCTGTCTGCGGACCTCGGTTACCAGAAGCAACGGGTCAATGAGGGACGCTCGGTGGTCTACCTGACCACGACGGGGCCTACCAGCACACTCAATGGCAAGACGCCGTCGGCACCGGACTCCGACCACAACTACGCGCAACCCTGGAGCTGGTCGCAGCTCGAAGACACCTATGGCATGTTCAGCGCCGAGTATGACCTCTCGCCCAGTTGGACCGCCTACCTGAGCGCTGGTGGCAAATACACGCGGGAGAACGGGGTCTACGCCTCCAACTACGTCTATGGCGCGAATGGGGACGCCCGTATCGGCCGTCTCTATTCGCCGCTGGACCAGGAAACCCTCAGCGCTGTCACCGGGCTGCGCGGCGAACTCGCCACCGGGCCGGTCAGCCATCGCATCAACCTGGCCGCCAACGGCATCTGGCAAGAGAAACGCAACGCGTTCGAGACCACCGCGGCGGGCAGTCGTGGCTTCGGCAACCTGTATGAGGGCCAGCCCGTGGCCGAGCCGCCGGCCACCAGCGTCTCCGGCGATATCCACGACCCGGACACCACCGCCAAGGTGCAGAACCGTAGCCTGGCGGTGTCCGACACCCTGGGCTTGCTCGACGACCGCGTGCTGCTGACCCTGGGCGTGCGCCGCCAATCCATCGGCGCCGATGCCTGGAACGCGGCCAGCGGTGCCCGCACTTCGAACTATCAGGAAAGTATCACCACGCCGGCCTATGGCCTGGTGATCAAACCCACCGAGTACCTGTCGCTCTATGCCAACCGCGTCGAGTCTCTGCAACAGGGCCCGACCGCGCCGGCCGCCGCGCTCAACAACGGCGAGATGTTCGCGCCTTATCGCTCCAAGCAGACCGAGGTGGGTGCCAAGCTTGACTGGGGCACCTTCGGCGGCAGCCTCAGCCTGTTCCGCATCGAGCAGCCGCAGGGCGTGCTCGGCGGCGACGGCTACTACCGGGTGGATGCCGAGCAGCGCAATCGCGGCGTGGAACTGAGCCTGTTCGGCGAGCCGCTGGACGGCCTGCGCCTGCTGAGCGGCGCCACCTGGACCAAAGCCGAACTCAGCGGCACCGCTGGCGGGCGCGACGATGGCAACCAGGCGGTGGGGGTGCCGAAATTCCAGTTCAATCTGGGCGCCGACTGGGATGTGCCCGGCTTGCCCGGGGTGAGCCTGAACGGCCTGCTACTGCGCACCGGCGGCCAGTTCGTAGACAGCGCCAACGAATACAGCATCCCCGCCTGGACCCGTGTCGACCTGGGCGCACGCTATCGAACAAAGATGGATGGCCGCGCGCTGACCTTCAACGCGATGCTGGAGAACGTCGCCGACGAAAACTACTGGGCCTCGGCCAATGGTGGTTATCTGACCCAAGGGGCGCCGCGTACGTTGAAGGTGTCGGCTACTGTGGATTTCTGAGGTTGCCGGCGATTAACGAGGCGCCGTCGCAAGTTGTGTGATTATGCGAAAGGCGGTTTTGCCAGACGCTCCGAGAGGCTGCATTTGCGGCCTCTGTCGTTATTGCTGTGACTTGATCGATTGGAGCCTTTTGCTAGGCAGGAGTCGGCCAGAAGCGGACAGCTAGGATTTACTTTCCTCTTAGGTCATGGCATCGAAAGTAGTGTCATGTTTGAAGGGACCAAACATATTGCCATTGTTTGCCATCATGATTTCCGATGTAACTCGGCATATTATCTTGAAGAGCGCAAAGCCATAATGGCATCGTGGAAAAGTCCCTGAATCAACGTCTCAGCATAAGGAAGTGGTCGTGGCCATCACGTCATCTATCAGCATTTCTTCTAGGCACTATCTGTCAACATCGCATCTATCAGCGGCTGCACTTTTCTCCCAGCGGGCGGCCGCGCTTGAGCCCGTACTGACTCTTGGAGATTCTGCTTCGAATGAAGGTCTTCGTGAGCACATGGCATGCGTGGTCAGCAGCGTTATGCTGTCAGTTGCGTTTTTAGAGGCGGCGATCAACGAACTATGGGCTGACTGCAGTGAAGGTTTCGATCCAGCCCGGATCGAAGGTCTTCAGAACAGTGAAGTAATGGCCGCTTTATGGCGGAAGTCACCGCTCAAACGATCAACAATGCTTGAGAAATTTGAGCTGGCACTTGAGTTGAACGGGAAGCCTGCACTGTCGAGAAACGCTAGCCCCTATCAGGACGTGAAGCTGCTGGTCGATCTCCGAAATGCTTTGGTTCACTATGAGCCCGAGACCATCTTCAACTTCAGCGAGGACGATGAGAATAGAGGGGCGGAGCATAAGTTCGAGAAGAAGCTACGCGGAAGGTTTGAGCCTAATAAGCTGACCGGTCCGGGCAATCCTTTTTACCCGGACAAGGTGCTTGGGGCGGGTTGTGCTCGCTGGGCAATAGCAAGCGCGGTTGCGTTTGTAGATAGCTTTTTTGAGAAGCTTGGCATCCCGAGCATGCACGGTCATGCCCACAGTGCGTATGGGGTTTAGCGGCAGTCGCGGGTCACAGTGGGTCGGTTGTTAATACCTCTGAACGAGCATTTTGACAGCCCACTCAAACGTTTGAGTTTGAAAAACGGGACTGAAAAACGGTGAAAAACGGGACAGACTTATTTTTCGACTTGTTTTTCGGATAATAAGTCCGTCCCTTGCCGCATAAGTGAGTAAATAGTCTGGGAGAATCCTACAGCCGCTTCTCCATAACGATGGTGCGCTCCGCCCCATGAAACTCGTCTCGGATTTTCTGATAACCCAACGCGGTATAAAACCTTTCAGCTGTAATCGACGAGGGCACACGTACAGCTCCAACTCCTACGCTGGCAGCAGTTGTATGGATGACATCCATCAAATGCCGCCCGATACCGCCTTTCTGGTGAGCCGGGTCAACGAAAACACTTCTGACCACATCACCGTCGAGACCGGCAGTGCCAATAATGTTTTCGCCCAACAACGCTACGAAAACCCTACGCTTTGTAAGCTGTGTGTTGATGGCTTCAGGAGAAAAGCTCTGCTCAACCTGAGCGATCACATCAGGCGGATAGTCCTGTGAATTTGACTCACGCAGGGCGGCTATAACTACGCGGCTTATCGCTGCTGCATCGCTGCTCGTGGCGAGACGAACGTGGCATTCCATGCTGAGACCTCAATTCTAAAGGATTACAGGTTAGCGCATCGCAATGTGTCTTCCCCGGACGCTTACACTAGGAAATAACGGGACAGACTTTTTTTCTGATAATAAATCTGTCCCCTTTTCTCTGAACAACCACATTGCGGCGAATGGGCGGCAGTGTCTAGGTTTATACCTGTTTCAGAACTAGACGTCGTCATGATTTATAATGCCGCATACTATTCCCTGTAGCAATTATTTCATTTGGATCTTAAGCGCTGTCGGTTTCGACAGTAGGCATGGCACGATTCGTCGGACATTCTGGATACCCCTTAAACCATGATTCAGGCCAGTAAAATGAGCACTAAATATAGTTATATCGCACATGCGGCTGATGGCAGCCATAATAACGAGTTCGGAGAAATCACAAGCGAAACGAAAGAAGAGGCAGTGGCAGCAGTGAAACGGATGTATGAAAACAAATACCCCGTCACTGTTACTTTGACAACATTTGTTATAAAGCCATTGGGGCAGCCCGTGTGGACCACGGTAGTGGACCATGGATAAAACATGATAACTAGGCTCTGTCTGAAAAAAGCCGTCGCATACACCGCATGACACAAGCCAGCTAGACTATTGCCGGACAAAAGGGATGGATATATTTTTCTGATAATAAATCTGTCCCGTTTTCCGTCGTGCGCCTGAGCCAATCGAGAAACTGGGCTTGCCCGCACGAACCTTGCTCATGCTGTTGGGCGCCTTCTTTGCGGTGCTAGAACTGACTAACGTCATGACCTTGGTGCCGGCCATTTTTACCGGACGGCTGCGCGTCAGTGGTTTTCGAACGGGCTCGACGACGTTCCACTGGGCTGAGCAGCCGTTCAGTTTTTCCTTGAACCTGCTGGTGGGTATCGTCGAAGGCGTGGTCATTGGCTTCATTGCCTGGGGTTGCCCGTACATGGCGATCCGCGGCCGGATGCGTTCCAAGCCCTGAGGGTCGTCCACCCGGGGCTTGACCCTCACGCAACGTGAGGCCGCAGCATGGGCGTCGTCTAAGGAAACAGGAGTTGAAACGATGTTGCTTCGAGTAGGTGAACTGGCCAGGCGCACGGGATTGACCGTGCGGACCCTTCATTACTACGACAGCATCGGACTGCTACGTCCTTCGACCCGCACCGACGCCGGCTACCGCCTCTACAACCGTAACGACATTGCTCGCCTGCACCAGATCCAGGCGCTGCGCGAGCTCGGCATGTCGCTGGCAGAGATCGGCGCGGCAATCGACGATCCGGACCTCGCGCTCGTTCCCACCCTCGAGCGGCAGATCGGCGCCATCGACCGCCTGATCGCGCAGCAGACGCATTTGCGCAATCGGCTGAGCTTGCTCAAGACGCGGCTCGTGGCGGGGGAGGCGCCGGAGCTGGACGACTGGCTGACCACGTTGGAGATGATGTTCATGTACGACCGCTATTTCACCCAAGACCAACTCGACCACCTGCCGTTCTATCAGGCCGATGGCGCCCTGCGCACGCAGTGGCTGGAACTGGCCGCCGAGGCCAATGCGTTTCATGAAGCTGGTACCCCGCCCAGCAGCGAAGCCGCCCAGCAGCTTGCCCGACGCTGGATGTGCACCCTGGAGCGTGACACCGACGCCAATCCCGACTGGCTGCTCAGGCTCAGCAGCATGCACGCCCAGGAGCCTCTGTTTCAGCAGCAATTGGGGGTGTCGCCGCAGGTGGTGGCTTATCTGCTGGAGGCCTTCGCCGAGAGCAAGCTTTGCGTGTTCGCCCGTTACCTCTCGGCCGAGGAGTTCGCTTTCATGCGCCAGCACTATGGACGCCAGATGCAGGGGTGGCCGCCGTTGCTGATGGACTTGCGCAATGCTCTGGACGCCGGCGCCATGCCGGATGGAGAGCAGGGGCGGGCACTGGCTGCGCGCTGGCTCGCCCTGTTCCGGGGTTATGCCGGGGACGATCCGAGCACCCACCAGAAGATCCGCGATGCCATGCAACAGGAGCCCAGCCTCGCCGAAGGCACCTGGCTGGATGAGCACTGCCTGGGCTTTCTGGAGAAAGCGGTGTCCGGGTTGATGAGGGAGGCGCATTGACCACAAGGGTCATTGCGCTGATGCTTGCGCAGGCTGCGCCATCGAATGGGCGCGGCCTGCCAGGCTCTTGATCGGGCCAGTCCATTCACAGAACCGAGGGAACCTATGCCTGTGACTGTTCGTGTCGCCGTTGCGGACGATGCACAACACCTGCCCGCCATCGAGGCGTCCGCCGCCCTGGCGTTCGGATGCATTGATGAGCTGAGCTGGGTGGCGCAGTCGCCGCCGATGTCTGTCGAGCGACATCGCCAGCTCATTGCGCTATCGACGTGCTGGGTTGCCCTCGATGACGAAAGCGCGCCGCAAGGGTTTCTCAGTGCCGAGCGCTACGGTGACGCTCTTCATATCCATGAGGTGTCCGTCGCGCTTCTCTGGCAGGGCCAGGGTTTGGGACGGCGGCTGATCGAGGTTGCGCAGGCCCATGCCCGCTCCAACGGGCTGCGTCAGGTTACCCTCACGACATTCATTGATGTGCCCTGGAACGCCCCGTTTTATGCCCGTATGGGTTTCCAGGTTCAAGCCAGCCAGCACCTGGAGCCGCGACTGGCGGCGCTATTGAGTGGCGAATACCAGCGCGGATACGCTCCGGGCAGCCGCTGTGTAATGGTCTGGTCTGTCACCTGAATACGTCGTGGGCTCCGCGCTTGCTTGGGGCACAAGGTCATTTTTTTGAAATGACGCCACTCATGTATTGATGCAGGTCGCGAAAATCCCTGACGCTCCAGGCGTGCGGCGGGATCTTCACCCCGTTCTCTTGCAAGGTCCTCGGAATCAGGTCTCCATTGGGACGAAGGATGATCGAGGACACGATCACGCCCGGGTAATCAGCCAGTCGTTTTCTGAAGGCGGGCGTCGTGAGGTCAGGGGTTGGCGGATTGCTTTTCCTGGCCAACGGCCCTGTTCCCTTGATATCCGCCCCGTGGCAAACGGCGCATCTTTGAAGATAGAGAGTCTTCCCATTGGCGTTGTCCGCGAAGGACAGGGTTGGTGGAGCGATGGACAACAGCCCTAGCAAAGCGGTGTACAGCATCTTCATTTGTTGTGGGCCTTGTTCAGGGGCGAGCGCGCGTTTCAAATGACTGGCGCAATCGTTCAATCACATGGTCAATCGATGGCCCCTGGATAGCGGGCGGCGTCGGGCTTTCACCGAATTCACGCCAGATGAATAACGTCAGCTCCGCGCCATCGGTCAGTGTCTGGGCATTTTCCTGAGTGCCAAAAGTTTCAAGCAGCCTGTACCGGGCATCGTTCCAGAACAGCTCCTCGACCCATTCGTACACTGGAATGAAATGGAAGTGGATAGGGTAGCGGGGATCGTGGCCGAATCGGCTGATGTAAAGCCATTTGGGGTCCAGTTGCGCTTCAAGAACGCTCTGGATATCCGCCATCAAGCCACCCAGTTCCGCCAGCGCTGGTGCGGGCAGTTGGGTCAAGGAGTTAGCGTGAGCCTTGGAGCCGAGCATGACGTAGCCGGGCAGGGAAGACGCCATGTGATGGTTGACTGTCCAGTGGTTGGTTTCATGGACGATGAACGGCGATGCTGATTTCAAAGCAGACTCCCTGTCGTGTATTTCTTTAACTTTGTAACATTTTTAATCGGTGCGCTTACAGGTGAGGCCGGTGATAACTTGTGGCGAGCGGGCGTAGCCAGCCCTCAACGAAATGCGTCCTACGACTAATGATCACTTTGGGGAAAATTGAGGAAGTGTCCGACAACTTTTTAAGGTTGGGCTTCGGACGTATTGCACTTACGATCTGGCACTGCCTTGGTGCCCCGCGTGGCATCCAGCACGCTCAGCTTCGTTTCATATCGTGAGGACAAATCGATGCCTGAAACCCTATGCGTCAAGGCCGACGAACCGACTTGCCGCCATAACGACATTTGGCGCTATGATTACGTCAAATGTCGCAATGAGGTTAGCCTTATGTCCGCAGTGAAGCAAGCAGACAAGCGAGTCACCAAATCCAAAGGGAAAACAGGTGCGGGGGCGAGGAGTCTTGCCAGAAAGCCCACGGAGGTTCTGTTGCAGGGTCGAAAAAGCGATGAGCGCTTGCTGATTATCCGGTACGCGCAGGAGGGCTTTTACTTAAGTGACGTCAAGGACATGCTGTCTACGTCCCCTCTGTACATGGAGCATGACTTGGTTCAGCGGATTACAGGAAGATCCGTCCGAACCGTCCAGCGTCTGGCGAAAGAGACCAAGCCCATACGTCTGAACCAGCAACAGAGCACGGTTGCTTTTCAGTATGCCCAGATTCTGGAGCATGCAATCAATGTCTTTGGCAGTCAGCAATTGGCTGAGGACTGGCTGAAAAAACCCTGTAAGTACCTGGATGGATACGTGCCATTGGAGCTGATCGACAACTCGCTGGGCTTTCAAGTAGCGGAGGATTACCTGACTCGGATCGAGTATGGGGTTTATCAATGATTCCGTTGCCCTGGGACGGTCGATGGCATGCTTGGCGACTGGACCGCGAGATCTACAAAGATACGTGGGACAGCGGTATTGGGGCACAACGAACCGGTGGACGTTGGAATCCGCCTGGACGGCGGGTCATCTACGCCTCCGCTGACCCATCTACGGCCATTTTGGAAGTGGCGTCCCATCTGGGGTTCGACGCGTTGGACATGATGCCTTATCTGCTGACATGTTTTGAAGTGCTGGATCCGGCACTCGTCAAAGTGGTCCAGGTCGAAGACCTGCCGAACCCGAACTGGCTTATTCCGGCTAGACCTTCACCCAATCAACAGCAGTTTGCGGACAAGCTGCTGGCTGAGTACCCCTTCATACTGATTCCTTCTGCGGTGACCCAGCATTCTTGGAATCTGTTGGTAAGCTGCGATTTGGCGACGAATCAGTTCAGGCTTGTCTCACAGGAGCGGTTTGGCCTGGATACGCGATTGGTTAAATGAGTGCTTGACCGAGGAGTGGACTCCGGACTCAGCGTCAGCTCACCTTTCCCACCCACGTCCATCGGCCCTGCCGCGACTACCCGATGACGCGGCTTCCGAACACCATAATCAAGTAACCTTACTTCTTAACCGAATAATCCCGCCCCCAAACCCGTACCGAACTGATCGCCTCGTTCATTCCCTCGAACACAAACTTCTGCCGCACGGCCGTCTTCGGCGGGATGGTGACTTCATCCGGGTTTTCGAATCCGGTGAGCCGGTTGGCGTAGCCCGCCTGGTCAATGGCGAGCAAGGCGCCGGTCTGGCCAAGGTTGATCAGGCGCAGTTGGGTGTCGGTGCTGCTCTTGAAGCCGAGGGTGATGCCGTGATCAGCGACCGGTTACTATGGGACTGCAGCGTCCCCGCGATGGTGTGGATGAAGTGGGCTATTGCTTCGGCTGGACGTACCGTCGCTGGATGCGTTCCAGCTCGCCTGAGCGACGCAGTTTTTCCAGAGCTTGGGCCCACGCGGCGATCACGCGGTCTTCCGAGTCTGAGCTGAAGGCGATGTACAGCGATGAGCGATAGAGTTCGACGGGTACTTTGCGCAACGTGCCGGGCGCAATATTCAATTGGCGGCAGTAGTAAGCCATGCCCGCCGGAGTATCACCGACGATGATCTCCGTGCGTCCGGCCAGGAGCATGCGATAAAGCTGCAGGCTTCCGGTGGCGCTTTTATCCAGATTCTTGAAACCACGGGATTGCAGCACATCGGGGATCAGACCGGCATTTCGCGTGGTGATCTGGGGCACCTGCATCAGTTGCTCCAACGAATTGACCGGTTGTCGCGCATCGGCCAACTGGTAAGGGTAAATGGACTCTTCCACGATCGGCCCGACCCACTTGTAGAGCGGTTCGCGCTCGGCTGTGCGGAACATGGAATACAAAATGGTCTTGGGCCGGGTCTTCAAGACCCGGGAACTGCGCATGCTGGGAAGCACCTCTATCGGAAAATCGTCCCCGGTCAAGGCCATGATGGCCTGGACGATCTCCGTGGTCATGCCGGTGAGTCGATTGTTTTCCAGGTAGTTGTATGGCGCCCATTCTTCGGTGACGACCAGATACGACTCCGCCCGGACCGGCGTGCCGAGCAGTAGGCAGAGCAGCGCAACAATGAATATGGATTGTTTCAAGTGTCCTGCCTGATGGCCTGGCCGGTGTCCAAGGGTTGAATGCAAAAGTGACATCAGTATAGACCCGGCACGAGGCCTGCGGCGGTTGGTCACGACGCGAACTCACCAGACTCAACGCACCCGATCGCGACTCTGCGCCGCCAGATCCAGCGCCTTTTGCATGTCCAGCCGCGCCGAGCGGCCCACGTCCTTGTCGTTGAGCTGATAACGGCGCTCCGATGGCAGGATGGGCGCGGTGAGATCCTCGCCGTCCATGGCCTCGAAGTCGTGATTGTCGCCAATGGTCATGGCGCTGCGGCGCAGCAGCATGCGCAACTGTTCGGGTTGCAGTTGCGGATTGATGGACAGCATCGCCGCCGCCAATCCCGCCACCATGGGCGTGGCATAGGAGGTGCCACAATGCACCGCGCCTTCCTGGCCGGCCTGGGGCGTCGAGGCGTGGGCGCAGGCGGCGGCTGTGATATCGACACGCATGTCGATGTTGGAGGAGTCGCGCTTGACCGCATAGGCCGGGTCTTCGACGGCGACTCCGGTGCGTTCGCTGCGCTGGTGGCCGCCAACGACCAGCAGTTGCTCGGTGATGAAGGAGGAGGGCAGACGGTATTCGTCCGTGCCCGAGAACGAAGACCCGTTGCCGGCGGAGTTCACCACCACGACGTCGGGATGGGCCTTGCGTAGCCAGAGGAAGAACTCTTCCAGCAATTCCTCGTAGCCCCCCATGGCGATCCCTGAGCGCAACAACGAATCCACGTCGTCGCCTTTGACGTCCTTCGCACCAACGCGATGGATCCCCCAGCTCCAGTTCAACACACGAACGCCGTCTTCCACGAGATTGACCGAGGCAGCGATGTTCGCCGTGATCCCCGCATCGGAATTACGTTCGACGATCACCTCGAATCCACCACTGGTTTTATCCAGGCCACGGAGAAATCCAGTGTTGCCGCCGTCGTCCCAGCGCGCGGCGAGGATGCCGGCGACGGTGGTGCCATGGTTGTCCGGTTTATCCGCATCGCGTGCATAGACACACGTGCGCGGCACGGAGCAGGCCCCGACGTAATCGGCAAAATCCGCGGTGTCGAAGTCCACGTCACGCTCGATAAGACCGATGCGCACCGGTTGCGGTCGGATGGGCGCGTGCTGGCCGGGGATGCGCCGCTGGTAGTAATTCACCGCGTCGAGAAAGCGGTTCGCCGCCCATTCATCGGAGTCCTGGGCGGGCTTCTTCGGTTCTGCCGGGCGGGCGGTGGCCTGCTCGGTTTCTTCTGCGGCGGATTCTTCGACCACCACGGCATCCACGCTGGTCTCGCTGCCCAGGCGCAGCACCAGTGCGTCGCGCTGCACGAGGTCATCGGCGGGCAAGCGCAGCTGGTACACGTTCAGGGGCGCGATACTGCCGACCACCTTCGCTCCGTACTTGCTGGCCAGACGCTGGGCTTCCGGCAAGCCTTCGCGGTCTTCCTCAATGAGCACACTGACCAGATTGACGTAGGTGGTCAGGCCGTCCATGTTCTTCGCCACTTCGTCCGCTGTGGCGGCCAGGACGTGACTGTTGCGCAGGGTCAGCCAGGCTGCATTGCTGGTGCGCGACCCCTCCTGCAGCCAGAGCGGTCCGCTCTGGTAATCGGCGCTGTCCAGGCTCAACCGAAGGTTGGCCCCGTCGCGCTGGACGGCCTGCGCCGGTATCGCCTTGTCACCCAGCTTCAGTTGCGGGGTTTCCTGGCCCAGGCCGCGCACGGTCAGGCACCAGTCCTGTCGTTGGCTTTGCAGCAGGTCGCCGCAGCGCTTCAGGGTTTCCAGGCGCAGCGGCTCTTGCGCGGCAGCCAGTGTGTGGGTGGCCAGGGTGAGCAAAGCGGCGAGGGCAGCGGATCGTACGGGCATGAACCAGTGTTCTCTGGCAGGGATTTGTTGTTCCGACTGCCACAGGGTGCGCTTCGTTCAGCGGCGCATCAGCTTGCGTCCTTGAGTCTTTCCGACATCTTCACCAACGTGGCCAACGAATCGGCGCCCATCTTGCGCATCAAGGCGCCGCGTCGCACCTTCACCGTCACTTCGCTCAACCCCAGCCGCCCGGCCACCTGCTTGTTCAGCAGACCAGAGACCACCAGATCCATCACCTCCCGCTCTCCGTCGGTGAGGGTAAGGTGACGACGTTTCAGCTCATCCATCTTTTCCGCGACCTGACGTCGCTCCCGATCACGACTCAAGCCCAGGCCGATGGCGTCCAGCAAATCCTGTTCACGAAACGGTTTGGTCAGGAACTCCAGTGCCCCGCCTTTCATGGCCTTCACCGACATGGGGATGTCGCCATGGGCGGTGATGAAGACTACCGGAATCTGAATGTTCAAGCGGGCCATTTCCTGCTGGAAATCCAGGCCGCTCAAGCCCGGCATCCGCACGTCGAGGATCAGGCACGCCGGGGTATCGGCAAGCGTGGCGTCCATGAATTCCCGCGCCGAGCCGAAAGCCATGCTCGGCAGGCCGACGGAGGCCAGGAGGTCCTGCAGTGAGGCGCGCACGGAACTGTCGTCATCGACGATGTAGATCATCGATTCGTTGGGGTCATGGGCAGTCATCGGATTCTCGGGTTACGGCCGGCAGGGTGAAGTGGAAAGTGACGCCCGCCTGTGGATTGCTGCAGACCCAGAGCCGACCGTCATGGGCCTCGATGATGGAGCGACTGATGGCCAGGCCCATGCCCATGCCGTCTTGCTTGGTGCTGTAGAACGCGTCGAATATCCGTTCGTGGTCGTTGCCGCAGAGGCCCTTGCCCTGGTCGGACACGGAAAAGAGCAAGCGCTGAGCCGATTCCAGTACGACATTGACCTCCAGGCTGCGCTGCTCGACATCGACCTGCCGCATCGCGTCGATCCCGTTCATCGCCAGGTTCAGGATGACCTGCTGGATCTGTACTTCATCCGCCAGCATCGGCGGCAGGCCTTCCTGCACATGCACCTGCAAATTGATGTTTTGTTCGTTCAGTTCGCCGGCCAGCAGCCGCAGCGCGGCATGGAGCGTGTCGGCGACGTTCAGCCACCGCTTGCTGGGGGCCTGGTGTCGGGCCATGCCCCGCAGGCGGGTGATGATTTCGCTGGCCCGATGGGTGTCGGCGATGATGCGCTCCACGGCCTGGCGGGCCTTGGGCAGGTTGGGCGGGTCGTTGGCCATCCAGCGCAGGCACGCGCTGCTGCTGGTGGCCATCGCGGCCAGTGGCTGGTTCACTTCGTGGGCGATGGACGCGGCCAGCTCTCCCAGCATGTTGACGCGGGCGATGTGCGCCAGGTGCGCGCGGGTTTTGTGCACCGTGCCGATGGCGGCGGACAGGCGCAGCGCCAGGTAAGTGGTACCGGCGATGGCGGCGAGGCTGATCAGGACGTTGACCAGCCCGGCCTCCGTATCGCCGAAGCGGGTGAGCCGATAACTGAGGATCGTCAGGAGCATGCAGGCGACCGCCAGGCCGGCGACGGCGCGCGTCGGCAGGATGCGCACGGCGATCAGCACCACGGCAATCTGGAAGACGCCCACCGCGATTTCAAGGTCGGTGACGGTATCGATGGCCGCGATGCCGAGGGACAATCCCAGCAACAGCAGCAGGCGAAGGGTCAATTGAGTGCTTCTCACTGGATATCATCTCGCATCGCACAAATGGCCGGCCCAGGCACGCAGTGTATATCGCCTCCGTGCGCCTGGCTCAGGAAGGATTGTCCAGGCTGAACCGGTCGGCCACTTCGTCGTAGGCGAACAGCTCCGCGTAGCGTCCCCATTGCGTGACGCAATCGAGGGTAGTCGCAGCGTCGTGCTCCGACATGAAGTCCTCCAGTTGGTCCCGGAAGCGCCTGGCGGGTGCCGTGCGGGTCGGGCGGTCATCCAGCACCTTGCGCACATGGCCCACCAGGGGAACGTGCCTGAGCAGCTGCTGGGCGAACAATTGCTTGCGCTCGTCGACCGTCGATTGGGCATAGCGTCGCCCGGCCGGCAGCAGCGCGATATGGCCATCCTGCAGGTCGGCCAGGCGCATCAGTTGCAGCACCTCGGCCACCGGGAAGAGATCGCTGGGGCTGTAGCGCAAGGTGTCGGCCAGCTCGCGCAGGTCCGCCTGACCGTCGTAGGGCTGATCGTGCACCGCCTCGATCAGGCCGGCCAGGGCGTTCGTTGAAATCGAAGGCAACACCATGCCCACGCCAGTGCCTGCAAATGCACTCGGATGGGCTGAACCGTCCCGGCCACCGCCGGCCATCTGCACATAGATATGTTCCACCAACGCCTGGAACGCCGGGTCGGCGCGATTGCGCGGCTGGCTGAGGTCGACGACGATTTCCTTCATGATCCGTCCCGGATTGGAGGAGAAAATCAGTATCCGGTCGCACATCAGCACGGCTTCTTCGATGTTGTGGGTGACCATCAGGATCGACTTGATCGGCATCCGGCCTTCGCACCACAGATCCAGCAGGTCGGTGCGCAGGGTTTCGGCCGTCAGCACGTCCAGTGCGGAAAACGGCTCGTCCATCAGCAGCACATCCGGAGCGACCACCAGCGCGCGGGCCAGGCCGACGCGCTGGCGCATGCCGCCCGACAGTTCCTTGGGAAAAGCGCTTTCGAAACCGTCCAGGCCGATCATGTCGATGGCGGCCAGGGCCCGTCGGCGCCGCTCGGGCGCCGCCACGTCCAGCGCCTCCAAGCCGACCTCCACGTTTTGCAGCACCGTCAGCCAGGGGAAGAGGGCGAAGCTCTGGAAGACCATGCGCACCGAACTGGCCAGCCCGCGGTCATCGGCAGGGAAATCGACCACGCCGGCCGTGGGCGCGATCAGGCCAGCGATGGACCGCAGCAAGGTCGACTTGCCGGAGCCCGAACGTCCCAGCAAGCCGACGATCTCGCCATCGTTCAAGCGCATGCAGACGTCGTCCAGCACCAGTCGCTCGGCACCGCCGGTGGTGCCGTAGACATGCCGAAGCTGTTGCACATCCACCAGGCAGCGTTTGCCCATGACTGCTTGCATTGGCTCACCTCCTTCAATCAATTCGAAGCCGACGCTCGGCGAAACCGTACAACGGGCGCCACAGCAGGCGGTTGAAACCCACGACGAAAACCGACATGACCGTCACCCCCAGGGCCACCCGCGGAAGGTCTCCTGCGGTCGTGGCCTGGGCAATGAAGGCGCCCAGCCCTGAGGCGTAAAGGTGCTCGTCGCCCCAGGAAACGGCCTCGGCGACGATGCTGGCGTTCCACGAACCGCCGGCGGCGGTGAGGGCGCCAGTGACGTAATACGGAAAGATCCCGGGCAGCGCGACCACGCGCCACCACTGCCAGCCGCCTATCCGAAAGTTGCGCGCCGCTTCTCGCAAGTCGTTGGGCAGCGCGCTGGCGCCTGCGATCACGTTGAACAGGATGTACCACTGGGTGCCCAGCACCATCAGCGGCGACAGCCAGATATCCGGATCGAGTTTCAGGGTGACGATGGCGATCACGGCAAAGGGAAACAGCACGTTGGCCGGAAAGGCCGCCAGCAGCTGCGCAACGGGCTGCAGACGCTCGGCCCAGCGCGGATGCAGGCCGATCCAGACGCCGATGGGCACCCAGACCAGGCTGGCGAGGACGATGAGCACCGCGACCCGCAGCAGGGTGACAAGTCCCAGGCTGAAGGCCCCGACGACATCCTCCAGGCCCAACGTGCTGGCGATGAAACCTGCCAATTGAAGCAGGCCAGCCAGGCAGGCCAGGGCCACCAGGGCGATCCAGACCCGGTCGGCGACACGACTGAAACCCTCGCTGACCTTGAAGCGAAGCTGGGGGAGCCTGGGCAGCCTGTGCAGGTACAGCGCGGCCTTGATGTCACCCAGCGCGGTCAACATCAACGGCACCAGGCGGGTCGAGCGCAACAGGTCGTAGATTCTCGACCGTGGGCGTTTCTGGGCGGCGGTCTGTTCGAAGCGGAACTTGTCCGCCCAGGCCACCACGGGCCGGAAGAACAGCAGGTCGTAAAGTATGATCACGGCGACCATGGCCAGCACTGCCCACACGGTCGCGGCGACGTTCTTCTGTTCGATGGCCAGTGCCAGCCAGGAACCGATGCCCGGCAGGCTCACGGTCGTGTCGCCGACGGTGATCGCCTCGCATGCCACCACGAAGAACCAGCCGCCGGACATCGACATCATCATGTTCCACACCAGGCCCGGCGTGGCGAACGGCAGTTCCAGCCGGATGAAACGTTGCCAGGGCGAAAAGCCGAATTGTCGGCTGACGTCGTAGAGGTCGTTGGGCACGGTTCTCAGCGATTGATAGACGCTGAACGTCATGTTCCAGACCTGGCTGGTGAAGATGGCGAAGATGGCCGCGCATTCAACGCCCGATTCCTTGCCCGGGAAAAGCCCCATGAAGAACACGACAGTGAAGGTCAGAAAGCCCAGTACCGGTACGGATTGAAGGATATCCAGTGCCGGCAGTATGACCATGGCGGCCTTGCGACTCTTCGCTGCCAACGTGGCAATGACCAGGGAAAAGACAAAGGAAGCGAACAGCGCGATGAACATGCGCAGCGTGGTGCGCAAGGCATACTCCGGCAAGCGAGCCAGATCCAGCGACAGTGGTGATGCATCCAGGACCCCGAGTGGCTGGTTCATCTGCTCCAGGCCGTAGCCGATGAAGGCCGCCAGACCGACGATCAGACCCAGCAGGACGAGATCGGCCCGCCAGGAAGTCTGTTGGCCAGGGTTGAAAGTGGTCAATGCCGGCGCGGGGAGTGGAGAGCGCATCGATCACCTCGCTATGGGTTGTGGAGCACGTTGACGGGCTGGGTTGAATGCCCGGCAAGATTAAGCATTGCCTCCGAACAGGGCCAGAAAGACTAGGGACATGAAAATATACGTTGGTATATCGCTGATCCGCTTTTTTCGCCGTCAGGTGCGTCTGTAATGAGCCCGATCCCCTGGCCAAACTACACAGCGGATTAATGGCGACAAAAACCTGAAATCACCCCAACCTCTGTGGGAGCACATGAAATCACCCCAACCCCTGTGGGAGCACAGCTTGCTGGCGATGCGGTCGACGCGGTGTATGCGTTATCGTTCATCGCGGGCAAGCCTTGCTCCCACAGGATCAAGATTCTCGATCAGGACTGACTCATGACAAAGATGGCGATTTTTCTCGGTGGTTTTCTCGCGCTGACGCTTCTGATCGGCGCTCTTGCGACGATTTCACCGGTGTAGGATCGCCTGCGCGATTTCCTGCAACCCCATCACCCGTTGCGCGGCGTTGAGCTTGATCGCTTCCTTGGGCATGCCGAAGACCACACAGCTGGCTTCGTCCTGGGCCACGGTGGCGCTGCCGGCGTCGAGCATCTCCTTCAGGCCGCGGGCGCCGTCGTCACCCATGCCGGTCATGATGACCCCGGTGGCGTTGCGACCGGCGAACTTGGCCACCGAGCGGAACAGCACGTCCACGGAAGGGCGATGGCGGTTGACCAGCGGGCCGTCCACCACTTGTACGTGATAGAACGCGCCGCTGCGGGTCACCATCATGTGCTTGCCGCCGGGGGCGATCAGGGCCAGGCCGGGGTGGATGCGATCGTTGTTGCGGGCTTCGCGCACTTCGATCTGGCACAGGCTGTTGAGCCGGGCAGCGAACGAGGCGGTGAATTTTTCCGGCATGTGCTGGACGATGACGATGCCCGGGGAGACCCGCGGCAGGGCGGTCAGCACCGCTTCCAGGGCCTGGGTGCCGCCGGTGGAGGTGCCCAGGGCGACGATGCGCTCGGTGGTTTGCGCCATGGCATGGCCGTTGGCGGCGGGCAGCATCGCGTCGGCGCTGAGTTTGATGGCCGGTGCCAGCGGGGCCGGGCGCTTGCCCAGGTTCCGGACATTCACCTGGGCCGCAGCGCGAATCGCCGCCACCAGTTCTGGTGCCGACTCCAGGAGAAAATTCTTCAGCCCGGTAGTGGGCTTGGTGATGATTTCCACCGCGCCGGCCGCCATGGCCTGCAAGGTGGTTTCCGCGCCCCTGGGGGTCAGTGACGAACAGATCACTACCGGCGTGGGACGCTCGCTCATGATTTTCTTCAGGAAGGTGATGCCGTCCATGCGGGGCATCTCCACGTCCAGCACGATCACGTCCGGCCACTCCCGGGTCAGCTTGTCCATGGCGAAAATAGGGTCGGAAGCCGCGCCCATCACGTGGATATCCGGCGTGTCGCTGAGGATCGCCAGCAACACCTGGCGCACCACGGCGGAGTCGTCCACCAGTAAAACATTGATCTTTTTTGACATGGTTAATGCCGGGTCCTTATCGGTTGGTGCCTGACCCATACATCGCCGTTGCACAGGTCGAAGATGATGCTTCGGTAACCCGTGCTGCCCAGATCCTGGGCAATCAGATCGAGGCGATAGAGGGCGGCCATTTCCAGCGCTGCGTTGATGTTCAAGCGCGCCACGTCGCCGAAGGGGACTTCCCGTTGCAGCTCGGGGAACATCTCGCCGCCGCCGAACAGCTTGAGCTGATAATCCTCGGGGTCGGTACGGTGAGCCCGGGCCTCGCGCACGAAGAGTTCGATGGCTTCATCGGCGTACATGCCATTGAGCGCGGTGGAGCAGCGCAGGCGACTGGGCAACATGAAGTGACACATGGCGCCGATCTTGCGCTCGGGATGCCACAAGGTAATTGCCACGCAGGAGCCGAGGATCGTGCGCAGCCGGGTCGGGCAGGTGGCGAAGCGAAAATCCCCCGGTGCCAGGTAGACTTCCGCCGCGGCTTTCCTCACGGTATTCATGGCTTGCGATAAATCGAAGGAGCCACCAGCTTCAACGCATCGGATACCCCGTTGAGGCTCTCGGAATGGCTCACGATGAAATATCCGCCGGACTTGAGCCGGGGGACCAGGCGGGCGACCACTTTGCTTTTGGTGGGTTGGTCGAAATAGATCATGACATTGCGCAGGAAGATCACATCGAACTCCCCCAGATCCGGCAACGTGTCGTTGAGGTTGACCTGAATGAAGTTGACCCGGCTGCGCAATGCCCGGTCGATCAGGAATGTGCCTTGCTGGCTGCCGGTGCCCTTGAGGCAGTATTTCACCAACAACGGCTGGGGCAGGGTGCGGGCGCGTTCCATCGGGTAATGTCCGGAGCGAGCCTTGGCCAGCACCTGGGTGCTGATGTCCGAGCCGATGACCTCCCAGGGCGTGGTGCCCAAGCCTTCGGCCAAGGTCATGGCCAGGCTGTAGGGTTCTTCCCCCGACGAACTGGCCGCGCTCCAGAGGCGGAAGGTTTTCCCCGGCGTCGCATGGGGCAATACGTGCTGGCGCAGGAAGTCGAAATGCTTGGGCTCCCGGAAAAAGTAGGTTTCGTTGGTGGTGAGCAGGTCCAGCGCCACCTGCAATTCATCGCTGCGCTGGCCATTCATGATCAACTTGAAATATTCGCCGTAACTGCTCAGCTCGTAGTGCTTGAGGCGCTTGAACAAACGCCCGGCCACCAGGGCTTTCTTGGCCTGTGACAGGTTGATGCCCGCGGCCTGGTATAACCAGGACTGGAACTGGTTGAACTCTCGGTCACTGAGCGCTTGTGCATTCCCCGTGCGTTCCTTGCAGGTGTCGGTGTTCACTTTCCTTCAAACTCCAATGCGACAGGGCCGGCCTCGGCGAGTTGGGACATCTCGTCGATGGACAGCACCCGGTCGACTTCCAGCACGATGACGAACTTACCGTCGACCTTGGCCATGCCGCTGATGAAATCGGCGCGGATCTTCGCTCCGAAACTCGGTGGCGGCTCGATCTGCGAAGCCGGGATTTCCAGCACCGCCGACACGGTGTCCACCAGCAAGCCGATGTCCTGGGCCAGGCCGTCTGCGTTGTTGGCCTCGATGATCACCACGCAGGAGCGCCGGGTGATCGACGAGTTCTGCCGGCCGAAACGGGCCGACAGATCCACCACCGGCACGACCGCGCCGCGCAGGTTGATCACGCCGCGCACGAACGACGGCATCATCGGTACCACGGTCAGGTTGCCGTATTCGATGATTTCCTTGATGCACAGGATGCCAATGGCGAACATTTCCGTGCCCAACATGAATGTCAGGTATTGTGCTTCTTCCTCGACCGCCATGGCGGTTTGACGTGTGGTCGCGATGGCGCCCATGCCGTTCTCCTTTAATCGAGCCTGTGTGGCGAGCCGTCAGAACCGGGTGAACTCGGATTCGTCCGGCGCGCTGGCCATGTTGTAGGCAAAGGCCTTGGGCAGCACGGTCACCGTGGCCCGGGCCGGTTTGCGACTGGTGGGGCCAGGCGTGTTGTCCATCTTTACCGGCAGGCTGGCCGATTTGGGCGGCGTGTCCAGGGTGAAGAAGCTCATGGCCTGTTGCAGTTGTTCGGCCTGGCTGCTCATCTCCTCGGCAGTGGCGGCCAGTTCTTCGCTGCTGGACGCGTTCTGTTGGGTTACCTGGTTGAGCTGGGTCATGGCGGTGTTGATCTGTGCCACGCCGGCGGCCTGTTCTTCGGAGGCGGCGCTGATTTCCTGCACCAGGTCCGAGGTCTTGTTGATCGATGGCACCATTTCGTTGAGCAAGTTGCCGGCCTTCTCGGCCATGTCGACGCTGCTGGACGACAGCTCGCCGATTTCCTGGGCCGCGACCTGGCTGCGCTCGGCCAGCTTGCGCACTTCGGCAGCGACCACGGCGAAGCCCTTGCCGTGCTCGCCGGCACGGGCGGCCTCGATGGCGGCGTTGAGGGCCAGCAAGTTGGTCTGGTAGGCGATGTCGTCGATGATGCTGATGCGCTGGGCGATTTTCTTCATCGCCACTACGGTCTGCTGTACCGATTCGCCGCCATCGGTGGCTTCCTTGGCGGCCTTGCTGGCCATGCCGTCGGTGACCTTGGCGTTCTCGGTGTTCTGGTTGATGCTGGCACTCATCTGTTCGATGGAGGCGCTGGTTTCCTCGACGCTGGCCGCTTGTTCGCTGGTGGCCTGGCTCATGGATTGCGCGGTGGCGCTGACCTGTTCGGAAGCACTGGCCAGATTGTCCGCCGCGTTACGCACTTCGCCGATGATATGGGACAGCTTGCCCACCATGTTCTTCATGGCGTTGAGCACCAGGCCGGTTTCGTCCTTGGCGCCGCCTTCGATCTTCGCGTTCAGGTTGCCTTCGGCCAGTTGCTCGGCTACCAACGCGGCCTGCTTCAACGGACGGGAGATCACCCGGGAAATGAACAGCGCAAGGCCCAGGCCCACCAGCAGGGCGGCGACGAGTACGGCAATGATGGACAGGCGCGCTTTTTCGAACAGTGCAGTGCCGTGTTCACTGGCCTTGGCGGCGCCAGCATCGTTGAATTCAACCATTTTCTGCAGATCGGCGGTGACCAGGTCGAATACGCGCTTGGACTCACCCTTGAGCAGCGCCTGGGCTTCCTGGGTCAGGTTCTGCCGGGACAACGCGAACAGGTCTTTGCTCACTGCCAAGTAAGCGACCCAGTCAGTGCGAGTGGCATCGAGCAGTTGGCGATCCTCGGCATTGGAGAGCAGTTTTTCATAGGTTGCCAGGCGCGTTTCAAAGGCCTTCTTGGCTTCTTCCGCTTCCTGTTCCAGCGTGGTCCGCTCCTGTTCGGAGTCGGCCGCGATGTGGCGGTTTTCCTTCAGGCGATAGCTGGCCGCGAAGAAGCGCATCCCCGAGGCTGCCCGCATGGATGGCATCCAGTTCTCGCGGATCTCGATGGTGGTGCCGTTCACCTGGCCCAGTTGGATGATCGAGAACACCCCCATGATGGCAGTGAGGGCCAACACCACGAGAAATGAAGTGATCAGTTTGGTGGCGATTCTAAGATCGTAGAACCATTTCATTGGGAAGTACCTCTCCATGGAATTGCTAAAGCATCAGCGAGCGTTGGCTTGTAATTGAGTAGGGGTGTAGCGGTTTTCGATCTGGGCGATCTGGGTGAGCAACGCCGGGACGTCGAGAATCAATGCCACGGCGCCGCTGCCCAGGATGGTCGAGCCACTGATGCCGCGCAGCGCGCCGAACAGCTTGCCCAGGGGCTTGATGACGGTTTGGAATTCCCCCAGCAGGTCATCCACCACCAGCCCGGCCTTGAGGTCGGCGTAGCGCACCACCACCACGTTCTGCCGGCGTGCGGCAGGGCCTTCGTGGTTGAAGTGGTCGCGCAGGTACACCAGGGGCAACACTTCGCCCCGCAGGTCGAGATAGCCCTGTTCACGGCTGGCAACGCCGTCGTCTTCGCTCAGTTCGATGCATTCCTGGACCATGTCCAGCGGAATGACGTAGGTGGACTGATCGATACCTACCAGGAAACCGTTGATGATCGCCAGGGTCAGTGGCAGGCGAATGCGCACCACCGTGCCCTGGCCCGGTTGGCTATCCAGGTCGACCGTGCCGCGCAGCAGGGTGATGTTGCGCTTGACCACGTCCATACCCACGCCGCGCCCTGACAGGCTGGTAACGGCCTGGGCGGTGGAGAAGCCGGGCTCGAAGATCAGGTTGTAGATCTCCTGGTCGGTGGGGCTGGCACCGGGAGCAACGAGGCCACGCTCCTGGGCTTTTTCCAGGATCCGGTCGCGGTTCAGGCCGGCGCCGTCGTCGGCGATCTCCAGCACGATACTGCCCGAGTCGTGGTACGCGTTCAGGTGCAGGTGTCCCTTGGCCGGCTTGCCGGCCGCCAGTCGTGCCTCGGCGGTTTCGATGCCGTGGTCCATGGCGTTGCGCAGCAGGTGCATGAGCGGGTCGCCGATTTTTTCCACCACGGTCTTGTCCAGCTCGGTTTCCGCGCCGCTGATGATCAGGTCGATGTCCTTGCCCAGTTCCTGGCTGACATCGCGCACCACACGCCGGAACCGGTTGAAGGTTTCGCCGATGGGGATCATGCGCAGTCGCAGGGCGCCGTCGAGGATTTCCTCCACCAGCCCGGAGACCCGCGAGGTGGATTCTTGCAATGAGTCGTCGTGGCAGTTACGGGCCAGCAGGCTGGTACCGGCGCTGGCAATGACCAACTCGCCCACCAGGTTGATCAGCTCGTCCAGTTTGTCGGCGTTGACCCGCACATAGGCGCCGTCCTTGGCTTTGCTTTCAGTGGTGACGGCTTGTCTGTCGGGGGTTGCCTGGGCAGGTGTCCGCGGGGTCTTGCGCTGGTCCGGCAGCAGTTCGCCGGTGGCCACCAGCGCTGTGTTTTCGTCGCGCTGCGCTTTTGCGGTTGCAACCAGACCGGTATTCACCGGGGCTTCGGCTTCGTCAGTGGCAACGATCTCGATCAGGCAATCTTCCCGGACGAAATCGAATACTTCATTGATGGCGGCATGGCTGGCGTCCGAACGGAAATCGATGTCGAACCCCAGGTAGCAGGATTCGGCGTCCCAGCGGTCGACCGATGGCATCGCGTCCGTCAGTGTGGCGATGTGGATGATTTCCCCGAGGGTTTGCAGGTAGCGCAGGAACGACAGCGGGTCCATGCCATTACGGAACACGTCCTGGCCGAAGCGCAGGGAGATGTGCCACAGGCGCGTTTCGGAGGGGGCGTCGTTGTCGGATTCGTTTGCCGCCTTCGGCGTCTCGTCAGACGGGGGCGCCTGGTACTCCTGCAGGACCTGGCACAGTTCCATCTCGCGCTTGAGGGCCGGTGGCGTCAGCGTGCCGCCCTGGTTGGCGACCACATTGATCAGTTCCAGCATGTGGTCGCTGGATTTGAGCAGCACGGCGATCAAGCCTGTATCCACCTCGACGCTGCCGTTGCGCAGGCGATCGAGCACGTCTTCGACGATATGGGTGAAGCTGACAATCGGCTCCAGGCCGAACAGGCCTGCCGACCCCTTGATGGTGTGGGCCGCACGGAAGATCGCACCGATGGCGTCATCGTCGCCTGGGTCGTTTTCCAATTGCAGCAGGGATTCCTCCATGGCTTGCAACTGTTCTCGTGCCTCGACGATGAACGTTTGTTGTGCCTGGTCGAGATTGATGCTCACGCTCATATCCTTTGTCGTGTCGGGCCGCGATACAGCAGAGGCTCAGGCCTGCAGATTGCACAGCTCGAGTGTTTCGGTGACGGCTTTGCTGCGACCGGTCAGCGTCAGTTCGGTACCGGCCTTGGGCGCCTCGCGCAATGCCATCAACAGCAGTTGCAGCCCGGCGCCGTCCATCTCGGTGACCTGCGACAGGTCCAGCGTCATGCGCGGCATATTGCCCAGGCAAGGCAGCAACTGAGCTGCCAGCTCGGCGGCGGTGTAGATCGTCAGTTCGCCGTCGATGCTGACCTGGGCGGTGTCATCCTGGGTTTCGTACAGCAACGGCATTGCAGTCTCCATCGATCAAGGAAGAATCAGCTTGGAAACCGCCGCGAGCATCTGCGCGGGCTGGAATGGCTTGACCACCCACGCCTTGGCGCCTGCTGCCTGGCCTTCCTGTTTTTTCGATTCCTGGGATTCGGTGGTGAGCATGATGATCGGCGTGAACTTGTAGCTGGCCAGCTTCTTGACCTCCTTGACGAAGGTGATGCCGTCCATGTTCGGCATGTTCACGTCGCTGATGATCAGGTGCACCTTCTGGCCGGTGAGCTTGCCCAACGCATCCTTGCCATCGCTGGCCTCGATCACGTCGTAGCCGGCACTTTTCAACGCGATGCCGACGACCTGCCGAACGCTCGCGGAGTCGTCGACAACCAATACACTTTTAGCCATGAACGGCTCTCCTAAAAGAAGGTTATTTCCTGGGAAGTCTGTTGCGCACCGGAGTCGCCGTGGTGATTACGGCGCTGCTCGTCGGTGGCATAAGTGGTTTCCATGCGCGCCAGCCATTGGCGGGCGTCGATGGGGGCGGCCTGGTCGGGCGACTGGCTGGCCTGCTGCATGTGCACATGCAGGTCCTCGATGTTGTCGCGCACGTGGCTGAGGATCTGGCTGACCCGATCCTGGAACTGCAGGCTGACCAGTACTTCGGTGAGTTCGTCACGGATACCGAAGCTTTCCTGCTGCAGCATGTCCGCCGATTCGGCGAGCCGTCCGGTCACGCTCTTGAAACGCTCCAGCACGCGCTGGATGCTCTCTTCGGAAGCGGTGACCGAATGGCTGTCCTGGTCCGCGCCGCTGGAGGCGGCCTGGACCAGTTGGGTAATGGCGGTATTGATGATGTCGACCTTGGCCGACATCTGCTGGCCGGTCTCGCTGGACTTGCTCGACAGGCTGCGCACGGCGTCGGCCACCACTGCGAATCCGCGCCCGGCTTCACCCGCACGGGCGGCTTCGATGGCGGCGTTGAGGGCCAGCAGGTTGGTTTGCGCGGCAATCGCGGCGACGTCCGCGGCCATGGTCCGCAGCTCGCCGGTGTAGGCGGTGAGGTTGCGCACCTGGGCCAGGGTTTCGTCGCGGCTGGCCTGGGTGGCCTTCAGGGAGTTGATGACCTGTACCAGTTCGCCTTCACTTTGAGCCAGCACCTGCACGGCACCGCCGCTGCTTTGTCCGGCCAACTCGCCGGCGGCCAATTGCGAGGCCTGCACGGTTTCCTCCAGGCGCGAGGAAATGCCGGTGAAACGGCTGGTCAGCGAGACGATTGCGGTTTCGGTTTGTTGACGGGAGCTTTCCACCTGCCTGGCCCAGATGGGCATGGCACCGAGGATGACTTCGTTGAGCTGTGCGCTGGCGGCGTGGTTGGCCTGCTCGATGTTGTGCAGGTCGTGGCGCGCAGTGGCAGCGGCAAAAGCGTTATCGAACCGGCGACGTTGCGAGCGTGCGTCCCAGACTCCGGCACCGATGCCTACGGCCAGCAGCACTGCGCTCAACCCCAGATTCTGTGCACTCGAGCCGTTGAGCAGCAGCACGCCGGCAGCGGCGACAATGGCTACGAGGACGGTGCTCCAGAGGATACGGGGTTGGGTTGGGGCGAAAGAATGACCGTGTGGGTACGACGTCATGGTTCGGTCCTTGAACAGTGTTGCTAACAGGTTATTGGCGAATAACTGGTTATCTGCGATCCCGGATATGACTTGAAGACCGGTCGTCCGATTCCGACCTCTGTAGGCAGAAGCTGACTCAGTAAGTGGCACTGTGCTACTTCAGATTAGACGCAGTTCGTGAAATGTCGAATCGGACTGACGAAGCTATTGTTCACGCGCCTCGCCACAAAAACGGGTCGAGTCAATTCTATGAAGTGTCTTGATTGAGCTAGATTATTGACACCCGAATCGTCGAATCCACCATCAGAGCCCCCATGCCCGACCAGCCTCTCTGGAAAACCTATCTGCTGTTCCTGGCCCCCATGGTCTTGTCCAATTTCCTGCAATCGATGTCCGGCACGTTCAACAGCATCTATATCGGCCAGATGCTGGGCACTCAGGCACTGGCGGCGGTGTCGGGGATGTTTCCGATCCTGTTCTTCTTCATCGCGCTGGTGATCGGCTTGGGTGCGGGGGCGGGGGTGTTGATCGGGCAGGCCTACGGCGCACGGGAAACCGGTACGGTGAAGGCCATTGCCGGTACTACGTTGCTTCTGGGTGCGATCATCGGGCTGACGGCGGCCGTGCTTGGCAGCGTCTTTGCCCGCCCGGCGTTGCAAGGGTTGGGCACGCCGATGGACGTGCTGGACGATGCCGTGTCCTACGCCCGGGTCATGATGTGGACCCTGCCGATACTGCTGGTGTTTGTGCTGTTCACCCAATTGCTGCGGGGAGTGAGTGATACGTTTTCGCCGCTGTTGGCATTGTTAGTGTCCACCAGCGTCGGGCTACTGCTCACGCCGGCGTTGATTCGTGGTTGGCTGGGGTTGCCGCAGATGGGGGTTCAGAGTGCGGCGCTGGCGGGGCTGCTGGGCACGGCGGCGGCCATGGCGATGCTGGTCTGGCGCCTCAACCGCCGCGAGCATGCCCTGGCGCCGGACCGGGCATTCTTCGCAGCGATGCGCCTGGACAGGGACATCCTCGCCAAGGTCCTGCGCATCGGCCTGCCTACGGGATTGCAGATGGTGGTGATTTCGTTGTCGGAACTGGTGATCCTCAGCCTGGTCAATCGCCACGGTTCGGAGGCCACGGCGGCCTATGGCGCGGTGAGCCAGATCGTCAATTACGTGCAATTTCCAGCGCTGTCGATTGCCATTACCGCGTCGATCCTCGGCGCCCAGGCCATTGGCGCCGGACGCCTGGAACGCCTGGGGCCGATCCTGCACACGGGCCTGATGATCAACGTCTGCCTGACCGGTGGGCTGGTGCTGTTGGGTTATCTGCTGTCCCACTGGCTGTTGGGCTTATTCATCACCGCCCCGGCGGCGCGGGTCCAGGCCGAACACCTGCTGCATATCATGCTCTGGAGCTTGCTGGTGTTCGGCTTCCAGGCAATCGTCAGCGGCATCATGCGCGCCAGTGGCACTGTACTCCCGACGGTGGCGATTTCCATTTTCTGCATCGTGGGTGTCCAGGTGCCCGCGGCGTATCTACTGGACGCGCACTTCGGCCTGCAAGGCGTATGGATGGCGTTTCCCGTGGCTTACCTGAGCATGCTGCTGTTGCAGACGGTGTATTACCGACGGGTGTGGCTGCATCAGTCGATCGAGCGGTTGGTATAGATCGCAGCCCAGCGACACACCACAGATCCCTGTGGGAGCGGTGTCGGGTGATGTTACAGTGACCAGCATTCTCACGCCGCCACCGAGGATCCGATGCCGATCAGCCCTCCATCGAATAACACCTACCGCGCCTTCCTCTTCGACATGGACGGTACGCTGCTCAATTCCATTGCCGCCGCCGAGCGCATCTGGACACGTTGGGCCTTGCGTCACGGAGTGGACGTGGCGACATTCCTGCCGACCATCCATGGCGTGCGTGCCGTTGACACCATCGCTCGCCAGCATTTGCCGGGGGTGGATGCCGAGGCCGAGGCCAGGCAGATTACCCGCGAAGAAATCGAGGACGTAGAGGGGGTGGTAGCCGTTGCCGGCGCGCGGGCATTGCTGCAAAGCCTGCCGCCCGAGCAATGGGCGATCGTCACCTCGGCGCCGATGGCATTGGCCTTGCGTCGGATGGAAGCGGCCGGCATCCCGCGCCCTGACGTGATGGTCACCGCCGAAGACGTGAACGACGGCAAGCCCAACCCCGCCTGCTATCGCCTGGCCGCCGAGCGCTTGCAGGTGGTGCCGCAGGCGTGCCTGGTGTTCGAAGATGCCCACGCCGGTATCCAGGCCGGTGAGGCGGCGGGAGCGGATGTGATGGTCGTGACGGCCACCCATACGCATCCGCTGTTGACCCGCCACCCTTCGATCGAAGATTACCGTGGGCTTGGCGTCACGGTAGATGAAGTCGGGATGATGAGGCTTCAAACCATTTCGTAACCACCACCGACCCTGTGGGAGCGAGCAGGCTCGCTCCCACATTTGATCTGCGGTGATCCTCAGTCCCACAGGCAGTGGCGGTGATCGGTAAATCAGGTCACCACGCGATAGCAGGGCACATACGCCGCGCCGCCCGGCAGTTTCATGCGGTGCTGGGCGACGAAAGCCTGGAGCAGGCGGTCGAGGGGCTCCATGATGGCGGCGTCGCCGTGGATTTCGTAGGGACCATGTTCCTCGATCAGGCGGATGCCCTTGTCCTTGACGTTACCCGCCACGATTCCCGAGAACGCTCGGCGCAGATTGGCGGCCAGTTCGTGCGCGGGCAGGTCGCGGCGCAGGCCCAGGCTGGCCATGTTGGCGTGCGTCGGGTCGAAGGGGCGCTGGAAGCCTTCGTCGATTTTCAGCAGCCAGTTGAAATGGAAGGCGTCGTTGCGCTCACGGCGGAACTGCTTCACGTCCTTGAGCCCCTGGGTCATCTTGCGCGCCACTTCGGCCGGGTCGTCGATGATGATCTGGTAGTGTTTCTGGGCGGCCTCGCCCAGGGTCGCGCCGACAAAGGCATGCAGTTGATCGAAGTACGGCGCGGCGCTTTTCGGCCCGGTGAGGATCACCGGGAAGGGCAGTTCCTGGTTGGCTGGGTGCATCAGGATGCCCAGCAGGTACAAGAACTCTTCCGCCGTACCGGCACCGCCCGGGAAGATGATGATGCCGTGGCCGACGCGCACGAAGGCTTCCAGGCGTTTCTCGATGTCCGGCAGGATCACCAGCTCGTTGACGATCGGGTTCGGTGCCTCGGCGGCGATGATGCCCGGCTCCGTCAGGCCCAGGTAACGACCGCCATGTATCCGCTGCTTGGCGTGGGCAATGGTGGCGCCTTTCATCGGGCCCTTCATCACGCCCGGGCCGCAGCCGGTGCAGATGTCCAGGCTGCGCAGGCCCAGCTCGTGGCCGACCTTTTTGGTGTATTTGTATTCTTCGGTATTGATCGAATGACCGCCCCAGCACACGACGATCTTCGGCTCCACGCCCGGACGCAACGTACGGGCGTTGCGCAGCAGGTGGAACACATAGTCACTGATGCCCTGGGAGGAGCTGAGGTCGATGCGCTGGCTGTCCAGTTCGTTTTCGGTGTAGACGATGTCGCGCAGGGCGCTGAACAGCATTTCGCGGGTGCTGGCGATCATCTCGCCGTCGACGAAGGCGTCGGCCGGCGCGTTCAGCAATTCCAGGCGCACGCCCCGATCCTGCTGGTGAATGCGGATCTCGAAGTCCTTGTAGGCTTCCAGGATGGTCTTGGCGTTATCGACATGGGCGCCGGTATTGAGGATGGCCAGGGCGCACTGGCGGAAGAGGGTATAGATACTGCCGGAACCGGCTTCGCTCAGTTGCTGGACTTCGCGCTGGGACAGGGTCTCCAGGCTACCCTTGGGGCTGACCGAGGCGTTGATTACATGTCTTTGAGTCATTCAGCTTTCCTTGAAAACGATGCCATGCACACAACGACGGCATCTTGTAAAAACCGTCCACGCAGAAGATCGCATGATCCTTGCGGTACCGCCATGGACTTTGATCCGGACCCGTCGGGTCGGTTGCAACGCAAAATGAGTCCCAGCATAGCTAAATCGACCGATCAGGCGATAATGCGCGACACTTTTTTGCGCCCATACGAGGAAAAAGCACCGCGATGTTCGAGATCAAACCGTGGGACGCCGCTCTCTACCGACAGCAGACACGACGCAGCACGCTCATTGTCGCGGTGGTGTTCCTGGCGCTGGCGATGTTGCTGTCCAGCCTCGCCGTGATGCTGTTCGGCACGCCTGGGGGCGATAACTTTCGTTTCAACCTGGGGGGAGTCATTGCAGCCGTACTGGCGATGGTCGTGCTGATGCGCCTGTATTTCTGGTCCCAGCCGTGGATGGCCGCAGCGGTGTACGGCTGGCAGCTCAAGCGCAGCCTGATGAGTATCACCAACGTGATGCATCAGGTGAAAGCCGGCGTGCAGGTCCGGGATCCGGTCGCCATGAACGTGCTGAGGTTCTATCACCTGGGGCTGGCCCAGATGCATCAACTAGACGCCAACTCCAGCGCCCAGGGTTCACTGGAGCGAGAGGCTGCCGAGCATGTGGCGGCCATGCAACGGCTGCAGCTGGACATCGACCAGCCGCGCCTGGACCCTGCCTGGATCGAGACGGTGAAACGGGCTTACGACCCACGCTGATACGATCCGCCCGTCGGTTCGCTGGCAGGAAAATCAAACCCGCTGTGCAGGATCCCTTTCTCATGGACAGTCATGGAAAAAGGAGAGATGACATGCAGGGAAAAAACAGTAAGGACCGTTGGGCGATGATTTGCGCTGCGGCGGTGGGGTTGAGCGGTTGCGCGGGCGGCAACACCGATTCGTCCGTGAGCGTACCCGGGGCCGTGAAGACCCCGAGCACCGTCACGCTGGAAGCAGGGGCCGGCGTGCTGCAGGACAAACCCCCGCTGCAGGCACTGAATACGTATCTCGACGGCTTTCATTTCTACAACGGCCGGATGTCCGGGCAAATGGAAGCCCATCACTACTGCACGGCGCTGAACGAGGAAGTCTTCCAGTGCGCCATCTTCGACGGCAACACTTCCCGCGCCAAGTTGATGGGCGTGGAATACATCATCAGCAAGCGGCTGTTCGAAGGCTTGCCCGCCAGCGAGAAGCAACTGTGGCACAGCCATGTGCATGAAGTGAAATCCGGACAACTGATCGCTCCCGGCATCCCTGAAGTAGCGGAAACCCGGCTAATGGAAAAGCTGGTGGGCACCTACGGCAAGACCTGGCACACCTGGCATCCCGAGCAGGGCAACCCGCTGCCTTACGGCGTGCCGCAGTTGATGATGGGGTTTACCGCGGACGGGCAGATCGACCCGCAACGGGTGCGCGAACGCGACAGCCGCATGGGGGTGGACAGTGAAGCGAAGAAGCGCGCCCGGTCCGGTATCGAAACCCCGGCGGTGGATCCTGATGCGGATGCTTGGCAGAAAGGGCGGGTGTGGCAGATCAAGGATCCGACAGGTGAACATGCCCATTGATGTTTGGAAAGGAATCGCATGGTGAGGGTATAAGTTCTCTCACCAGCGGATCGTTATCGCGGCAAGAGTAAGCCAGGCGAAGTGAAGGGGCGCTGGGTTTAATTAATGCACTGATAAAAGTAAAGGGTCAGGGCTGTTTAAAATGCCCCGGCACCCCATGTTCTTCTTCTAAGGGTCGAGTTCTTTTCTGAACTTGGATGTCACTGAGCTCGACGGCCTTGAGTTCGCTGAAAGACATCCTCAGCAGGGCCTCGGCTTCGCTGACGCTCAGCGTCTCGGTGTCGGCCTCCAGCACCCGGCTATCGGGTTGGCCGTTGGCGATAAAACTGACGATGAATCGGTCCTGGTGGCTCATGCTGACCTCGACAGAATAAGCGCCGGGGCGCAGCAGACTGCGCCCCAACGGTCCTCCGGGTTACGATTTCCTGCCGCCGCCATGGCTGCGTTCGCCACCTTTCCTACCGGCTTCGGAGGCTTTTTCCCGGTCGTTGGCAAAGTTTCCGCCCGAAGCGTGTCCGCCTTTTTTACCGGCTTCGGAAGCTTTCTCACGGTCGTTTGCGAAGTTACCTGGGTTCTTGTTTCCGCTATTAGCCATTTCGAGATTCCTCATTTTGGTTAAGCGAGTAACTGCCTCGCATTACTGTGAAAGAAAATGCCGACCGGAAGTTTAGAAAAATCGTTTCGCTGGCGACGAGTGGTAAAAAAGTTATACAGCCGTTGCGCTTGGAAGTTGTACAGCCGCTTCGCTTGAAAGTTGCGGGGCACTGAATGGCTATATAGAGGATGTCTGAAGAGCCAATGTCTTGTCGCTGATCAATCGTCGCCTCCGCTGACTTTCCAATGCTTGGCCTCCGCTGAAAACACCACCTGCTCGACCCGATGCGCAATGCCGAACGCCAGAGAGTTTTCCGCCGGGATGACCCGCTCCTCGGCGCACAGGCATTTGAAAATATCCAACTGAGTGGCGGCGCCGGCGGTTTCCTTGACGTAGATCTCCACGTACCGCGCCACGTCGTTGTCCAGGCTGGACAGGTATTCGCGCAAGCGGGAATGGTCCACCGATTTCTGACCGAAATACCAGTTCATCGGGTGGATCAAAAAGCGCGAATGAGGCGTGGTGGTGCGGTCGCTGGCGGCCAGATACATGACGATGCCCATCGACTCGATGTTGCCGGCATTCACGGCGCGCACCGGCACGGGCAGGGACTTGATGAAGGTGTAGAGGGTGAAGCCGAAATTGGTGCTGCCGCCCACCGTAGAGAGGTTGAGCATCAATGAATCTGCGCCTTTTTCGATGGCTTCCAGGCAATTGTCCCGGAAGCGCTCCGTGGTTCCCTGATCGATCTGGCAATGAAAGTGGACGATATGTTCGGACATCTCAAGCTCCTGTCGACTTCATTCGTTGAAGTGTCTGCGGATCGGCGGTGCCGTACAGTTGGGAGTTCGCAGGCTGTCGGATGTTCCTCTTTCGTACATAGCCTAGCAGGGCATTGGCGGATGTCTCGGGCGCCGAACGCTTCGATCAACAGGCTTCGGCGGCTTGCGCCAGCTTCTGCAAAAACATCGCCAGCGCGACTTCTTCTTCGCTGAGACCCTTGCGTACCCGGGGTTTGGGTAACTCCCTCAAAGCACCGAGCAGAAAGCCCTCCAGGACGGCGGGATGGATGTAGCATTTACGACAGACGGTCGGTGTGTTACCCAACTGCTGGGCGACCTGGCGGACCATTTCGACGACGTGTTTCCTGGCTTCCGTCTCTGTGTCCCAGCTCAGTGTACGCAGCCCGGCCAGTGCCGCTGCGCTGCCGGCCCAGGTGCGGTAGTCCTTGGCGGTGAAGTCAGCGCCGGTGAGGGTCTTGAGGTAAGCGTTGATGTCCGATGAGGTGACGCTGTGGCGCTCACCGTTCTCGTCCAGGTACTGGAACAGGTTCTGGCCGGGTATTTCCTGGCAGCGCTTGATGATCCGCGCCAGGCGCCGGTCCTTGACGGTGATCTGGTGTTCGACGCCGCTTTTGCCCCGGAACTGGAAGGCGATGGCGCTACCGTTCACCTCGACATGCTTGTTGCGCAGGGTGGTCAGGCCGTAGGAGCGATTGTCGCGGGCGTACTGAGTATTGCCGACGCGAATCAGCGTCACGTCCAGCAAGGTGATGACTGTGGCCAGGACTTTGTCGCGGCTGAAGCCGGGCGTGGCGAGGATCGCTTCCAGGCGCTTGCGCAGGCGTGGCAGGGCCCGGCCGAATTCCAGCATGCGCGAGTATTTGTCGGCGTCGCGCACCTCGCGCCAGCGCGCATGGTAGCGATATTGCTTACGCCCACGGGCATCGCGACCGGTGGCCTGGAGATGGCCGCGCGGGTCGGGACAGATCCAGACATCGGTGTAGGCCGGCGGTACCGCCAGGGCATTGATGCGCTGGATTGCAGCCGCGTCGGTGATGCGCTGGCCCTGTGGGTCGAAATAACAGAACTTGCCCCGTAACTTCTTGCGGGTGATGCCGGGGCCGGTGTCGTCGACATAATGCAGGTCGGGCGGCAATGCTTGCGGGGACGGGTTATCGGGCATGAAAGAATCCTTGGCTGCAGATCCGGGGAGCCTATGGATTCATTGACCACAGGCCGTTGCGGTCGTGCCGGATTTTTTGGGCTCCCACAGGGTTGGACAGAGGCCTTGGGGCTTACGCCAACACTGCCACTGCCTTGATCTGTGCCCACAACGATTGCCCCGGATGCAATTGCAACTGATCACGCGAGTATCGGGTAATGCGCGCCAACAGCGGGGTACCGGCCGTTTCCAGGCGAATCAGCACATGGGCGGCGTTGTCGGCGGCCAGTTCGCTGATCACCGTGACCGGCAGGCGGTTGAGTATGCTGGTGTGGGCGTCGTTCGCCAGGCTGAGGCTGACGTCCCGTGCCTGCACCTTGAAGCGCAGTGATTGTCCGCAGGCCAGCGGCGTGTGGGCGACGCGTACCTCCAATCGACTGTCGGGGAGTGTGAGAGTGAGCAACTGATAGCCGGCGTCGTAACCGCTGACCTTACCCTGGATGACCACGCCCGCGTCGTCCCCCAGCGCCAGCGGCAGGTCGAGCCGGGCCAGGGTTTCGCCAATCGGTCCGCTGGCGAGGGCACGACCGGCATCGAGCAGCACGATATGGTCGGCCAGGCGCGCCACTTCGTCCTGGGAATGGCTGACGTACACCACCGGGATATCCAGTTCATCGTGCAAACGTTGCAGGTAGGGCAGGATTTCGTTCTTGCGCCGGGTATCGAGGGCGGCCAGGGGTTCATCCATCAACAGCAGCCGCGGGCTGGTCAACAGCGCTCGGGCGATACCCACCCGTTGGCGTTCGCCGCCGGACAGGGTGTGTGGCTGTCGAGCCAGAAGGTGCCCGATGCCCAGCAGTTCGGTCGCCTGATCCAGGCTCACCCGCCGTTGTGCCGGCGCGATACGCTTGAAGCCGAACGTCAGGTTGGCCCGCACCGACAGGTGGGCGAACAGGCTCGCCTCCTGGAATACATAGCCCAGTGCCCGCTGATAAGGCGGTACGAACACGCCACGCGCGGTGTCCTGCCAGATTTGGCCATTGACCTCGATAAAACCCTGCTTCGGCTGCTCCAGTCCGGCCATGCAGCGCAGGCAGGTGGTCTTGCCGGAACCGGACTGACCATATAACGCGGTCACGCCACGGCCCGGCAACTGCACATCCAGGTCGAGGGAAAAATCTCCACGGTCGAGCTGAAAACGCGCTTGAATCATCGGTCAGCTCCAACCGGACCGGGTTCTGCGACTGGAATACAGCGCCAGCAGCACCAGAAACGAGAACAGCAGCATCGCCGCCGCCAGCCAGTGAGCCTGGGCGTACTCCAAGGCTTCGACATGGTCGTAGATCTGCACCGACACGACCCGCGTTTTTTCCGGAATATTGCCGCCGATCATCAGCACGACGCCGAACTCGCCGACGGTGTGGGCGAAACCAAGAATCGCGGCGGTGATGAAGCCGGGCCGGGCCAGGGGCACAATGACACTGAAAAACGTGTCCCATGGGTCAGCGCGCAAGGTGGCGGCGACCTCCAGCGGACGGCTGCCGATGGCCGCGAAGGCGTTTTGCAACGGTTGCACCACGAACGGCATGGAATAGATCACTGAGCCGACCACCAGCCCGGCGAAACTGAAAGTGAGGCTACCTAACCCGAGGCCCTGGGTGAGCTGACCGAGCCAGCCGTTCGGCCCGAGCGCCAGCAACAGATAGAAGCCGATGACCGTGGGCGGCAGCACCAACGGCAACGCCACCACGGCACCCACCGGCCCGCGTAGCCAGGAACGGGTCTGCGACAGCCACAGAGCGATGGGCGTGCCGATGAGCAGCAGGATCACTGTGGTTACAGAGGCTAGTTTCAGGGTCAGCCAGATGGCGGCGTAGTCGGCGCTGGTCAGTGGCATTTAGCGTTGATACCCATAGGCCTGGATGATGGCAGCCGCTTTCGGGCCCTTGAGATAGTCCACCAATGCCATGGCGGCGGGGTTGTCCCGGCCTTTGTCGAGGACGACCGCGTCCTGCTTGATCGGGTCGTGCAGTTCGGCCGGGACGATCCATGCCGAACCGCTGCTGAGCTTGCCGTCCTTGTACACCTGGGACAAGGCGACGAAGCCGAGCTCGGCGTTGCCGGTGGAGACGAACTGGTAAGCCTGAGTGATGTTCTGGCCTTCAACGATTTTGCTCTTGACCTGCGAGGTCAGCCCCAGCTTGTCCAGCACCTGGGTTGCAGCCAGGCCGTAGGGCGCTGCTTTCGGGTTGGCGATGGAAAGGTGGTGGTAGGCGTTGTCCTTGAGTACCTGACCCTTGTCGTCGACATAACCGTCCTTGGCCGACCATAGCGCCAGCGTGCCGATGGCGTAGGTGAAGCGCGAGCCCTTGACGGTGTTGCCTTCGCTTTCGAGTCTGGCCGGGGTGGTGTCGTCGGCGGCGAGGAACACCTCGAATGGCGCGCCGTTCTTGATCTGCGTGTAGAACTGCCCGGTGGCGCCGTACGCTGCCACCAATTTATGCCCGGTGTCTTTTTCGAAATCGGCGGCAATGGCCTGGATCGGCGCGGTGAAATTGGCGGCGACCGCCACCTGCACCTCATCGGCCTGGACGGCGCCGATGATCAAAAAGGGAAGCGGCAACAGCGAGAAACGGGGGGGCATGGGCAAGGCTCCGTAGGGGCAAGTTCGCTATATACGGAAATATATAGCGAATGCCCCACAAACGGAACGCGGCATTTTGTCGGGGCGATGGCGATGGATCAGCTATCACTGTCCCAGACCTTACCCCGCCCCCGCAGCAGCGCCAACGCCTCCTCAGCCAGTCGCCGGGTCAACTCGGCGCTGGGCAACTCGCGGCCCATGGGAAACGCCTGGCCGGCCCAGAGGTTGCTGAAGTCTGCTTCGTCCTTGGCTCGCAACGGCATCAACGCGCCACCGGCCAAAGGAAAGGCCGGGGCCAGCGGGCTCATCGGGCCCACCTCGCGCATGACCCGGTTGACGATGCCCCGGGCCGGCCGACCAGTGAACAGGTTGGTGACGGCGGTCTGGCTTTCCTTGGCCGTGCGCAACGCCCGGTGATGGGACGCGCTGATCTTGGCCTCGGGCGTGAACAGATAGGCGCTGCCCAGTTGCGCTGCCGATGCGCCAAGGGCAAACGCGGCGACGATACCCCGCGCATCGCCAATGCCGCCGGTAGCGATGACCGGCACCTTCACTGCATCCACGACCTGGGGCAGCAAGGCGAACAGACCCACCTGGGTATTGATGTCGTCGCTGAGGAACATCCCGCGATGGCCGCCGGCCTCGTAGCCCATCGCGATGATCGCATCACAACCGTGCTGCTCCAGCCAGACGGCTTCCTCGACCGTGGTCGCCGACGACAGAATCTTCGCCCCCGTGGCTTTCACCCGATCCAGCAGGGATTGCTCCGGCAGGCCGAAATGGAAGCTGACCACTTTCGGACGCAGCTCCTCGAGCACCCGGCAGGCCGCATCGTCGAATGGTGTGCGATTGGACACGGGCGTTGGCGCATCGTAATCGGCACCCAATTCCTCGTAGTAAGGTTTGAGCCGGTGCTTCCAGGCCTCGGCGCGTTCCTCATCGAACACCGGCGGCTGGTGGCTGAAAAAATTCACGTTGAAGGGTTTGTCGGTCTGTTCGCCGATGGTTGTCAGCGCCTGACGCAACTGCTCGACATCCAGCATCGCCGCCGGCATCGAGCCCAATCCGCCGGCATTGCAGGTGGCGACCACCATGGCCGGGCCAGTCACGCCGGCCAGGGGACCCTGGATGATCGGAAGTTCCATGCCAAGCAGATCGAGAAGGCGGGTGTCTGGCCATTGGCTCATGTGTGGAGCTCCGGAGGCGAAAGGAAACAGCGTTTTAACAGGTGTGCCCCGGCCAGGGCCAGTCGAGTTTTTCAATCGAAAGCGACCGTTTGATCCTTCGGTGGAGAGGATTACCATGCGTGCTTCACTTTCTCAGGAGTCTGCACCCATGGACGTCAAACTCAAGGCAGTCGAACCCTTCATCGTGGCCGGTTTGCAGGTGCGCACCCGCAACTCCGACGAGCAGCAACCCGACACGGCCAGGATCGGTCCGATGTGGGAACGGTTTTTCACCGAAGGACTGTTCGACAAAATCCCGGCCCGGCAGTCGGAATCGTTTGTCTATGGGGTGTACTCCAACTATGAGTCCGACGCCACGGGGCATTTCGACGTGACGGCCGGGGTGCAGGTGGACGCAACGAGCGCAGGCTACCCCGCCGTGGACATCGAGGGCGGGGATTACCTGGTGTTTTCGGCCAACGGGCCTATGCCTGACTGCGTGATCCAGACTTGGGGCCTGATCTGGGCGTACTTTGCCGACAACCCGCAGACCCTGCGCCGTTTCGCCACCGATTTCGAGGTCTATAGTGGCCCCGATTCGGTGGCGATCTACATCGGCGTTCAGTCCTCGGACGAGCGTTCCAGCGCCAGCAACTGACGCTTTCGCTCTACGCCCCAGCGATAGCCCGACAGGTTGCCGTCGCTGCGCACCACCCGATGGCAGGGGATCGCCACGGCCAGGCTGTTGGCGCCGCAGGCCTGGGCGACGGCGCGAACGGCCTTGGGCAGGCCGATTCGCTGGGCGATTTCGGCATAGCTGGCAGTGCTGCCCGGCGGGATGTCCCGCAAGGCTTGCCAGACCCGTTCCTGGAACGCCGTACCGCGCAGGTCCAGCGGCAAGTCCAGGCCCAAGGCCGGCGCTTCAATGAAGCCGATCACCTGGGCAATCAGTTGCTCGAATTCCCGGTCGGCGCCGATGAGGTTGGCGCGGCGGAATTTATCCTGCAGGTCGCGCACCAACGCGTCCGGGTCGTCCCCCAACAGGATTGCGCAGACGCCGCGTTCGCTCTGTGCCACCAGGATCGCCCCGAGGGAGCACTGCCCGACGGCGAAGCGGATGTCGGTGTTCTGCCCGGCGGCCCGGTAGTCAGTGGGCTTCATACCCAGCACTTTATCGGCGGCTTCGTAAAAACGGCTGTTGGAGTTGAAACCGGCGTCGTACAGCGCTTCGGTGATGGTCCCGGCATCGGCCAGGCGTTCGCGTACCTTGCGTGAACGGTGGGCGGCGGCATACCCCTTGGGGGTCAGTCCGGTGACCGCCTTGAATACGCGATGAAAGTGGAAAGGGCTCAAGCCGGCATGACGCGCCAGTTCATTCAGGCCTGGCAGTTCGTCAGCCGCCTCGATCTGCCGGCAGGCTGCCGCGACCCGTGCCGCTTGTTGGGCGGCGATCTGGGTCTGGTCCCTGGCCGTACGCTTGCTGGGGCGATACCCCGCCGCCTGGGCCTGTTCCGGCGTGTCGAAGAACTCGACATTGCGCGGGTTGGGCAGGCGCGACAGGCTGCTGGGATGGCAATAGATACCGGTGGTTTTCACGCCGTATACGAATTGCCCGTCGGCGCGCGGATCCCGGGCGAGCACGGCGGCCCAGCGTGGGTCCAGTTCAGGAGCAAGGGTATTCGAAGGATTGTTCATGGTCGTTATGTCCGGTGGCCCGTTTTGGCTACAGTAGCCAGCCTGGAAAATGCCGACACTCCGGGTCTTGCGGTTGAATTGTGCATCGTTATCCGGCGGTGCGGAATGTCAGGTTGATCCGTTGGGCACCCAGTTGCGGATGCGCGCCATCCTTGAGCGGCAGCACGCCGTGATAACGCAATCGGTCCACGCCACCCCAGACCACAATGTCGCCATGGAACAATGGGATGCGCAGGCTCTTGTCGCTGCGCTCGAAGCCACCGAACTGGAACACCGCCGGCAGGCCCAGGGATATCGACACGATGGGCGCGGTGAGTGAGCGCTCGTTCTTGTCCTGATGCAGCGACATCCGTGCGCCGGGCACGTAACGGTTGATCAGGCAGGCATCGGGCTCGAAATGCTCGAAGTTCGCGGCTCGGGCGGCCGTCTGGGCCAGTTCCCGGAACACTGCCGGCATTTCTGGCCAGGGCTGGCCGGACTGCGGGTCACGGGACGTATAGCGATAACCGCTGCGGTCGGTGGTCCAGCCCAGCGCCCCGCAACTGCTCAAGGCCACCGACATGGTAAAGCCGCCTGGCGTAACCATCTGCCGGAACGGCGCGGCCTGCAAGACCGATTCGAGGTCCGGCAGCAAACGCTCCAGCCAGGGCAGGGCGAACCCGCGCAGCACGAATGCCTGCTGGCCGATCCGTTCGGTCTGGCCGGGCGTGGAGGGTGCCTGGTCGGCGAACAGATCCAGCGTGATCGGGGTGTTGTCACTGCGCATCATGAAAAATGATTCCTAACGTATGTCGCCTGCCGCTGTGCACGCAGCTGACACCGTGGCGCATGTTCACTCGATAATAGCCGCGAACGCCCTTGACGGGCCGCTGATGCACGGCGAACACCACCGCATCGCCCTGTTTCAGACCGATGACCTGCGGTCGCGACTGCATACGAGGGCGTTGCTCGGTGAGGACGAACTCGCCGCCGGTGAAATCCAGGCCCGGCTCGGACAACAGGATCGCTACCTGCAAGGGAAAGACCTGTTCCCCATAGAGATCCTGATGCAGGCAGTTGTAGTCCTGCGGACCGTATTGCAGCAACAGGGGAGTGGGGCGCAATTGCCCGGCGTCATGGCAGCGCTGAAGAAAAGCGCGATGATCATCGGGATATCGGATTTCGATGCCCATGCGTTCGTTCCAGCGGTTGGCCATGGGCACCAGCGCCGGGTACAACGACTGACGTAACTGCTGAACGATATCGGGTAATGGGTAACGAAAATACTGGTATTCGCCACGTCCGAAGCCGTGCCGGGCCATGATGACCCGGGAGCGAAAATGCTCCGGCTCGGCGTACAGGTTGCTGAGCCGCCGGCATAGAGTAGACGGCAACAGGTTGCGGATGATTGCACTGCCGTCCTGGTCGAGACTGTGTTCGAGGTCCGGCCAGTTGGGGGTTTGTATAGGTAGGAGCAGCGACGGCAGATGAGCGACAGGTGACATGAATACAATCCCTGGAAGAAGGACTGGTCAGTCTGGCAAACGCCTGGATGGGCGCCACTCCGGATCTTGCGGTCTATCTCACCAGACAATCGTCGGGATGACTGCTACAGCGCCTTACTGACCCTGACCTCGCTGATGACATCATCGGTCTGCCCATGCAACGCCTCTAGCGCCGCCCGGGCTTCTTCCTCGGTGCCGGTTTGCAATTGTGCGAATTCAAAGCGGCGCTCGCCGTTGAGTTTGTACTTGATGACGTATTTGCTCGTCTGGGCCACGGTTCGACCTGCCTTCAAAGTGAGTAATGCTCAGCCCAGCTTCGAGCTGGAGCGTCGGATGATCTTGATTTTGTGAGTCAGGTTGGGCTTGCGCGTGACGCTGATGGCGCGACGACTGACGGTGTCGATGGTGATGTTCCAGAAACCGGTGCTCGGGGCGGTGATTTTCGCCGGAAACTTATCGAACGCACCGCCATGGTAGGTGTGTCGGCCGCCATTCTTGAAGCTGCGGAAGTTGGCGTCGCTCATCAGGCGGATGTTGCACATTTGGGAACACTCGATGACAACAATGTCGTCTTCGTTGAGGTGCTCGCGCTGGTGGATGAATTTCATGGCGCCTCCAGAAGGGCATTTCTAGGCAAAACAAAACGGCAGGAACTGCTATAAGAGGCGCAGTTTATCAGCACCGTGGGTGAATAGCCGACCTGTGTTGCAGTGCCTTGTCCATTATCACAACGATGCCGGATAAAAAAAGCGACGCGGGCCGGAGAAAAACACCGTTTGTACTGTCGGAGGGTCTTTATTGGAGGAAACATATGAAGCGCAGTGTGTGGGTTTTGGCGTTGGCCTTGAGTGGATGTGCATCGGTATCGGACATCAACCAGACGCCGCCCACCATGAGCTTCATCTCCGGAAAGAAACCTCACGAATATGCCAAGTGTGTGGCCGATCAATTGGCCGGCAGCCGTGGTGCGTTGCAGATGGAACCGCACAAGAGCGGGGTCCGGTTGATTATTCCCGGCAAGCTGTCGTCCCTTCCGGCAGCAGTGTTTGACATTGAAGAACGTTCCAGTGGCAGCAGCGTCAAGCTGCACGAAAGTATGTCCAATGTCCCGGTGCGGCCCGGCGATGTGCAGGACGCGGCCAACGCCTGCATCTCCGGTTGAGAGCCCAGCGGCCGGCTTCTCCAGGGCCTCGATGCACCGAGGCGATCCGTCCGCTCACTTCTTGCGAGGGGTACCTGCGGGAGCCCGCTCACGCGTCTTGGCCGCCGGGGCTGGGCGTTCGTCGTGGAAGACTGCCGCGACTTCCACCGCCATCGCTTTGCTGGGCAGGGGGCCGGCCACTTGCTCGCCGTGGTAGTTGATGATCCACCACTGTCCGTCTTTTCCCTGGCTGACCGAATAACCGTTTGCGTTTCGTGTTGCAGACATCGAGTGGCCTCATTGGCGTGATCAAGGGGCGCATGATACTTCATCTGCACGAAAACAGGGCTTGCGGGCCTCTAACGAGACCGCCGGCCCCTCGAAACGAAAGGGCGATTGAACTATCCGCCGGTTTATTTCTCTATGATGGCATCGGTTAGCCAGTGCGGGCATTGTAAGGTGTCCGCAGCCTGATTAGACTGCGCCGAAATTCGTCGTACACACCGCCTTTACAAGGATTCATATGATCAAGAAATGCTTGTTCCCAGCAGCCGGTTACGGTACTCGCTTCCTGCCAGCGACTAAAGCCATGCCCAAAGAAATGCTGCCGGTGGTGAACAAGCCACTGATCCAGTACGGTGTCGAAGAAGCCCTCGATGCGGGCCTGAATGAAATCTCCATCGTCACAGGTCGTGGCAAGCGTGCGCTGGAAGACCATTTCGACATCAGCTACGAGCTGGAAAACCAGATCAAGGGTACCGATAAGGAAAAATACCTGGTCGGCATTCGCAAACTGCTGGACGAGTGTTCGTTCTCCTACACCCGCCAGACCGAAATGAAGGGCCTGGGCCACGCCATTCTGACCGGCCGTCCACTGATCGGTGACGAACCTTTCGCCGTGGTCCTGGCGGACGACCTGTGCGTCAACCTGGAAGGCGACGGCGTTCTGACCCAGATGGTCAAGCTGTACAAGCAGTTCCGCTGCTCCATCGTGGCGATCCAGGAAGTCGATCCGCAGGAAACCAACAAGTACGGTGTGATCGCCGGCGAGATGATCCGCGACGACATCTACCGCGTCCACAGCATGGTTGAAAAGCCAAAGCCTGAAGATGCTCCGTCGAACCTGGCCATCATCGGTCGCTACATCCTGACCCCGGACATCTTCGACCTGATCGAACAGACCGAGCCAGGCAAGGGCGGTGAGATCCAGATCACCGACGCGCTGATGAAACAGGCCCAGAACGGCTGCGTCATGGCCTACAAGTTCAAGGGCAAGCGTTTCGACTGCGGTGGCGCCGAAGGCTACATCGACGCGACCAACTTCTGCTTCGAGAACTTCTACAAGACTGGCAAGGCTTACTGATAGCCCGCGCCGTACCTTGAAAAACGCCCCGACTGGTTCGGGGCGTTTTCATTTGTGCCAGAAATCCAGAGCCATGTTGCCCCCGGTGTTTCTTTTTCATTTTCTGCCACCATAACCATCGCAACGCTGCCTCGCAGCAGAACAGCGGGTATGCTGATGGCCTGCCAAAGGAGAGAGTGATGGCCTACGATTTTGACTTGTATGTGATTGGCGCCGGCTCTGGCGGTGTGCGGGCTGCGCGGTTCGCTTCCGGTTTTGGCGCCAGGGTGGCTGTGGCGGAAAGCCGCTACCTGGGCGGTACGTGCGTTAACGTGGGTTGCGTGCCCAAGAAGTTGCTGGTCTATGGCGCTCATTACGCCGAGGATTTCGAACAGGCATCGGCCTATGGCTGGTCGGCGGGCGAGGCGAGTTTCGACTGGGCTACGCTGATCGCCAACAAGAACCGGGAGATCAATCGTCTTAACGGGATCTATCGCAACTTGCTGGTCAACAGCGGGGTGACCCTGCATGAAGGCCACGCGAAGGTCACCGGTCCTCATGAAGTCGAGATCAACGGCCAGCGTCACACCGCCGAACATATTCTGATTGCCACCGGGGGCTGGCCGGTGATTCCGGATATACCGGGGCGCGAGCATGCCATCAGTTCCAACGAGGCTTTTTTCCTCAAGGAACTGCCCAAGCGCGTGCTGGTGGTGGGCGGCGGCTACATTGCCGTGGAGTTTGCGGGGATTTTCCATGGAATGGGCGCGCAGACATCGTTGTTGTACCGCGGCGAGCTGTTCCTGCGGGGCTTCGACGGCGCGGTCCGCAAACACTTGGCCGAGGAACTGACACGGCGCGGGCTGGAGCTGCAGTTCAATGCCGATATTCAGCGTATCGACAAACAGGCTGACGGCAGCCTGCAGGTGACCCTCAAGGACGGTCGCATCCTGTTCACCGATTGCGTGTTCTATGCCACCGGCCGGCGACCGATGCTCGACAACCTCGGTCTGGAGAACACTGCGGTCACGCTGGACGAGAAAGGCTTTGTCCAGGTCAACGAAAAGTATGAAACCCAGGAATCGTCCATTCTGGCCATCGGCGACGTGATCGGTCGTGTGCAACTCACGCCCGTGGCCTTGGCCGAAGGCATGGCAGTGGCGCGACGGCTGTACAAGCCCGAACAGTACCGCCTGGTGGATTACCGGATGATTCCCACCGCCGTGTTCAGCCTGCCCAACATCGGCACGGTGGGTCTGACCGAAGAACAGGCACGGGAAGAGGGGTACGAGGTGCAGATTTTCGAAAGCCGCTTCCGGCCGATGAAGCTGAGCCTTACCGACTGCCAGGAACGCACGCTGATGAAACTGGTGGTGGATGCCCGCACCGACAAGGTGCTGGGTTGCCACATGGTTGGCCCGGATGCCGGGGAAATCGTCCAGGGACTGGCCATTGCCCTCAAGGCCGGCGCCACCAAGCGCGATTTCGACGAAACCATCGGCGTCCATCCGACCGCTGCCGAAGAGTTCGTCACCATGCGTACCCCCACCGCCTGAGGCAATGGCACGCTCCAACGGCTGAAGGCCACGTTTTCTTGACCCGCGTCAGTCTGACGCGAGATTGGGCAAGCGTGGCCATCGGCAGCATCTATGCTTGGATTCTTCTATCTATAGAGATTCCTGATAGCCAAAACCAATTATTCGCATGAGCTTTGCCAATGAGCCAGCATGGGAATGAATGGGTAAGCTTCACTCCATCAACTTTTCAACCCTGACGGAGAAACATCGATGCCTATCATCAACAGCCAAGTCAAACCGTTCACCGCTACCGCTTACAAAAACGGCAACTTCGTTGAAGTCTCGGACGCCGACCTGAAAGGCAAGTGGTCTGTCGTGTTCTTCTACCCAGCCGACTTCACCTTCGTCTGCCCGACCGAACTGGAAGACCTGGCCGACAACTACGCCGAGTTCCAGAAGCTGGGCGTCGAGATCTATAGCGTGTCCACCGACACTCATTTCGCCCACGCTGCCTGGCACAACACTTCGCCAGCCATCGGCAAGATCCAGTACACCATGATCGGCGACCCGACCCACGTGATTTCCCGCAACTTCGACGTACTGATCGAAGAAGTCGGCCTGGCTGACCGTGGCACCTTCGTGATCAACCCTGAAGGCCAGATCAAGATCGTTGAAATCAACGACGGCGGTGTAGGCCGTGACGCTTCCGAGCTGCTGCGCAAGGTCAAGGCTGCTCAATACGTTGCCGCTCACCCGGGCGAAGTCTGCCCAGCCAAGTGGAAAGAAGGCGAGGCCACCCTGGCTCCGTCCCTGGACCTGGTTGGCAAGATCTAAGACCGTGAGTCCTTTGAGGGCGGTCATCCGCACTTAAGCAAGCCGCACCGCCCACAAAAAACGCCCGGGCGAGATTCGCTCGGGCGTTGTTTTTTCTGAAATTCAAAAATGGAAATCGCCCGTATGTTGGACGCCAATCTTAAAGCTCAGTTGAAGTCATATCTGGAACGGGTCACCCAGCCGATCGAGATCGTTGCATCCCTCGACGACGGTGCGAAATCCCAGGAAATGCTCGCTTTACTCAAAGACGTTGCCAGTCTTTCCAACCAGATCACCTTGCTCGACAACGGTAACGATTCGCGCAAGCCTTCGTTTTCGTTGAATCGCCCGGGAGCCGATATCAGCCTGCGTTTTGCCGGCATCCCCATGGGCCATGAATTCACTTCGCTGGTGCTGGCCTTGCTGCAAGTCGGCGGCCACCCATCGAAAGCCAGTGTCGAAGTCATTGAACAGATCCGCTCCCTCAAGGGTGAGTTCAACTTCGAGACTTATTTCTCGCTGTCATGCCAGAACTGCCCGGACGTGGTCCAGGCGCTGAACCTGATGGCGGTGCTGAACCCGAACATCCGCCATGTCGCCATTGACGGCGCGCTGTTCCAGGCCGAGGTCGACGAGCGCCAGATCATGGCGGTGCCAAGCATCTACTTGAACGGTGAGAACTTCGGCCAGGGCCGCATGGGCCTGGAAGAAATCCTCGCCAAGATCGACACCAGCGGCATCGAGCGCCAGGCCGAGAAGATCAGCGCCAAGGATGCCTTCGATGTGCTGGTGGTCGGCGGCGGCCCGGCCGGTGCGTCGGCGGCGATCTACGCCGCCCGTAAAGGCATCCGTACCGGTGTTGCGGCAGAGCGCTTCGGCGGTCAGGTGCTGGACACCATGGCCATTGAAAACTTCATCTCGGTACAGGAAACCGAAGGCCCCAAATTGGCCGTCGCCCTGGAGGAGCACGTCAAGCAGTACGACGTTGACATCATGAACCTGCAACGCGCCGATGCTTTGGTGCCGGGCAAGGACGGCGCGCTGCACGAAGTCCGCTTTGCCAGTGGTGCCAGCCTCAAGGCCAAGACCGTCATCCTGGCGACCGGTGCCCGCTGGCGCGAAATGAACGTGCCGGGTGAGCAGCAGTACCGCAACAAGGGCGTGGCGTACTGCCCGCATTGCGACGGCCCGCTGTTCAAGGGCAAACGCGTAGCGGTGATCGGCGGCGGCAACTCGGGTGTCGAAGCGGCCATTGACCTGGCTGGTATCGTGGCCCATGTCACCTTGCTGGAGTTCGATGTACAACTGCGTGCCGACGCGGTCTTGCAGCGCAAGCTGCACAGCTTGCCGAACGTGACCGTGATTACCAACGCCCAGACCACCGAAGTGACCGGTGACGGTCAGAAGGTCAATGGCTTGCGCTACAAGGACCGTCCAAGCGGTGAAGTGCGTGATGTAGCGCTGGAAGGTATTTTCGTTCAGATCGGCCTGTTGCCCAACACCGATTGGCTCAAGGGCACCGTCGAGCTGTCGCCGCGTGGCGAGATTATTGTCGATGCCAGGGGTGAAACCTCGATCCCGGGTGTGTTCGCCGCCGGTGACGTGACCACCGTGCCGTACAAACAGATCGTGATCGCCGTAGGCGAGGGCGCCAAGGCCTCGCTGAGTGCCTTCGACCACCTGATCCGCACCACTGCACCGGCGTAAGCCGCTGGAGGCCACAAAAACAAAACCCCATGGGCCAGGCTCATGGGGTTTTTTTATTGAGATTCCAATCCACTGTCGAACCCTGTGGGGAGCTCTCTCAATGGGCTCTGGCAGTCTTCAGAGCGGCGCAGGCTGGATGATTTCCACCCAGTAGCCATCCGGGTCCTTGATGAACGCCAGGCTTTTCATGCGACCGTCGCTCAGGCGTTTCTGGAAATCACAGCCCAGTGCTTCGAAGCGTTCGCAGGCCGCGACGACGTCCGGTACCGAGATGCAGATGTGACCGAATCCTCGTGGGTCGGTGTTGCCATTATGGTAGGCGAACGACGGGTCGTTTTCGGTGCCGTGGTTATGGGTGAGCTCCAAGATGCCGGGGATCGATTTCATCCATTCGGTGCGGGCCGCGGCGTCTTCCGGAATCCGGCGCTTATCCACCAGGGCCAGGAAATACAGGCTGAATTCGGCTTCCGGGAAGTCGCGTTTTTCCACCAGCGAGAACCCCAGGACACGGGTATAGAAATCCAGGGACTTGGTGATGTCCTTGACCCGCAGCATGGTGTGGTTGAACACGAAGTTGTGAGTGGTGGTATCGGGTTGGGCGGTGACACCCGGAAAAGTATTGAGTTCGTGCAGGCTCATGGGCCCTCCGGAAAGAAATGAGGCAGACGGCGTCGCAGAGCTTGTCGCGACGGTTCTCGGGCTGCGCTGAATGGCTTGCAGCATGATACGCAAGGGACGCGGCCACGCCAAACCGCAGGTGGCTATTGCCTGGGTTTGCGGTCGGCTTCAGACTTGCCAATCCGTCCTTGAGTGCAACCTGATGATTCGACCGCTCCTTTCGCTGTTTGTCCTGCCGTTTGCCTTCGTTGCGAGTGTCGGCGTCCAGGCGGCCGAACCGCAGGTCGTATGGCCCCAAGGTTGGGTCATCGAGTCGCTGCCTTCCGATGCTTCCGCCACGACAGCCGGCCAGGGGACCACACGTCAGCGTGGGACCAAAAGCGATGCCGCGGGGAATGCATTATTGGTCATGGAACTGACCGCAACGCCCGTGGAACCGGATCATCAAGTCAACTTGCAAGGCGTGTTGCTGGAAATGCGCAAGTCAGTCCAGAAAGACTTTTTCCAGGGCGGTTATCAAAGTGTTTGTAATAAGATCCATGCTTCCAGCTTGGGTGGCGTCACCGCCCTGGAAACCACTTGCACCATCACGCAGAATGGTCGGCATGTGTTGTCTCAGACACTGGTTGCCGCACTAAATGCCGGGCGAGCTTATGTATTGTCCTATGCCGGGCAGGCGCAGGCGGTTGTCGAAAGCGAGGGTGAAATACAGTCGGTACGAAATAGTCTGAAACTATAAGCCTGGCGGCCCGATACTCAGGATTTAATCCAAAAGTTCAAGTCCATAAAAAAGCCCTGATGATCAGGGCTTTTTTATTCAAGGCTGGATGTCAGGTGCGTACCCAGGAGTCAACGGTCTCGGCGCCGTACTTTTCTTTCCAGGCTTTCAGGCCGCGATGGTTGCCGCCCTTGGTTTCGATCAGTTCGCCTGTGTGCGGGTTCTGGTAGACCTTCACCACGCGGGCGCGGCGCGTCTTGGGCGTCTTCCTGGCCGATGCCACACCTGCCCTGGACGGGCCCGGGTCAAGAATCGCGATGATGTCGCGCAAGCTCTTGCCATAGGTTTTCATCAGTCCCTGGAGCTTTTCTTCGAATTCGATTTCTTTCTTGAGCCCGGCGTCGTTCTTCAGCATTTCCAGCTGTTTGAGCTGGGCTTGAAGGTCCTTTTCGGCTTTACGAAATTCAGCGAGTCTGGACAATTATCGTTACTCCAATCAAATAGGTGGCTGATACCAACCGCAAACAAAGCTATAAGCCAAGCGCCTTGACGCGACCCGGTGATAAATGATTCCCCCTTGCCAATCAGCACAGGTAGAAAAATTGTAGTAGTTAAACCGGACAGTGTAAATCGCAACTTTTTCGTCATGTAACAATGGCAAACGTTTTCCTCAAGTTCAATCGTGGCCGGCACGCCGGGCCAAATGCGCGAGCAACTACCAGGCAATAGATAGTTTGCTGTGAAGTTGCCGGCCGACTGTCTCTTAATTGCGTTGCGTTATCACCTGCGCTCGGCAGAGGCACTCAAGCCGGGCGAGCCAGGTCGATGAACGCCCGGGTAGCGGGCGAAATCTGGCGGCTATCCAGCACTGCCAGGCCGATCCGACGCCGGACCCGGGGCATCAGGGGCCGCACCACAAAACCTGGATACTCGCCCGCTGGCAGCGATCCTTCGGAGACCACGGACACAGCATCGCCCCGGCCGACGACATGCAGCGTACTGAGCAGTTGCGAACAGCGGTAACGTACGTTGGGCGTAAGTTGCGCGGCGTTGAACAAGCGGGTGACCAGCTCCGATGACCCGGCCTCGGTGAGTACGAAAGGGTCGTGACACAGATCCTTGAGGGCCAGGCCTGGGTGGGCGGCGAGAGGGTGAGCGGCCGGAAGGAGGGCCACCATTTGGTCCTCCATCAGCGCGACCGTATCGAAACGCTCTTCGGGCAATACCACGAAACCGACGTCGATCCGTCGCTCGTCCAGCCATTGGATGACCTGGCGGTCCGGCCCTTCGTCGATATGTACTTCGATCCCCGGATGCAGGGCGCGATAGCGCTGCAGGAGGGGCGGCAGCAACTTCATTGACGAAGTCGGGCCAAACGAGCCGATGCGCAAGGTGCCTCGGCGCATGCCTTGGGCATCGGCGGCTTCCTGGCGCAACGTGTTGGCCAGCCCGAGCATGGCCCGCGCCCGTAACAGCAGTTGTTGGCCGATGTCACTGAGTTCCACTGCCGATTGATGCCGCCTGAGCAGTTCGACACCCAGCTCTTGCTCCAACGATTTGATGGCATGGGATACCGCTGACTGGCTGATGCCCAGTCGCATCGCCGCTGCGGTGAACCCTCGCAGTTCGGCCACCAGGGAGAAAATTTCGAGCTGGGTGAGGGTCATGAGTATTTACTCATTTTACGATGATCAGACATGAGTCTGAGAATACGCCATATCGGTATCGATTGAACGGATGTGGTGAACCATGAAGACCCTTGAACATGTTGTCCCGACCTCGTCGGATGTGTCGGTGTACCTGAAACTGTCCATGGTCACCATGGTCTGGGGCGGTACGTTTGTGGCCGGCAGGATTCTGTCCGGCGCTCTGGAACCCTTGCTGGCCGCCAGCCTGCGCTTTTCGTTGGCCAGTATCGCGTTGCTGCTGTTTCTGGGCCTGGCCAGAATTCCCCTGGTCAGGCCCTCCCTGAGACAGGCGCTGCAACTGGCCGTTCTGGGGTTCTTCGGCATCCTTTTCTATAACCTGTGTTTTTTCTATGGCTTGCAATACATCCAGGCGTCGCGTGCTTCGCTGATCGTGGCCTTGAACCCTGCAGTCATCGGCCTGGCGTCCTGGGGCTTGTTCAAGGAGCGGCTGGGGCGGTGGAAAGTTCTGGGCATCGCGCTGTGCATCGGCGGGGCCGCGCTGGTGATCGTAAGCCGTGATCCATCCTTGCTTCAGAGCACCGCGCAAGGGTGGAGAGGCGACCTGTTGATTTTCGGCTGCGTGCTGGGATGGGGGATTTATTCCCTGTTTTCCAAGGGCCTGAACGACAGCCTCGGCCCGTTACAGACCGTTACCTGGTCGATTCTATTGGGCACTGCGATGTTGTGGTTGGTTTGCATGATCGCAGGCGAGGTCCAATTCGAACCTCTGCGCGGACTGGATACCCGCCAATGGCTCAGTCTGCTGTACCTCGGTGTATTGGGCTCGGCCCTGGCTTACATAGCCTGGTACGACGGGATTCGTCGGATTGGCGCCACCCGTTGCGGAGTATTCATTGCGCTCAATCCGCTGACCGCGGTGCTGTCGGGGGCTCTGCTGCTGGACGAACGGCTCACGACGCTGATGGGGCTGGGGGGAGGGCTGATCCTGACGGGCATTTTCCTGTGCAACAAGCCCCTTGCACGATCGATGCAAAAGACGATTTGATACAGGAGGCGGACAAAACAGGTTACGCTGTGTAGAATCGGTTTACGCATATAAGAATAACGTCTTCTGGCAGCAGAAGCCTCGCCCGCAAGAGCCTTGGGTCGACAATGAAGATACTCGGGTTACAACTGATCTATGGCGATTTCCTCGCCCGCAGCGTTCGCGGTATCTCCTGCGCGCCACCCTGTGCCCTCAGCATCGCCAGCAACTAACGTTCCGTTAATTGATAAGCATGATGAGGCGCCGACATGGCAGATCTATATGAAAACCCGATGGGCCTGATGGGCTTCGAGTTCATCGAGTTCGCATCCCCGACACCCAACACCCTGGAGCCGATCTTCGAGATCATGGGCTTCACCAAGGTGGCCACGCACCGTTCCAAGGACGTTCACCTGTATCGCCAGGGCGCGATCAACCTGATCCTCAACAACGAACCCCACAGCGTGGCGTCCTACTTCGCGGCCGAGCATGGCCCGTCTGTGTGCGGCATGGCGTTTCGCGTCAAGGATTCGCAACTGGCCTACAAGCGTGCCCTGGAGCTCGGCGCCCAGCCGATCCACATCGAAACCGGTCCGATGGAGCTGAACCTGCCGGCGATCAAGGGCATCGGCGGTGCGCCGCTGTACCTGATCGACCGGTTTGGCGAAGGCAGCTCGATCTACGACATCGATTTTGTGTTCATCGAGGGGGTCGACCGTCATCCGGTGGGGGCGGGCCTGAAAATCATCGATCACCTGACCCACAACGTATATCGCGGCCGCATGGCCTATTGGGCCAACTTCTATGAGAAGTTGTTCAACTTCCGCGAGATTCGCTACTTCGACATCAAGGGCGAATACACCGGCCTGACGTCCAAGGCGATGACCGCCCCGGACGGTATGATCCGCATCCCGTTGAACGAAGAGTCGTCCAAGGGTGCCGGGCAGATCGAAGAGTTCCTGATGCAGTTCAACGGAGAGGGCATCCAGCACGTGGCCTTCCTGACCGATGATCTGGTCAAGACCTGGGATGCACTGAAGAAGATCGGCATGCGTTTCATGACCGCACCGCCGGACACTTACTACGAAATGCTCGAAGGCCGCCTGCCGAACCATGGCGAACCGGTCGCTGAGCTGCAATCGCGGGGCATTCTGCTGGACGGCTCATCCAACCCTGACGACAAGCGCCTGCTGCTGCAGATTTTCTCGGAAACCCTGATGGGGCCGGTGTTCTTCGAATTTATCCAGCGCAAGGGCGATGACGGCTTTGGCGAAGGCAATTTCAAGGCCTTGTTCGAGTCCATCGAGCGGGATCAGGTGCGTCGGGGAGTGCTGGCTACCGAATAACGCTTGCACCCTGAAAAAGCCCGCCCGGCAGTGATGTCGGGCGGGCTTTTTACTGCCAATGCAAGCCCCTGCGGGACGGATGGCTTCAGGATTGGCGCCGTTGACGCATCAGGTGCCGGAACCCTTCGAGCACCAGCACTGCTACCGCCATCCAGATGGGGATGTAGGTCAACCATTCGCCGGCCTGGATGCTTTCGCCCAATAGCAAAGCAACCCCCAGCAGCAACACCGGTTCGACATAACTCAACAACCCGAACAGGCTGAACGACAACAACCGGCTGGCGATGATGTAGGTCACCAGGGCCGACGTGCTGATTACGCCGAGCAACGGGATCAGCAGGGACAACCACGGCTGCTGGTCGAAAACGGCAAGGCCCTGGCCGCCGCTGAGCACGAACCACAGGGCCACCGGCAGGACCAGGGTCATGTCCATCCAGAGTCCGCCCAGGTTGTCGGTTCCAAGACGTTTGCGCAGGATGAAGTAAATCGGATAACCCACCACGACCAGCAACGTCGCCCAGGACAAGCCACCCATGCGGTACAACTCATTGAGCACGCCAAGGGTGGCGAAGGAGACGGCGATTTTCTGGAAACGAGAAAGTCGTTCGCCATAGACGACGCGGCCGGTCAGGACCATCGCCAGCGGCAACAGGAAATACCCCAGCGACACATCCAGGCTATAGCCGTTGAGCGGCGCCCACATGAACAGCCACAACTGCAACCCCATCAGCAACGAGGAAACCATTGCGCCGAGCAACAGGCGCGGCGTGGCGATCAGTCGCCGGACAAGTCGGGTGACGAGTCCCCACTCTTTTGCCACCAGCATGAACACCGTCATGCATGGCATCGTCAGCAGCATGCGCCAACCGAAGATTTCCACGCCAGTCAATGGCGCGAGTAGCGAGGTGTAGTAGTACATGACGGCGAACAGCGCGGAGGCTGTGACCGATAGAGCGATGCCTTTGGACACTTGGATTCTCTGGGGGCCGAGCAACTAGCACGTTGTAGCGAGGGGATAAATCCCTTCGCCACAGGGGTTCAGTTCATATTGGCTATGACGTACGCGGCACACGTCCTGACACGAAATGCCCCACATCATTGAATCCGGGTGTCGAAGCATGCCCCGGTGTTACCAGTGAATCGATGAAGGCTTCATCTTCCGCCGTGATCGTTACCGCCTGTGCCTTGGTGTACGCATCCCACTGTTCCTCGGTGCGCGGCCCGACAATGGCCGAAGTGACGGCGCGGTTGTTCAGTACCCAGGCGATGGCGAACTCGACGATGCCCACGCCGCGCTCCTGGGTGTATTGCTGGATCTGCTGGGCAATGCGCAGGGATTCAACCCGCCATTCGGTTTCCAGGATGCGCTTGTCCTGGCGACCGGCGCGGCTGTTGGCGTCTGGCGCGACGTCCGGTGCGTATTTGCCGCTGAGGACACCGCGGGCGAGGGGGCTGAAGGGCACCACGCCCAGCCCGTAGTTCTGCGCGGCGGTGATCTGCTCGGTTTCCGCCTGGCGGTTGACGATGTTGTACAAAGGCTGGCTGATCACCGGCCGGTCGATACCCAGGCTGTCGGCGATCCGGATGACTTCGGCGATGCGCCAGCCACGGTAGTTCGACAGGCCCCAGTAGCGGATCTTGCCCTGGCGAATCAGGTCGCCAATGGCCGACACGGTGACGTGCAGCGGCGTGTTGTGATCCTCGCGATGCAGGTAGTAGATGTCCAGGTAATCGGTGCCCAGGCGGGTCAGGCTGGCGTCGATGCCATTGAAGATGTGCTTGCGGCTCAGGCCGCTGCGGTTGGGCACGCCGTCCGCCGGGCCGAAACCGACCTTGGTGGCGAGTACCCATTCCTGGCGGCGACTGGCAATCGCCTCGCCAACGATCTCTTCGGAGCGACCATTGGTGTAGACGTCCGCGGTGTCAATGAAATTGACGCCCTGGTCCCAGGCCTTGTCGATGATCCGCAGCGAATCCTCCGTGCTGGTCTGTTCGCCGAACATCATGGTGCCCAAGGTCAGGGTCGAGACTTGCAACCCGGAATGGCCAAGCGTGCGGTAGCTCATGACAAGATCCTTTTCATCGATGGGAAAGGCCCAATCAAACCCCAGAACCACCGCGTGGATCAAACGGATTTATCAGATACCGCCGTTCCTGTGGGAATGCACCGTCATACGCAACGCCAGCATGCTACCGCCGACAATCACCCCGGCCAGCACATACAACGCCGCATCGGTCGAGCCGGTGGCATCCTTCACCCAGCCCACCAGATACGGGCTGAGGAAGCCCGCCATCTGTCCCATGGAGTTGATCAACGCCAGTCCGCCGGCCGCCGCGCCCGCGCTGAGCAGGGCGGTGGGCACCGGCCAGAACATCGGCAGGCCGGTGAGGGCGCCCATGGTGGCGATGGACAGGCCGATAATGGCAATGGCCGGGGTGCCGGCGAAATTGACCGCGATCAGCAGCCCGACCGCGCCCATCAGCATCGGCACTACCAAGTGCCAGCGGCGCTCCTTGCGCAGGTCTGCCGAGCGACCCACCAGCAACATGAAAAGCGCCGCCAGTAGATAAGGAATCGCACTCAGCCAGCCGATCACCAGGTTATCGCTGAAGCCCAGGTTCTTGATGATCGACGGCAGCCAGAAGTTGATCGCATAGACCCCGCTCTGGATGCAGAAGTAGATCAGGCCGAACGCCCAGATCGCCGGGTTCCTGAACACGGCCAGCAAGGAGTCGCTGGTGGTTTTCGGTTTGTTCGCCAGGTCTTCGGCGTGGTCGGCGGCGAGCACGGCGCGCTCCTCGACGGTCAGCCATTTGGCGTTGGCGAAGGTGTCGCTGAGCAGGAAGAACGCCAGTGCGCCGAGGACGACCGTGGGGATGCCCTGCAGCAGGAACATCCATTGCCAGCCCGCGAGGCCACCCTGGCCGGCAGCGAAGTGGTTGAGGATCCAGCCGGAGAACGGGCTGCCCAGCAGGCCGGACACCGGGATGGCCGACATGAACAACGCCATGATGCGGCCACGCCGGAACGTCGGGAACCATTGCGAGAGGTACAGCACCACGCCCGGGAAGAAGCCGGCTTCAGCCGCGCCGGTGAACAGTCGCAAGGTATAGAACTGGGTGGGCGTCGTGACGAACAACAGGCAGGTGGACAGCGTGCCCCAGGTAATCATCATCAGCGCTATCCAGCGCCGCGGGCCGAACCGGGTCAGGGCCAGGTTGCTTGGCACGCCGCACAGCACATAGCCGATGAAAAAAATCCCGGCGCCGAGGCCATATACGCTTTCGCTGAACTTCAGCGCGTCGAGCATCTGCAGCTTGGCGAAGCCGACGTTGACCCGGTCGAGGTAATTGAACAAGTAGCAGATGAAGATGAAGGGAATCAAACGCAGAGTAATGCGTTTGTAGACGATGTTCTTTTCGTCTGGAGTAGCCAGGACGGCTGCTGCGCTCTGGGACATGGCGAGTCTCTCTTTATTATGATTTTTGCGAGCCAAGGGGTAACGTTGACCGCCCCTTGAGTCTCGGCCAGCCCAAGGCCCCGTGTCTTTGTGCTTGAGCACAGGGTTTGAGTGCGGACCCTGTGCGCCTGACCAATCACCTTGCAAGGAACCCCGTGCATGTTCGAACTCGATCACGACCTGGCGCAGGACATCGTCGACCGGGCGATGGCGATCCTGCCCTACAACGTCAATGTCATGGACAACCAGGGCCTGATCCTCGGCAGTGGCGAGCGCGAGCGGATCAATACCCGTCACGAGGGCGCGCAACTGGTATTGGCCAATGGACGGGTGGTGGAAATCGATGCCTACACGGCGGTGCATCTCAAGGGCGTACAGCCGGGAATCAACCTGCCGCTGATGCTCGACCAGCGGCTGATCGGCGTGCTGGGCATCACCGGTGAGCCGGAGCAGTTGCGCACCTACGCCGAATTGGTACGCATGACGGCCGAAATGCTGCTGGGCCAGCGCAACCAGCAGGCCGAACAGCAATGGCGCCGCCAGCGTTGCGATGACCTGTTGGCATTGCTCCTGGGGGACAGCGGGGATTCGCCGCGCTTGTTGGACGAGGCACAGCAGATGGGGCTCAAGCCGCAATTGTCGCGGGTGCCTTATCTGTTCGAGTTGGGTCTGGAGCATGGGCCCGGGCAGACCGTCGAGGCGCTGAGTGCCTGGCTGATGTCCCGCTATCCCGACAGTTGGTGTCTCACCTCGTCCAAATCGTCGTTGCTCTGGTGCCGGCCGGTCAGCGCGTCAGTGGACAACGAGCGGCTGCTGGGCAAGCTGGACGGATTGGGCTGGAACATCCTCCGGGTGGCGGTGGGTGGCCAGGCCGAAGGGCTGTCGGGCCTGCGTCGCTGCTATCGGCGGGTCGGGGATTTGCTGGCCTACGGGCGGGATGTGTTGCCACACAATCGCCTGCTTGTTCTCAACCGCTATCGCCTGCCCGTCATGCTCTGGCGGCATCGCAGCGACGATGCCCTGGACGAACTGCTCACCCCGCTGCGCAAGGTGATGGCCAAGGACGGCAACGGCCAACTGCTCGCCACCTTGCGCTGCTGGTGCGAACACGACGGCCAGAGCCAGACCTGCGCCGACGCGCTGGGCATCCACCGCAACAGCCTGCGCTATCGCATGGAGCGCATCGCCGAACTCAGCGGCGTGGACCCGCTGCGGCTGGATGGGATGCTGGCGTTGTACCTTGGCGTGCAGCTATTGCCTCAAGCAGAGGGATAACCCTGTGGGAGCGAGCCTGCTCGCGAAGGGCCCCAGCCACAATAACCCCTCCGGCAAACCGGCCTTTGTGGTTTTGAACAATAATGCCCGGTGTCTTTTGTGCGGCGGACCGGCGTCACGTCTGCGGTCAGCTGGCAGCATGCTGGGCATCGGAACCGGAGAACAACATGAAAATAATCATCGCCCCCGACTCGTTCAAGGACAGCCTCAGCGCCCAGGGCGTGGCCGACGCCATTGCGCTCGGGCTGGCCCAGGTCTGGCCGGATGCCCAATTGGTCAAGTGCCCGATGGCCGATGGCGGCGAGGGGACGGTGGAGTCGGTACTGGCCGCCTGCAACGGCGAGTGGCGTCGTAGCCCGGTCCGTGGCCCCATGGGCGCTGCCGTCGAGGCTCGTTGGGGCTGGTTGGCCGACAGCCGCACCGCGATCATCGAGATGGCCGAGGCCAGTGGTTTACAGCTCGTTCCGCCGGGGCAGCGCGATGCCTGTTCCAGCAGCACCTACGGCACCGGCGAGCTGATCCGCGCGGCGCTGGATGAAGGGGCCGTACGGGTCATCCTGGCGATCGGCGGCAGTGCCACCAATGATGGCGGTGCCGGTGCGATGCAAGCCCTGGGCGTGGCGTTGCTGGACGAACAAGACCAACCCGTGGCCCCCGGAGGCCTGGCTTTGGCGAACCTTTCGCGCATCGACCTTGGCGGCCTGGACCCGCGCCTGGCCCGGGTCAGTTTCGAAATCGCCGCCGATGTTGATAATCCACTGTGCGGACCCCACGGCGCTTCAGCGATTTTCGGACCGCAGAAGGGTGCCTCCCCCGAGCAAGTGCATGCACTGGACCGAGCGCTGGCGCACTTCGCCGGGCACTGTGCCCAGGCGTTGAAAAAAGATGTGCGCGATGAACCGGGCAGCGGCGCCGCCGGTGGCCTGGGCTTCGCGGCCAAGGCCTTCCTGGGGGCACAATTTCGCACGGGCGTGGACGTCGTTGCCCAATTGACCGGACTGGCCGAAGCCATCGAAGGCGCCGACCTGGTGATCACCGGCGAAGGCCGTTTCGACGCCCAGACCCTACGTGGCAAGACCCCGTTTGGCGTGGCGCGTATCGCCCGCCGGCACGGCGTACCGGTGGTGGTCATTGCCGGTACGCTGGGGGAGGGCTACCCGGCGTTGTACGAACATGGCATCGATGCGGCCTTTGCGCTGGTCAGCGGGCCGATGACGTTGCAAGAGGCCTGCGCCGACGCGCCGCGTCTGCTGGGCGAGCGTGCCCGGGATATTGCACGGCTCTGGCGAGTAGCCGCGCAATAATCACCTTGCTGCCACAGGCCAGGGATGTTCTACGGAATTTTTTTTGCGTTTCCCCTGTAAAGAGACTCAAACCCGGCCGATAACGAATCAAGCGCATTTACAAAACACGCTAACCAATGCGTTTTCCGGCATGGACGCTCGACCCAACCTCGAGGTCTTCCCATGTCCTTACGTCGCCTGAATATCGCGCCCCGTGCTTTTCTCGGCTTTGCTTTCATTGCATTGCTGGTGGTGTTCCTCGGCGTATTCGCCGCCAGTCGCATGTCCGTGATCCGCCAGGCATCGCTGGACATGGAGCACACCCAAGTCCCCAGTGTTGCCCACCTCGCCACTGTACTGGAAAGCGCCTTGCGCATGCGCATCCTCTCGTTTCGCATCCTGGTGAACCGGGACCCGGCCAGCCTGGCGGAAGCCGAGACCCGCATTGGCGTGCTGGTGGAAAAACTGCACAAGGCCAACAACAGCTACGCTGCGTTGCCGGCCACGCCGGAGGAAACCGAGCTGTACAAGACCTTTTCCGCGACGCTGGAAAAGTACCTGCAAGCGCAGAAAGAGATGCTCGACCTCTCGCGGCAAAACAAAATGGATGAGCTGCGCGCCCACATCAACACGCGGATCAAGGAAGGTACCGATCTGATGGGCGAACAACTCAATAAACTCATCGCGATCAACGTGGCGGGCGCCAGCGAGGCTTCGGCCAGGGCCGGCGAGCACTATGACAGTGCGCTGATGGGCATCATCATCGTCTCGATCGTGGCTGCGCTGGCGACTGTGGTGCTGGCGTTGCTGTTGACCCGCAGCATCGTCGCGCCGATCAATCGTGCGCTGGAAGCCGCCCGGACCATTGCCGGCGGGAATCTGGTGCAGGTCATCACGGACGATGGCAAGGATGAACCCGCCCGTTTGCTCAAGGCCCTGGCGGACATGCAGGGCAGCTTGCGCAAGACCATCGAGCAGATCGCCGGCTCAGCCACCCAACTGGGGACGGCGGCCGAAGAGCTGAGCGCGGTGACCCAGGAGTCTTCCCGTGGCCTGCAACGCCAACACAACGAAATCGAACAAGCCGCCACGGCGGTCAACGAAATGACCGCCGCCGTGGAGGAGGTCGCCCGCAACGCCGTGTCCACGTCCGAGGCCTCGAACCAGTCGACCCAGGCCGCCCAGGAAGGGCGCAGCCGGGTGGTGGAAACGGTCGAGGCGATCCAGACCATGACCCAGGATGTACAAGCCACCGCCTCGATGATCGAAGGCCTGGCGATCCAGGGCCGTGACATCGGCAAGGTGCTGGACGTGATTCGCGCCATTGCCGAGCAGACCAACCTGCTGGCCCTCAACGCCGCCATCGAAGCCGCCCGCGCCGGGGAAGCCGGACGCGGTTTCGCGGTGGTGGCCGATGAAGTCCGGGCCCTGGCCCATCGCACCGCGCAATCGACTCAGGAAATCGAAAAAATGGTGGCCGGCATCCAGAACGGTACCGGCGAGGCCGTGCACTCGATGCAACAGAGCAATCAACGTACCCAAAGCACCCTGGAAATGGCCCGTGCCGCCGGCGTCGCCCTGGAGCAGATCACCCAGTCGATCCACCAGATCAACGAGCGCAACCTGGTGATCGCCAGCGCTTCGGAAGAACAGGCCCAGGTGTCCCGTGAAGTGGATCGCAACCTGGTGAACATCCGCGACCTGGCCACCCAATCGGCATCGGGCGCGCAGCAGACCAGCGACGCCACCCATGAACTGTCGCGCCTGGCGGTGGCGTTGAATGCGATGGTGGCGCGGTTTGTGATTTGAGATAGGGTTGAGGTTGGACGCCGCGCAATCAGGAGACGTGCATGCGCTATTCAGCCTTGACCCAACGCATTACCGGCGACGGTGCGGCCGCCTGGGAAATTCACGATCGAGCGCTGGCCATGCGTGAACAGGGCAGGGACGTGTTGCTGTTGTCGGTGGGCGACCCGGATTTCGACACGCCGCGCACTATTGTCGACGCCGCCGTGGATAGCCTGCGGGCCGGCGACACGCATTATTCCGACATTCGCGGGTTGCATGGGCTGCGCCAGAGCATTGCCCGGCGCCATCGCCAGCGCTGCGGTCAGGCCGTGGAGGCCGGCCACGTGACGGTGCTGCCAGGGGCGCAGTGCGGCGTGTATGCGGTCGCGCAATGCTTGCTCGATCCCGGCGACGAAGTCATCGTCGCCGAGCCGATGTACGTCACCTACGAAGCCGTGTTCGGCGCTTGTGGGGCTAAGGTCGTGCCCGTGCCGGTGCGCCCGGAAAACGGCTTTCGGGTCGATCCGGCCGATGTGGCCCGGCGGGTCACGTCGCGAACCCGTGCGCTGTTGCTCAACAGCCCCAACAACCCCTCCGGCGCCAGCTTGCCGCTGCATACTTGGCAAGAACTGGCGCAGCTGTGCATCGCACATGATCTGTGGCTGATCAGCGATGAGGTCTACAGCGACCTGTTGTACGAAGGCACGCACATCAGCCCGGCCAGCCTGCCGGGCATGGCCGAACGCACCGCGACCATCAACAGCCTGTCCAAGTCCCACGCCATGACCGGCTGGCGCATCGGTTGGGTTATCGGGCCCGAACTTCTCGCAGAACACTTGGCGAATCTGTCGTTGTGCATGCTGTTCGGTCTGCCGGATTTCGTGCAGCGCGCCGCACAGGTCGCGCTGGAGGCGGATCTGCCTGAAGTGACGCAGATGCGCGAAGAGTATCGTCGGCGCAGGGATCTGGTGTGCGCCATGCTCGATGACTGTCCAGGCCTCAGGCCGGTGCGGCCTGACGGCGGCATGTTCGTGATGGCCGACGTGCGCCAGACGGGGCTCGACGCCCAGGCTTTTGCCGAGCGCCTGCTGGACGGCTATGGGGTGTCGGTGTTGGCCGGCGAGGCGTTCGGGCCCAGCGCGGCGGGGCATATTCGGATCGGGTTGGTGATCGATCGACTGAAGCTGACAGATGCCTGCCAGCGGATCGTCTTGTGCGCGAAGGGCGTGTTACGGCAGCGTCTAGCCTGAGGGGACGGCGCCTGACTTGAAGGTTTCATCGCGAGCAGGCTCGCGCCCACAATGATTTGGGTGATTTCAATGTCTGCGTTTCACCGTAGGCATTCTATGGGTGCGAGCCTGTTTCGGGCGGCGATTCGATGATTGCGGTGTGTCAGTGTGCGTCTCGCTGGCTGGTCCTGCCCACAAGCCTCATCACTCCGACGAAAAACACCGGAACAAATATGACCGCCAATGTCGCCGTGATCATCCCCCCGATCACCCCCGTCCCGATGGCCTGCTGGCTCGCCGAGCTGGCGCCGCTGGCGATGGCCAATGGCACCACGCCAAGGATGAACGCCAGAGAGGTCATGATGATTGGCCGCAGGCGCAGGCGCGCGGCCTGAAGCGTGGCGTCGACCAGGTCATGACCTTCGTCGTACAGGCTCTTGGCGAACTCGATGATCAGGATGGCGTTCTTGGCCGAAAGGCCGATGATGGTGACCAGCCCGACCTTGAAGAAGACGTCGTTGGGCATGCCGCGCAACGACACCGCCAGCACCGCGCCGAGTACGCCCAATGGCACCACCAGCAGCACCGAAGTGGGGATCGACCAGCTCTCGTACAGGGCCGCCAGGCACAGAAACACCACCAGCAGCGACAGGCCCAGCAGAATTGGCGCCTGGCTGCCGGACAGGCGCTCCTGCAACGACAGCCCGGTCCATTCCTGGCCCAGGCCGGCGGGGCCCTGGGCGACCAGGCGTTCGATCTCCGCCATGGCTTCGCCTGTGCTGTGGCCGGGGGCCGGTTCGCCGGAGATGCTGATGGCCGGGTAGCCGTTATAGCGGGTCAGTTGTGTCGGGCCCTGGGTCCATCGGGCCTGGACGAAGGCTGACAGCGGCACCATCTTTCCAGCGTCGTTGCGCACATGGATCTTCAGCAGGTCGGCCACCTGGCTGCGTTGATCGCCTTCGGCCTGGACCACCACCCGCTGCATCCGTCCCTGGTTGGGGAAATCGTTGATGTAGCTAGAGCCCACCGCCGTGGCGAGCACACTGCCGACATCGGCGAATGAAACGCCCAGGGCATTGGCCTGCTTGCGGTCGATTTCCAATTGCACTTGCGGCGCTTCGGCCAAGGCACTTTCACGGACGTTCATCAGCACTGGGCTTTTTTCGGCGGCGGCGAGCAGTTCGTCGCGTGCCAGCATCAATGTGGCGTGGCCGAGGCCACCACGGTCCTGCAAGCGGAATTCGAACCCGCTGGACGTGCCGAGGCCATCCACTGGTGGAGGTAGCACGGCAAAGGCCATGGCGTCCTTGATCTGGCCTAGGGCCAGGTTGGCGCGGTCGGCAATGGCGCTGGCTGAGTCGTCGCTACCACGTTCTGACCAGTCCTTGAGGGTGGTGAAGGCCAGCGCAGCGTTCTGTCCGCTGCCGGAGAAGCTGAAACCCAGGATCACCGTGCTGTCGCCCACCCCGGGTTCGCCGGCGTTATGGGCTTCGATCTGCTCGACCACCTGGACCGTGCGATGCTTGCTCGCGCCAGGCGGCAGCTGGATGTCGGTGATGGTGTAGCCCTGGTCTTCCACGGGCAGGAACGAAGAGGGCAGACGGCTGAAAAGCAGGCCCATGCCCACCAGCAGCACGCCATAGATCAGCAGGAAACGTCCGCTGCGCCTCAAGGCATAGCCGACCCAGCCCTGGTAGCGGTCGCCCAGCTGATCGAAACGCCGATTGAACCAGCCGAAGAACCCGCCCTTGGCGTGGTGCTCGCCCTGGCGGATCGGCTTCAGCAAAGTGCTGCACAGAGCCGGTGTCAGAGACAAGGCGAGGAACGCCGAGAACAGGATCGACGTCGCCATGGACAGCGAGAACTGTCGGTAGATGACCCCCACCGAACCCTGCATGAACGCCATCGGGATGAACACTGCCACCAGCACCAGGGTAATGCCGACGATGGCACCGGTGATCTGCCGCATCGCCTTGCGTGTTGCTTCCTTGGGCGACAAGCCTTCGCTGGTCATGATCCGCTCGACGTTCTCCACCACGACGATGGCGTCGTCCACCAGGATGCCGATGGCGAGCACCATGCCGAACATGGTCAGCACATTGATGGAGAAACCCAGGGCAAGCATGATGGCGAACGTTCCCATCAGCGCCACCGGCACCACCAGCGTCGGGATCAAGGTGTAGCGGATGTTCTGCAGGAACAGGAACATCACGGCAAACACCAGCAGCATGGCTTCGCCGAGGGTGTAGACCACTTTCGTGATGGAGACCTTGACGAAGGGCGAGGTGTCGTAGGGGATCTTGTATTCCACGCCGGCCGGGAAGTAGCGCGCCAGTTCGTCCATTTTTTCCCGTATCAGGGTGGCCGTGTTCAAGGCATTGGCGCCCGGTGACAGCTGTACCCCGACGGCGGTGGAGGGCTTGCCGTTCAAGCGTGTGGAAAATTGATACTCCTGGCTGCCGACCTCGACTCGGGCCACATCGGCGATGCGCACGGTGGAGCCGTCGGAGTTGGCCTTGAGGACGATGTCTGCGAATTCTTCGGGCGTCGACAGTTGCCCTTTCACCAACACCGTCGCGGTGATTTCCTGGGTGGTACGGGTCGGCAGGTCACCGATGCTGCCCGCCGACACCTGAGCGTTCTGTGCCACGATGGCGGCGTTGACGTCGGCCGGGGTCAGGTTGAAGCTCAGCAGTTTCTGCGGGTCGATCCAGATCCGCATTGCCCGTTCGGCGCCGTACAGCTGCGCCTTGCCGACACCGTCCAGGCGCTTGATCTCGTTCATCACGTTGCGCGCCAGATAGTCGCTGAGAGCGACGTCGTCGAGCTTGCCGTCATTGGAGGTGAGGGTGATCAGCAACAGGAAACCGGCCGAGACCTTTTCCACCTGCAAGCCTTGCTGGATGACCGACTGGGGCAGTCGCGATTCCACCGCCTTGAGGCGGTTCTGTACGTCGACCTGGGCCAGCTCGGGGTTCGTGCCGGGCTTGAAGGTCGCGGTGAGGGTGGCACTGCCGAGGCTGCTCTGGGAGCCGAAATACAGCAGGTTATCGGTGCCGTTAAGCTCTTCCTCGATCAGGCTGACCACACTTTCGTCCACGGCCTGCGCCGAAGCACCCGGATACGTGATGGAGATCTCGATTTGCGGCGGCGCCACATCCGGGTATTGCGCCACCGGCAACTGAGGAATGGCGAGGGCGCCTGCCAGAAGAATGAACAAGGCGACCACCCAGGCGAACACCGGACGATCGATAAAGAACTGCGGCATGAGCGATGTCCTGCTTACGGGTGCTGGGCAATTGGAGAGTCTTCGACCCGGACTTTTTCGCCGGGACGTGCATGTTGCAGGCCTTGCACCACGATTCGGTCACCGGGTTTCAGACCCTGGGTGACGATCCAGCGGTCGTCCCGCACGCCACCCAACTCCACCGGTTGCAGGCTGACTTGCTGCTCGGCGTCGACCAGCAATACCTGGGCGACGCCAGCGCTGTCCCGCTGGATGGCCCGTTGCGGCACGCTGATGCCCTGGCGGTCGAAGGCTTGCTCAAGGCGCACGCGTACGAAGCTGCCGGGCAACAGGTCGAGATCGGGATTGGGGAATTCGCTGCGCAGGGTGATCTGGCCGGTGCCCGGGTCGACGCTGATATCGGTGAACAGCAGCTTACCCGGCAACGGATAGGCGCTGCCGTCGTCCTGGATCAGCGTGGCCTTGGCCTGGCCCTGGCCGACCTGCTGCAACTGCCCGGAGCGCAAGGCCCGGCGCAGTTCGTTGAGTTCGCGGGTCGATTGCATGAGGTCGGCGTGGATCGGGTTCAGTTGCTGGATAAGGGCCAACGGCGTGGTTTCGTTCTGGCCCACCAGCGCGCCTTCGGTCACCAGCGCCCGGCCGATGCGTCCGGCAATCGGCGCGGTGACGGTGGCATACCCGAGGTTCAGCCTGGCCCGTTCCACGGCGGCCTTGTTGGCGCAGACGTCGGCGGCGGTTTGGCGCACGGCGGCGCGGGCGTTGTCGTAATCCTGGGCGCTGATGGCGTTGTCTTCGATCAACCGGGCGTAACGCTGTTCCTGCAAGCGGGCCTGGAAGGCGTTGGCCTCGGCCTTGCGTAGCGCGGCTTCGGCGCTGTCCAGGTCGGCCTTGAACGGTGCCGGGTCGATGCGGAACAGCACATCACCTTTCTTCACGTCAGTGCCTTCGCGGTAGACCCGTTGCAACACCACCCCCGGCACCCGGGCGCGGACCTCGGCGGTTCGGGGCGCGGCGATGCGCCCACTCAGTTCTGCGCTTATGGAAAGGGGCCTGGCTTCGATGGTTTCGATGGTAACCGTCGCCAAAGGGGCTTCATCCGTGGGGGGCGATGACGTGTCACAGGCGCTCAGTAGCGATACGCCGAGTACCAGGCCGAGCGTGGCGAAGGCTTTTTGTGGCATGGTGCTTCCCCAATAATGAACGGGGCAATGCTACGGGGGACAATCGGCGGAAGCGGTAAAGCTTTGTAGGCGGTGTGTGAAATTGTGTAACGGGCAGGTTGCCCTGGCGCGAGTCGCGCAGGCACTTTTCAGACAGAGCCTGATAGCAATGTCGCAATGAAAGCCGACAAGCGGTAGTCAGACCTGTTAGATCTGACAGTAGTTCATAAGGTGGATACGGTGCTTAATTGGCTTCGACTTGATGCTTCAGTGAAAGGTCGAGGTAACCCATCATGCCGCCTGTTGAAGTTCAGGAATACGATTCGCCAACTGTCGTCGGCGTGGACGAAAACGACCCGGACGGCTATATCCCGCTCGATCTGTTGCAGACGGGTATCGAGGTCAGAATACCTGTCTGGCCTTTACCATCTCCTCCTGGTAAGACCGATACACTCATTGTTGAGATGAAACGTAATGGTATCGTGGAGTTCAGCTCGACGACTTATCATCCAACGCCGATCAGCGAAACGGAATTTTTCATTTCTGTTGGTCCGCAGTATCTCATTACGGATGGTGTGGTTGAGGTTTCCTATACGACCAAAAATTATCTCGGAAATACGCATCCATCGTTTCCTAGAACACTGACGATCGATCATACGCCGATTCCGTTGGATCTCACTGAGGTTGAGTTTCCCGCGGCAAATTTATTCGGTTATCTCAATTGCGCCACGCAACCGCCTATCTGGCAGGGCGTGGAAGTCAAGGTTCCTCCGCTCCCTGGTTTTTGTCGACCTGGAGACACTTGTGCCGTGGAATGGATTGGATATCAAAGTCTGAACGGCAGCGGCCCGCCCATCGCGGCTACTTACAAAAGAATCGATACGCTGTTAACGGCTTTGGAGATAACTCGGGGTTTTTCGGTAACGATAGAGCCCTTCCGGCCGCATCTGGAACCGATGATAGACAAAGCGTCCGCCTTGGCGAATTACACCCTCTACCGTGGTAGCAGGAGGATAGGCGCTTCGGTCAAGAGGGCAGTGAAAATTGATCGAATTATTCCGGGAGAGTCGCAACCTTGCGGTCCTTGAGGCTCATTGATGTCATTCAACGCATTGTCAAATTCGCGCCACTTTCAGAGCATTAATTATCCGGCGCCGTCGTGTATAAAAATGGAGTTTATTTCATGAATGCTAAAGTTGGACGTATCGGTGCAGGCAAGCAAGTTTCCCTATCAAGTGGCGGTGGCATACTGCTTGATCCAGCCACCTTTCCCGAACAAACCTTGCCGAATGACTTGCGTATTCCAGTGGCAGCTCTGAACGCTGAGCTGAAATATCGTATCAACCAACCCGTCACTCAACATGACCGGGACACGCTGACCGTTTTCTTGCGAGTCAAAGGCGATACAGCTACGACGCCCCTCGAAACGCGTTTGCCATTGGGGGCGGTCGCTGATCGTATTTGGCCGAAAGAATTGAGTATCCCTCTCGTCCATCTTGTCGAGTTGCCTACGCCGGAAGCACCTACTCAGTACGAGCTGGTTTATATAATGTATGCCGCCGGCGTCAATCCAACTCCACCGACCGTTGCTGAGTTCCATATCGACAAGACGAAGCCTTATCAAGTCAAAACACCAGCTTCTGATTTTTCTCCTGATGGCGTCACATTTCCCGCGGATCTACCGCAGACCCAAGAAATCGATGACGAATACATCAGCAATCACCCCAACGGAATTGAAATCACGCTGACATTAGCGCCATTCAACGCAGAGGCGACGGACAAAGTTGATATTTATTGGGGCGATGTATCTGATCCGGCCTATTTTTCCACACCCATTATGAGCGATGTTCCTGTGCCGCCCGATGGCAAGATCACAATGACCATCGATATCTTTGAAAACTCGCAGGAAGGTGTAAATACCTTGCGCTTTATAATGACGGACCTGGCCGGTAACGTCAGCCGTCCGTCCAAGGCGGTACAGCGTACTGTCCGGCGTTTGCCGCCGCCCGTGTCCGTTCCGCCTGTCGTACCGCTGGCGGACGGTACGGATGGTGACACATTGATTAATCTGGCAGATTGCAATCAGGGGGTGACGGTAGAGATCGAAGTGCCCCAGCCAAGTGTATATAACGATATAATCCAGGCTACTTGGCAGGGCAGGGATCTTCCTCCTGTGCGCGTGGAAAACAACACCCTGTTGGTTCTCCCTGTGGACTACGAGACGATCATTAAACCCGCTTATGGGGCGACTGATGGTGAGGTCGATACCACGGTCAGCTATGTCATGTTACGGGGGTCGGGCGATGTCGTTGCACAAAATCAGACAACGATTCAAGTCGATATTTCGTACCCTGGCCCTGTAAATCCAGACGATCCAGATGAAGTGAATCCGGCTCTGAATTTACCTCGTCTGGTTTCGTCTCAGAACGTTAATAATGTACTGGACGATAATGACTATGGTGAACCTGCCGATATTTATATTCAATTGTGGGCTGCTCCAGCCACCGAGTCCGGGCAAAGTATAACGGTCTGGTACGATGACGTGCCGCTCACCCCTGCTTATTTCCTGGCACCGGGCGAAGAAGGTACGGAAATTCCGGCTGCGACGGTTCCGTGGGATGTGATTGCAAGAAAGCCGAATGAAATCATTAAAATAAAGTATCAACTGTCGGTGGTGTTGGGTAATAACCCGGTCTGGTCAGAGGATGAGGATGTCAATGTCGACATCACCAAAATCGACTTGCCTCCGCCGGAAGTACAGGGGCTCGAGCATGATGCCATCGCTTGCCCAACCTTGAACTTTGTACCTCCAAATGATGGAACGTCTCGTCGCAATTTAATAGTCGTGATCCCGTTCAGCCCATCGCTTATCGATACACGAGTCGTGACGTTAAAATGGGGAGGGTTCAGCGATGAGAACGCGACGATCCCTATCGCCGGAACCGAGGTCACCGCCACCCATACGATTGTCGGTACCGTACCTGCGGAAGGAATAGAGATGGAGATTGGCGATTACTTCGTTAACTTCAAACCGGTGACAGACGGCTTTGGAAAGCTCACCTATACCGTCACCGATGTCGTACCGGAGTCTGATCCGGCTATCCACTTTGTATTTTTGAAGGATAATAACGCCGATTTTTGTGAGATTGCCAATCCAATACCGTAGGACATATTAACGATCCGGCGCTGGGCATGAGCTTGTTGTCCTCATGCCTGTGAGGGTTCGGATGTTTTGCAATGAATATTTGCAGGATTTTTCTGATGATACATATAGATAAGTCCTACATAACAATTCGCCATTACTCGATAGCCTTGCGGACCTTGAAAAATGTGGTCGCGGATCTCTATGCGACCGGCCCCGGACTTAATCCATTTTCTCGAAGCAGGTATCCAGTATGCATTCCAAATCCATAGCGTCTCCGCCGCCCTTTTTGAAGGCCATACTGTGCCTTCCTGTATTTTTACTTTCTGCTGGTGCTGAGGCTGGGTCGCTTATTGGTGGAAGTGCGACTGTAGATAGTGGCGATACGGCTGAAAGTTGGTTTTTGAGTCAAAACGCAACGTTGGATGTCAATAATGCACAAGCGCTTGGCATCGACGCGGATGCTTCAACGGTCAATGTCAACGCGGGCAGCAGTACCCAGGCGATTACAGGCAGTAACGGTTCGACTGTCAACGTGAACGGGGCCAACGTTTCGGGTTCCGGCTTTGCGGGTATTCAATTGGTTTCCAGCCAGGGCAATATCAACAACAGCAACATCAACGGTGATGTTTTCGGGATATCGGCGGTGCGGTTTTCCACCGGCCTGGATGGCTCTGTCGTCAATGTAACGGGTAACAGCACTGTTACAGGAGCGGACGCCGGTGCATTTGCCTCGTCCCACAGCGTGCTCAACATTTCCGACTCCACGCTTGAAGGTACCGCCTCCACCGGCTATGGCTTGTGGCTTCAGAGCGCCACTGCGGTTGCCAACAACAGTACGATTGTCGGCGGGCAAAATGGGGTGTTCATCGAGCTCGATGTGACGGGTATTGCACCGGCTACCCTGAACCTGGAAAACACCACCGTTCAGGGCAGGGACGGCTCAGCGATCGTGGTCGACTTCAATAATGAGGGGGCCGCAACTGCCACGTTGAACGTGACCAACTCCATTCTGTTAGCCGGCAATGGCACGCTGCTGGAAGTCAAGGGTGGGGCCACCACGGCGATGACGGTAAACGGCAGCTCATTGACGGGGGATATCGTGACGGAGTCCGGCAGCACGACCCATCTGACCTTGCAGAACAATTCCGTACTGACCGGGCGATTGGAAAATGTGGCCAGTGCGACTATCAATGGAAGCTCCGAGTGGGTGCTGGTGGACAATAGCCAGGTTGAAAGCCTGGTACTCAATGGCGGTTCAGTCCGTTTCGGCGCCGACAGTGCGTTCTATCAGCTGGATGTGGCGAGTTTGTCGGGCCAGGGGCGATTCATCATGGGCACTGATTTCGCCACGGGTCGCACGGATGTTTTGAATGTCACCGGTACTGCTAGCGGTACGCATGAATTGCTGATCGCCAGTAGCGGGTCCGAACCGGCCGCCGGTCAGCCGATCACGGTCGTGACCACCGGCGGGGGCGACGCGCAGTTCACGCTGTTCAATGACGTGGTAGATCAAGGTGCCTATTCGTATAGTCTGGCGAAGAGCGGCAATGACTGGATTCTGGACCCGGATACTCGTGTCATCAGTCCGGGTACCCGCTCGGTGATGGCGCTTTTCAACACGCCATTGCCCACCTGGTATGGCGAGTTGACGTCGTTGCGCACCCGTATGGGTGAGTTGCGAATGAACCCTGGCCAGTCTGGAGCGTGGGGACGGACTTACGGCAATAAATACGAAATTGCCAACGGCTCCGGCCTGGCGTATCGGCAAAGCCAACAGGGATTTACCCTTGGTGCTGACGCCGCACTGGAGCTGGGGGATGGTCAATGGCTGGTGGGTGTAATGGGAGGCCATAGTACCTCCGACCTGAATCTGGATGCGGGCAGCTCGGGTGATGTCGACAGTTACTACCTCGGTACTTATGCCACCTGGCTCGATGCGAGCAGCGGGTATTACGCCGATGCTGTCTTGAAAGTTAACCGGTTTCGTAACAAAGCCAAGGCAAGCCTGAGTGATGGTAGCCGGGCCAAGGGTGATTATGACAACAGCGGCGTCGGTGGATCTGTCGAGTTCGGTCGGCATATCAAGCTCGACGATGGCTATTTCATCGAGCCGTTTACCAAATGGTCTGCGGTGGTCATTCAGGGAAAAAGTTTCTCCCTGGACAACGGCCTGCACGCTGAAGGTGACCGTGCGCGATCCCTGCTGGGCGAGGTTGGCCTGACTGCCGGACGAAACTTTAAAGTGAACAATGATGTTGAATTGCAACCCTATGTTCGTGTGTCCGGTGCTTATGAGTTCGCAAAAAACAATGAAGTACAAGTCAATGATCATGTGTTCAATAATGACCTGTCCGGCTCACGCACGGGGCTGGGAGCGGGGATTGCTGCATCCATGTCAGAGAAACTGCAATTGCACGCGGATTATGAATACAGCGATGGGAAAAACTTTCGGCAGCCGGTTGGGTTGACGTTGGGTCTGCGTTACGCATTTTAATAAATAGAACCTGTTGAATTAAAAAGGAGGCTTCGGCCTCCTTTTTATGCATTGGACTGGCCTGAGTCCGGTAAGGGCCGGTCAGCAGTTTCTTGCCCGGGGTGAAGGGCGACGCAGGTTTCTTCGGACGCGTACAGGGGTATGGGCACTAAAAATGACTCTGAGGCTCAGCGGGGTGATCGTCCCATCATCACGATTTTCGAGATCCACACTGATTTCACCTGAGAGTGACGCGCTTGTGGGATTGTATTCAATCCTTGCGATGCCATTGTGTTGTCTATAAATCACAGGCGCACTGGGAACCGAGCGATCGATGAATGTAACCCCCACAGGAAAGGTTGCTTCACCCACCGGATATGTGCCGCCATTCAAGTCCTTGGTAAAAGAAACCTGCAGTTCCTTGGTAGTGTAATCTGGCCCTGGCGCCAGCTGCGTTGCCAGCATGACGCGGGCCTTGTCATGGGGGGAGGGGTAGTTGGGATAGTCAATCTCGGACAGCTCCACCAAGTTGGCGTTAAATGGCACTGATCCGATCTCTCCCTGGCAAAATCCAAGTAAGACCGGTTGTGTGATTTCTCTCATTAGTGCGCTCATCGATATCAATCTCCATTGTCGTGACAAAGGGTGCCCCACCAATGAGGTACAGGTGAGATCGACTTCATGTAATGCCTTATCCGAGGGGTTGTAAACTGTAAGAGTTGACAGTATGCCGCTCGATACGCCTGTGCTTTTACTGACCGCTCAAAGATTGCTAATGGCTACAGCGGGAAAGCTTTGTAGGCGGTATGTGAAATTGTGTAAGGGGTTTGCTCGGGGGTGGGTGAGGGCGTATATCCTTGGCAGCTTGAGATTTCCTGCGCCTGGCAGGGCCTCATCGCGAGCAGGCTCGCTCCCACAGGGTTTGCGTGAACCTTGTGGGAGCGGGCTTGCTCGCGAAGAGGATCTATCAGGCGCCACAGCACTTTTCTGGAATCGCCCATGCCCAACATCCTTCTGGTGGAAGACGACACCGCCCTCAGCGAACTGATTGCCAGTTACCTGGAACGCAATGGTTATCAGGTCAGCGTGCTCAGCCGTGGTGATCATGTGCGTGAGCGGGCGCGGGTCGATCCGCCGGACCTGGTGATCCTCGACCTCATGCTGCCCGGCCTGGACGGCTTGCAGGTCTGCCGCTTGCTGCGGGCCGATTCGGCGTCCTTGCCAATCCTGATGCTCACTGCCCGGGACGACAGTCACGATCAGGTGCTGGGCCTGGAGATGGGCGCCGACGACTACGTCACCAAACCGTGCGAGCCCCGGGTTTTGCTGGCGCGGGTCCGTACCTTGCTGCGGCGCAGCAGCCTCACCGAACCCCAGACGGTCAACGACCGCATCCTGATGGGCAACCTGTGCATCGACTTGTCCGAGCGCACCGTGACCTGGCGCGGCCAGCCGGTGGAGCTGTCCAGCGGTGAGTACAACCTGCTGGTGGTGCTGGCCCGGCATTCGGGCGAAGTGCTGAGTCGCGACCAGATCCTGCAACGCCTGCGGGGCATCGAGTTCAACGGCACCGACCGTTCGGTGGACGTGGCGATTTCCAAGTTGCGGCGCAAGTTCGACGACAACGCTGGCGAGGCGCGCAAGATCAAGACCGTGTGGGGCAAAGGGTATCTGTTCAGCCGTTCCGAGTGGGAATGCTGAGCCCATGTGGAAGCTGCTGATCCGTCTTTACCTGGTCACCATTGTGTCCTACAGCGCGGCGATCTACCTGATGCCGGAACTGGTGATCCGTCTGTTCCACGAGCGCTTCCTGACCTACAACCTCGACTATTCCCGTGGCCTGCAAACCCTGATGGTCAAGCAGTTCCATGCGGCGCCCGGGGCGCAGTGGCCGGCGCTGGCGGCGCAAATGGATAAGGAATTCGACCCGTTGCGCATCGAACTGGTGCCCATCGACGACAATGGCTTCAGCACCGACGAGCAGGCGCGCCTCAAACGCGGTGAGAACGTGGTGCGCCTCGGCGAATGGGGTTGGCGGACCCTGGCGGTGTCGCCGTTGGATGGGCAGATGGCGGTCAAGATGGTTGTCCCGCCGGACCCGGCCGATGTCAGTTGGTTGTACTGGAGCATCAACGTGCTGATCGGCGCGACGCTGCTCGCCTGCCTGTTGCTCTGGCTGCGCCCCCACTGGCGCGATCTGGAGCGCCTCAAGCGCACCGCCGAACGTTTCGGCAAGGGGCATTTGAGCGAACGAACCCACATCGCCTCCAGCTCGAACATCGGCAGCCTGGCCCATGTGTTCGATACCATGGCCGGCGACATCGAGAAGTTGCTCAACCAGCAGCGCGATTTGCTCAACGCGGTCTCCCACGAACTGCGCACCCCCTTGACCCGGCTCGATTTCGGCCTGGCCCTGGCGTTGTCCGACGACCTGCCACCCGCCAGCCGCGAACGCCTGCAGGGGTTGGTGGCGCACATTCGCGAGTTGGATGAGCTGGTGCTGGAATTGCTGTCCTATAGCCGTTTGCAAAATCCGGCGCGTCTGCCCGAGCGGGTCGAAGTGCCGCTGGACGAGTTCATCGACAGCATCCTGGGCAGCGTCGATGAGGACCTGGCGGCGCCGGACGTGGTGATCGACGTGTTGCTGCACGGCACCCTGGAGCGTTTCGTGCTGGACCCGCGCCTGACCGCCCGGGCGTTGCAGAACCTGTTGCGCAACGCCATGCGTTATTGCGAGAAGCGGATCCAGGTCGGGGTGCTGGTCAGCGATCAAGGTTGCGAGATCTGGGTGGACGACGACGGTATCGGCATTCCCGACGACGAGCGTGAGCGGGTGTTCGAGCCGTTCTACCGTCTGGACCGCAGCCGCGACCGCGCCACGGGCGGCTTCGGCCTCGGCCTGGCCATCAGCCGCCGTGCTCTGGAGGCCCAGGGCGGTACGTTGACGGTCGAGGCCTCGCCGCTGGGTGGGGCGCGGTTCAGGTTGTGGCTGCCGGCGCCCTGATCAGCCGAACAACCCCGCCGCGATATTGATCGAGAACCCCAGGATCGCCGTGTTGAACACAAACCCGATCAACGATTGCGCCAGTACGATTTTGCGCAGCTGCCGGGTGGCGACGCCCACGTCCGATGTCTGCACCGCCACTCCGATGGTGAACGAGAAGTAAAGGAAGTCCCAATAGTTGGGGGTAGTCAAGCCCTCGGCGAAGCGCAGGGCCGGCTCCTTGCCGTCCCAGGTGTAAAACAGCCGCGCATAATGCAGGCTGAAGATCACGCCGATCAGCAGCCACGACCCTATGACCGTGAGCGCGGTGAAACCGTAATGCAGCAACTTGCCGGCGGTTTGCAACTCACGGCTGCCGGCCAGCTCGAAGGTGATAGTCGCCAGGCTGGCCAATGCCGCGATGCAGACCATCAGCAACACCAGCCCCGCGTTTTCGTCTTCGATCTCGGCGATGCGCCTGACATCGGGCGCCTTGGCTTGCACCGTCAGCCAGAACATCAGTGCCAGATAGGACCAGACCCCGACGTTCCAGCCGGCCAGGATCTTGCCGATGACCGAGTCCACGGGCAGCAGAAATCCCGCGATCAAACCAAGGACCGTGGCTGCGGAAAGTCGTGGATGGGTGCGAGCGAGGAAAGACATGGGCGCTAGCCCGCCAGGGCGCTGGATTGGATCAATGCCACGTTAGCTTCCTGCATGCGCCGGATCGCCGTAGTCATCGAACCGTCGATATCAATGCCACGGCAGGCGTCGACCACCACGAACGCGTTGAACCCGGCGGCCCGGGCATCCAGGGCCGAGAACATGACGCAGAAATCCAGCGCCAGGCCTACCAGGTAGACGGTATCGATGCCGCGCTCCTTGAGGTAGCCCGCCAACCCGGTGGGGGTTCGACGGTCGGCTTCCATGAAGGCCGAGTAGCTGTCGATGGCCGGATTGCAACCCTTGCGAATGATCAGTTGCGCGTGGGGCAGGTCCAGTGCAGGGTGCAGCGCGGCGCCCTGGGTGCCTTGTATGCAGTGGTCGGGCCAGAGCTTCTGCTCGCCGTACGGCAACTCTATGAGGTCGAAAGGCTGTTTGCCGGGATGACTGGAGGCAAACGAGGCGTGTCCGGCCGGATGCCAGTCCTGTGCGAGGACGACCTGTGCGAAGGAGCGGCCCAGGCGGTTGATCAACGGCACAATCTCGTCGCCCCCCGGAACGGCCAGTTGGCCGCCGGGGATGAAATCGTTCTGAACATCGATCACCAGCAGCGCGGTGGTCGTGGCCCTGGTGTCTGGAAGGGACATGAATGGCTTCTCCTGAAGTGGCTTTTCCCAGCTTAGCCAACCCGCATTGCAAGGAAGCTGTTTTTTATGAAGGCGTCTGCATGCCGGTCCTGATGTTGCCTTATCGGTGGAGCCTTGTGGAAAGCCCCATGTATTTCGTCGTAAATAATGGCTTTTTGATATTCGGTTCGTGCGCGCACGATACGGTTGTGTACAATCGCTTACCTAAACCGGGCATGGAGGCAGTTCGGCTTTCCAGTTACGAGAAAACTCCATGCTCATCGGCAGCTATTCCCCCGCCCTTGTTTTGATTTCCCTGTTGGTTGCAGTGCTGGCGTCCTACACCGCGCTGGATTTGGCCGGACGTATCGCCACCACCCACGGGCGCGCGGCGTATTTATGGATGGCCGGTGGCTCGCTGGCGATGGGGGTGGGCGTATGGTCCATGCACTTCATCGGCATGTTGGCGTTTACCTTGCCGGTGGAGCTGGGCTACGACGTATCGATCACCGCGCTGTCGCTGCTCATCGCCGTCCTTTCCTGCGGTTTCGCCCTGTGGCTGGTCAGCCAGCCCCGGTTGCCTGCGTGGCAGTTGGCGTTTGGGGCACTGATCATGGGCGCCGGCATCAGCGCCATGCATTACACCGGCATGGCGGCGTTGCAGATGCAACCGGGCATCGACTATGACCCGACGCTGTTCAGTGCTTCGCTGCTGATCGCGGTGGGAGCCTCTGCGGCGGCCTTGTGGATAGCCTTTCGCCTGCGCCAGAACACCCCACATGTGCGACTGGCCCGGGCCGGCGCAGCGGTGATCATGGGGGGCGCCATTGTTGGCATGCATTACACCGGCATGGCCGGGGCCCAGTTTCGCGAAGGCAGTTTTTGCGGCGCCCTGGATGGGCTCAGCGGCAAGGGGTTGGACAACATCGTGTTGATCACCACCCTGGCGGTGCTGGCCATTGCCCTGCTGACGTCGATTCTCGATGCACGCCTGGAAGCCCGTACCGCAGAGCTGGCTCAATCGTTGACCCTGGCCAACCGTGAGCTGACCCAACTGGCCCTGCATGACCCGCTCACCGGGTTGCCCAACCGTGTACTGCTGGCCGACCGCATCGGTCAGGCCATGCACCGGGTGCGGGAGCAGGGAGGCTGCTTCGCCTTGATGTTCATCGACCTGGACGGCTTCAAACCGGTCAACGACGCCTTTGGTCATCACATGGGTGACTTGTTGTTGCGGGACGTGGCCCTGCGCCTGCGCGAAGACCTGCGCAGCCAGGACACGCTGGCGCGGATTGGCGGCGATGAGTTCGTGCTGCTGGTGCAACTGGCCGAGCCCGACGACGCCTTGCGGCTGGCGGCACGCCAGGTCGGGTTGATTGGTCGTACGTTCCGGGTCGCCGAACATGACCTGCAGATCTCCGCCAGCGTCGGCATCGCGCTGTACCCCGGAAATGGCCAGAACGCCGAAGAGTTGCTGATGAATGCCGATGCAGCGATGTATCACGCCAAGGGTTCCGGCAAGAACGGCTACAGCTTCTTCGATGCCTCCATGAACAGCAATGCTCGCAAGCAACTGCAATTGCTCCAGGATTTGCGTATCGCTGTTGAACAGCGGCAATTCAGCCTGCATTACCAGCCCAAGTTCGACGCCGCCAACGGCCGTCCGGTGGGCGCAGAGGCGTTGTTGCGCTGGAACCATCCGACCCAGGGCCTGTTGATGCCCGACACTTTCATCGACCTGGCGGAAAAGACCGGCCTGATCATCGCCATCGGTGAATGGGTACTGAACGAGGCCTGCCGCCAGATGCGCGAATGGTACGTGCTCGGCTATACCGACTGGCGCATCGCGGTGAACCTGTCGGCCTTGCAGTTCTGCCACGCGGGCCTGGTGCAAAGCGTGGCCAAGGCGCTGGAGACGCATTGTCTGCCGGCCAACAGCCTGACCCTGGAAATCACTGAAACCACGGCCATGAGCGACGCGGATGCGAGCATGACGGTGCTGCAACAGCTGTCGGACATGGGCGTGGACTTGTCCATCGACGACTTCGGCACCGGCTATTCGAGCCTGATGTACCTCAAGCGGCTACCGGCCAACGAACTGAAGATCGATCGTGGTTTCGTGCGTGACCTGGAGCATGACAGCGACGACGCCGCCATCGTCTCGGCCATTGTCGCCCTCGGCCAGGCCCTTGGTCTGCGCATTGTCGCCGAAGGTGTGGAGACGGATGTGCAACAGAGCTTCCTGACCGAGCTGGGCTGCGATTCTTTACAGGGCTACCTGCTGGGGCATCCGTTGCCGGCGGAGCGTTTCCTGCAGAATATCCGCCAGGCGCCACGGATGGTGGCGGTCTGATTGGGCGTCAGGCAAGGATGTCGAACGCCGTGCTCCCCAGTCGCTCGCCATTGACCAGCAGGTGCACCGCGTGCCGGCCCGCGTAGTGCCGGCGAGTGGTCAGCTCGCGGATGGATTGGGAGCGACTCAGGGCGATGCAGCCGTGGGCCGGCAGATCGAAGGTCTTTAGCTTGAACACCTTGGCCGAGGTGCCGCCCGAGGCTTTCACATAATCGATGGCATAGTCGACCACCAGGCGCTGGGGTTCTTCCAGGGTGGACTGCACCTTGAAGGACAGCGTGATCTGCTCTCCGAGGCGAATCACCGCAGGTGTCACCTTCAATTCCGAAATCCGGACCTGGGCCTTGCCGCCTACCCCGATGACGGCCAACGCCCTGGGATCGCCCTGCTTGATCAGGCTGCGCAGCGCGTGCCGGGCAATCCAGGCGGTATGGCGGTCTTGCAGCGGCCAGCCTTCGATCCGGTCCAGCACCCAGTCGGGATGCTGCTTGGTCACATCGTTGAGGTGATTGGCCACAGACTTGCGCACATAGAGGCTGCTGTCGGCCTTTAGGGTCTCCAGGATTGTGGCGGTGAGTTCGGGGTTGGCCTGGATCGGCTCCAGGTGAAACGACCACGGCAGCCGCGGACGGCTGCCTTCGCTGGCCAGGCGTCGTACGTGCTCGTCGGGATCCAGCGCCCAGGTGTGCATGACCTTGAGGCTGCGTTCCAGATCGTCGCGCAGGAAGTGCCGCACCGCGAATTCCGAAGAACCGAACCGGGTGAAATACTTGAGCGCGTCCAGGGACAGGTCGAAGGCGTGCCGGCCATGGCAGGCAACGTAGTGAGGCAGGAACATGCTGACGAACATGCTGTTCAGTCGCGGGGCCAGATCGCGCAGCACGTCCAGCGAGGCTTCATAGCTCAGAGGCAGCACGGCATGCAGGCACTCGCTGACCCGGGCCATGCGTTGCATCACCGACAACTCGGCCAGCCCGTCGTTGGCCATGCGCAGGAAGGCCTTGGCGTCGAATGCCGGGTACACCGCGCTCATTTCGCTGGCGATGTGTTCCAGGCGTGCGGTGTTGAAGATTTCCTTGAGGGCAGGGGAGGCAGTGGTCGGGGTTGTCATGGTGGGGGCCGTCGTCCAAGGGGGTTTCACTATATCCCGTGGCGAGGGAGCAAGCTTCCCTCGTCACGGCCACAGTCAACGGAATGATTCGCCGCCCGCGAAGTCCCAGCTTCAGTCCCTCGAAAACTGGAGTTTTTTCTATGCGTAAACCAACCCTGACCGCCAGTCTGCTTCTGATCGCCGGTCTCGCCGTCCTTGGGCCTGCGACGCACGCAGTCGAGAAGACCGGCGATGCCTTGGAGCACTCGCCGAGCAATGGCCGCAGGCTGGTGGAGAACGACCGCGTACCAGCGGACTACCAGCGCGCCGACAGGGCCGTGAAGGACTGGAAGCAGAAGCAACTCGAGCAGCCGACAAGCGACCAGCAATGGGTACAAATCGACGACAAATACCTGCTGATCGAAACCGTGTCGGGTGCCATCGTCAAGATCGTGCCAGCTACGCGTTAGGCTTTGTACGGAAAGTGCCTGGGCGACGTCTCGTACAAAGCCCAGGCTCTCAGATCACTTCACCTTTGTCCCACAGATGAACCAGCTCGCCAGGTGCCCGGTCCTCGGGCACTTGCAGCACCATTTCGTCGTCCTGGTCATTGGCGCGATAGCGTACTTCGATACGGAAAAAACGCTGGTCGCCACGACCCGATTCTGCCGAGGCCAGCGGCACGCAGCCCTCCAGCACCGAGCAGATGCGCGTGCGCTGGTCGATATCGCATTGGGCGAACTCGATTTCCCGGGGCCGGGTCAGGGCATGGATAGCCGCCACGCCGCCCTGGCGGGACAGGCGTACCACGGCGTTATCGTCGAGGTCTGGAAGGTGCTTCATCAACTCTCCTCGGTCAGGTTGACGCCGACTTGAGCCCAGCCGTCCTGCACCGCTCGAACCTCTCGTTCGCCAAAGCGCCGACGGGCGTGCTCGACGGTCAAGTGGGCGAAGGCGCTGAAGGTGGCGTCGTTGGTCAGATTTCTATCGCATAAGGTGTCATACCAGATCCGGCCGGCTTTTTCCCAGGCAAATCCGCCCAGCGCGGTGGCGACCAGATAAAAGGCGCGGTTGGGAATGCCTGAGTTGATGTGCACGCCGCCGTTGTCTTCGCGGGTAATGACGAACTGGCGCATATGCGCCGGTTGCGGGTCCTTGCCCAACAGTGGGTCGTCGTAGGCCGTGCCCGGGTTGGACATGCTGCGCAGGCCGTCGCCGTTGATCTTGTCGGTGAGCAGGTCGGCGCCGATCAACCAGTCTGCCTGGTCGGCGGTCTGCTCCAGGACGAACTGCTTGACCAGAACGCCGAACACATCGGAGATGGACTCGTTCAACGCGCCGGACTGGTTGGCATAAATCAAACCCGCTTCGCTTTCGGTGACGCCATGGGCAAGCTCGTGGGCCACCACGTCCAGGGAACGGGTGAAGCGCTGGAAAATTTCCCCATCGCCGTCGCCGAACACCATTTGCGCGCCATTCCAGAAGGCGTTCTCGTAGCCTTGGCCATAATGCACGCTGCCTACCAGGGCGAAACCCTTGTTGTCGATGGAGTCACGGCCCAGGATGTTCCAGAAAAAATCGTAAGTGGCGCCCAGGGCGTCGTAGGCTTCGTCGACGGCCGGGTCGCCGCTGGCCGGCTGACCTTCGAGGCGCACCGGTTGGCCGGGCAGATCCATGGTGTTCTGGGCGTCGTGCACGCTGCGCTGTGGGCGGCCGGCCTTGCCAGGCTTGGGCAGGGCGGCTGCGGCGGGCGGATGGTTGGGTGGGCCAGGATTGTGTCGCAGGTTGCGCACGTGGGTCAGTGTGCCCAGGGCACTGGAACGTTGTTGTTCGGAGCCGTGGGCGATGATGCGATTGAGAATGTAAGGTGGAATGAAGCCGTGGAGTGGGCGAGAGTCGATCATCAGAACATCCTTATCTGAAATGCAGGGTCGATACCCATGTGAACCGAGGCGGCCATTGCGGTTCCCTCCCACTGGAAGACCGCTTGCCACAAAAGTTTGCCAGGCGCACCGATTTCTGCGAAAAACCGCGCCTTGAAATCACGGATATGACCCATGAACGAAGAACTGCAGATTATCGACCTGGAGCAGGGCGACGGTAAAAGCGTAGTCAAAGGCGCGCTGATCACCACCCAATATCGCGGTACGCTCGAAGACGGCACCGAATTCGATTCGTCCTATAGTCGTGGCAAGCCCTTTCAATGCGTGATCGGCACCGGTCGTGTCATCAAAGGTTGGGACCTCGGCCTGATGGACATGCAGGTCGGCGGCAAGCGCAAGCTGCTGGTGCCGGCCCACCTGGCCTACGGTGAGCGCTCTGTGGGCGCGCATATCAAGCCCAACAGTAATCTGGTCTTTGAAATCGAGTTGCTGGAAGTCCTGACCCGCGACGATTGAACCTGTTTGGCAGGGCCTTTCAGGGTCGGTTGCTGAACACCGGGATACGACCGTTGACCGAAGGGCGGTAGCGCCAGTCCAGTCGCTCCAGCGGCGGCTCTCGCTCGAGGAGTGTCGCCAGCGTGATACGGCCGATACCCAGTGCCAGGGCCTGTCCTGGACACTCGTGGCGCCCTGCGCCGAAGGTGAAGCTGCGACGGTTCGGGCGATCCATCAGCAAGAGGTCCGGATGCGGGTTGAGAGCCGGATCGCGGTTGGCCGAGGCGAGCAATACCAGGATGGCATCCCCGGGTTCCAGCGAAACGCCGAGGATCTCGCTGGGGGCGACAACGAAGCGGCGGGTGTTCTGCACGCCAGGATCGAAGCGCTGGATTTCCGCCAGCAACGGGCCGATGCGCGTCGGATCTTCCTTGAGCCTGAGCAGCAGTGCCGGGTCGTGCCGCAATGCCAGCAGCGCGTTGCCGATCAGACCCGCCGTGGCGTCATGAGTCTGCGAAAGCAGTCCAACCAGGTTGGCGATCAGGTTGTCCGGGTTGGCGCCCTCGAAGCGTTGGCAGATGCCGGTGAGCAAGGGGCTGGCGTGATCGTTTGTCTCGATCCGCTCGCGAAACAGGGCCTCGAGTTGTTCGGTGGCGCGGTGCGCCGCCTGCAGTTGTGTGGCATTGCTCAGGGGGGACAGGCAGGCGACGAAATCCCCTGTCAGCTGGCTGACCAGGCGGCTGTCCGCCGGGCTGAAACCCAGCAGGGCTGCCACAACGGCAGCCGGTCCGATGAATTGAGCGTGGTGCAGGCCTTCGGCGCCGTCCTTGAAAAAGCGGGCCCTGACCAGGGCCTCGATCTGTTGTTGAGGGACATCTTGCAAACCCGGCGCAATCGCCGACCTCGGGCAACGCTGGCGTTCGCCTTCGTTCATGCGCATCAGCAGCCCGAAGACCCGGCCGGCGGGACCTTCGGCAATGGCTTGCGGCACGGGTTCGTGGGGTGGGCGCACATGACAGTCGGCATGACGGAGCACGGCGCACACCGCTTCGGCGCTGCTGGCAATCCATAGCTTCAAGTGCGCGTCGAAGGTCATTCCGCCAGCCGCTCGAAGGCTCGCATAGTAAGGATAGGGATCAAAGTGGGTCGCGGCGGTGATCGGGTCCATGGAGCGCTGCCTTGTTCATGATCGGGAAAGTGCTGCTAATATCCCTTGCGGCGTCATGGCTTGATTCGTCCGGGAGCGAAATATGAGTGCAGAGCAGCATGATCTTGGCGTGTCCCAGGTGGCGGCGGCGATTGCCGAACCGGCGCGCACCCGCATGCTCTGTTCGTTGATGGACGGTCATGCGCGCACCAGCACCGAGCTGGCGAGCATCGCCGACGTCAGCGCCTCCACCGCCAGCGCTCATCTGGCAAAGCTCAAGGAACTGGCCCTGGTGCGCCTGCATGTCCAGGGCCGTCATCGCTATTACAGCCTGGCGGACAAGCGCGTGGCCCAGGCCCTCGAGGCGCTGATGGTCATCGGCCAGAGTGCCGCGCCGACCTTTACGCCACGTACTCCGGATCGCCTGCAATTTGCCCGTACCTGCTACGACCACATGGCTGGGACGCTGGCGGTGCGGTTGCATGACCGTATGATCGAAGCCGGATTGCTAGAGGATGTGGAAGGGCGGGGCTATCGCTTGAGCGAGTTGGGCGAGGTGTTGTTCGCGGGGTTGGGCATCGATGTCCAGACTCTTGCCGCTCAGCGACGCCGGTTCGCCTGTCCATGCCTGGACTGGAGCATGCGTCGTCCGCATCTTGGAGGCGCGTTGGGGGCGGCATTGTTGCAGGTGGCGATCAAGCGCAAGTGGGTGGTTCAGGACCTGGATAGCCGGGCGTTGGCGGTGACGGCTCTTGGACACAAGGAGATAGTGCGGCGGTTCGGGGTCAGTGCCGAGAATGAGGTGGAGCCTACGGGCGCCATCGCGAGCCGGCTCGCTCCCACAGTGGATCTTCGGTGAACTCAAGATTCGGAAGCAACCGAGAACCTTGTGGGAGCGAGCCTGCTCGCGATGTGTGCACCTCGGTTCACCAGGGACCGAGGCGCCCGTATCGCAGAGCAAGCTCTGCCTACAGCCGAATCAGACCTTGACGATCCAACCCGCTGGCGCTTCGATGTCGCCGGTCTGCACACCCGTCAGTTCCTTGTAGAGCTTCTGGGTGATCGGGCCGACTTCGGTTTCGCTGTGGAAGACGTGCAGCTTGTCCTTGTAGCTGATCCCGCCGATCGGCGTGATCACCGCGGCGGTACCGCAGGCGCCGGCTTCCTTGAAGTCCGACAGCTTGTCGATGAACACGTCGCCTTCGACCACTTCCAGGCCCAGGCGCGATTTCGCCAGCTCGATCAGCGACAGGCGGGTGATGCCCGGCAGGACCGAAGGGGAGTTGGGGGTGACGAATTTGTTGTCGTGGGTGATGCCAAAGAAGTTCGCCGAGCCGACTTCTTCGATTTTCGAATGGGTCAGCGGGTCGAGGTAGATGCAGTCGGCGAAGCTCGCTTTCTTGGCCTGGGAGCCCGGCATCAGGCTGGCGGCGTAGTTGCCACCGACCTTGGCTGCGCCGGTGCCTTGCGGGGCCGCACGGTCGAAGCTGGAAATCAGGAAGTTGTGCGGGGTCAGGCCGCCCTTGAAGTACGCGCCGACCGGGATGCAGAAGATCGAGAAGATGAACTCGGGGGCGGTGCGCACGCCGATGTTGTCACCCACGCCGATCACGAATGGGCGCAGGTACAGCGCGCCGCCGGTGCCATAAGGCGGAATGAAGCGCTCGTTGGCGCGGACCACTTGTTTGCAGGCTTCGACGAACTGCTCGGTCTCGACCTGCGGCATCAGCAGGCGGGCGCAGCTGCGCTGCATGCGGGCGGCGTTCTGGTCCGGGCGGAACAGGTTGATCGAGCCGTCCTTGCAACGATAGGCCTTCAGGCCTTCGAAACATTGCTGGCCGTAGTGCAGCGCCGTGGAGCCTTCGCTGATGTGCAGCACATTGTCATCGCTCAGGGTGCCGGCGTCCCAGGCGCCATCGCGCCAGTGCGACAGGTAGCGTTTGTCGGTCTTGATGTAGTCAAAGCCCAGTTTGTCCCAATTGATGCTCTCGTTACCCATGACACCCTCTATTTCTTAACAACCGTCGAAACGGTTCAAGGCTTCTGACGTTTTTTGGATGGGGACAACAATACTTCATTCCAGGGGTGTTTCGCAGCCTGTTACATGGCTCCTGCAGCTGAAAATAGCCCTGCGGTCGTTGTGAGGGATTGTGGGAGCAAGGCTTGCCCGCGATACAGGCGACTCGGTTTATGAAGGATCGCATCGCCTGCATCGCGGGCAAGCCTTGCTCCCACAAGTTATTCACCCACAACTGTCACACATGCAACGCATGCCCCAGCGCACGCAACGCCGCTTCCTGCACCGCCTCACCCAACGTCGGGTGGGCGTGAATGGTGCCGGCGATGTCTTCCAGCCGCGCGCCCATTTCCAGGGACTGGCCGAACGCCGTGGACAACTCCGAGACACCCACGCCAACTGCCTGCCAACCCACGATCAAGTGATTGTCACGACGCGCCACGACCCGCACGAAACCGCTTTTCGACTCCAGGGTCATCGCCCGGCCATTGGCCGCGAACGGGAAACTGGACACGATGCAGTCCAGACCGACCGCCTTGGCTTCGTCCGGCGTCTTGCCGACGACTACCAGTTCCGGATCGGTGAAGCACACCGCCGCAATGGCCGCCGGGTTGAATTCGCGATGCTGGCCGGCGATCAGTTCGGCGACCATCTCACCCTGGGCCATGGCCCGGTGGGCAAGCATCGGCTCGCCGCTCAGGTCGCCGATGGCCCAGACGTTGCGCATGCTGGTCTGGCAGCGGTTGTCGATTTTCACGGCCGAACCGTTCATCGTCAGGTTCAACGCTTCGAGGCCCCAGCCTTGGGTGTTGGGCTTGCGCCCGACCGCCACCAGCACCCGGTCAGTGTCCAGGTTGAGCGTGTCGCCATTCGGAGTGCGCACTTGCAAGGTGCTGGCCTGGGCATCGAAACCCTCGACGCTGTGCTTGAGGTAGAGCTTCACGCCCAGTTGCTTGAGCGCCTCATGCACCGGTTGGGTCAGTTCGCCGTCATAGGCCGGCAGGATCCGTTCCTGGGCTTCGACCACGCTGACCTCTGCGCCAAGCTTGCGATAGGCAATGCCCAATTCCAGGCCGATGTAGCCGCCGCCGACCACTACCAGATGCTTGGGCACCGAGGTGGGGGCGAGGGCTTCGGTGGAGGAGATGATCGGCCCGCCAATCGGCAACATCGGCAGGTCGACGCTTTTCGAACCGGTGGCCAGCAACAGATGTTCGCATTGAATGCGGGTGTCACCGACTTCCACGGTCTTGCCGTCGACCACCTTGGCCCAACCATGAATGACCTGGACCTTGTGCTTCTTGAGTAACGCGGCGACGCCAGTGGTCAGGCGGTCGACGATACCGTCCTTCCATTCCACGCTCTTGCCGATGTCCAGGCTCGGCGCCGATACCGTGATGCCCAGGGCCGAACCCTGGCTGTGGTGGCGCGCCTGGTGGAACTGCTCGGCCACATGGATCAATGCCTTGGACGGAATGCAGCCGATGTTCAGGCAGGTCCCGCCCAGTGCCTGGCCCTCCACCAGGATGGTCGGGATGCCTAGCTGACCGGCGCGGATCGCTGCCACGTAACCGCCAGGGCCGCCGCCGATGATCAGCAGCGTGGTGTTCAGAGTCTGTTGCATTCCTTACTCCACAAACAGCGTAGCGGGTTGTTCGAGCAGGCCGCGCAGAGCCTGGATGAATTGCGCCGCATCCATGCCATCGACCACCCGGTGATCGAAGGAGCTGGAGAGGTTCATCATCTTGCGCACGACGATCTGGCCTTTGATCACCACGGGCCGTTCGACGATCTTGTTGACCCCGACGATGGCTACTTCCGGCAGGTTCAACACCGGCGTGCTGACGATGCCGCCGAGTGCGCCGAGGCTGGTCAGGGTGATGGTCGAGCCGGACAGTTCATCGCGGCTGGCCTTACCGTTGCGGGCAGCGGTTGCCAAGCGCGAGATTTCCGCCGCACTGTCCCACAGGCTGCGGGCTTCGGCGTGACGCATCACCGGTACCATCAGGCCGACATCGCTTTGCGTGGCGACGCCCACATGCACCGCCCCCGAGCGGTGGATGACCTGGGCTTCGTCGTCGTAACGGGCGTTCATCTGCGGAAAGTCCCGCAGCGCCACGACCAGCGCCCGCACCAGGAACGGCAGCAAGGTCAGCTTGCCGCGGGTGGCGCCGTGTTTTTCATTCAGATGGACCCGCAACTCTTCCAAGGCGGTGACATCGATTTCCTCGACGTAGCTGAAATGCGCGGCGCGCTGGGTCGCTTCCTGCATGCGTTGGGCGATCTTGCGACGCATACCGATCACCGGTATTTGCTGTTCGTCGTGGCGTTCGGCGTAGCTGGAGCCGCCCTTGGCCTGGGTCGACGGGCCTTGGGTCAGAAAGGCTTCCAGGTCTTCGTGCAGGATCCGCCCGGCGGGGCCTGTGCCCTGGACCAGACGCAATTGGATGCCCAGGTCCAGGGCGTGTTTGCGCACGGCCGGGGAGGCCAGCGGACGCTCATCCGGCGCACGGGCTACCGGCGCTTGCGGGGCGGGCGCCGGACGCGGCGCGGCGGCTTTCTCGACGACCGGCTCGGGCGCCGAGACGGGTTCAGGCTTCGGCGCCTGGACCGGTGCAGCGGGTTGTGCTGCCAACTCTTTCAGGTTGCCCGCACCCTCCACCTCGATGCGGATCAGTTCGCTGCCCACCGCCATGACTTCGCCCGGCTCACCGCCCAGGGCGATGACCCGGCCATGCACCGGCGACGGAATATCCACCATGGCTTTGTCGGTCATGACATCGGCCAGTACCTGGTCCTCGACCACCATGTCGCCGACCTTGACGTGCCACACCGACAATTCGACTTCCGCGATGCCTTCGCCGATGTCCGGCATCTTGATAACGTGCGTGCCCATTCAGACCTCCATGACCCGTTTCAACGCCGCGCCCACACGGGACGGCCCTGGGAAATACGCCCACTCCTGCGCGTGCGGGTAGGGAGTGTCCCAACCGGTGACACGCTCGATAGGCGCTTCCAGGTGGTGGAAGCAGTGCTCTTGCACCAGCGACACCAACTCGGCGCCGAAGCCGCAGGTGCGGGTGGCTTCGTGGACGATCACGCAGCGGCCGGTTTTCTTCACCGATTTGGTGATGGTTTCCAGGTCCAGCGGCCAGAGGCTGCGCAGGTCGATGACCTCGGCGTCGATGCCGGTTTCCTCGGCGGCGGCCAGGGACACATAGACCGTGGTGCCGTAGGTGAGGATGGTCACGTCCTTGCCAGGGCGGGTGATGGCGGCCACATCCAGCGGCACGGTGTAGTAACCGTCCGGGACCTGGGCCGATGGGTGTTTCGACCACGGGGTTACCGGGCGGTCGTGGTGGCCATCGAACGGGCCGTTATAGAGACGCTTGGGTTCGAGGAAGATCACCGGGTCATCGTTTTCGATGGAGGCGATCAGCAGGCCCTTGGCGTCGTAGGGGTTCGATGGCATGACGGTGCGCAAGCCGCAGACCTGGGTGAACATTGCCTCGATGCTCTGGCTGTGGGTCTGGCCGCCATAGATGCCGCCGCCGCAGGGCATGCGCAGGGTCATCGGCGCGGTGAACTCGCCGGCCGAGCGATAACGCAGGCGCGCCGCTTCGGAAATGATCTGGTCCGAGGCCGGGTAGACGTAGTCGGCGAACTGGATCTCGGCCACCGGACGCAAGCCATAGGCGCCCATGCCCACCGCCACGCCGACGATGCCGCTTTCGGAAATCGGCGCGTCGAACACCCGCGAGGTGCCGTATTTGCTCTGCAGGCCTTCGGTGCAGCGGAACACGCCGCCGAAGTAGCCCACGTCCTGGCCGAACACCACGACGTTATCGTCACGTTCGAGCATCACGTCCATGGCCGAGCGCAGGGCCTGGATCATGGTCATGGTGGTAGTGGTCATGGCGGTATCCAACGCAATATTGTTGTTGTGATCGTTCATGTCAGATCCCCAACTGCTGACGCTGGCGCTTCAAGTGCTCCGGCATCTCTTTGTAGACGTCTTCGAACATGGTCGCGGCGCTTGGAATCTGCCCGCCGGCGAGGGTGCCGTACTGCTCGGCTTCCTTCTGCGCGGCGATCACCTCGGCTTCGAGCTCGGCGGTGACGGCGGCGTGTTCTTCCTCCGACCACTGGCCGATACGGATCATGTGTTGCTTGAGGCGGGCAATCGGGTCGCCCAGCGGGAAGTGGCTCCAGTCGTCGGCGGGGCGGTACTTGGACGGATCGTCGGAGGTGGAGTGCGGACCGGCGCGGTAGGTGACCCATTCGATCAGCGCCGGGCCGCAGTTGCGCCGGGCACGTTCGGCGGCCCAGCGCGAGGCGGCATAGACGGCCATGAAGTCGTTGCCGTCGACCCGCAGAGAGGCGATGCCGCAACCGACGCCGCGTCCGGCGAAAGTCGTGGCTTCACCCCCGGCGATGGCCTGGAAAGTGGAAATCGCCCACTGGTTGTTGACCACGTTGAGGATCACCGGCGCCCGGTAGACATGGGCGAAGGTGAGGGCGGTGTGGAAGTCCGACTCGGCGGTAGCGCCGTCGCCGATCCAGGCCGAGGCGATCTTGGTGTCGCCTTTGATCGCCGACGCCATGCCCCAGCCCACGCCCTGGATGAATTGGGTGGCGAGGTTGCCGGAGATGGTGAAGAAGCCCGCGTCCTTGACCGAGTACATGATCGGCAATTGCCGGCCCTTGAGCGGATCGCGCTCGTTGGACAGCAACTGGCAGATCATGCCCACCAGCGGTACCTCACGGGCCATCAGGATGCTTTGCTGGCGGTAGGTGGGGAAACACATGTCATCGATGTTCAGCGCCAGGGCCTGGCCGCTGCCGATGGCTTCTTCGCCGAGGCTCTGCATATAAAAGGACATTTTCTTCTGACGCTGGGCAACCACCATGCGGTTGTCGTAGATCCGCGTCTTGAGCATGGCGCGCATGCCCTTGCGCAGGATCTCCAGCGGCACGTCTTCGGCCCATGGTCCATGGGCATTGCCCTGGTCGTCGAGCACCCGGATGAGGCTGCGAGCCAGGTCGGCAGTGTCGGAAGGTTCTACGTCGATGGACGGTTTGCGCACCGTGCCGGCATCGCTCAGATGCAGATAGGAGAAGTCGGTCTTGCAGCCGGGACGGCCCGAGGGTTCGGGGACGTGCAGGCGTAGCGGTTCATACGCTGGGTTCATGGCTTTCTACGCTCGATCTTGTGAATTTCTTGTAGTGGGCGCGCTAGCTGACAGCTCTCCTGGATAAGGAAAATTGTCCTACAACAATCATAGGCTCGACGTAGAAGAATATTTTTCTCTGTTGGGTTGCTGTTCAGGTCATTTGCAGATAAAAAATCTGCACAACGATAAAAATCAGGAATATCTGTCTCATGCGTAAATTGGATCGCACCGACATCGGCATTCTGAACAGCCTCCAGGAAAATGCCCGCATCACCAACGCCGACCTGGCCCGTTCGGTCAACCTTTCACCGACGCCGTGCTTCAATCGGGTCCGGGCCATGGAGGAGCTGGGGGTCATCCGCGAGCAGGTCACGCTGCTGGATGCCGACCTGCTAGGCCTGCATGTCAACGTGTTCATCCATGTCAGCCTGGAGAAGCAGGTGGAGGAGGCGTTGCAGCATTTCGAGGAGGCCATTTCCGACCGGCCCGAGGTGATGGAATGCTACCTGATGGCGGGCGACCCGGATTACCTCATCCGCGTACTGGTGCCGACGATCCAGGCCCTGGAGCGGTTCATGATGGACTTTCTGACCAAGGTCCCGGGCGTGGCGAACATTCGCTCCAGCTTTGCGCTCAAGCAGGTGCGGTACAAGACGGCGCTGCCGTTGCCGGCCAATGGGTTGACCTTGGGCACCTGATAGCCCGCCACCATTAATTCCTGTGGGAGTGAGCTTCTAAGCTTCTTAAAGTTTATTGATCGGAATCTTCAGATAGATCACACCATTGTCTTCAGCCGGCGGCAGATTCCCCGCCCGTACATTCACCTGGATCGCCGGCAGCAACAGCGTCGGCATGCCCAGCGTCGAATCTCGCTGAGTGCGCATGGCGACAAATGTGGCTTCGTCGATGCCGTCATGAATATGGATGTTGTGCTGGCGTTGCTCGCCCACGGTGCTCATGCATTGAGGGTCACGATGATCGGGGGGGTAATCGTGGCACACATAGAGTCGCACCCCGGCGGGGAAGGCCAGCAATTTGTGGATCGAGGCATAGAGGTGATGGGCGTTGCCGCCGGGGAAGTCGCAACGGGCGGTGCCCACGTCCGGCATGAACAGGGTATCGCCCACCAGGATCACGTCGCCATCGATCAGGTAGGCCATGTCCGCTGGCGTATGGCCGGGCACGTGTAGCGCCGTGGCTTTGAGGTTGCCGATGGAAAACGATTCGTCAGGCGCGAACAGGTGATCGAACTGGGAACCATCAACCGCGAATTGCGGCTCAAGGTTGAACAGTGTCTTGAAGACGCCCTGGACCTGGCCGATGGATTGGCCGATGGCGATCTTGCCCCCCAGTTCCCGTCGCAAGTAGGGCGCGGCGGACAGGTGATCGGCATGAGCGTGGGTTTCCAGCAGCCATTGCACCGTCAACCGATGTTCACGCACGAAGGCGATCACCCGGTTGGCCTGGGCGGTGCCGCTGCGTCCCGAGGCCGGGTCGTAGTCGAGCACCGGATCGACCACCGCGCATTGCCCGCCATCGTGTTCATAGACGACGTAGGTATAGGTCTTGGAGGCGGGGTCGAGAAAGCTTTGAATCTGCGCGGGCATGACAACGAACCTGTGCGGGAAGAACCGGTTGCAACGCTTGAGGGTTACAACATATGGTCCGCAGCTTAGTGAGGGCCAAGGCGTCCTGCAAATGCGATCGCACCTGCCAACAGGTGTGCGCGGCTTGAGAGAGCTCTATGTTACTGGCAAGTCTTTTTGGCGTGATCATGGGCCTGGTGCTGGGTTTGACCGGGGCCGGCGGCGGCATCCTGGCTGTGCCGGCGTTGGTGTTGGGGTTGGGATGGAGCATGACCCAGGCGGCTCCCGTGGCGTTGTTCGCAGTGGGCAGCGCGGCGGCGGTGGGGGCTATCGACGGGTTGCGCCACGGTCTGGTGCGTTACCGGGCGGCGATGTTGATCGCGCTGTTGGGTGCAGTGTTTTCGCCGGTGGGCATCTACGTCGCCCATCAGTTGCCGGAGAAAATCCTGATGATTCTGTTCAGCCTGCTGATGGTGCTGGTAGCGGCGCGCATGTTGCGCGGGGAGCGTCCGCAGCCTGGGCCCAGCGACCATGGCGCGGCCAGCTGGGGGCAGAAAAACTGCATGCTCGACCACAAGACCGGGCGCCTGGCCTGGACCGCTCGCTGCACCGCCACGCTGTCGGCGCTGGGCGCGGTGACCGGCCTAGTGTCGGGTCTGCTAGGCGTGGGTGGTGGTTTCCTGATCGTGCCGGCCTTCAAGCAACTGACCGATGTGCAGATGCGCGGGATCGTCGCCACGTCGCTGATGGTCATCAGTCTGATTTCATTGATTGGCGTGGTGGGTGCGTTTCATGCCGGGGTGAGCATCGACCGGGGCGGGGCGACATTCATCGCAGCGAGCATTGCCGGCATGGTGTTGGGCCGGCGATTGTCCGCCAAGGTCCCGGCCCGGGCGTTGCAGGTGGGATTTGCCGGGGTGTGCCTGGGGGTGGCGGTGTTCATGGTGGTGCGGGCGATCCCCTCGCCATAGGGGGAGCGGTTTTATCGCCTTCTGCATTGCATTGAAAACCCCAACGCCACCGATTGGCCTTGCTCCAGCAGGCGCAACCCTGGCCGTCCTGGCAGGTGGTGCGCATTGACCGGATGGCTGACCGGTTCGATGCAGAAAAAGTCCAGGCCCACCGGGCAGTACAGTAAAAAGTAATCGCTGCCGCTGGCCTGGCAATGCAGCTCATAACCCAGGTCCGGTTGCTGGATCAGGCACTGTCCGTCCCAACCACCGAAACCATTGTCCACCAGCGTATCCGGCAGCAAGCGGGGCTGCTGGAAATCCCATTGCATCGGAACGTCCACCCGTTCGGTCGGCAGCTTCGTGGCATTGCACAGCCACACTTCACGGGCACGGGTTTGCAGGCGTGTTCCGGCGGTACGCGGGAAGTACGGATGCAGACCGAGCCCATGCCACGCCGCCTGTTCGGCCATGTGGGTGACGTGCATCGCGATTTGCAACTGGCCGCCGTTCAAGCGGATCCGCAGGCTGGCGCAGTAGGCGAAGGGTTGTTGGCTGTCGAGTTGCAATAGCACGTCTTGCGTACTTTGTTCGATCACCTGCCACGGTTGTTGCCAGGCGCTGCCATGGATCGGAAACGGATCGTTGGGGCTGTTGGCTTCCAATGCAAGCCAACCGGCCGGGCAGTCGAAACCGCCATTGGCGATCCGGTTCGACCAGGGGATCAACGGAAATCCGCCAAGCTTGCCGGGCAGACCGTTCTCCACGGCCTGTGGGGCCGGCGGGCGAAGCAGCGGCGCACCGTTGCTGCGCAGGGTCCACTCGACGAGGCTGGCGCCCAGATGGGGGGCGAGGGTGAGGTGGGTCAGTTCGTCTTCGAGGTGCAGAAGAGGTGGGGTCATGGTGGTGTCGGTCTGCTGAACTGGAAATGGTGTGACAGAAGTTTTTTGTGCGAACGCTGTTGTGGCGAGGGGATAAATCCCCTCGCCACAACATTCTCTGCCCCAGGTGAATCCCCTGATCACCAGGGACTTGTCATTCTTACAACACCAGATGCGGCAACCACAGCGACAGCGCTGGAACGTAGGTCACCAGCATCAGCACCAGGAACAGTACGGCGTAGAACGGCAGCAGCGCCTTGACGGTGCTTTCGATGCTGACCTTGCCGATGGCGGAACCGACGAACAGCACCGCACCCACTGGCGGCGTTATCAGCCCGATACCCAGGTTCACCAGCATGATCATGCCGAACTGCACCGGATCGACTCCGATGCCTACGATCACTGGCATCAGGATGGGGGTCAGGATCAGGATCAGCGGCGCCATGTCCATCACGGTGCCCAGCAGCAGCAACATTACGTTGATGCACATCAGGATCACGTAGCGGTTGTCCGACAGGGTCAGGAACATCGTGGTGATCTTCGCCGGAATCTGCATCAGCGTCATGATGTAGCCGAAGCTGGCGGCGAAGCCGATCAGGATCATCACGATGGAGATGGTGCGCACGGTGCGGTGCATCAGTTTCGGCAGTTCACGCCACTTGTAGTCGCGGTAGATGAACATGGTCACGAAGAATGACCACAGCACTGCGATGGCCGCCGATTCGGTGGCGGTGAAGATACCCGAGAGGATACCGCCAAGGATGATCACCATCGCCATCAGACCCCAAAGGGCTTCGCCGACGATTTTCAACGCCTGGCGCATGGGGATGACTTCGCCCTTGGGGTAGCTGCGTTTTTTCGCGAAGATCAGGCACAGCACCATCAGGCACGCGCTCATCAACAAGCCCGGTACGATGCCCGCCATGAACAGCGAGGCAATCGAGACCGTGCCGCCTGCGGCCAAGGAGTAGAGCACCGAGTTATGGCTTGGTGGGGTGAGCAGGGCTTGTACCGAACCGCTGACCGTTACGGCGGTGGAGAAGTCCCGCGGATAGCCCTTGCGTTCCATTTCCGGAATCAGCACCGAGCCCACCGAGGCGGTGTCGGCTACCGACGAGCCGGAGATCGCGCCGAAGAAGGTCGAGGCGACGATGTTGACCAGTGACAGGCCACCACGCACGAAACCCACCAGCACCCCGGCACACGCCACCAAGCGGCGGGACATGCCGCCCTCGGCCATGATCGCACCGGCCAGCACGAAGAACGGAATGGCCAGCAGCGAGAACTTGTTCACCCCACCCGCCACCTGGATCATCACGGCCTGGAACGGGATATCGATCCACCACGCACCGATCAGGGCGGCAGCGCCCAAGGCGTAGGCGACCGGCATGCCGATCAGGATCAACACGATAAAACTGCCCAGCAGAATCAGAGCGTCCATTAAGCGGCACCTTCACTTTCTTCAACCAGATCGAATTGCACGACCCGACGTTTGCTCTGGTCACCGAGCAAGAGTTTTTCCAGGACGAAAATCAGCGTCAGCAAGCCCCCCAGGGGAATCGGCAAGTACGTGATGCCAACCCGCAGGCCGGGCAGTGAAGCCATGAACTGGTTCCAGGTGGACATGCACAGCTTGAAGCCCCAGACCGTCATGAAGATGCAGATCAGGCCCATGAGCACCTGGGAAAAAACCGACGCCGCGGATTTCAGGTGCGGTGGCATACGGTCGGTGAGCATGGCCACGGCCATGTGCGCACCGGCGCGATAACTGGCGGCGGCGCCAATGAAGGTGAATACCATCATCAGCAGGATCGCCGTGGGCTCCGGCCAGCTCGAGCCGGAACCCAGCACGTAGCGGGCGAACACACCCCAGGGAATCATCAGGGAAATCGCCAGGACGGAAAGGCCGGCGACCCAGATGCACGTCATATAGATCTTATCGTTGATACGCAGCAGCAAATTCTTCATCGGGTTCCACCGTAACCGGGCACGCCTTGGACATCAGGCGCGCCGGGCCTTTTTCATGAATACAGAACGGGAGGCGTTACTGGACGGCTTCGATACGCTTGATCAGGTCGGCATAGGGCTCGCCGTACTTGGCCCGAACGGGTGCGGTGGCGTCGTAGAAAGGTTTCTTGTCGACAGTGATGAACTCGACACCCGCAGCCTTGAGTTTTTCTTCGCTGGCGGCGGATTTCTGGTCCCACAATACGCGTTCTTCAGCCTGGGCAGCCTTGGCGGCTTTTCTGACCATCGCCTGTTGATCCGGGGTCAGTTTTTCCCAAGTGATTTTCGACATCACGATCGGTTCTGGCAGGATCAGGTGACCGGTGAGGCTGTAGTACTTGGCGTTTTGGTAGTGGTTGTGTTCGAGCAGGGTCGGCGGGTTGTTTTCCGCGCCGTCGATCACACCGGTCTGCAGGGCGCTGAAGATTTCACCGGTATCCATCGCGATACCGTTGGCGCCCATGGCATTCATCATCTCGATGAACATCGGGTTGCCTTGTACGCGGATCTTCATGCCCTTGAGGTCTTCCAGCGTGCGCACCGGCTTCTTGGTGTAGATGTTGCGCGTACCGCCGTCCATCCAGGCCAGGGCTACCAGGCCGAACTCTGAATTGGTGATTCGATCCAGAATCGCGTCCCCCACTTCTCCGTCGATGACGGCGCGCATGTGAGCATGGTCTCGGAAAATGAATGGCATGTTGAACACGTTCACATCGGGCACTACAGGACCGACGATGCCCAGACTGACACGAGACATCTGGATCGCGCCGACTTGCATCTGCTCGATGACTTCTTTCTCGGAACCCAGTACACCCCCCGGGAAGTATTTGAAGGTCAGTTCGCCGTTGGTCTCTTTGGTCAGGGTCTTGCCCATGTTTTCTTCGGCCATCACGGTGGGGTAGCCCTTGGGATGGATGTCGGCGATCTTGAGTTCAAGGGCATGGGCCGCCTGGGCCAGGAAGGCCAGGGGGAGGGCTGCGATCAGAAGCGTGCGTTTGAGGTTCATGGTCAATCTCCAGTGTTGTTTTTTTTATGGGCTCATCCAGTGAAGCGGCACTGCGGTTCAGCTCGCGAAGTGGTTCGATCCTCCGAATACAGGTTCAGCAAGACCCTTGACGCCGGGCTTGAGGGCGAACACCCCACCGGCCAGGGACTGTGGGTCGTTGTCGTCGCCGGGGCGGATCGAGGTGACAAAGAGGGTGTCCAGGCGGCTGCCGCCAAAGGCGCACATTGTCGGTTTCTTCACGGGCACTGGCAGCGAGCGATCCAGCCGGCCATCCGGGGTGAAACGGTGAATGAGGCCGGCGTCGTTGGCGCAGATCCAGTAGCAGCCATCGGCGTCTACCGCTGCGCCGTCCGGGCGTCCTGCCAGGGGCATCATGTCGACGAACAGCCGCCGGTTGGACGGGGTGCCGCTGTCGATGTCGTAGTCGAAGGCCCAGATCTGCTGCACCAACGGATGAGAGTCGGAGAGGTACATCGTGCTTCCGTCCGGGCTGAAGCCCAGGCCGTTGGGCACGATGAAGCCGCTCAGTTGCGCCTCGACCGGGCTGCGTTGCCCGGCCTGATAACGGTACATCCGGCCTTCGACGGCGTTCGCGCCCATGTTCAGCACCATACTGCCGGCCCAGAAGCGACCCTGGCGGTCGCAACGGCCATCGTTGAGGCGCATGTCGACGCGGCTGTGCTCGACGCTGGCGCACAACTCACTGTCCAGCGTGCCATCGTCGTTGGGGTGCAGGCGGAAGAAACCGCTCTCCATGCCGGCCACCCATCCGCCGTCCTGGTGACGGGCAATACAGGCGAGCATCTCCGGAGCGTTCCAGCCCTTCAGTTGCCCGGTTCCTGCGTTCCAGCACTGCAGGCCGCCGCTGGGGATGTCCACCCAGTACAGGGCGTTTTCTTCAGGAACCCAGACCGGGCTTTCCCCGACGGCGTTGCGTGCATCGACAATCAATTCGGCTTGCATGGTGATTCCTTTGTGGCGTTCGTATCCCATGAAAAGACAGGCGAATCAGTCGTCGAACGGGCCGGCGGCGACAAAGGCACCGCCCTGGTAGACCCTGGCCGGATCGTCGGCAGCCGGCATCGGCTGTGCCTCGACCTTGGCGCGGAAGATTTCGGAGGTGTCCTTGGGCTGGTAGCCCAAGTGCGCGGCCTGGCTGTTGTTCCACCAGACGTCGCGGTTGGCAGACATGCCGTACACCACGGTGTGCCCCACGTTCGCGGTGTAGAGCGAGCACTCGATCAGTTGGGTAAGGTCGTCGTAGCTCAGCCAGGTGCTCATCATCCGGCGGTTCTGTGGTTCGGGGAACGATGAGCCAATACGGATGCTCACGGTTTCGATGCCGTAGCGATCGAAGTAGAAGCTGGCGACGTCTTCGCCATAGGACTTGGACAGGCCGTAGTAACCGTCCGGGCGACGAGGCGAGAGGGCATCGAGGTGCTCGTTCTGCTTGTAGAAACCGATGACATGGTTGGAGCTGGCGAAGATGACGCGCTTGACGCCATGTTTGCGGGCCGCTTCATAAATGTGGAAGACGCCGCTGATGTTGGGACCGAGGATTTCTTCGAATGGGCGCTCCACCGATACGCCACCGAAATGCAGGATGGCGTCGACGCCTTCGACCAGTTGATGCACTGCCTGCTTGTCGGCCAGGTCGCACAGCACCACTTCTTCGCTTTCGTCGATGGCCGGGGTCATGCTGGCGATGTCCGACAGCCGGATGCACCGGGCGTAAGGCTTGAGGCGTTCGCGCAGCACTTTGCCCAGGCCGCCGGCGGCGCCGGTCAACAGCAGGCGATTGAAGGGATGGCGAATGGTTGTCGTAGTCATGAAGTTACCTGAGCAAACAGTGAGAGGTATCAGTTTTGTTATAGGTTATCGTACGACCGAGAGCGAATATCCTTATCCTTGCATTACCTTGTCAACGTCCGATCGACGAATCGCTCTAAACCGGCCTCCTTGCCACTCGTTACGCCAGCGTCATGACCGCGATGTGACAGTCACGACGCCAGCCCTTTTTGCTCAGAGAAGCGAAATCGGATAGCTGATAAAGATGCGGTTCTCATCGAACTCGTTGGTGCTGAAGTCCCGACGTAGTGACGAGTTGCGCCATTTCACGTTGAGGTTCTTCAGCGCGCCGCTCTGCACGGTATAGGCCAGCTCGCTTTCGCGACCCCATTCCTTGCCATCGTCCACCGTGGCGGTGTGCACGTTGTCGCCGCTGATGTAGCGGTTCATCAGGGTCAGGCCCGGCACGCCGACGGCGGCGAAGTTGAAGTCGTGGCGCACCTGCCAGGATTTTTCCTTGGCGTTGTCGTAGCTGGAGTTGTAGCTGTCGTTGGCCAGGGTGCCGCCGCTGGTGCCGTTGACGCGCATCCAGGCATCGTCGCCACCGACTTTCTGCAGGCCGACGTAGAAGGTGTTGCCACCGTATTTGGCCGAGAGCATGGCGAAGGCGGTTTTGTTATCCAGGTCACCGGCCAGCGCGCTGCCGTTTTCCTTGCCGATGAAGTAGCCAAGGTTGGCGCCCAGGGTCCAGTCGCCCATGGGCTGGCTGTGGGTCAGATTGAAATATTGCTGTTGATAGATGTCGGACAGTTCCGCGTACCAGACGCCGACCTGGGTGCGTTTCTCGTTGAAGGCGTATTCGCCGCCGCCGAAGTTGAAGCGGTCGGAGGTGGCGGCCGGACGGCCATTCATGAACATGTCTTCCATGCTCGCGTCGTTGCGCGGGCTGTTGCCGCGGAACTGACCGCCATACAGACTCAGGCCGCTGATTTCGGTGGAGGTGATCTGGCCGCCGCGGAAGGTCTGCGGCAGGGAGCGCCCATCGTCGGAACGCAGGATCGGCAGTACCGGCATCCATTCGCCGACCTTCAGTTCGGTCTTCGACACCTTGGCCTTGAGGGCGACGCCCAGGCGACCGAAGTCATCGGCCGGGCGGCCGTCATCGTGCACTGGCAGCAACTGAGTGCCGGCCGTGCCTTTACCACCGTCGAGCTTGATCGAGTACAGGCCCAGCACGTCCACGCCGAAACCCACCGTGCCCTGGGTGAAACCGGACTTGGCGTCGAGGATGAAACTCTGGGTCCATTCCTCGGCCTTGCCCTGGGCATTGTTCGGGTTGGTGAAGTTGCGGTTGAAGTAAGCGTTGCGCAAGTTCAGCGTAGCTTTGGCATCATCGACGAAGCCTTCGGCCTGGGCGGTCAGGGGCAGCAATGCAGCCAGACTGCTGCAACCGAGAAGGGTCAGCGCGGGGGTGGATTTGAAGAAAGTACGGTGGTGTGGACGGTTGACGGGCGAAAAACGGACACGTGTACTCACTATGGCGCTCCCTTACTTTTTTGTTGTTTTTATTTGTCATACGTCGTCGTACAACATGGGCGAGATTATTTGTGGCCGGTGACTCGTTGTCAACTGGCCATTATTTGATTTTCAAACGAATAGCTACGTCGGGTAGCGGGAGGCTACCCGAGTGCCGTGAGGGAGGGGCTCGGTAAAGCCGCTGCGCTTAGGCCATCCGGTACGGTGGACAAGAAACTATTGCTTTTAAGTTATGCGATGACCGGTCTAATACATTAGTCGAAGGTCACTTTGGAACACCGCGTCCGATGTTCTCCGCAGGGAACGCGTCGCTGGCAGGTAGGGTCGTAACCACCATGCGTTGCTGATCACATGGAGACCCAATGAACCAAGAAGTCCCCAACGCCGATACCAATCGTCGTCAGTTGTTGCAGATCATCGCCGGGCTGTCGGACGGAGTGATGCTGATCGGCGTCGACCAGACGATTGCCTGGGCCAATGAGGCCGCTTTGACTATGCACGGGGTCAAGGAACTCGATGAACTGGGTGGCAATGCCAAGGAGTACGCCCGGCGCTTCGCCTTGCGCTACCGCAACAACCACCCGCTTCCCGAGGACAACTATCCCATCGCCCGGGTGGCGCGTGGCGATGAGTTCAGCGACGTGCTGGTTGAAGTCACGCCCGAGGCCGAGCCGGATCGCACCTGGGTCCACCGCATCCGCAGCATGGTCCTGAACGACCGTGGCGGCGAGCCGGAATATCTGGTGCTGATCCTCAGCGATGCCACCGATTGGGCCAGTGCCGAACAACGTTTCGAAAAAACCTTTGCTGCCAATCCGGCACCGGCGGTGATCTGCCGCCTCAGTGACCTGCGCTATATCAAGGTCAACCAGGGCTTCCTGGAGATGACCGGCTACAGTCGTGACCAGGTGATCGGTCGTTCCGTGTACGAATTGGACGTGCTCGAAGCCGCGGAAAAACGTGACCTGGCCATCGAGCGCCTGGGGCAGGGCGCGACCATCCCGCAAATGCAGGCTGAACTGAGGCTGCCCGACGGCGGCAGCAAGCAGGTGATCGTCGCCGGCCAGCCATTGGACTTGCAGGACGAGAACTGCATGTTGTTTTCCTTCATGGATATGGAGCCGCGCCGCAAGGCCGAGACTGCGTTACGCCAGAGCGAAGAACGCTTCGCCAAATCATTCCGTCTGTCCCCGGTGCCTACCCTGGTATGCAGCGCTGAACAACAGTTGTTGGAAATCAACGAGGCATTTCTACGGACCACCGGTTACGCCAGTGAGGAGTTGCTGGGCAAGACCGTGGAGGAAATCGGCTTTATCGACAACGAAGCCAGCGCCACGCTGTTTGCCAGGCTGGAAGACGCCGCTGCCGTGTCGAGGCTCGATGTCAAGGTGCAGAAGAAGGGCGGTGAACTCATCGATTGTGAAGTGGCCGCCGATACGGTGCAGATCCAGGACAAGCCCTGCTACCTGCTGGTGCTGATGAATATCACCGAACGCAAGCGCTCGGAGTTGGAACTGGTGTCAGCCATTGAAGAGGTCATGAAGGACGCCTCCTGGTTCAGTCGGACCCTGATTGAAAAACTGGCGAATGTGAAAAGCATTAACGCACCGGTACCCAGCGTATCGTTCACCGAACTGACGGCTCGGGAGCGTGATGTGCTGGGGTTGATCTGCCAGGGCCTGGCCGATAAGGAAATCGCCTCGCGCTTGAGATTGGCGCCCAATACCGTACGTAATCATGTGGCGACGCTATATTCGAAGCTGGACGTCCACAGCCGCAGCGAGGCGATCGTCTGGGCGCGGGAGCGTGGTCTGTTTGCCAATGAATGGCGGATGAAGGCGCCATGATAGCCAGTGCAAATGCACCGGTTGCGCTGGTGCAAATACGGGTTTTACCGGTGCACCGGGTTCCTTAGGCTGTTCTGCGTGCGACGTCGCGGGTGACGTCGCGTCCCTACGAAACAGTCAAGGAATACGCACATGTGCAACAAGCCAATCAAAAGCGGGATCGACAGGACGTCCAAGGGGGGCGGAAGGCCAGTTCTGTATACCGTTCTGTCACGCCTCCAGGCCTGAAGGGTGCAGCGCATGACTCATCTGGCTCCCTTGCGCCTGCGCCTTGAAGAAAACTTTTCGCCACTGGCCTGTGAATGCAGTCTCAATGGCGACGGCACGCTCACCGTACGCCTTTACCACCGGGAAAGCGGTGAAGTCGACCTGGTGGTGAGTGGGATGAGTGTCGATAGCGTCCGATCGGAAGAGAGCATTGCAAAGCTCATCGACGAGTTGCGTTATGAGTTGGAGAACACTCCGCTGCATCGCGGCGATCCCGCCTGATCGTTACAGCAGCGTAGCCCGGCAATCGAGTGCCAACCGCGCTCCGCCCTGTTCGCTGCTGTTCACCTCCAGTGTAAACCCATGCAAATTGACAATCGCCGCGACGATGGACAGGCCCAGGCCGAACCCACCGTGCTGGCTGCTGCCCTCGGCACGGTAGAAACGACGGAACACCGCCTGGCGCTCCGCCTCCGGGATACCGGGGCCGGAGTCGAGTACCTCGATGAGGGTACTGTCGCCCTGGTCGACACCGCGCAGGATCACCACACCTCCTGGCGGTGTGAACTTGATGGAGTTGCTCAGCAGGTTCGATACGGCTTCGAACAGCAACGCTCGGTCACCATTGAGCAGGGGCAGGCTGTCGGGCACCTCTAGACTGAAGGCCAACTCCCGCTCTTCGGCCACGGGCAAATAGAAATCGTGTAGTTCCTGCAATAGTTGCAAGGGATCGAGGCGTACGAATCCCGAGCGGCGCTGCTGGTCTTCCAGTTCGGAGATGCGCAGCAGCCCGCGAAACCGAGCCATCAGGGTATCGGTCTCGGCAATCACCTGATCCATCTGCATGGCTTCGGGTGAGCCTTCCTCGGCTTCCTGCTGTATGCGATAAAGCTGGGCGCGCAGACGGGTGAGCGGCGTGCGCAGATCATGGGCGATGTTGTCGCATACACCCTTGACCTCATTCATCAGGCGCTCGATGCGATCGAGCATGGCATTGACGATCGCCGCCAGCATGTCCAGTTCATCGCGTCGGCTCGACAGCGGAAGACGATGGGTGAGGTCGCCCGCCACGATGGCCTCGGCACTGGCTTGCAGCTTGCGGATACGCTGCAGCGGTCGGCGCCGCAACAGATGCCAGCCGGCGAGACCCGGCAGGATGGTCAGCGAGACCCCCCATAGCAGCGCACGCAGAATGATGTGCGTGACCGCGAAGAGCGAACCGTTGTCCCGCGCCAACACTAGCCAGCGCCCGTCCTGGGTCCGGGTCGCCACTGCGTCGCAACTGTCGGAAGGCACGTCCGGAGCATCGTAGTCGCCACAGCTGCCCAGCATGTGGATCTTGCCATCGAGGGGGAGGTCGACGGGAATCCGCTGGATCGGCCCGCTCAGATGCCGCAATTGCGGATCGAACAGGCCATAGGCATCGACCCCGCGCTCGTCCAGGGTCAGGCTGGCCATGAGTGCATCTTCCAGCTGATCGGCTCGGATATGGGCGAACAGATGCTGACGCTGCATCATGGAATGTCGGGCCAGGCTGTCGAGGTAGCCGAACACTTCGTAGTACATCACCCCCATCAGCAAGGCGCTCCATATCACGAACAGCGCACTGTACAGCGCCAGCAGGCGACTGCTGGAGGAGCGCCAGCCCTTAGCGGGGTTCAGCAATGACATAGCCGGAACCTCGAACCGTGCGAATCAGGGGTTCCAGGCCCGGTGGGTCGATTTTCTTGCGCAGACGGCCGATGTGGACATCGATCAGATTGGTGCCGGGATCGAAGTGATAACCCCAGACTTCTTCGAAAATCATCATGCGCGACAGGATCTGCCCGCTGTTGCGCATCAGGAATTCCAACAGCTTGTATTCGGTGGGCAACAGGCTGAGCAACTGCCCGTTGCGACTGGCTTCGCGGCTGATCAGGTTCAGCTCCAGATCGGCCACTCGCAACGCGGTTTCTGTCTCCTGGGCGCTATTGCTACGGCGCAGCAATACTTCGACACGGGCAGCCATCTCGTCGGTGGCGAAGGGTTTGGTCAGGTAGTCGTCACCGCCGGCCCGCAGGCCACGTACCCGCTCATCCACATCGGACAGGGCACTGATCATGAGAATGGGCGTCGCCACGCCCATGTCGCGCAACGTAGTGACGATGACCAGGCCGTCGAGCTCGGGCAGCATGCGGTCAAGGGTAATCAGGTCGTAGTCGCCGCTTACCGCACGCTCCAGACCCTCGCGGCCGTTGTCGACCCAATCGACACTCAGGCCGTTGCGGGTCAGCTCGGCGACGATTTCACGGGCGGTCACGGCGTCGTCTTCGATGGTCAGGATGCGGTTCATGGGCGATACCAGGTTGGAAATTGATGCCATTGCGCAGCATTCTGCCAAATATTACCTGTCGGCTTTCTGAAAAAAAGTTCATCGAGCCGGCAAGCGGTTTCACTGGCCTGGGTCAACACTTGGTCACAAATAATCCATAACATGATTTTCGCCCGCACTATCATGTTGCATCGGTTGCCCTGCTTTGGCGCGTTGATCCAGGCACCGACGCACACCGGTGATGGTGTGCTGCAAGGAGCGGAGACCTCACGGGTCCTTCAATGAAAACATCAAGGAAGAGCAGCATCATGCAGCCTCAAGACCCTCTACGTCGAAAATTCGATATCCAGCCGTTGGCAAGGGCCGACATGACGGTGTGCCTGGATGGGCGGACCGTCGACGCCGCCCATGGCGAAACCGTTCTCACGGTCATCCAGTCCCTGGGCCAGCGCCAGGTGGCTCGCAACGACCATCATCAGATCAGCGGCGCATATTGCGGCATGGGTGTGTGCCAGTGCTGCCTGGTCAAGATCGACGGGCGCCACAAGCGCCGCGCCTGCCAGACCCGGGTGCGTCCCGGCATGCAGATCGAAACCCGGACCAACCGCATTGCCGAAACGGAGGCGCCATGAGTCTCGATCCCGTGATCGTTGGCGGTGGACCGGCGGGAATGGCCGCGGCCATCGAGCTGGCCGCCCATGGAGTGCGCTGCACCTTGCTCGAAGAGGCGCCGCGCCTGGGTGGCGTGGTGTACCGTGGGCCGTTGCGCGACGGCGTGAGCCTGGACTACCTGGGGCCACGCTATAGCGAAGCCTTGGGTAAACTCCATGGCGAGTTCCATCGGTATGCCGGTCTGATCGACGTCCGGCTCGAGAGCCGGGTCATTGGCACCGAAGGGGTTCGGGCGCTGATGCTGCTGGATGCCGAAGAGCGGGTACGGGAGATCACCTATTCCCACCTGGTGCTGGCGGCCGGTTGCCATGAGCGCAGTGTGCCGTTTCCCGGCTGGACACTCCCCGGGGTGATGCTGCTGGGGGGGCTGCAGCTGCAGATCAAGAGTGGTGTAGTCAAGCCGCCAAGCCCCGTGGTGATCGCGGGCACCGGCCCGTTGCTGCCGCTGGTGGCCTGTCAGCTGCATGCGGCGGGCGTGGCGGTGGCCGGCGTCTACGAGGCATGTGCATTTGGCAGGATCGCCAGGGAAAGCCTGGCCCTGCTGAACAAGCCACAGCTGTTTCTCGACGGCTTGAGCATGCTGGGATACCTCAAGCTGCACCGTATTGCCGTGCATTATGGCTGGGGCGTGGTGCGGGCCGATGGTGAGGATGAATTGAGCTGCGTCACCGTCGCTCCCTATTCCAGCGACTGGGAGCCCGACCTGACCCGTGCCGAACAGGTACCGGCCCAGACACTGGCGGTCGGCTACGGCTTCATTCCGCGCACCCAGTTGAGCCAGCAGATGGGCCTGGAGCATGGCTTCAGCGACGACGGCTATCTGAGGGCGGTGTCCGACGCCTGGCAACAGAGCAGCGAGGCCCATATCCACCTGGCCGGCGACATGGGCGGGATCCGTGGCGGTGAAGCCGCCATGCTGAGCGGACGCATCGCCGCCCTGTCGATTCTGATGCAGGGCAACGTGATCGATTCCCGCGTCGCCCTCGAACGCCGCGAGCGATACCAGGCGCAGTTGGACCGTATCGTTCGTTTCCGCGCCGCCGTGGATCGTTATACCCGCCGCGGTGCGGGGCAGACCGCATTGCCCTCCGCCGATACGGTGATCTGCCGTTGCGAGCATGCGACCCGTGCCGATATCGATCGGGCGTTGGAGCAGGGCGTGCAAGACATGGCCAGCCTGAAAATGCGCACCCGCGTGAGCATGGGCGACTGCCAGGGGCGGATGTGCGTCGGTTATTGCAGCGACCGGCTGCGCGAAGCCACCGGTCGCGCGGATGTCGGTTGGCTGCGACCGCGCTTTCCCATCGATCCTGTCCCTTTTTCCGCATTCGTCAATGTAGGCCAGGAGGGCGTACAGCATGATTGAGCATCAGTACCTCAAGGAATATGACGTCGTCATCGCCGGCGGCGGTGTAATCGGGGCTTCCTGCGCCTATCAGTTGTCCAAGCGCAAGGAGCTGAAAATCGCCCTGATCGATGCCAAGCGTCCGGGCAATGCCACCCGGGCATCCGCCGGAGGCCTGTGGGCCATCGGCGAATCCGTGGGGCTGGGTTGCGGGGTGATTTTCTTTCGCATGATGTCGGCCAATCGCAAGCGTAAGGCCCAGGGCGCCGCCGTGGCGGTGGACGCCAGTACGCCGCACATCCTGCCCCAGTCGTTCTTCGACTTCGCCTTGCAGTCCAACGCGATGTACCCCCAGCTGCACAGGGAACTGATCGACAATCACGGCATGGATTTCAAGTTCGAGCAGACCGGGCTCAAATTCGTGATCTATGACGACGAGGACCGCTTGTACGCCGAACATATCGTCGCCTGTATTCCCCATCTGGCCGATCAAGTGCGCTGGCTGGACCAGGCCGCCCTGCGCGAGGCCGAACCGAGTGTCAGTCATGAGGCGAGGGGAGCGTTGGAGTTCCTGTGCGACCATCAGGTCAGTCCGTTCCGCCTGGCGGATGCCTATACCGAAGGTGCCCGGCAGAACGGCGTCGACATGTTCTTCAATACCAATGTCACCGAGGTTCTGCGCAAGGGGGCGCGGGTCACGGGGGTGAAAACCGCCGAGGCGGGCACTTTCGGCTGCAGGACGCTGATCAACGCCGCCGGCGCCTGGGCGGCAGACCTGAGCGAGCAGGCTACTGGCGTGCGGATTCCGGTCAAACCGGTCAAAGGCCAGATCCTGCTGACCGAACGCATGCCGAAAATTCTCAACGGCTGCCTGACCACCAGCGACTGCTATGTGGCGCAGAAAGACAACGGCGAAATCCTGATCGGCAGCACCACCGAGGACAAAGGCTTCGACGTGACCACCACCTACCCGGAGATCGAAGGGCTGGTGCAGGGAGCCGTGCGATGCATCCCGCAACTGGCCGACATCAATCTCAAGCGGACCTGGGCCGGTTTGCGTTCTGGCTCTCCCGATGAGTTGCCGATCCTGGGGCCGATGCGAGGCGTGGAGGGATACCTCAATGCCTGCGGACATTTCCGCACCGGCATCCTGACCTCGGCGATCACCGGGGTGCTGCTGGACAAACTGGTGAACAACGAGCCATTACCGCTGGACATCACCCCGTTCCTGGCGGATCGGTTCGAGGTGGTGCCGGCTGACGAACCGAAGGAAATGGCGTTGGCCTGAGCGGTCCCGGGATTTGGGGTGATTACACCTTCTGGGGCATTCGAACACCTGTGGGAGCAAGGCTTGCCCGCGATAGCGGCGGTGCGGACAACAACACCGCCAACTGATCCACCGCTATCGCGGGCAAGCCTTGCTCCCACAGGGAGACTATGGTGAATACAGGTTTGCGGTCATCCTGAAACAAACGCTACTCCATCGGCGTACTGACAAACGCTTCCAGCCCCTCGGCATACGCCGTGAACGCACTGATCAACGGGAAGGGCTTGCCCTGCACCTGGTCAGGTACCACAAGATTTGTGAAGCTCCAGGCCACTGCTACGGTAATGCCGGCTTGATCGATCGAGCCATCGCAGGCCAGGGGTTGTTTCTGTAGTTCCTGCTCCAGCGCGGTATAGGCCGCCAGTAGTTGGCCTTGAACCCGTTCGAGCCACGGCGCGTGTTGAATGTCCGCCGGCCGCAGAGTGCGTTCGTAGTAGATCTGTACCGATTTTTCGCACGCCGCGAGTGCCAGTCCGATCAGGCGAAGTGACTGTGTCCGTTGCCCGAGATCGTTCGGCATCAGGCTTTTGCCCGGTGCGGCCAGCGCCTCCAGATAGTCGATGATCAACGTCGAATCCATCAGGACCGTGCCATCGTCGAGCACCATTGTGGGCGCCTTGACCACCGGGTTGATGCTGTGGAACTGCTCGAAATGCCTGAACACCGAAACCGACGCGTGTTCGAGAGAAATACCCAGGCATTTGGCGGAAATGGCGACGCGTCGCACATAAGGCGAGTCCAGCATACCGATCAGTTTCATGGCTTTTCCTTCAGCAATTAATGAAGCGCAGATTAATCCTCGAATCCTGCTTGCTCATGGATCTCATCGACCTTGAGCTCCAGTCGGTAGGCCACGGCGATGAACAGAGCCTGGCACAGGCAAAGGGTGGCGCTCAGCGAACGGAAGGCGAACGAGCTGCCTTCGTTGACCAGCAACACCGTGTTGGCCCGTTTTGCCAGGGGGGACAGGTTGCTGTCGGTGATGATCAGCGTCTTGGCCTGATAATGCTGGGCGATACGCAGGCAGTGTTGGGTTTCCTTGCCATAGGGCGTAAAGCTGATGGCGATCACCAGGTCGTTGGCCCGTACGCTGCGCATTTGCTCGCGATAACTGCCCCCCAGCCCGGACACCAGGTGAATGCGTTTGTTGGTGTGTTGCAGGTTGTAGACCAGATAATCGGCCACCGCAAAAGACCGCCGTACGCCCACGACATAAATGTTGTCGGCATTGACCACCAGGTCCACGGCCTTGTCGAACGCCTGGTCATCCAGTTCAAGCCCCAGTCGTTCGATGCCCGATAGCGTGGCGCTGATGCATTCACGTGCCAGGTCGCCGCCGCTGGCTTTTTGCGACTTGTTGGCGATCATGCTGCGGATGCGCTGTTGGTAGTTCTGTACCGGAGTGGCCTTGTGGGTGTAGGCCTCGCGGAACAACGCCTGCATTTCACTGAAACCGCTGAACCCGAAGCGTTGGGAAAAGCGCACGATGGCCGAGGGGTGCACTTCGCACTCGCGGGCAATGTCACTGATGCGGTCGACCATGATCCGGTCGCTCTGCTGGCTCATGTAGCTGGCGATGCGTTTGAGTTGGCGCGGCAGGCTTTCGTATTCTTCGGTGATCAGTTGCAACAGACGCTCGGCGTTGATCGGTGGGCTTGAGGGGGCGGACGCGCGCTCGGACGGCTCCGTCAGATCGGGGCGGGTCATAGGAAATCCTTCTGGCTTGTTCTTGTAGGGCGGTCCGGTAACAGGCCGGCCCTCGGCAACGGGTTGGCTGGTTGCAGTCTACAGCGTAGGCGCACGGAAAATAATGAGCGCGGCGAGTCACGTTACGTGCTGAAACGATGCACTGCGTCCGACCCGGTTCGTCGCGCAGTGTATTGGAAAAAATATTCCACATAAAAAATTTATAGAATATTTGTTGATCCAAGCCCGTGGCTCGTTTTAGTCTGCATTCACCAAATGCGTTGGCGCCGCTCTCGGCAGCGATCGCAGGCTGATAAAAATAACAGGAGCCAGCATGGGCCAGACTCGTTTTGCCAGTGGGCGTCAATTGGATGTGATTTGTCTGGGACGCCTGGGTGTCGACCTGTACGCGCAGCAAGTCGGGGCGCGGCTGGAAGATGTCTCAAGCTTCGCCAAATACCTGGGCGGGTCTTCGGCCAACATCGCGTTCGGCACCGCTCGGCTCGGGCTCAGGTCAGCCATGCTGAGCCGCGTGGGGGACGACCACATGGGCCGCTTCCTGGTGGAGTCCCTGGCACGTGAGGGCTGCGATGTCAGCGGCATCAAGGTCGACCCAGAACGTCTCACCGCCATGGTCCTGCTGGGTATCAAGGACCGCGAAACCTTTCCCCTGGTGTTCTATCGGGAAAACTGCGCCGACATGGCGCTGCGCGCCGAAGACATTGACGAAGCCTTCATCGCCTCCAGCAAATCCCTGTTGATCACCGGCACTCATTTCTCGACCGAAAGCGTCTACAAGGCCAGCATCCAGGCGCTGGACCATGCTGAAAAACACAACGTCAAACGCATCCTGGACATCGACTATCGGCCAGTGCTTTGGGGGCTGACCGGCAAGGCCGATGGGCAAACCCGTTTCGTCGCCGACCAGACCGTCAGCCGCCATGTGCAAGGCATCCTGTCGCGTTTCGACCTGATCGTCGGCACCGAAGAAGAATTCCTGATTGCCGGTGGCAGCACGGACCTGCTGGCAGCACTGCGCACCGTACGGTCTCTGACGACCGCGACCCTGGTGGTCAAGCTCGGCCCGCAGGGATGTACGGTGATCCATGGTGCCATCCCGGATCGACTGGAAGACGGTGCGATTTATCCGGGGGTCCGGGTAGAAGTCTTGAACGTCCTGGGCGCGGGTGACGCGTTCATGTCGGGCTTTCTCGCCGGTTGGCTGGAGGACGCTGACGATGCGCGCTGCTGCCAACTGGCCAACGCCTGCGGGGGCCTGGTGGTGTCGCGCCATGCCTGTGCCCCGGCAATGCCGACCCGGGCCGAGCTCGATTACCTGTTCAACAGTCCGGTGCCGATCACGCGGCCGGACCAGGACGTTGCGTTGCAGCGCTTGCATCAGGTCAGCGTGCCTCGCAAAACCTGGAAGCAGCTGTTCATCTTCGCCTTCGACCATCGCGGTCAACTGGTGGAGCTGGCTCAAAAGGGTGATCGGGACCTGAGCAGCATCGGCGAACTCAAGCAACTGTTCATCCAGGCGGTGGAGCGGGTCGAAGCCGATCTGCGACACCAGGGCATCGAGGCCGATGTCGGGTTGTTGGCCGACCAGCGTTTCGGCCAGGACTCGCTCAATGCCGCCACCGGCCGCGGCTGGTGGGTGGCGCGACCGGTGGAGGTGCAGGGGTCGCGACCGTTGGCGTTCGAGCATGGGCGTTCCATTGGCAGCAACCTGATCGCCTGGCCTGTCGAGCAGATCATCAAGTGCCTGGTGCAGTACCACCCCGACGACGAACCGCTGCTGCGCCTGGAGCAGGAGGCCCAGTTGATGGGGCTGTACAAGGCATCCCAGGTCAGCGGCCATGAATTGCTGCTGGAGGTCATTCCACCCAAGGATCATCCATCACAGCACCCGGATGTGCTGTATCGGGCCATCAAGCGCCTCTATAACCTGGGTATCTTCCCGGCCTGGTGGAAAATCGAAGCCCAGACCGCGCAGGAGTGGAAGCAGCTCGATGAGTTGATCCAGCAACGTGACCCGTACTGCCGAGGCGTGGTCTTGCTGGGCCTCAATGCCCCGGCGGCGGCACTGGCAGAAGGTTTTCGCCAGGCCAGCCAGAGCACGACGTGCCGGGGTTTTGCGGTCGGACGCACGATTTTCCAGGAACCGAGCCGGGCTTGGCTCGCCGGGGAAATCGATGACGAAACGCTGATCGGGCAGGTGCAGGGCACTTTTGTGGAGTTGATCGATGCGTGGCGTGCGGCCCGGGCGTGACAGCCTATGACATTCAGATGTGGGAGCGGGCTTGCTCGCGAAGACGGCGGTACCAGTCAACTTCGATACCGCCTGACACACCGCTTTCGCGAGCAAGCCCTCTCCCACAAGGACTCAGCGTCGTTTTACTGATCTGTAAAAACAATAAAAGGTGCAGCCATGCCCGCTATTCGAATTGGCATCAACCCGATTTCCTGGAGCAATGACGACTTGCCATCGTTGGGTGGCGAGACGCCCCTGAGCACGGCGCTGAGCGAAGGCAAGGCCATCGGCTATGAAGGTTTCGAACTCAACGGCAAGTTTCCCAAGGACGCCAAGGGTGTCGGCGATGTGCTGCGGCCCTACGACCTTGCCCTCGTTTCCGGCTGGTATTCCAGTCGTCTGGCCCGGCGTTCGGCGGCTGAGGAAATCGATGCCATCGCCAGCCATGTCGAGTTGCTGGCGCAGAACGGGGCGACCGTGCTGGTGTACGGCGAGGTCGCCGATTCCATTCAGGGCCAGCGGATTGCTCTGGTCGAGCGGCCGCGTTTTCACACCGACGAAGCCTGGCAGACCTACGCCGACAAATTGACCGAACTGGCCCGCTTCACGTTGTCCCGAGGCGTGCGCCTGGCGTATCACCACCACATGGGGGCCTATGTGGAATCGCCCTCGGACATTGACAAACTCATGGCCCTGACCGGTAGCGAAGTCGGCCTGCTGTTCGATTCGGGCCACTGCTACATGGGGGGCGGCGAGCCCTTGCAGGTGTTGCGCAAGCACATCGAGCGAGTCTGCCATGTGCACTTCAAGGACGTGCGCAAACCGGTGGTGCAACTGGCGCGCAACAATCTCTGGAGTTTCCCGGACTGCATCATCAACGGCACCTTCACCGTGCCGGGGGATGGCGATATCGACTTCGCCGCGTTGCTGGACGTCCTGCTGGCCGCTGATTATCAGGGCTGGCTGGTGGTGGAGGCCGAACAGGATCCCGCCGTCGCACCGAGCTATGTCTACGCCAAGAAAGGCTACGACACCCTGCGTGCCTTGCTGCAAGAGAGGGCGATGGCATGAGCTTGTTGATCAAGAGCCAATCCGGCGGTCGGACCCTGGTCGAACTGCCCCGTGGAGAGCTGGAATACGTCGGATTTTGCGCCTACCGCCTGAGTCTCGGTGAAAACCTGTCGGTGGCGGCCGGTGACAAGGAGCTGTGCCTGGTGCTGCTCAGCGGTCGCATCCGCCTCAAGGGGGAGGCGCCGGGGCAGGGAGCTTTCGATTGGGACAACCTTGGTGATCGCCAGTCGGTGTTCGAGGACAAATCGCCGTACGCCGCTTACCTTCCGCCCGGCAGCCAGGCCCAGGTAACCGCCTTGAGCGACGTGCAACTGGCGGTGTGCGCGGCGCCGGGCTCCAGTGAAAACGAATACGGCCCGCGGCTGATCCGCCCGGACAGCATGAAGCGCAGCGTGCGGGGCAAGGGCGCCAACACCCGATACATCTGCGATATTTTGCCGGACAGCGAGCCCGCCCATTCGCTGCTGGTCGTGGAGGTGCGCACCCCGTCGGGCCATTCCTCAAGCTATCCGCCCCACAAGCACGACACCGACGACCTGCCGCACCAGAGCTTCCTGGAAGAAACCTATTATCACCAGGTCAACCCGTCCCAGGGTTTCGTGTTCCAGCGGGTCTACACCGACGATCGCAGCATCGACCAGGCCATGGCCGTGGAGAACAACGATCTGGTAGTGGTTCCCAAGGGCTATCACCCGGTCAGCGTGCCCTATGGGTACGAGTCCTATTACCTGAACGTCATGGCCGGACCGAAGCGCGTCTGGCAGTTCCATAACGACCCGCAGCACAGTTGGCTGCTGGACCTCTGATGCTCCATAGCCTGTTGCAACAATGCCGGAGGAATAACAATGAACAAGCCCCTGCGTTTTGCCCTGAACCGAATGGTTGCCCCACGCTTGCCACTGCCCGATTTCATCGACCTGGCCCTGGCCTTGAAAACCGATGCCATCGAAATCCGCAACGACCTCAAAGGCGTGGAAATCGAGAACGGCATGCCGCCCGCTCGCGTGCGCGAATTGTGCGGGGCCCGGGGCATCAAGGTGTTGTCGATCAACGCCCTGTACCCCTTCGATGTGTGGAACGAAGACCGCAGGGCCCAGGCCGTGAGGCTGGCCGACTACGCCCGCGAATGCGGTGCCGAGGCCGTGGTGATGTGTCCGCTCAACGATCGTGCCGATCCCCGCAGCGAGGCCGAGCGCGCGGCGGGGCTGCGTACGGCGCTCAGTGAACTGGCGCCTGTTCTGCGGGCCTTTGGTGTCTATGGTTTCATCGAGCCCCTGGGTTTCGAGGAGTGCTCGCTACGGCTCAAGCGCACAGCGGTGGACACCATCGAGGCCATCGGTGGGCTGGATGTGTTCCGCCTGGTGCATGACACCTTTCACCATCACTTGGCGGGCGAGCGGGAGCTCTTTCCCGAACTGACCGGGCTGGTGCACATCTCCGGCGTCGAAGATGCCCAGGCGCCCCTGGCAACGATTCGCGACGGCCATCGGGTGCTGGTGGGCGAGGGCGACATCCTGGGTAATGCCCAGCAGATCGAGGCGTTGCGGGCCGGTGGGTATGAAGGCTACTTGTCCTTCGAACCGTTCGCCGAGAGCGTTCATGAACTGGCCGATATTCGCCAGGCGCTGGGGGCGAGTATGAGTCACCTGCAGAACCTGCAGGCATGACACCACTATCAAGATGAGGGAACGGCCCCGTGGGATTCAGCCAGCAGCCAGATTTGCATTCCAGACAAGGTGCACGCATGTCCACAACACGACTGACCATGGCCCAGGCCCTGGTGAAATTCCTCGATAACCAGTACGTCGAGGTCGATGGGGTCCAGAGCAAGTTTATCGCTGGGGTCTTCACCATTTTCGGCCACGGCAATGTGCTGGGCCTGGGACAGGCGCTGGAGCAGGACAGCGGCGACCTGTTGGTGCATCAGGGCCGCAACGAGCAGGGCATGGCCCACGCGGCCATCGGTTTCGCCAAGCAGCACCTGCGCCGCAAGATTTACGCCTGTACTTCATCGGTCGGCCCTGGCGCGGCGAACATGCTGACTGCCGCGGCCACCGCGACGGCCAATCGCATCCCCTTGCTGCTGTTGCCCGGCGATGTCTACGCCAGCCGCCAGCCGGACCCGGTGCTGCAACAGATCGAGCAATTCCATGACCTGAGCATCAGCACCAACGACGCATTCAAGGCGGTGAGCAAATACTGGGACCGCATCAACCGTCCCGAGCAACTGATGACCGCCGCGATCCATGCCATGCGCGTGCTCACCGATCCGGCCGAAACCGGCGCGGTGACCCTGGCGCTGCCCCAGGATGTGCAAGCCGAAGCCTACGATTACCCGGATTACTTCTTGCAAAAACGCGTGCATCGCATCGACCGACGTCCGGCCACCGAAGCGATGCTCGGTGATGCCCTGGCGTTGCTCAAGGGCAAGCGTCGGCCCTTGATCATCTGTGGAGGCGGCGTGCGTTACTCCGGTGCCAATGCTGCGCTGCAAGCCTTTGCCGAGCGTTTTGACATTCCGTTCGCCGAAACCCAGGCCGGCAAGAGCGCGGTGGTGTCCAGCCATCCGCTTAACGTGGGCGGCGTCGGCGAAACCGGTTGTCTGGCGGCGAACCGGCTGGCCAAGGAAGCGGACCTGATCATCGGTATCGGCACCCGTTACAGCGATTTCACCACCGGTTCCAAGTGGCTGTTCCAGCATCCGGATGTGCAGTTTCTCAATCTGAATATCAGCCCGTGCGATGCTTTGAAACTGGACGGCGTGCAACTGCTGGCCGACGCCCGAGCGGGCCTGGAGGCGCTGTCCGCCGCGCTGGGCGACTACCGTGCCGAATGGGGCGGGGGGATCGCCGATGCCAAGGCGCAATTGGATGCCGAGGTGGATCGGGTCTTCCAGGCGGATTATCAAATCCAGGATTTCATTCCGGAAATCAACGACGGCATGGACCCGGCGGTGTTCCGTGAGTTCATCGAGCTCACCGGCTCATGCCTGACCCAGAGCCGCGTGCTGGGTACCCTCAATGAAGTCCTGGCCGATGATGCGATCATCGTCGCCGCCGCCGGTAGCTTGCCCGGCGACTTGCAACGTAGCTGGCGCAGCAAGGGCGTGAACACCTATCACCTGGAGTACGGTTATTCGTGCATGGGCTATGAGGTGAACGCAGCGTTGGGCGTGAAGCTCGCCGAGCCCGACAAAGAGGTCTATGCGTTAGTGGGCGATGGCTCCTACATGATGTTGCACTCGGAGCTGGCGACCTCGATCCAGGAGCGACGCAAGATCAATGTGGTGCTGCTGGATAACATGGCATTCGGCTGCATCAACAACCTGCAGATGGGCAACGGCATGGACAGCTTCGGCACCGAGTTCCGCTTCCGCAACCCGGACAGCGGCAAGCTGGATGGCGCTTTCGTACCGGTGGATTTCGCCATGAGCGCGGCGGCCTACGGTTGCAAGACCTACAAGGTGAAAAATCTGGAAGAACTGTACGCGGCCCTGGCCGATGCGCGGCTGCAAACGGTCTCGACCCTGATCGACATCAAGGTGCTGCCCAAAACCATGATCCACGGCTATCTGTCGTGGTGGCGGGTCGGCGTGGCACAAGTCTCCACCAGCGCTCGCACCGATGCCGCCGCTAAAACCCTGAACGAAAGACTGGCACAGGCCCGTCAGTATTGATTGCCCCCACCGAACAACACGAACAAGGAGTTGCACATGTCTTTGAAGCTGGGCGTCATTGGCACCGGGGCCATTGGCCAGGACCATATCCGTCGTTGCAGCCAGGCGTTGCTCCACAGCCAGGTGGTAGCAGTGACCGATATCAACCTCGCTCAGGCGGCGAAGGTGGTGGCCGATCTGAACCTGACGGCCGAGGTGTATCCCGACGGCCACGCCTTGATCAAGGCGCCAGAGGTGGAGGCGATTCTGGTTACGTCCTGGGGGCCGAGCCACGAGGCGTTCGTGCTGGCGGCGATCGCCGCCGGCAAACCGGTGTTCTGTGAAAAACCCCTGGCGGTTACGGCCGAAGGCTGCCGTCGGATCGTCGAGGCTGAGGTGGCTCACGGCAAGCGGCTGGTGCAGGTCGGCTTCATGCGCCCGTACGATGAAGGCTACCGGGCGCTCAAATCAGTGATCGACAGCGGCCAGATCGGCGAACCGTTGATGCTGCATTGTGCCCACCGCAATCCCCGCGTAGGGGAAAACTACAAGACCGACATGGCGATCACCGACACCTTGATCCATGAACTGGACGTGTTGCGTTGGCTGCTGGCCGATGACTACGTGTCGGTACAAGTGGTGTTCCCGCGCAAGAGCAGCAAGGCCCTGACTCATCTGCGGGACCCGCAGATCGTCTTGCTGGAAACCACCAGGGGCACGCGCATCGACGTCGAGGTGTTCGTCAACTGCCAGTACGGCTATGACATCCAATGCGAAGTGGTGGGGGAAACCGGCATCGCCAAGCTGCCGGAGCCTCCCCAGGTCCAACTGCGCAGCGGTGCCAAGCTGTCCAACGCCATCCTGATGGACTGGAAGGATCGGTTCATCGCTGCCTATGACGTCGAGTTGCAGGCCTTCATCGACGGCGTGCGCGCCGGTCAGGTAGGCGGCCCGTCGGCCTGGGATGGCTTTGCCGCGGCGGTGGCGGCCGATGCCTGCATTGAAGCACAGCAGAGCGGGCAAATAGTCAGGATCGAGCTGCCTGAACGCCCGCGGTTCTACGACTAGCCCACAGGGGGTGTGTTCATTCAGTGAGTCATAAGGAGCTTGCATGCGAATCGGACTAGTGGGCTACGGCAAGGGCGGGCGGTTTTTTCATGCGCCGCTGATCAGCAGTTTGCCGGGGACGACGTTCGTGGGCGTGGTGACCCGGTCCGTCGAGCGGCGCCGGCAATTGGCGGCGGAGCATCCGGGCGCAAAGGCGTTTGACACACTGGAACAATTGGTGGGGGCCGGCGTCGATGCGGTGGTGGTGTCTACCCCTTTGGACGGGCGCCCGGCTGTGGTGATGGAGGCCATCGAACGTGGCGTCGCGGTGGTCAGCGACAAGCCGTTCGCCGCCGATGCCCTGCAAGCCCAGGCCCTCGTCGTGGCGGCCGAGCGGAACAATGTTCCGTTGAGTGTGTACCAGAATCGCCGCTGGGACTCGGACTTCCTGACCGTGCGCAAGCTCCTGGATTCCGGGGTGTTGGGGCAGATCAGTCGATTCGAGTCCAGCGTCGAGCGCTATTCGCCCGCGTCGGTCGGTAAGGGCAGCGGTGGCGGATTCCTTCGCGATCTGGGCAGCCATTTGGTGGATCAGGCGCTGCAACTGTTCGGACCGGTGGTGCGGGTTTACGGCGAGCTGGAGTACCGTGAACCCGGCCAGGTGTTTGACAACGGCTTCTTCATGTCATTGGTCCACGTCAGCGGTGTGGTGTCCCACTTGAGCGGCAGCTGCGTGCAGAACGCACCGCGCCCGCGATTTCGGGTCAGCGGCAGCGAGGGCTGCTATACCGTCGAAGGTCTCGACGGGCAGGAGGCCCAGGCGTTGGCCGGGTTGAGCCCGGCGACGGAAGGTGAACGCTGGGGCGCTGAGGAACATCGGCGTTGGGGCTGGTTCGAACATGGCACCGAGCGTGAGCGAGTGGCGTCGGAGCGGGGTTGCTGGATCGAGTTCTACCGTCGCCTGCAAACCGCATTGCAAGGCGCCGGCCCGCTGCCAGTCGAGGCTCGTGATGCTTTGGCGACCACCCGAATCCTCGACGCCACCCGACAGAGCGCCGAACAGGGCCAGGTGGTGGTGTTGTCCGCACCGGTCGGTCATGGAATGAAAAACGAATAAAATTCTAAAACAAGTTGATATGGAAAAAATTTTCCAATAGAGTCATTTCCAGGTTACCGACATCCTTTTCCTTCCCGTGCCAGCTTGCATCCACGGTAAGGAATTAAACAAAAACAAGAAACACTGCAGGTACCGTCGATGAAAACCTTCAGCCGTTTTACCTTTCAGTTGTTCCGCCTGTCCGCGATCCTTCCTCTGTTCGAGTCCCTGTGCATCCAACGCAAGGGTGCCGTGGTGTGTTGCATGCCCGGCGCGCCCATCGTGTGCTTGCCCCGTTCCTGAACCGCCACGCCTTATCCATAAAAACCAACAAGAATGTGGAGAAAGACCGTTCATGAAGACCAAGACCCGTATCGCCTCGCTGGCCCTGTCGTTGATGCTTGCCAGCGGCGCAGCCCTGGCGGACCTCAAGATCGGCGTCAGCATGTCCCAGTTCGATGACACCTGGCTGACCTACCTGCGCGAATCCATGGACAAGAAGGCCAAATCCATGCCGGATGGTGTCACGCTGCAATTCGAGGACGCCCGCAGCGACGTGGTCAAGCAACTGAGTCAGGTGGAAAGCTTCGTCAGCCAGAAGGTCGACGCCATCATCGTCAACCCAGTGGACACCGCCGCCACTGCGCGCATAACCAAGGCTGCCGTGGCCGCCGGTATTCCGCTGGTCTACGTCAACCGCCGGCCAGATGACCTGAAACTGCCCGCAGGCGTGGTGACCGTTGCCTCCGATGACCTGGAAGCCGGCCGGATGCAGATGCAATACCTGGCCGACAAGATGGGCGGCAAGGGCGATATCGTGATTCTGCTGGGCGACCTGGCTAATAACTCCACCACCAACCGCACCAAGGGCGTCAAGGAGGTGCTGGCCAAGTACCCCGACATCAAGATCGAGCAGGAGCAGACCGGCACCTGGTTGCGGGATAAGGGCATGACCCTGGTCAACGACTGGCTGACCCAGGGACGTGAGTTCCAGGCTGTGGTCGCTAATAACGATGAGATGGCGATTGGTGCGGCCATGGCCCTCAAACAGGCGGGCACCCAGAAGGGCAGTGTGTTGATCGCTGGTGTTGACGGCACACCGGACGGCCTGAATGCGATCAAGAAGGGCGACATGACCGTCTCGGTGTTTCAGGATGCCAAGGGCCAGGCCGACGGCTCGATCGATACAGCGGTGAAAATGGTCAAGAAGCAGCCGGTGGAGCCGGCCGTCTGGGTGCCGTATCGCTTGATCACGCCGGAGAACGTCGAGCAGTTCAAGTAACGTCCACGCCCAGGCCCAATCACAATAATCAGCAGGCAAGGTCGCCACGCCGATCTTGCCGAGGGAGTACCTGATCATGTTCGCCTCAGCGACTGCTTCGAGCGCCCCGGCACCGATAGCCCGACCGGACGCATCACCCGACGAGCCGTACCTGTTGGAAGTTGTGAATGTCAGCAAAGGCTTTCCCGGCGTGGTGGCCCTGTCCGACGTGCAATTGCGGGTGCGTCCCGGCTCCGTGCTGGCCTTGATGGGGGAAAACGGCGCGGGTAAATCCACCCTGATGAAGATCATCGCCGGTATTTACCAGCCGGATGCCGGCGAGTTGCGCCTGCGGGGTAAGCCGGTGTCGTTCGACACGCCCCTGGCCGCGTTGCAGGCCGGCATCGCGATGATCCACCAGGAACTGAATCTCATGCCCCACATGAGCATCGCCGAGAACATCTGGATCGGTCGCGAGCAGCTCAATGGCCTGCACATGATCGATCACAGGGAAATGCATCGCTGCACTGCCAGGCTGCTGGAGCGCCTGCGCATCAACCTCGACCCCGAGGAACAGGTGGGCAACCTGAGCATTGCCGAGCGGCAGATGGTGGAAATTGCCAAGGCCGTGTCCTACGACTCCGACATTCTGATCATGGACGAACCGACCTCAGCCATCACCGAAACGGAAGTCGCCCATTTGTTCTCGATCATTGCCGACCTCAAGGCCCAGGGTAAGGGCATCATCTACATCACCCACAAGATGAATGAAGTGTTCGCCATCGCCGATGAAGTGGCGGTGTTCCGCGATGGCGCGTACATCGGCCTGCAACGGGCCGACAGTATGGACGGCGACAGCCTGATCTCGATGATGGTCGGGCGTGAACTGAGCCAACTGTTTCCGGAGCGGGAAAAACCCATCGGCGAGCGCTTGTTGTCGGTGCGCGACCTGAGCCTGGAAGGTGTTTTCAAGGACGTGTCCTTCGATTTGCACGCCGGGGAAATCCTGGGGATCGCCGGGTTGATGGGGTCGGGTCGGACCAACGTGGCCGAGGCGATCTTCGGTGTGACGCCCGCTACCGGTGGTGAAATCCTGCTCGACGGCCAACCGGTGCGCATTACTGACCCGCACATGGCTATCGAGAAAGGGTTCGCGCTGTTGACCGAGGACCGCAAACTCAGCGGCCTGTTCCCGTGCCTGTCGGTGCTGGAAAACATGGAAATGGCGGTGTTGCCTCATTACGTCGGCAACGGCTTCATCCAACAGAAGGCCTTGCGCGCCCTGTGCGAGGACATGTGCAAAAAGTTGAGGGTCAAGACGCCCTCGCTGGAGCAATGCATCGATACCCTCTCCGGCGGCAACCAGCAGAAGGCGCTGCTGGCCCGCTGGCTGATGACCAACCCACGCATTCTGATCCTCGATGAGCCGACCCGCGGCATCGATGTCGGCGCCAAGGCCGAGATCTATCGGCTCATTGCCTACCTCGCCAGCGAGGGCATGGCGGTCATCATGATTTCTTCGGAGTTGCCCGAGGTGCTGGGCATGAGCGATCGGGTGCTGGTCATGCACGAAGGCGATCAGATGGGCATCCTCGACCGTGACGAAGCGACCCAGGAGCGGGTCATGCAACTGGCCTCGGGTTTGTCCGTGGTCCATTAGGCTTTGTACAAAAAGTGCCTGCGCAACGGTCATGCTGCGTTGAAAACAGCTCGCCTTGCCTGATCGCCGCTCGGCGACTTTTCGTACAAACCCTCGCGATCAAACGAATCGACAGCGATCCCCGCGCCGTCGACACGCAATAAAAAGGTGAGTGGCTATGAACGCGATACTGGAGAACAAACCTGCGGCGGCACCGGCCAGGACGCGCCGGCGGTTGCCGACGGAGCTGAGTATCTTCCTGGTGCTGATCGGCATCGGCCTGGTGTTCGAACTGTTTGGCTGGATCATGCGCGACCAGAGCTTCCTGATGAATTCCCAGCGCCTGGTATTGATGATCCTGCAAGTGTCGATCATCGGCCTGCTGGCCATCGGCGTGACCCAGGTCATTATCACCACGGGTATCGACCTGTCGTCCGGCTCGGTGCTGGCGCTGTCGGCGATGATCGCCGCCAGCCTTGCCCAGACGTCGGACTTTGCCCGGGCGGTGTTTCCTTCCCTGACCGATCTGCCGGCCTGGATTCCGGTTGTGGCGGGGTTGGGCGTCGGGTTGCTGGCTGGCGCAATCAACGGCAGCATCATCGCGATCACCGGCATTCCACCTTTTATCGCCACCCTTGGCATGATGGTCTCGGCCCGCGGGCTGGCGCGTTACTACACCGAAGGCCAACCGGTGAGCATGCTGTCGGATTCCTACACTGCCATCGGCCATGGCGCCATGCCGGTGATCATCTTTCTGGTGGTGGCGGTGATCTTTCACATTGCCCTGCGCTACACCAAGTACGGTAAATACACCTACGCCATCGGCGGCAACATGCAGGCGGCGCGGACTTCGGGGATCAACGTCAAGCGTCACCTGGTAATCGTCTACAGCATTGCCGGGCTGCTGGCGGGGTTGGCCGGTGTGGTCGCCTCGGCTCGGGCCGCCACAGGACAGGCTGGCATGGGCATGTCCTATGAGCTGGATGCGATTGCCGCGGCGGTTATCGGCGGCACCAGTCTGGCGGGTGGGGTGGGGCGTATCACCGGTACGGTGATCGGGGCGCTGATCCTGGGCGTCATGGCCAGCGGCTTCACTTTCGTCGGTGTCGATGCCTACATCCAGGACATCATCAAGGGTCTGATCATTGTCGTGGCGGTGGTGATCGACCAGTACCGCAACAAACGCAAACTCAAGCGCTGATCCCCGAAGGGTTGCGACAAAGCGCCACGCCTGACCCGCGTGGCGTTGCCATTTGTCTTCTTAATACAGCCACGGCACCGAATTTCTTGTTATAAACGCACTCCGATGATCGCCAGACGTCTGTCAGACGGTTTTTAAAGGGGTTGTCGGACATTTTCCCTATGTTTTCAGTTGCTGAGGCCTCCACTCGGCCTTAGACTGCCGCCCCTCGTAAATTGAGTGCCGGGTGGCGCTGCAATAAACGGCGCCTTTCCCGATGAGCGTGGCAGCTTGGGCTTTGCATGAAAAGTCGCGGGACGCTCCATAATTCGCCTTAATGCACGTTTTTTATAGAGAAATCAATGACAAAGGAAAAGTTGCTGGCCATGCCGGCGGATGACTACATGAACGCCGAGCAGCTGGCTTTCTTCACCAAGCTGTTGCAGAACATGAAAGTCGAAACCCACGAGCGCATCGAACAGAACCGAATCGCCATTGAAAGCCTGGACTCCCCGGCCGACCCCGCGGACGCTGCATCCGTAGAAGAAGAGCGTACCTGGCTGGTCAACGCCATCGACCGTGACCAGCGCATGCTGCCCCAGTTGGAGCAGGCCCTGGATCGCATCAACGACGAAAGCTTCGGCTGGTGCGACGACAGCGGCGAGCCGATTGGCCTCAAGCGCCTGCTCATCAGCCCGACCACCAAGTACTGCATCGAAGCCCAGGAACGTCACGAGCAGATCGACAAGCACCAGCGTCAGGCCTGATTCTCCGGCAAAAAGATCGCAACCTGGGGCAACCGCTGCCCAAGATTGCGATCTTTTTGTGTTTTCTCTCCCGGCTAACGTTGATCTACTGCAAAAAACACGACTAATGGACCATGGATAATGGCTCGGTAGTGGCGTTTAATGCAGGCATAACAACGAGAAGTGTGGGTGACGAACATGGCGACAGACGGATCTCTGGCGGGTGCGGTGCCTTCCTCGGTGCCTGAGACACAACGTACGGCGCGCTGGCTGACGCCGACCTTGCAAAGTCTGGCGTTGACCCTGCTGCTGTGCGGCATGGCGCTGGGCGGATGGTCGCTGTACCTGGCCCTGCCGCTGGTGATGCTGATCGTCTGGTTGCCGCGCCTGCGCTCGCGTCTGACCACCGCGCCTGAAACGGTGGCTGACGCCGATGCCCTGGCCGGGCTGACCCGTGACCTGTCCTATACCACCAGCCACAACGCCTTGTCGGCGGCCGGTGTCGCCTATTCGGTCAAGCAACTGGCCGGCAGGGTCCAGTCGCAGCTCGATGCCGCCGCCCAAATTGTCAGCAACGCCGAAGCGATGATCGCCACCGAGCAGGCCACCTCGCAACTCAGTCAGCAGGCCCTGGGCGCCGCCAGCGAGGCCCATCGCAGCAGCGTGGCGGGTCGTAGCGAGTTGGTGGAATCCATCAGCCGCATGCACCAGCTCAGCCAGCGCGCAAACGACAGCCGCGAGCTAATCGAGGCGTTGAGCGTGCGCAGCGATGAGATCCAGCGAGTTACTCTGGTGATCCAGTCCATCGCCAGCCAGACCAATCTGCTGGCGCTGAACGCCGCCATCGAGGCCGCACGGGCCGGCGAGCATGGCCGAGGATTCGCGGTGGTGGCCGATGAGGTGCGGGGCCTTGCCGGTCGTACAGCCGCGGCGACCGGGGAAGTCGGGGTCATGGTCGCGGATATCCAGCAACGCACCGCCCAGGTGGTCGAGCAGATCCGTCAATTGGCCGGTGATCTGGACAGTGGCGTCCAGCAGGTCGAGCACACCGGACAGCACCTGGAAAACATCGCCCGGCTCGCCGCCGGTGTCGAGAATCAGGTCGGCGCCATCGCCCAGGGCACCGACACCAATCGCGAACAACTCGACAGCCTGTTCCATGCCATCGAGCAGATGCGCAGCGACCTTTGCGTCAGCGACCAGCAAACCCAGCGCCTGGCCGAGGCGGCGGTGCAGATGGAAGGCCAGGCCGAAACCATCAGCGAACGCCTGGCCGAAGTGGGGCTCGATGATTATCACCAGCGGGTCTACGATCTGGCAAAGGAAGGAGCCGGCCAGATCGCCGCACAATTCGAGGAGGACATCGACCAGGGCCGCATCAGCCTGGACGACCTGTTCGATCGTAATTACCAGCCCATCCCCAACACCCAGCCGGCCAAATACCAGACCCGTTTCGACCGTTACACCGATCAGGTCCTGCCGGCCATCCAGGAGCCGCTGCTCGCACGGCACGAGGGCCTGGTGTTTGCCATCGCCTGCACCCAACAGGGCTACGTGCCGACGCACAACAAGGTTTTCAGCCAGCCGCTGACCGGCGATCCCCAGGTGGATACGCTGAACAACCGCACCAAGCGCAAGTTTTCCGACCGCACCGGCATACGGTGTGGCAGCCACCAACAGCCCGTTTTATTGCAGACCTACACCCGTGACACCGGCGAGCTGATGCACGATTTGTCCGTACCGATCATGATCAAGGGACGCCATTGGGGCGGGCTGCGACTGGGTTACAAACCCGAGAAACCACGATAACGCACCGAACACTGGAAAACGCAGAACCCTGTGGCCAGGGAGCAATCTCCCTGCCACACAGGCCGGTTTTACGTTCAACGGATGCCCCCGGACACTATTTACCGTCGTGCAATCGCACATTCAACTGATCCACCAGCACGGCCTCCTCGCCATCGGCGAGCAGCCATTCCCGAAGCAGGTCTTTCTGCTGATCCGACCAGAAGTCGGCCTCCACCAGTTTGGTTTCCGGCGCCAGTGGATGCGCCATGATGAAGTCGTCGATGGCTTTGCCGTCCGAGGGCAGGCCCAATTGGTCGAACAGGGTCTTGAGTTCGTGGGAAGGCTGTTCCATGGGATTCTCCTTGGGGCATGCGCCGTCATGGCGCTTCGGTTGCGTTCCTTTATCTGAGGCAAGCGGACGCCAAGAGTTCTATTGTTTGCACGCCGATGTTCAAGCGCTGTGTTCCAGGTGCCTGGCGAGGTAACAGGCTTCGTTATGATCTGCGCGGAAACCCCTTACACGGCCAGTCGACGTTTCTTCAATATGGAAAAAACACTTGCCGGCCAGGACGACCCGATAACGCGGTTGGAACAGGGCAACCTTGAGGCATTCGACCCTGCCAGGGGGTTCGTGGGTATCGACGATGCAAGGCGTGGCGGGTTGGATCAAGGGTGTGAAGGTGTCCATGTGAATTCCTTTTCTATGGCTTACCGACGAATTGCCGGGGGTTTTGAGTAGTCTCCGTGCGTACGGGTGCTCTAGAATCGACGGCACCGTATGGACGGTTGTGCCTATCTAAAGCAATTTTTTTCAGGCTCGATGTCAGAAAAATGCTTTTTTAAGTGTGAAATTTCCCTAAAGTTAGTAGTCCGACATTTTCCGGCGTTCAGAGTGGCGATTTCCTTCAGCCCCTGACGACCCCCGGGAAAGACGGCGAGAGCGACAATCCTTTAGTCTTCTCTCGCCCGGGACAGGGTACGCCGTTCACTTCGAATTTCAGTTTCAGGTTCATTGCGACGATACAGTCGGCACGGATTCTCGTTGTCCGTCCATCGCGCAGAGCGGACCTTATTTCAAAAGATGGGGATGTTTCCTTGGCAGTAAGTAATCTCGACATGCATGCGTTATTTGTACTGGGTGACCTTCGGGCAAAGCTGGTCAAGCTCTTTCAGTCACGTTTCGTCTACATCACCGAGCAGACCGCCGAAGGTATTTATGTTGCTGAAATCGATACCGAGTCGGCGCTGGTGGTGGATGACAAGCCCAGACTCGAGCTCAAGGTCGGTGATCATTTTCGTGCGGCGGTATTGCCAAGTCGCGAGGGTGGCAAGTTCGAAATCAGGTTTCGCGACATCAAGCTGACGGCCTATGGCCTTGGGGATTACGCGTTTGTAACGACGTCGGGCGGCGAGGCGATCCTTTTCAAGGAAGGCCATAGCGTGGTCACCGTGTTCGCGGCGAACGAACAACTTCAGGAAGGCATCACCAAAACCCTGAAGGCCGTTACCGCTAAAGCCGCGAAGTGGCGCAAGGGCGAACTCGTGACGTTCAAGGCCAGCGAATGATCGATGCAAGCTCCGTGAAAAAATGTAGGAAGTAGGCCGCGCACGTTCCGAATCCCCAAACCCGGCAACAGTTTTCACCAGAACTCGCTGGAACCTCGGCTACAGTCAGTTGACTGAATTATTCGTAGGCTCGCGTTCAATTACGCAGGGCCATTCAGCTATGGCTGTGTCTGGCACGAGGTACAACAGATGAAACGAGTTCGACAGTGGCTGGCTGCCTGGGCCGCCTTCGCGGTGTTGGTTTCGCCACTTCCGGCAGCGGCCGCTTCGGCGCCGATCCACTTTGCCGATCTGAACTGGGAAAGCGGCAGCCTGATTACCGAGATCCTGCGGGTCGTCGTCGAAAAGGGTTATGGCCTGAAAACCGATACATTGCCAGGCACCACCATTACCCTGGAAACCGCTCTGGCCAATAACGATATCCAGGTCATCGGCGAAGAGTGGGCCGGACGCAGTCCGGTGTGGGTCAAGGCCGAAGCCGAGGGCAAGGTGATTGCCCTGGGTGACACGGTCAAGGGCGCCACCGAAGGCTGGTGGGTGCCGGAGTACGTGATCAAGGGCGACCCGGCCAAGGGAATCAAGCCTCTGGCGCCGGACCTGCGCAGCGTCAGCGACCTGGCGCGTTACAAGCACGTGTTCAAGGATCCGGAGAGTCCCGACAAGGGGCGTTTCCTCAACAGCCCGATTGGCTGGACGTCCGAGGTGGTCAACAAGCAGAAACTCAAGGCGTATGGCCTGACGGACAGCTACGTGAACTTCCGCAGCGGCTCGGGGGCCGCGCTGGATGCGGAAATCACCTCGTCGATCCGCCGGGGCAAACCGATCCTGTTTTATTACTGGTCGCCCACGCCTTTGCTAGGGCGCTTCAAACTGGTGCAACTGGAGGAACCGCCATTTGATGCCCAGGCGTGGAAAACCCTGACCGATGCCGACAACCCCAATCCGAAGCCGACCCGGTCACTGGCCTCGAAACTGTCCATCGGCGTATCAGCGCCGTTCCAGAAGCAGTACCCGCACATCGCCGAGTTCTTCAGCAAGGTCGACTTGCCCATCGATCCGTTGAACAAGGCCCTGGCCGACATGAGCGAAAAGCGTACGCCGCCGCGCGAAGCCGCCGAGGCCTTTCTCAAAGCCCATCCTCAAGTCTGGCAGGCGTGGCTGCCCAAGGACGTGGCGGACAAAGTGTCTGCGCAGCTGTAGGCGTTCGTCCGCCGGTCGGTTGAACTCTTGATCCTGGGCAATGAGTGTTTCGCTGGAAGCTGGCAATCTGCGCCGGTCCAGCGAAATATCAAATTCGAGCTAGGATGAATGTTCAACCTTTTCCAGGAGGCTGGCGAATGACGCTGTTATTGGCTCGGTCGCTGGTCGCGATGTTCGCGGCCATCAGCTTGATTCATCTGTATTGGGCCTTGGGCGGACGATGGGCCGTCCTGGCAGTGGTACCCCAGGTTCCGGTGCGACAGGGCGACACGTTGCGTCCGGCGTTCGATCCGTCGGGCTGGTTGACCTTGCTGGTGGCCCTGGCGCTGCTGTTGATTGCCGTTCTGGTATGCCTGCGGGTCGGCCTGCTGGCACCGCCGGTCACCCATCGGGCCTTGCAATGGGTGATCAGTGCGATTGCCTTGCTGATGTTCGCCCGGGCCATCGGCGAATCGGAGCTGGTGGGATTCTTCAAGGAGTTCAAGGACTCGACGTTTGCCAAGCTCGACACCTGGGTTTATTCGCCGTTGTGTGTCGTGCTCGGGGCGGGGTTGCTGGCGGTCGCCTGGGCCTGAAGATACCTCATTCGCTCCTGCGACTACTGACCTCCGCTGGCACATCATCCCCTGCCATGCGCTTGCGAAACAACGCCGCCCGGGCCAGCAGCAGGGTGGTCACCGGTACGGTGATCGACAGCAGGATCGGGATCAGCCAGGCGTGCAGTACCGGCCCGGACTTGAGCGCCGAAAAATACACGATCGAGGCCAGCGCCACGCACCAGGCGCCCAGTGTCGAGGCCAGGGCCGGCGGGTGCATCCGCTGGAAGTAGTCTTTCAACCGTACCAGACCGATTGCCCCGAGCAGGGCGAGCAGGCTGCCGAGCACCAGCAGGATTGCCACTGCGCCTTCGATCCACATCGACAATTGCCCATTCATTCGATCACCTCGCCACGCAGCAGGAACTTGGCCAGGGCGAACGAGCCGACAAAGCCAAACAGGGCGATCAGCAACGCCGCCTCGAAATAGGTGTCGCTGGCATAACGAATACCCAGCACCAGCATCATCAGCATCGCCACGATGTACAGATAGTCCAGGGCCAATACCCGATCCTGTGCCGAGGGGCCCTTGAACAGCCGCAACAAGGTCAGTACCAGCGCCAGGGAGAACAGGAACAGACTCAACAGGATCGCGTTGGACAGCAGCGGGCTCATTGGAAGATCTCCATCAAGGGGCGCTCGTAGGTAGCCTTGAAGTGGGCGATGAACGAAGCTTCGTCGTCCAGATCGAACACATGCATCAAAAGGATGCTGCGATCCAGCGCCAGTTCCGACCACACGGTCCCGGGGATGACCGTAGTGATCATCGACAATGCCGCCAGGCCATTGGCGTCGTGCAGATCCAGCGGCACTTTGACGAAGCGCGAGCGAGGCGGGCGGCGTCCGGCGCTCACCACGCCCCAGGCCACGGCCAGGTTGGACACCAACACGTCAAAGCCCACCCGCAGGAACAGCCGAAGCACCGTCCATGGGCGACGGATACGAATGGGGCGTGGTCGCAGCGGGCGCATCAGCAACGGTGCCAGAAAGCCCAGCGCCGCCCCCAGTAACACATGGCCTGCGCTGACGGACAGATTCAGGACCAGCCATAGCATCCAGAGCGCCAGGGACAGCCACGGTGCGGGGAACAGGCGCTTCATGGCTGCACCTCCTGTAACGCGGCGCGGGCATCGGGGCTTGGGATGGCGCCGGTGGCGAGCACCGACATCACGTAATGCTCAGGGTTGTTCAGGGCCTCGGCGGTCTCCTGGGTGTAGCGCAGCAGCGGCTCGGCCTTGAAGGTCAGCACGATACCCAGGCCCAGCAACACGATGATCGGCAGGCATTCGAACGATCGCAGCAAAGGCGATGGTCGCTCCTTGGGGGTCCAGAAGCGTTGAATGCCCAAGCGCGAGAATGCGATCAGCGAGGTCAGCCCGGAGAGGATCAGCAAGACCAGCAGGCCCCACGCCTGAGGGGAGACGGACTGTCCAGCGCTCTCGCCAAGCCCCAGGGGGTTGAGCAGTGCATTCAACAGGCCCAGCTTGCCGATGAAGCCGGAAAGGGGGGGCATACCGACAATCAGCAGCGAACAGGCAATGAAACTCAAGCCGAGAAAGGCCAGTGTCCAGGGGATGACCTGTCCGACCACGGCCTTCTGCTCATCATCGAGGTTGGTGCCCTTGGGCGGTTCCAGGGATTCCAGAGGGCGGGGCAGCGCATCGACATCGTCATCCAGTGGCAGTTCGTTGGCCGAGCGTGAACGTTCGATCAACTCCGCCAGCAGGAACAGCGCACACAGCGCCAGGGTTGAACTCACCAGGTAAAACAGCGCTGCGCCCACAAGATTTGGCTGGGCGAAGCCGATGGCCGACAACAGGATACCGGCGGATACCAGGATGCTCAGGCTTGCCATACGCTCCAGGCGCTGGGCCGCGAGGATGGCGATGGCGGCGCAGACGATGGTCGCCATGCCGCCATAGATCAGCCAGTCTGCGCCGAAATACGCCGAAGCACCGGCCTGGCCGGAAAACAGCAGCGTCCACAGGCGCAGGATCGTGTAGACACCCACCTTGGTCATGATCGCGAACAATGCCGCCACCGGCGCGCTGGCAGCGCTGTACGCCGGCACCAGCCAGAAGTTCAGCGGCCACATGCCGGCCTTGGCCAGGAACGCCACGGCGAGAATGGCCGCTCCGGCGTGCAGCAGGCCCCGGTCGGCTTCGGGGACGAGAGGCACTTTCAATGCCAGGTCGGCCATGTTCAGGGTGCCGGTAACCCCGTAGATCAGCGCCGCGCCGATCAGGAACAGCGACGAGGCCAGCAGGTTGATGGAAATGTAATGCAGCCCCGACGACACCCGTGCCCGGCCCGAGCCATGCAGCAGCAACCCGTAGGAAGCCGCCAGCAGCACCTCGAAAAACACGAACAGGTTGAACAGGTCCGCCGTGAGGAAAGCACCGTAGAGACCCATCAGTTGGATCTGGAACAGCGCATGGAAGCTCGCCCCGGCGCTGTGCCAGCGGGCGGTGGCGAAGAGCAGGGCGCTGAAACCGATGATGCCGGTCAGTACCAGCATCAGGGCCGACAGGCGATCGACCACCAGCACGATGCCGAAAGGCGCCTGCCAGTTGCCCGGCAGGTATACGCCAATGGAGGCGGGCAAGGCCTGGTCCTGGGTCCAGCGCAGCAACAACACCGCGATACCCAGCCCCAGTAGCGTGGAGAACAGGTTGATCCGTGCTTTGAGCGTACGGTGCTTTTCGCCCAGCATCAGCATCAAGGCGGCGGTCAGCAGCGGCAGCAGGATGGGGGCGGCGATCAGGTGAGGCGTCAACATCATTCCTTGGGCTCCCGGCCGTCCACATGGTCGGTGCCGGTCAAGCCCCGGGAGGCCAGCAGCACCACCAGGAACAATGCGGTCATGGCGAAGCTGATCACGATGGCAGTCAACACCAGGGCCTGGGGCAACGGGTCGGTGTAGTGCAGCAGATTCTGGGGCACGCCATCCTTGATGATCGGTTCCTTGCCGATGAACAGGCTGCCCATGCTGAAGATGAACAGGTTGACGCCGTAGGACAGCAGGCACAGGCCCATGACCACCTGGAAGGTCCGTGGCCGCAGCACCAGCCAGACACCGGAGGCGGCCAGGACACCGATTGCAATTGCGATGACTTCTTCCATCAGATGGCGGCTCCTGAGACGGGGGCTGTGGATTTGGCCTGCAGGCCCGGCTTGTGGGCCCGCACCGATTGGTGGGCCAGGGCGGTGAGGATCAGCAGGGTCGAGCCGACCACTACCGCATACACGCCGATGTCGAAGAACAGCGCACTGGCCACATGAATATCGCCCAGCAACGGCAACTCGAGGTGCCAGGTGTGGGTGGTCAGGAACGGATAACCCACGGCCATTGCGCCAAGACCGGTGACCGTGGCGAAGAGCAGCCCGGTGCCCATCCAGCGCAGGGGACGCAGGCTCATTTGCGCCTCGACCCACTGAGTGCCGGCGACCATGTATTGCAGGATGAACGCCACCGACATCACCAGCCCGGCCACGAAGCCGCCGCCCGGTTGGTTGTGACCGCGCATGAACAGGTAGAACGACACCACCAGGGCAATCGGCAACAGCAGGCGCACCAGCACCGACGGCACCATCATGAAGCCCAGGGCTGTGTCACTGGCGTGACGCGGGTTGACCAGGTCAGTGACCACGTCAGGTGCCAGCAGTCGCTGTTGCGCCGGGAGCTGCATGCTTTCCTTTGGTGGCCGGAAACGCCGCAACAGGGCGAACACGGCCAGGGCGACCGCGACCAGCACGGTGATCTCTCCCAGGGTGTCGAAGCCGCGAAAGTCCACCAGCATCACGTTCACCACATTGCTACCGCCGCCTTCGGGCAAGGCCCGGCTGAGGTAGAACGAGGAAATGTCGTTAGGGGTCTGGCGTGTCAGCATCGCATAGGACAGCAGCGCCATGCCGCCGCCCACGGAGAAGGACAGCAGCAAGTCCCGCAGGCGACGCACGCGAGCACGCCGTTCGCTGTTGGGGCGCGGCAAGGCGTCCTCGATCCGCCGTGGCAACCAGCGCAGGCCCAGCAGGATCAGCACAGTGGTCACCACTTCCACCACCAACTGGGTCAGGGCCAGGTCGGGAGCGGAGAACCAGACGAAGGTCACGCAGGTCATCAGGCCGCAGACGCTGACCATGGTCAGGGCCGCGAGCCGGTGATACTTGGCCTGCCAGGCCGCGCCCAATGCGCAGGCGATTGCCAGCAGCCAGAGAATGACGAACACGATGGAACCAGGAATCTTCGGTCGATCACCCCAGACCAGCGTGCTGTGCAACATCGGAATCAGCCCGGCCAGGACCGCGACCAGCACCAGCAGGAACAGTTGGGCCTGGAGACGTCGGGTGCTGATTTGCCGTTCCAGCCGACGGCTCAGGCGCATCATCAACACCAGGCTGCGCTCGAACAGCCGCTTGCCGCTGAGCCGGCCAATAAGCGGTGGCTGCAAGATCTGCCCGCGCTTGAATCGTTTGCGAAGCAGCAGGTACAGGACGATGCCGCCGGACATCGCCACCAAGCTCATGACCATCGGCGCGTTCAGGCCATGCCAGATCGCCAGGCTGTAATCAGGCAGGGGGCCGCCTACTACCGGCAACGCAGCGGCGGCGAGCAGGGAACCGACTACCTGGGCCGGGAAGATCCCCACCAACAGGCAGGCAAACACCAGTAACTCCACCGGTGCCCGCATCCAGCGCGGCGGTTCGTGGGGGGTGAGGGGCAGGTCGGTGGCGGTGGGGCCGAAGAACACGTCCACGGTGAAGCGCAGGGAGTAGGCGACGCTGAACGTTCCGGCAAGGGTGGCGATGATGGGCAGCGACAGTTCGACCCAGGTCGTGGCGGAGATGAAGACGGTCTCGGCGAAAAACATTTCCTTGGACAGGAAGCCGTTGAGCAACGGCACCCCGGCCATCGCCGCGCTGGCGACCATGGCGAGCGTTGCCGTGAACGGAATCAGCCGCACCAGTCCACTGAGCTTGCGAATGTCGCGGGTGCCGCTCTCATGGTCGATGATCCCGGCGGCCATGAACAGCGAGGCCTTGAAGGTGGCGTGGTTGAGGATATGGAACACCGCCGCCACCGCCGCCAACGGACTGTTGAGGCCCAACAGCAGCGTGATCAGGCCGAGGTGGCTGATGGTGGAGTAGGCCAGCAGGCCCTTGAGGTCGTTCTGGAACATCGCGCAGTAGGCGCCCAGCATCAGCGTACAGGCACCCGCGCCGCCAACGATGTAGAACCACTGTTCGCTGCCCGACAGCGACGGCCACAACCGCGCCAGGAGGAACACCCCGGCCTTGACCATGGTGGCCGAGTGCAGATACGCCGATACCGGTGTGGGCGCGGCCATGGCGTGGGGCAGCCAGAAGTGGAAAGGGAACTGGGCGCTTTTGCTCAGCGCGCCGATCAGGATCAGTGAAAGCAGGGCCGGGTAGAGGGCGTGGGCACGAATGGTATTGCCAGCGGCCAGGACCCGATCCAAGTCATAACTGCCCACCACATGCCCGAGCAGCATCACCCCGGCCAACAGGCACAGCCCACCGGCCCCGGTCACCATCAACGCCATATAGGCACCGCGTCGGGCATCGGCGCGGTGGTGCCAATAGCCGATCAGCAGGAACGAGAACAGGCTGGTCAGCTCCCAGAAAAACACCATCTGGATCAGATTGCCGGAAATCACCAGCCCCAGCATGGCGCCCATGAACGCCAGTAAAAATGCGAAGAAACGTGGCACCGGATCATCCGGGGACATGTAGTAGCGCGCATACAGCGAAACCAGCGTGCCGATGCCCAGCACCAGCAGCGAAAACAGCCAGGCAAAGCCGTCCAGGCGCAGCACGAAATCCAGGCCCAGGCTGGGCAACCAGGCATAGGTCTCGCGGATCACGCCGCCGTCGGCGATCTGCGGGTACAGCAAGGCCACCTGGACCGTGCCGGCCAAGGCGACCAGGCCAGCCAGCAATGATTCGGCGTTACGGGCGTTATGCGGCAACAGCGCCGCGACACAACTGCCGAGGAAGGGCAAAAGCAATAGAACTATCAGGGACATAGGTTTCTATTCGGCGGGTGGATAGCAGGGATCATACGTGGCGTATTCCAGATCACCAACCGCGAGGGTGTCGCAGAATCGTACAAGATAGGTGGCTTTTTCCTAAAAGTCCCGGGCGACATCAACCAAAAGCGCATCGAACGAGGTTTTGCGCCCTATGCGCCGAAAAGCACATGGGTCGGTGAACGCCGTGAGTTCGAACTGCGTTATCAAGCGCGGGCGGAATGGGGTGAAAACCCGTTCAACCTCGACCGTATCAGCATCACTACGCCAGACAGCGAGCACGGCAGGCCGGGAATCGTCCCGGCCGTTATACCTTGGCCGGCGCCACCGATCGGCACGGGCACCCGAACGCCCCTGGCGCCGCCGGGTGTTGAACTGCTCGGTCCGACCACCTCGCCGATTACGCCGCCGCTTTCGCCGGTTTATCCAGGTAACCCTGTAATCCCCGTCCTACCGCAAAACGAGACGTTTCCGGCTGTTGATCCGGGGCCAACCGGTGCGAGTATTCCGGGGTTCCCGGCGGATATGGAGTTGCCTTCGCCGGATGCGCTGTTTTATGACCGGCGGGATGATCCTGGCGTGGCGCTCGGGTTTGGGCAGCCAGTGTCGGGTCTTTGGTTGGGGGAGGCAGCCAGGACGACAGGTGTGCCTGTTCCTGATCGGATTGCGGATCAACTGAGGGGGAGAGAGTTTGCGAACTTTCATCGGTTCAGGGAGGCGTTTTGGATGGCGGTGGCGGCGGATGCGGAACTGAGCCGGCAATTTAACAATTCGAATTTAGTAAAAATGCGAAATGGAGTGGCCCCACGCGCAGTAGCGTCTGACGTTGCTGGAGGACGACAGAGCTTTGAACTTCATCATCACATTAGGGTTACGGATGGTGGGGACGTGTACGGCATGGACAATCTTTCGGTGGTGACGCCTCGATGCCATATAGGAATACACGGAGCGAAGAAAAATGATCAACTTGAAAAATAGTATTGAAGATTACACTGAGGCGGAGTTTCTGCTGTTCCTTGAAGAGTTTTTTGACAATAAAACCAAATTGCAAGGTTGTGCTCTGAGTAAATATTGGGACTTGCTGGCAGATCACTTCGAACGTGTTACGCAACATCCGTCAAAGTCCGATGTGATTTATTATCCCAAGGAAGGCCAGGAAGACAGCCCCGCCGGCATCCTGAAAGAAGTCAAGGAATGGCGCGCCCGAAATGACAAACCCGGCTTCAAGCCCGAATAAATGAGCCCCGGCGAACGCATCTGTTCGATCTGCCAAGCAAGTGCGTTCCCGAGGACGAATGCTCAAACAAGGAAAACCATAGATGGAACTTAAACCCAAACTCCAGGATTACACTGAAACCGAGTTTCAGGCGTTCGTAGGGAGAATCTGGAATGTCGGCATGGGCAAAGAAGAACATGACCGACTAATCAACCACTTCGATCGAATCGTCGGGCACCCCGAAGGTGCGGACCTGCTGTTTTACCCTGAGGACACCGGGTATACCAATGCCCCGGAAACGATTATCCACTTCGTAAAGCAGTGGCATTTCAACAAAAACGTTGTTCCCTTCAAGGGCGGAGTGTTGCCTGCCCCGGCGAAGCCCGCGCCTCGCTTGAGCATGGCGCAACACGCGACGGCAAGAGCCCAGCGCGAACTTGCCAATGCACAGCAGTTGGCCTCGGATGTCACCGCCGCAGAGCAGACGGTTGAAAAAGTCTTTACCCAGCTGGAGCTTGCGACGCGGCAACGACAAAACCAGCACGATGCAGAGCAGACGTTGGACGCACTCGAACAGGGGATGCGGCGATTGGAGCAGGCACAACACGAAGTGGTCATGGCCGTTCGTACGTTCGAGCGACATAAAATGCGTGTCGAGTTCGCTTTGAGTGGAGCCCAACGTGATCTCGCTTATAACAAATCCGATCAGGCGCTCTGGCAAGCGAATGCACGGCAGGCCGCTGCCAATCATGGTCGTTATCTTGCGCGTCTCTCCTCGATCGCCCAGCGGCATGCCGTTCTTCACGCTGCCGCTGAAGCTGTACTGGAGCGTTCCATGGAGCAATTGATACGGTTGCGTGGGCAGGCCGGCAGACCGACATTGTTTCGTTTGTCCGCTGCCAACGATATGAGGCACCCGAACCTGTTGCTGAGTGCCGCGCCGCCGCTCAAGACCCGTCAACGGGTGGAATTGCAAAAATCCATTCGTTCAGCCGTCGCCGAGTTCAATTGGTTGATGACACATTCGGAGCAGGGCCACACCGGGCAATATGCCGAGGTTCTGAGTTTTGATCTTGTCAGTCGAACCAAAGAGGTGCGTTTCGGCCTGTGTGTGGCGTTGGCCGAGATCTCTGCCATTGAACAGGACTGGCAGACCCTGGCCGCACAGCAAGGTGAGGTGGCGTTGCCGTTGCGAATGAGCACTGCAACAGTCGCGACAAAACCCGGCAGCCATTTCAGAGGCCTGAAAGAAATACGTGAGCTTTTTCAGATATACATCACGCCAGCTACGGGTATGTTGCCGTCCAAGGTGCGCGTAAGGCCCGCGGCTTGGGATGAGGCTGGACGGGCTTTTCGCTTGACTACGGACGGCCCGCAGCCCCGAGTGATTGAGTGGACCGGTGCGGACAGCTTGGAGGCGCCGGTTGCGTCCGAGCGAAATCGACTCGATTCTGCCGGTTTTATTCACGCTTCACCGGTGCCGATGTTGGCAGCCTTTGACTCCATCGAAGGTGTTCGATTCGATGATTACGTCGTGGTGTTTCCCCAGGATTCGGGATTGGAGCCACTCTATGTTGTGTTCAACGAACGTCGAAGCGCGTGATTGAAGGCGCTTGGGTAATGGCCAGTCAGGAGATAGCACGCCATACATACTGACGCTTGGCGAGGAAGCTAGGTCCCTCGCCACAGGTTCCATCATCATTGCAGGTGACCCGCGTCACTGCTCGCGCTCAAGCCCCCCATCCACCTCGACAATCTCTTTGCCCCGCATCTTCAACTCACTGACAATCACCGCCGCCACGATCAGAGCCGCGCCGAACAAGGCAATCGCCGGCAAGCGTTCGCCAGCTAGGCGCCCGGCGATGCCGGCCCACACCGGCTCACCGGCATAGATCAATGTGGCGCGGGTCGGCGACACGCTTCGCTGCGCCCAGTTCATCGCCACCTGGATCGCCGCGCTGGCGGCCCCCAGGCCCACGGCGCTGAACAGCAGGAACCAGGAAAAGTGCGGAATCGTTTCCTGAGTCGGTACCACCATCAGGAAGGCCAGCACCGCCGTGCTTGCCAGCTGCACCACGGTGACCCGGCGCACGTCGACCTGGCCGGCATAAGTACTGATCAGGATGATCTCGGCGGCAATCGCGATGGCGCTGATCAGTGTGGCGATTTCGCCGACGCTGAAGTTCAGCGAAGCGCCGGCAGGTCCCGACAGCAGCATCAACCCAGTGAACGCCAGCATAATGCCAATGCTGGGCATCAAGCCTGGCCGACGACCCAGCACCAGCCATTGCAATAATGGCACGAACGGGACGTAGAGCGCGGTGATGAACGCCGACTGGCTGCTGGGGATGGTCTGCAGGCCGACGGTCTGCAAGCCATAGCCGAGCATGATGGCCACGCCGATGAACGCCCCAGCCTTGAGCTCGAACAGGGTCAGGTCCCGCAGATGGCGCCAGGAGAACAAGGCCACGAACGCCGCCGCGGCAGCAAAGCGCAGGCCGACGAAAAACATAGGCCCGCTGACCGTCATGGCGTGCTGAACCAGCAGGAAGGTCCCGCCCCAGATCATGGTGATCAGCACCAGCACGCACTCGGCTTTGCTGAGGCGCAGGAAAGGGGAAGAAGCCTGGGGAGAATTCACGGATGCCATGTCCTTGCGCGTCACTTGAGGCGGACGCACAATGCGTCCGAAGTTGGGCAGTATAATGCGCAGCCCCATGAGATGAGCAATATAGTGCACAAAGAAAATGGCCCGCGGGCCTCCGTCCTGCAACACGTCAGCCAGAACATCCGCCGTCTGCGTCATGCCGCGCAGCTCAGCCAAAGCGCGCTGGCGGAACTGTCCGGGGTCAGTCGGCGGATGTTGGTAGCGATCGAGGCGGGCGAGACGAACGTGAGCCTGACCACCCTGGACCGCATCGCGGAGGCTTTGAACGTGGCCTTCAGCGACTTGATCCAGGCTTCTGACGCACGCGACCCGAGCCGGATCAACGAGCTGGCTTGGGCGGGGACCATCCCCGGCAGCAAAGCCGTCTTGCTGGCGAAGGCCACGGCCAGCCGCGAGGTCGAGCTCTGGGAATGGCGCCTCGAACCCGGCGAGCATTACCATTCCGAACCCGATGCCGATGGCTGGAGCGAGCAACTGTATGTGTTCGAGGGCTGCCTGACGCTACTGTTAGGCAACGAAGAACGTCGTATCGGCGCCGGTGAGTTTTTCATGTTCGCCAGCAACCAGCCCCATGCCTATCGTAACGACGGCTCGGTGGCGGTGATATTCGTACGCAACGTGGTGATTTGAACCGGGAGAGCGGCATGGACACAGCGGATATCCTGATCATCGGCGGCGGCCTGAGCGGTGCCATGCTGGCGGCGCAGTTGCTGCGTTTACCCGGCAGACGGGAAATCCTGATCGTCGAACCGCGCAGCGAGCTGGGCCGGGGCGAGGCCTACAGCGCCGTGGAACTGGGCCATACGTTGAATGGCAACGCCGCACGGATGAGTGTCGATCCGGACAATGCCGATGACCTGACCCAATGGCTCACCGCGTTCATCGAAGCCGGCGGCTGGCCCGAATCGGATCAGCAGCACGTGCCGGTCAGCGAGTTGTTTCCACCCCGTGGGATATTCGGCCTCTATGTGCAGCAACGTCTGGCCGAGGCTCGCGAGTTGGGCGCACAAAACGGTTCGACCGCCGAGCACGTGCGCGGGGAGGCCGTGGATCTGCGGCTTGCCGACAATACCGTGATGGTGACGCTGGACGACGGCCAACTCTTGCGTGGTCGTTTCGCGGTGCTCGCCACCGGCATGTTCCCGGCGGCGCGCACCCCGCAGACCGAATCCAGCGGCTTGAATGCCGCCGCCCTCGACCCTTGGGATGTGGCTGCGATGCGCCAGCTCGACCCGCAGTCCACGGTGTTGATCATTGGCTCGGGACTGACCATGGTCGACGCCGTGGTGTCCCTGGAGCAGGCCGGGCACCGCGGGCCGATCGAAGTGTTTTCCCGCCATGGCCTGCTGCCCCACGTGCGCCGCCAGCCACCGGCCTGGGTGGATTTCCTCGCTGAAGATCACAGCCTGCGTTCGCCACGCCAACTGATGCGCGCCCTGCGTGAGCAATGCCGCCAGGCCCACGCCCTGGGGATCGATTGGCAAGCGCCGCTGGACACCGTGCGCGCACACATCGGGCGCTTGTGGAACCAAGCCAGCGATGTGCAGCGCCGACAGTTCGTGCGGCATGTGCGTCCATGGTGGGAGAGTCATCACCATCGCTCGCCACCGTTGAGCGCGGAGCTGGTGGCGCGTCTGCATGGGGAAGGGCGGTTGCGGATCCAGGCGGCGTCGTTCAAGGGGCTGGCGTCGTCTCCCGAGGGCACAGTGGGTATTCACATCCGCCGCCGCGGACAAGCCGGCCTGGCAGCGGTGCAGGGCGCAGCGTTGATCAACTCCAGCGGCATTGAATATGACTGGCGTCGGGTTGCACGGCCGTTGCCGCAACAACTGTTGGCCCGAGGGCTGATCCAGCCGGGGCCGCTGGCCTTGGGTATTGCCGCGCGTGCCGATGGTGCGGTGCTGGATGCTCGAGGCGAACCCGCCGACCGCTTGTTCGCCATGGGCCCGCCGTTGCGGGGGATGTGGTGGGAAAGTACTGCCGTGACTGATGTGGCGAGTCAGGCCAAGGCGTTGGCGGGGCGGTTGGTCGAATTGCAAACCATACATTGAGACGACAAAAACCATTCCCTGTGGCGAGGGAGCTTGCTCCCGCCGAGTTGGGCAGCCGCTTTAAAACGGCGCCTCTTTGGCTCTTGGTAGAACTACATTGCTTCTCACGTTGGCGTACCTGATCAATATCTGTTGATAAGCAGACGTATTTATTTTGATTTCTATGTAGTCTCTATATATTCCGCTTGCGGAGTTTAGTTCGGATGAGAAGACGTAGTCTCTGCCCAGCTGTAAAGCGCTAGCGTTTTCCGTATAGACACTATAGACCCTCGGCGTAGTGGGATCGCTGCTTCTTGAGGTTTTCGACCAAGCGACAGCGTCATTGTAGCTAGGCGTGATGTAGAAACCGGGACCATTTTCCAGACCATTGGCAATACCCAAATATCGCTTATCCAACCCCTTCATCAGACTCTCACTGTGTTCCGTTTTGGAACCATGAAAGCCGATCAGGTCATAGTTGCTGATGGGCTGCTGCTTATCCTGCGATAGCGAAAAAATACTCGGAGCCGATGTCCAACGTCTCAAAGGGTCAAATAAAGGCTTAATATCTTTTTCATGCAGAGCCTCGATACTTGCTCCCAAGGTTTCTAAGTAGACATCCGTTGTTTTCTTAACCAATACAACCTCAGTGTCCGAAACAGGCGCTGTGAATTCTGGTAATTGACGCGTTAGCTCTGGAGGGACCCTGACTGAAACAACGGAGGGCCTGGGAGGGGCGACCGGTGGGAGGCTCATTACCGATGAGGGGCGAGGAGGTACACTGGGTGGGTTGTGCAATGTTGCTGAGGGTCGAGGAGGAATAGGCGGCGATCGCTCCATCAACCCTTCGACATCAACCCGGGCGAGTGGATTATTGGATACCATCCGATAGCGATTGAGCCCGTCTACGCTTTCTGCCGGATCCGGATTAATCCACCGCTGCAACCACGTCGCGTAATACCTGAACCCATAATAATAAAGCCCCGTCGCATCCCGCTCTTTCCCCGAATAACGCACCGTCTTGTAACTCGCCTCCACCTCACTGCGCCCGGCAAACCAGGCCGTACCGCCATACGGATGATAAGTTTCCTGGCTAATCACCTCGGCCTCGTTATCCAATTCCAGGCTGCTGGAACTCAGGTGGTCAGTCAGGCTGTAACGGTATTGGTTGTTGGCGATGCCGGCAGGCGGCGCCGTTTCCCAGTGCAGCACCTGCATCGCGCTACGTCCGGCCTGCACGCAGATCACTTGCAACACTTCGCCCGTGCCTGCGTGGGTACGAATTTCCAGGCCCGGCAAATAACGAACTTCCGAAATCAGCGAGCGGGCATTGGTTTGGGTCGAGCGGACCTTGCGCCGTCGCATTCCATCACCCCCGTAGAGGTACTGCTCGCGATCATCCACGGCGCTTTCACGCTCAACCGGTCGTACCTCGCGCAGTTGATTGCGTAAATCCCAAGCCATCGTTCGTCCCGGTTGCAAAGCCAGCAGATTGCCGTTGCCATCAAACGCGGCGGCGATGTCCTCTTCAGTCGGAGGCCGGTCATTGTGTTCCGCTAGACAACGGTTGCTGTGGCGCGCCGCCGTCAGTTTGCGGCTGTGGTTTTGTGGGCCGACATGAACCAGTTCAAGCAAGTTGCCACCGGCGTCGTATTGGTACGTTTGCTGATAGTTGGCGACTGCGCCCGGATCGTCGAAGCGGTTGAAGCCCGGACCTCGACCGGCACTTCCGGCCTCCCAGCCGGTTGCCTTGGTCAACTGATAGAGGCTGTCATAGTCATAGCGGTTGATCGGCTCCACCCGCTGGTTGGCGAAGTAGCGGATCGGCAGGGCGCCGTCTTCGATGCTCAGCACATTGCCTACCGGATCGTAGTGGTAGCGCTGATCCTGCAATGTTTGCGATCCACGCCGCGCTTCAAGCCGGGTCAAGCGTCCATCCTCAGGGCGGTACGCCAGCGTACTGACCACGCCATTGCCGGCGGTTTCCTGCTCGACCTGGTCGTAGGCGCTGTAGGCGAGGGCGCTGACCAGGGTCTGAGGCGTGGCTTGACCGCTCAGTTGCAGATGACTCGCGAACAACTGGCCGTCGACGGTGTAATCGAACAACTGCCGATTGCCCTTGGCGTCAATCTGCTCCAGCACATCGCCCAGCGGGTTGAAGCGTGTCGCACTGGTTGCCGCCTGCGCCACGGGCTCCAACAATGTCTCGCGCTCAGGTAGTGCCTGCGGCCAATCCGGTGATTCCAGCGCATGCAAAAAGCGCTGGGTCTGTTCAAGTACTCCGTCGGTCAAAGCATACTCGTCCAGCGTCTGGGTACCCGCCGGATCGTCGTGTCGGATCAATTGTCCGCACTGGTTATGAGCGGCAAAGCCGGCGGCTCCATCAGCGTATTCATAACGCTCGGCGCAGCGAGCGGCTTCGCCTTTGCCTTGTTCGAAAACGGCCATCGGGCGCAGCAGATCGTCGTATTCAACCCGTCGTTCAGTCTCACGGCTGTCCCAGGTCTGGACCAGTTGATCCCCATCACCGAACAAGCTGATCCGCTCACCGGCATCGACACTCATCGAGCCCAGGACCTTGCCTGACAGCGAGTGACGATTGCTCAGGTTGGCCGGAGTTCCGGCACTTTCCACACTGAGAGCCCATAGTCTGGGGTCCCATTGTTCAATCAGACGCCCCATTGCGTCATAGGCGCTGCGGTTGATTCGTTCTTCGGGGGCTGCGGTCTCGACGGCACGGTAATAAGCGACTGAACGAACATCGAGCCCGCGCGGGTCCACCACCGTCAGGGTGGGTGTGTGGGTGTGAATGCTGCCCGTCAGTCTCGACACGATTCAGGCCTTCGCGGGGTTCCCGTCCAGTAACTCCCCAATCCATAGCGCTGGCTACTGTCAGGAATGACAGTGTCGATAATCGGTATGAAATGGCCAACTCGTGTTCGTTCTCCAGTCGTTAAATGAAATAAGAAAATGAAGCATATTTTCCTACAAGGGGTTCGCTGAAGTGAGCGGTTATAGCTCACTCACCTTTACCCACCGCTCCTCCCGCGCGGCGATGCGAATCGCCCCCGCCAGCCGCTCCACCTCCCAGGCCTCGTCGAAGTCCGTCCCGGTGCCACCCTGGCCGGCGAGGGCCATGACCAGTTCCTGGACTTCCAGGGTTTTCAATTCGTTGTATCCGAGCTGGTGACCCGCCGCCGGGCTGAACGCTGCGTACCCCGGCAGCTCCGGGCCGGCCAGCAGGCGTTGGAAGCCGGCTTGGCCGGCGCGGCACAGGCGCAGTTCGTTGAGTCGTTCCTGATCGAACGTCAATGTGCCCAGAGTGCCGCTGATTTCGAAACTCAAGTGATTCTTGTAGCCATGCTTGAGCCAACTGCTGCTCACAGTGCCCCGGGCGCCATTGGCAAAGCGCAGCAGTGCGTGGACCTGATCGTCCACCGCGATGCTCCGTTGCTCGGTCGCGCCGACGGTGGCGGGACGCTGCTGGTGCACGGTCTGGATGTCGGCACATACCGCTTCGACATCCCCCAACAGATGACGGGCCATGGCCAACAAATGGCTGCCCAGGTCGGCCAGTGCGCCACCGGCGTGGGTCGCTTCGCAACGCCATGACCACGGCGAAGCGGGATCGGCCATGAAGTCTTCGCTGAACTCACCCTGGAAGCTGATGACCTGTCCCAGTTCGCCGCGCCGGATCATCTCTCGCGCCAGTTGGATGATCGGGTTGTGCTGGTAGTTGTAGCCGACCCGCGTCACTACGCCAGCCATCCGGGCCGCCTGGCGCATTTGCTCGGCCTGCGCCAGGGAAACCGCCAGGGGTTTTTCGCAATAGACCGCCTTGCCGGCCGCCAGCGCTGCCATGGCCATTGGGTAATGCAGATGGTTGGGAGTGGTGATGGCGACCAGATTGACCTTTGGGTCGTCGACCAGTTGTTGCCATTCTGTGTGGGCCGTCTCGAAGCCCCAGCTTTGGGCACATTGCCGGGCGCGCTGCGGATCGGCATCGGCCAGAGCCGCCAGTTTCAGATTCAGGGGAAGGTCGAACACCGCTTTGGCATTATTGAATGCCAAGGCATGGGCACGGCCCATGAAGCCGGTGCCAATCAGGCCGATGCCGAGTTCTTGCATGAGAAAAAGCCCTTTGAATGGTTATGTTCAGAAGGGCTCTTTATGGAATAAAAATTCCTTAATTGCAAATTGTGGAATAAAAATTCATTTATGCGAGCGCCGCTAATCCTGTGGGAGCGCGGTATCAGGAGAGAAAGCCCCCATCCACATTCAGGGCCACACCCGTGGTATAGCTCGACGCATCGCTGGCCAGGTACAGCACCGCGCCGGCCATTTCACTCGGGTCGGCCACGCGCTTGAGCGGAATCTGTGCCAGGGCGGTTTTCAGGATGGCGTCGTTCTTGACCAGGGCCGAGGCAAACTTGGTGTCGGTCAGGCCCGGCAGCAGGGCGTTGCAGCGGATGCCGAACTGCGCGCATTCTTTGGCGAACACCTTGGTCATGTTGATCACGGCAGCCTTGGTCACCGAGTAAATGCCCTGGAAAATCCCCGGCGAGATGCCATTGATCGACGCCACGTTGATGATGCTGCCGCCGCCGTGCTCGCGCATCAGCTTGCCGGCTTCCACCGACATGAAGAAGTAGCCGCGAATGTTCACGTCGACGGTTTTCTGGAACGCGCCCAAGTCGGTGTCCAGCACGTTGCAGAATTGCGGGTTGGTGGCCGCGTTGTTCACCAGGATGTCCAGCCGTCCGAACTGCTCGCGGATGCCAGCGAACACTTGGCTGATCTGTTCCATTTCACCGATGTGGCAGGCGATCGCGGTGGCTTTGCCGCCCGCGGCGATAATGGCGTCGGCCACGTGCTGGCAGCCGTCGAGCTTGCGACTGGAAACGATCACATGGGCGCCTTGCTGGGCCAGCAGTTTGGCGATGGCCTCGCCGATGCCGCGACTGGCGCCGGAAACGAAAGCGATTTTGCCGTCGAGGTCGAACAACTGGGTCTTGGACATGCTGTTTCCTTGTTGTAGGTGCGTTCAGAGCGTGGATTTGGCGATGACCTGCAGGCTCATCTGCTCCAGCAGTTTGTTCATCTGAACGAACTGCGCGAAGCGTTTGTCCTGGGTCTGACCGTGGAAGAAGCGGTAGTAGATCTGCTGGACGATGCCGGCCAGGCGGAACAGGCCGTAGGTGTAGTAGAAGTCGAAATTGTCGATGCGGATCCCGGCGCGCTCGGCGTAGTAATCCACGAACTCGCGACGCGTCAGCATGCCGGGGGCATGGCTCGGTTGGCGGCGCATCAGTTGGACGGGGGCTGGGTCGTTGGCTTCGATCCAATAGGCGAGGCTGTTGCCAAGGTCCATCAACGGGTCGCCGATAGTGGTCAGTTCCCAGTCCAGCACGCCGATGATCTGCATCGGGTTGTCGGGGTCGAGGATCACGTTGTCGAAGCGATAGTCGTTGTGGACGATGCTCGACGTGGGGTGGTCGGCGGGCATCTTGTCATTAAGCCAGGCTTTGACCGCTTCCCATTTTGGCGCGTCGGGGGTCAGGGCCTTTTCGTAGCGGTCGCTCCAGCCACGAATCTGCCGGGCGACATAGCCCTCGGGCTTGCCCAGGTCGGCCAGGCCGCAGGCCCGGTAATCGACCCGGTGCAGTTCAACCAGCCGGTCGATGAAGCTTTTGCACAACGCCTCGGTCCGGGCGGCGTCAAAGCCCAGTTCCGGTGGCAGGTCGGAGCGCAGGATGATGCCCTTGACCCGTTCCATGACATAGAACTCGGCGCCCATCACCGTTTCGTCGGTGCAATGCACGTAGGCTTTCGGGCAGTACGGGAATCCGTCGCGCAATTGATTGAGAATGCGGAATTCACGGCCCATGTCATGGGCGGACTTGGCCTTGTGGCCGAACGGCGGGCGACGCAGGACGAATTCCTGTTCGGGGTATTCCAGCAGGTAGGTCAGGTTCGACGCGCCCCCGGGAAACTGGCTGATTCGGGGCAGGCCGGTGAGGCCTGGAATATGGGCCTTGAGGTACGGGTCGATCAGACTGGCATCGAGTTCTTCACCGTCGCGTACGCGGCTGGACTGATCTGTAAACGCCATGCTTATCCCTTCTGCTTATTTTGGAGGCCATTGATCATTGCTTAATCTAATGGCGCGTGGGAGGCGTCACAAGCACGCCGGGGCCTTATAGGTTAGCGTGTTGCCGGATAATCAGCGGGCCTGATGTGCTTGGGTGGGCTATGGTTTCTGCAGCGCCTGAAAGGAGTCGTCGCGATGGGATGCCCGCAAGTCTGCAGTACCGCCACTCTGCAATGCAGTTTCGGCGTCGCTCCGGCGGTACTCAATGTATTGCCGGTCAACCGAATGCTGACCGGCGGGATGCCGGCGGCGAACATCATGGATCACATCCCGCTGGTGAACATCACCACGTTCGGCATGTGCCAGAGCCTGGCCAACCCGACCGTGGCCGCAGCCACCGCGGCAGCCCTGGGCGTACTGACTCCCATGCCCTGCATCCCGGCCACCGCAACCCCCTGGATCCCCGGCGGCGCGCCGACCCTGCTGCTGGGCAACATGCCGGCCATCGACGCCAACAGCACCTTGATGTGCACCTGGGCCGGAGTGATCAAGATCGTCGTGCCGGGGCAGGTGCAGATGTTGATTCCCTGACCAATCGGGGTCCACATCCCCCTGTGGGAGCGGGCTTGCTCGCGAAAACGGTGTATCAGGCGAAGGATAGGTTAACTGACCCACCGCATTCGCGAGCAAGCCCGCTCCCACAGGGGATCTGTGGTAAGCAGTCAGGCCTGCGCCGGGTCGTTCCAGCGCCTGAACCACCAGCGCACCCGGGAGATGGGTTTGCCTTCGGCATCCAGCGGCCGGCCGTCTTCGGCATAGGCTTGTGCAGGCTCCAGCAGTTGGCCGTTGAGGTAGCGGGCCTCGACCGCGGGCTTGCCGTTGGGATGCAGGCGGCGGTAGCGACCGTCGCGCACGCCGTTGCGATAGAACTCGGCTTCGGCCAGTTGTCCGTCCGGGAAGTAGTTGTTCGCCTCGCCGTGGAGCAATCCGGCGCGGTAGCTGGCCTGGCGCTGCAATCCTCCTTCGGCGGCATAGAAGCTGGCCACGCCCTGCAACTTGCCGCCTACGAAGGGCAAGACCGCCGAGACCTTTCCGTTTGGATGATACAAAGTGCTGCTGCCTTGCAGCTCGCCGTGCTGATAGTTGAGTACCGCTTGCGGGCGCCCGGCGTCCTCTATTTTCAACGGGCCGTCGAGCCGACCGTCCACCAGTTGTCCACTGAGCTGACTGTCGTTGCGTTCCACGTCGAGCTTCTTCGAGGCCATCGCTGCGCTCCCGTCAGTTGACCTTCACCAGGCCGCCCTTGATGGTCAGCATGCCGCCGCCATCCACGGTCTGTTCGGCGGCGGCCTTGTTCACCAGGCTGATGCCGGCGTCGTTGGTCAGGGTGGTGCCGGCCTTGTTTTCCAGCGAAGTGCCGGCCTGGTTGCTCAGGGCCGTGCCGGCCTTCTGGCTGATGGAGGTACTGGCCTGGGCGGCCAGGTCGGCGCCGCTCTTGATGGCGAAACTGCCGCCGCTTTGCAGGGTCAGGGTGCCGCTGACCTTGATGGTCAGGTTGCCGTCCACCGTCAGGTCGTAATTCCCGGTGACCTTGTGTGCATAGTTGCCGCCGGTGCTGTGGTTCTGATCCGAGCCCACGGTCACGGTGCGGGTGTCCTTCACATCCAGGCTGTCGCTGCCGGTCTGGATGGTGACGCTGCGCTTGCCTTTCTCCAGGGTGACGGTCTCGTCGCCATCCTTGACGGTGCGGGTACGGGCGTTCTGTACCGTGAGGGTTTCGTCATGGCCGACGGTGGCGGTGGTGTCGTTGAGCACGTTGATGTTGAAGTCTTTCTGGGCCTGGAGAAATACCTCTTCGGCGTCCTTCTTGTCTTCGAAACGCAACTCGTTGAAGCCGCCGCCACCCTTGGACGAGTTGGTCTTGATTCCGGACTGGGTCTGGTTTGCCGGCAGCGCATAGGGCAAGGTGTTATCGCCGTTGTAGACGCAACCGGTCACCAGCGGACGGTCCGGATCGCCGTCGATGAAGGTCACGATCACTTCCTGGCCGATGCGCGGCACGAACTGCATGCCGAACCCCTTGCCGCTCCAGGGCAGCACGACGCGCACCCAGCAGGACGAGGTTTCGTCGCTCTTGCCGGTGCGGTCCCAGGGGAATTGCAGCTTGATCCGACCGTACTCATCGGTCCAGATTTCTTCGCCGGCCTTGCCCACCACCAGCGCCGTCTGGGTGTGCATGCGCGGTTTCGGCGTGAGGCGTGCCGGTCGATACGTCGTGGTCTTGGGGATGGCTTCGAAGCGGTTGCGATAGCTGTCGTGGCTGGCTTCGTGGCTGACCGAAATCACCACCCAGTCGATGTTCAGCGTCGAGTCTTCATGGCCGGCGAGGGTGAACCAGTAGCCCGGAATCAGCCAGCGGCAATCGCTTTCACCGACAAAACGCTTCTGCTGGCTGCGCAAACCATCCACGCGCTGCTTGGTCAGCGCATCGCCCCGGGCCTTGGCGGTGTAGCCACCGGGATGTTCGTACATCGAGCTCGGCCCGGCCACGGCTTCGGCCTGGCTGAAGAGCGAAGTCGTCGGCGTGGTGAACTCGTAATCGGTGGCCTGGTAAACCCCGGCTACCGCTTGCAGGCACACCTGTCCGGAGCGGATACCGTGCAGTTCCCGCTCGCCCAGTTTCTGCCCGAGGTAATTCACCGTCGGTCCATTGGGAATGGGGAGGAAGGCGTCGTTGCTGTCAGCCAGGACCAAGGTGTGCTTGCCGTCTTCATGGCTGAAGAACCAGAAGATCCCATCCTCTTCCATCAGGCGCGAAACGAAGGCCAGATCGGTTTCGCCGTACTGCACGCAGTACTCCCTCGGCGTGTAGCTGCCAGTGAGCTTGAGCTGGAAATCGGTGAAACCGTGGGCCTGGAAGATCGAAGTGACGATGTCCGACGTGGCGAGGTTCTGGAACACCCGGTTGTTGCTGGCCAGGCTCAGCCACCAGAGCCAGGGCCGGAGCAGTAGCTGATAGCGTTCGGCGGTGGCGTCGGCGGGGAGCTGGCGGATCTCGGCGACGAGCCAGTCCATTGGGCGCAGCAGAGCGTCCTTATGCAGTGTGTTGGTGACGTGACTGGCGACGGCGCTGGTAAGCGTTAGCGGAGCGCCGTCGACGATGCCGTTGAGGATGTGCGAGCCCAGCGCATTGAGGCGTTCTTCGCCGGACAGTGAATCAGGGTACAGCGCCGACAATGCGGTGGCGGTGAGGGAGAAGGTGGTGTTGCTGTCGACGCTTCTTGCCATTGAACACCCTCATTGCGCAGCCGTTCATTGAATTCGACTCCCCCCGTATCAAGGGGCCTTGTCACTGTTTGTTAAGCAGGTTGCCTATACCCATGACCAGTTTGTCTGGATTCGAGCATCCATTTCGCAGTATGGGCAGCGGTAATAATTAAGAACCCGGCCACTGAGACTCTGTTGGGGAACTATGGGGGTGTTTTGATACACCCAGTTGATGGTTTCAGGCTCGAGGTAGGGAGTCTCTGGAGCCCCGTATAGCATTACGTTCTTTGCTAGTTTCATGTTGCACCTCATGCCATTGATAGGGTCACTCCAATACCCACTCTGCCAACTTTCCCGTCACCTGCGTCATCAACACATTCTCGACATCCCGCGCGCCCGCCGCGCTGCACTTGGCCAACACGGCCTTGACGATTCCGGCATCGAACTCGAACTGTTTGCCGGTCGCGGCCTTATAGCGTCCGCGCAACTTTTCCAGCTTCGCCAGCACAATCCCTTCCAGCGTTGCTTCATCCAGCGGCCGGTACGCCACCACCGTCATGCGCGCCAGGAACGCCGGGCGAAACGCCTTCAGCAGGACCTTATGCAAGGCCTCGTTGAACCCGTCGCTGCCCACTTGCGCGGTCGGGGTGTCGAGCAGCAGTTCGGCGCCGACGTTGCTGGTGGCGAGCATCACAGTGTTCTTGAAATCCACCACCAGCCCGGTGCCGTCTTCCATCAGGCCTTTGTCGAAGACGTTGTAGAACGCTTCGAGCACATCGGGATGAGCTTTTTCGATTTCATCCAGCAACACCACCGAGTAGGGCTTGCGTCGCACTGCTTCAGTGAGCACACCACCACTGCCATAGCCGACGTAACCGGGCGGGGCGCCTTTGAGTTGGCTGACGGTGTGGGCTTCCTGGTACTCCGAGAGGTTGATGCTGATCAGGTTGCGTTCGCCGCCGTACAAGGCATCGGCCAGGGCGTAGGCGGTTTCGGTCTTGCCCACGCCGGTGGGGCCCACCAGCAGGAATACGCCGACCGGTTTCTGCGGGTCGGTGAGGCCGGCGCGGTAGGCTTGCAGGCGCTGGGCGATGGTATTCAGCGCCGTGCCCTGGCCCATGACCCGCAGGCCCATGCGTTGGCCGAGGGTACGCACGGCATGGGCTTCGTCGGCGAGCATCTTGCCCACCGGGATGCCGGTCCAACCGGCGATCACGGCGGCGACGGTTTTGCTGTCCACCTGTTCTGGAACCAGGGGATCGTCCTGGCGAATGGCATCCAGGCCAGCCTCCAGGCGCAGCAGCTCGGCGGCCAGGTGGTCGATGCGGTTATCGATCTCGGTGTCGGGCTTTCCGGCGTCGGCGCGTTCGCTCAAGGCCAGCAGTTCGCGGCGAGTGTCGAGCAGTTCGCGCACGGCTTCGCGCTCTTCGCCCCAGCGGGACTCCAGTTCGCGGATGGCCTGCACGTTGCCGGTGGATTCGCTTTCCAGCAGCGTAATGCGTTCCCGGTGGTCCAGTCCGGTGGCCTGTTCCCGGCGCAGGCGTTCGAGTTCGTCCTTCAGGCTGTTTTGCCGATGGCGCAGGCTTTCCAGGGGCGGCGGTATGTCATGCTGGCCGAGGGCGACCCGGGCGCACGCGGTGTCGAGCACGCTGATGGCCTTGTCCGGCAATTGCCGTCCGGAAATATAACGATGGGACAGTTTCACGGCTTCGTGAATGGCGGCATCGAGTACTTGCACGCCGTGGTGCTGTTCCAGCTTGGCGGCCACGCCACGGAGCATTTCCACGGCGGTCCCTTCATCCGGCTCCTCGACCTGCACCAGTTGGAAGCGACGAGCCAGGGCCGGGTCTTTCTCGAAATATTTCTTGTATTCCAGCCAGGTGGTGGCGGCCAGCGTGCGCAGTTCACCCCGGGCCAGGGCCGGTTTCAGCAGGTTGGCGGCATCGCTGCCACCTTCCGCGCCACCAGCGCCGATCAGGGTGTGGGCTTCGTCAATGAACAGAATGATGGGTTTTTCGGCGCTGCGTACCGCATCGATCACCCCTTTGAGGCGTTGCTCGAACTCACCCTTGACCCCCGCGCCGGCCTGGAGCAGACCCAGATCCAATACCCGCAGCGTGACCTCCTGCAGCGACGGCGGAACATCCCCAGCGGCGATGCGCAGGGCCAGGCCCTCCACCACGGCGGTCTTGCCGACGCCGGGTGCGCCCACCAGGATCGGGTTGTTCTGTCGACGCCTGAGCAGGATATCGATGCACTGGCGAATCTCACCGTCGCGCCCGACGATAGGATCGATGCGGCCGTTGCGGGCGTCGGCGGTCAGGTCCTGGGTGTATTGGTCGAGTACCGGGTCCTGTTTCTGTGGCGTCTCGCCGGATCTGACCGGGCGTGCGCCGCCGACATGCTCCCGGGAACTTTCGGTCCACTCCAGCAGATGCGCGCGCAAAGCGTCCCGGGGAATGCGCAGCAGGGACGAAGCGCTATTGAGTAGCAGGCTGCGACGCTCATCGCGGTCCAGCAGGGCCAGCAGCAACAGGCCGGAGCGGATGCTGTCCAGCCCCAACACGCTGGCCTGGACCACAGCGTCTTCCAACAGGCCAATGGTTTGCGCGGACAGCGCGGGCGTGCGGGTGCTGCCGGACTTGAACAGGTCCAGGGCCTTGTTGGTTTCTGTCGCCACCGCGTCGCGCTCCAGCCCGAAACGCGGTAGCAGGCAGGCGAAGTCGCCCCCTTCAATGTCCAGCAGTTCCAGCAACAGGTGTTCGATTTCCACGTAGTGGTGGCTGCGCTGCATGCAACGTTGCGCGGCCCGTTCCAGGGCACGACGGTTGTCCGGGTTGAGGCGCCCGATCAGGCTGGCCAGTTCCATTTCAGGCGATCTCCGGCTGACGAAGGCGGGTTTCGATCCGTTGTACGGCCAAGCTGGACTGGCGTTGCAGACCGCCGTTCCAGTTCAGCCGCGGCGGTGTCTGATGGCCCAGTTGCAGCGGGCCGGCGCCGCGGATCAGCAGGACCAGCGTACAGTCCAGGTCGGGACCGAAATACAGGGCAAAAAGACTGGCGAGCAATGGATGGGTCTCGCCGTTGGGCAGCAATCCGCTGGCTTGGGTGGTGCTCAGCGGGCCCAGGGTCAGGCGCACGCCGGCATGTTCATCCCAGACCCGCGTGCCGGCCACCGCGTTGCGTCCCAGGCGCAGGTTGCGGCCGCCCGGTTGCAAACGACTGCGACTGGCGGATGGGATTTCTCGCCAGCCACCTTCATAGGCGGTCAGTTCCACCGGCAATCCGAACTGCTCGCGGACAACCGCCGCGAACCCGGCCAGGGAGCGGCGGCCATCGGCGTACAGCGCGGTGCAGGCGAGCACGGCGGAGTCGGGCACAGCCTGGCGTTCTTGCAGGGCCTTGGGCAGCAGGCCGGTCAGTGCCCGCAGTTGTGCTTGTACGGCGGACGCCCCCGGGGCGGTGAAGCCCAGGGCGATGCGATGCTTGCGCATGACCTTGTAGAGCAGGCTGAGCAGGCGATGCTGGAACAGGTCGAGAAATTCCGCCGGCGCATGATCCTTTGCCCGCGCCCGTTGTTGCAGCCATTCCTGATAGGCGTAGGGCAGCGGACCGTCGGGGCCGCCGAGCCCGAAGATCGGTGTAGTCAACACTGGCGGCGAGCCGGGTTCCTGGCTCAGGCTTTCGACTTCACTGGCGGCAAACAGCGGCGTCAATGGGCCGCGCAGGCGCAGGGCTTCGGCGTCGGGCGCGGTACCGCTGCCCAAGGGTTCGGCCTGTGGGTGTTCGCGCTCCAACAACAGCAGTGCCTGGAGCCATTCGAAGCGCTGCGGATCGCGCCGCAGTCGTTGGCTCAGGTTCAGAGCGTCAGGGGTTTGCCGGCTTGGGGTTGCCATGTCTTCACCTCCTTGTCGGACTGAACCAGCACTGTGCGCACGAAACGGTTGGCGGTGGCATAAAGCGAAAAGAATTGTGCCAACACGCCGGAGAACAGCACGGCGCTGCTGCCGACGAAGTGCTGCGGATCCAGTTGCAGGCGCACTTCAAGGCCGTTGCGCCAGCCGCGCCAGGCGTCTTCGCCGACATGGGCGATCACTCGCTCGCAGCCCATGCCCGATACGCCTTCGATCTGCCGCCGGGCACTGGCTTCGTCCCGCAGGTTGTGCAATTCGAGAATTTCGCGCAGTGCGTCCAGCGCCTGGGGACCTTCCACCAGCGAAAGGTGATTGAGCGTCAGCTGTGAGACAAGCCGCCAGCGCGATTCGCCGTCCAGGCGCGGCAGGCTCTGTGGGCTGGGCGGATTGCGCAGGCGGGCCCAGGCCACCGGGCCCGGGCGCTCGAAGCCCAATGGCGTGCCGGCAGGCAGGCTCTGGGCCAAGTGCCGATTGGTGCAGAGCAATTCGGCGGTAAGGCTATAGTCCCGAGTATCGGCAAGGGGATCGAGCCGGGTGTCCACCAGGCTGACCATCAGGTCGGTACCCAGGCGGTTCGGGCTCATGCCGCTCACCCGTCGTGCGTACCAATAACAGGGCTGATCGCTGCCGTGCTGGCTGCCGTAATAAGCCGGTACCTGGCGCACGCCCTCGCGGGTACTGGCTCGCATGCCGCGAATGCTATGGATCTCGACGCTGTTTTCCCGATGACTGTCGGCCACCAGCCGGTACTCGCTACGGGTGCCGTCCGGGCGCAGGGGTTCGCTGGTCCTGGGAAACAGGTTGATCACTGGCGCACAGCCCAGGGCGATGTCGCTGGCCTGGAGGGGCAGGCGACTGGCGGGGGCACGGTCGAACACGATGTAGAGGTACAACGACGGGCTGTCGCTGGTTGCTCCCGCCAAGGGCAGGTCGAAGAAGTCGAACTTGTCGGGGAAGGCGAAATATTCCGCCAGCAACCGCATGCCCGGGTGCACGCCGTCCTCATCTGGCAACAGGGCTTCGCCACTGGCGAAACCGACGACACGGGGCAGGCCGGCGAGCGGTTCCGGTACGCTGCCCGGTGGGCCGGCCAGCACCTTGATTGCATGGGCACCGAGCAGGTCGTACAGCCAGGCGTTGATCATGGGTGAGGCGGCCAGGTGGACCCGCAGCGTCTCGATCCCCAATGTCGACCACTGGCGTTCGCCCAGGCAACGCAGGTTCAAGCGCAGGGCCGAGCGGGCTTGGACCACGCCGGTCAGCGCCTGGGCTTCGTCACTGCCCAGCAATACCGCTTCGTCCACTTGCAGCGGCCACAAATGCACCGCGGCCGTGGTGCGAAAGTGGATGCTCTGGCCTTTGTCCGTGGTGACGAACAGCGGCGTATCCCTGGGGAGGGGATAGCCATCGTCGAGGTTGCCCTTGCCCGGGTCGGGCTCGAACTGCACGATTGCGCACGAAGGTAACGGGCGCATGGCCAAGGGGTAGAGTTGTTCGAGCAGGGCGTCGCTGAATTCGGCGTAGTCATCGTCCAGCCGGCGTTGCAATCGGGCCGCCAGCAGGGCGAATCCTTCCAGCAGGCGCTCGACATGCGGATCGGGGCATTCTCCCGGAGACAACTCCAAGCGTCGGGCGACCTTGGGGTAGCGCTCGGCGAACTGGCTGCCGGCATGTCGCAGCCAGGTCAGTTCGCGCTGATAATAATCCAGCAGTTGCGGATCAATCGAGTCGCTCATGGCGTACCTCAAGGCCGTCGCCGGCGTGCTCGATGACAAATGCGACGGGCCATGGGCGCGGGTCCCCACGCAGCACACCCGACAGCCGTATGCTCAGTTGTTGCGCATGACCCGGAACCGGAACGACCTGGACCTCGCCCAGTTGCAGGCGAGGCTCGAAATGATTGATGGCCTGGCGGATCTCGCGGATCAGTTGACGACGGTCATCGCTGCGCTGCTGTTGCAACGCGGTCCAGTCGGCGATGCCGTAGTCCAGGATGCTCGGCGGTTCGGTGAGCGCCAGGGGGCCGCGGCGGGTATTGAACAGGCGATGCAGTTCGGCATGAACCGAATCCTGCAATGCCTGCCGATCGAACACCCGACTGGCGTCCTCCGCCGTGTCGGCCAAGCGTTCGAACAGCGGAGGTCGAAGCCCGAAGCCAGCCATGGCGCGGCTCCGTCACTTGGTCATCTTGTTGGCTGCCATGTCCCAGGTCGTGCCCGCCGTGCCTTCTTTGGTGCCGTCATCTTTCTGGGCGGTGAGTTCCCATTTGATCTTGGTGAAGTTCAGCGAAAGGGTCTCCACCGGCTTGCCCCCCGTGCCACCACTGACGCTGACGTTGGACAGCACGACGTTGTTCAGGGTGTAGACGATGAAAGGCATGAGCTGGCCGCTGCCTTCGGCGGCATTGCGCCCGATGGTGATGATGGCTTCCGGGATCGGCTTGCCGGCGCAGCAGTACTCGTTGAGGGTAGGGGTGGAACTGTCGACGAACTTGGTCAGGGTGAATTCGCCGACATGGGGCTTGCCTGAAGTACGCTCCGAGTTGCTGACATCATTGGTGACTTGCATGGCCACGTTGTGGCTGTAGGACATGACCTCGATCTTGTCCGTGAACCCCTCCAGCTGGCTGTCGCCCTTGATGTCGCCGCCGAGGTCGAGAATGATCGCATCCATTGTGTGGAACTCCTGAATAAGACGAATGGGTGGTGCCCGATACCGCTAAGACGAACGCCGAACCTGTGGCGAGGGGATAAATCCCCTCGTCACAAAAGCTCGCTCGCCACAGGATTCTTGGGTCAGGCAGCGACCGGTGGCGGCAGGGTTGCCACCAGCCGGATCGACGCCGTCAGTTCCTCAAGTTGGAAATGCGGCCGCAGGAACACCGTGGCCTTGTAGGCCCCGGGCTTGCCGGCCACCTCGGTCACGTCCACCCGCGCTTCGCGCAGCGGGTATTGCGCCTTGATCTCCTGGGGGGCGTTGTCGTTGATCAGTACGTAGTCGGCGATCCAGTTGTTGAGGTAGGTCTGTACGTTGTCGCGGGTCATGAAGCTGCCGACCTTGTCGCGCATGATCACCTTCAGGTAGTGGGCAAAACGCGAGGCCGCGAGGACATACGGCAACATCGCCGAGATCCGCGCGTTGGCGTTGGCCTCGTTGGTGTTGTAGACCTTGGCCTTGTTGGTGGTCTGGCCACCGAAGAACACGGCGATATCGCTGTTTTTCTTGTGGCACAGAGCGATGAAGCCCAGGTCGTTGAGCTCCTTCTCGCGGCGGTCGGTGATCGCCACTTCGGTGGGGCATTTGAGCGACAGGTCCCCGGAGCTGGTGCGGAAGGTATGGGCCGGCAGGCCTTCGACTGCGCCACCACCCTCGGCCCCGCGAATCGCGGCGCACCAGCCATATTTGGCGAAGGCTTCGGTAATGCGTTGCGACAGCGCCCAGGCGGCATTGCCCCATAGGTATTTGCTGTGGTCGGTGCCGTTGACGTCCTCGACGTAGTTAATACCTTCCACCGGCAGGGTGTCCGGGCCATAGGGCAGACGCAGCAGGAAGTGCGGCAGCACCAGGGACACATAACGTGAGTCTTCGCTCTCCCGGAAGGCGCGCCACTTGATCAGTTCCTGGCTTTCGAAAATCTTCGACAGATCCCGGGGCACTGCCAGCTCGGTGAAGCTGGTCATGTCGAACAGGCGCGGGCTGGCGGCAGCAATGAACGGCGCGTGGGCCGCGGCAGCCACGTTCGACAGTTTTTCCAGCAGACCGATGTCCTGCGGGTGGCGGCCGAAGGTGTAGTCGCCCACCAACAGGCTGAACGGATGCCCGCCGAAGGTACCGTATTCTTCCTCGTAGATTTTCTTGAACAGCGCGCTCTGGTCGAACTCGACGGCTTTTTCCAAGTCGCTCTGCAGCTCTTTCTGCGTAACGTTGAGCAAGCGCAGCTTGAGCCGGGTGCTAGTCTCGGTGTTCTGCACCAGCAGGTGCAGGCCGCGCCAGGACGCTTCGAGCTTCTGCAGCTCGGGGTGGTGCAGCACTTCGTTGAGCTGGGCGCTGATCAACTGGTCGATCTGGCTGATGCGGTCGTTGATCATCGCCACGGTGTCCTTGTCGATGGCCATGCCTTCGTCGAGGACCTGGGTGGCGAATTCCGCGAGCATGTCGCGGGCATAGTCCTGCTGGCTGTCGTCATGGGCCATGCGGCCTTCGGCGATGATCTTGTCCAGCAGGGACAGGGTCTGGGTCGTGCTCTCGCTGGTTTGAGCGCTGGATGAAGCAGGCATGGCTTTATCTCCCTTGAGTGATGAGCACGATCAGGCCTGTGGTTCGTCGGTTGGGGCCGGGGCATCGTTGGCGGCCACGGTCGGCAGCTCTATGGGTACATCCTGTGGTCGGGCCGACTTGATCTCCTGCAAGCCCTCGGTGTTGGCGATCACGTCGCGTAGCAGTTTGTCCAGGTCATCGTTACCGTCGAGCTTGGTCAGAAGATCGCGCAGGCGCTGGCGGGCTTCGAACAGCCTGCGCAGTGGCGTGATCTGTTCCACGACCTTGACCGGGTCGAAGTCATCGATGTGACGGAACTTGAGTGCGATATTGAGTTTGCTGTCGTCGCCGCTGAGGGTGTTGTTCACCTGCAGCGTGGCGCGTGGGCCGATGGAGGCGAGCACCTCGTTGAAATTATCGCGATCGATTTCGGTAAAGCGCCGCTCGTTGAGCTTGGGCAGCGGCTCCAGTGGCTTGCCCGAGAGGTCGGCCAGAATGCCGACCACCAGTGGCAGTTCTTTCTTCTCGATGGCATTGCCGATTTCCACGTCATAGGTGATCTGGACGCGGGGAGGACGGACTCTGTCGAGCTTGTGCTGGGTACTTTCTGCCATGGCGGCCGACTCCGATGCATGAGTGGAAGCAATGCATCGGGAGGCCCGCTCATCGCATTCCCTTGCTGATCCGCAGGTTGCAAACGGAGGGCAGAAAACCTGTCATTCCCTTGACGAACCTGGTCCATTCGACCGTGTTGGCCGAACTATCCAAGACGCTAGAACAGGTCTATAAAAATGCAAGCAAAAACAATTTTTGACCGCGACGAAAAGGAAGATTCATTTTGCGTGTGTTTTTTTCAGGATTTTTTTTCAGCGTGGCACTAACGGGTTGCTCGCTGTTTGCGCCCAGCGTCGATCTGGACAGCCTGACCCTGGACGTCGCGCCCCGTGCCAATGACGACACTCCGATCGCCGTGGATTTTGTCGCCGTGAACGATCCGGACCTGCTCAAGCAACTCTCGGGAATTACCGCCAGGCAGTGGTTTGCAGAGCGCGAACAGTTCCAGCGCGACTATCGTCAACTCATGTCGGTATGGGGGCTGGAGCTGGTCCCCGGACAGTTCATCGACCGCCAACCCTTCCCGCTGGAGGGCCGGCGCGCCGCTGGACTTTTGGTCTTCGCCAGCTATAACACTCCCGGAGCCCACCGGCTTCGGCTGGACGATCAACGCAAGGCCTGGCTGAAGTTCGACAGTCGCGAGATGACCCTCGTCAACGATGGGCAGCTCGATGCCAGTCAGCCTTGAATGACCGCGGGCCGCCCAGGTGCGGCGACACTGGAATGTCGAAGGGAGTCGTATGAGTCTGTTACCTGACGCGGTGTGCTGGCACGAGGGCATGCAACTGTTGCCCCAGCATTTTCAATTACAAGGGTTGCGCGCCGAGGCCCTGGCGGCGCATGTCGCGGCCGCCTGTAATCCCTGGTTCTGGGGTGTCAGCCAGTTGGAGGTCGACCCTTCGGCCCTCAGCGCCGGCCAGGTCCGGCTGCTGCAACTGCAAGGCACCTTGCCGGACGGCTTGCCCGTCAATCTGCAAGCCGGCGTCGGGCCGACCCTGGAGCTGGATATCACCGAGGCGGTCGACAAGACCGACGACGCTACCGTGACCGTTTACCTGGCGATCAGCCCACTCTGGCGCGCCGGGCAGTTGCTGCCGCTCAAGGGACGGTTGCAATCGGTGGTGGGCGACGCCCTGCCGGACCTCACCAGCGGCGAATTCCCGGAATCCATCACCGTGTGGCGACCCAATCCACGGTTGTGCACGCAACTGAGCAAAGCTGACTCGATCTGCCTGCCGCTGCTGCGCATCCGCAAGGAAGGCGGCGGCTTTCTGCGCGTGCCCTATACACCACCCACGCCCGTGTTGTTACCCGAGTCGGTGCTAGGGCGGCGTATCGCCGGGCTGTGTGCACGGGCGCGGGAGAAGTGCCTGTTCCTCGCCGGACGGTTGCGTCAGGCCCAGGCGGCCGGTAATCAGGACGATGCGATGGAAATCCGCCGGCTAATGACGGCGATATGGGCACGCTTGCCCGAAGTCGAAGGGGCTCTGAACATGCGCGTGGCCACGCCCCACGCGCTCTACGGTTTGTTGCTGGGGCTGGCCGGAGCCTGGTCGGCGCTTAATCCTTTGGCTGGCGTCCCGGCTTTTGCCCCGCTGGATTTCGTGGAGCTGCAACGGGGCTACGAACCGCTGCTCGACTGGCTGGAAGACACCCTGGAGCGGGTCCGTGCCGGATATCGCACCCTGGCCTTCGAACGCAACGACCCGGTTTTTTCCATCCAACTGCCCGACGACCAGCCAAGCCAGCGACTGGTCATCGGCCTGCGCATGCCCAACGGTGCCGGTGAGCAGGCCGCTGCCGATTGGCTGCGCGGAGCAATCATCGCATCCGCGCCTCATGTCCCGTTGCTGAGTCGCCAACGCATGAGCGGCTTGCCTCACCAAGCCATGAGTCGCAACGAACAGGTGGCCTATAGCGTGGGCGACGACACCCGATTGTTCGTGGTGAGTGCCAGTGGACAATGGTTCGACGGCCAACTGCCGTTGTACATTGTCGCGCCGGCGTCGGGCCAGTCCAGCGGTCCTTGGCAGGTGGTGTTGTTCGTCGCGCAAACCGGTGAAAGTGCCTGATCGCAGAAGGGGAGTCGTATGCCGGACGGAAGTGGCGGGGCGGTTCGGGGTCTGCATGAGGCGCCGCTGAGCAGCGCTTTCCGACAAGCTTGGCTGAAGTGGTGCCAGGAGTGGCAGGACCTGCCCAAGGATAGTGACAGTGCGGCACTGGTCAGCCGGGTGGTGGAGTTTTCCGGACGCAGTGCCCAACGCCTGTGGCGGACCGCCTTCGCCACGGTCGGGGACTCTGCCACCGAGCAGGTCAAGGCGCTGGTCTACGCATTCGTCGCGCTGGTGGATGAAACCCTGTTGTTCACGCCCTGGCCGGGGCAACTCGCCTGGCAACAGCACCCGCTGGAATCGCGCATGTATTCCAGCCGCCAGGCCGGCGAACGGCTGCCAGCGGCCATCAAGAAACTGCTGGACGAGCAGATGCCCGGTACTCGGGATCTGGCGAATGTTTATCTGCAATGCCTGATTCTTGGTTTTCAGGGGCGCCTGCGGGGCGAGTCGGGTCAGATCCAGCATGAAAAATGGCGTCTGGCGTTGTTCGCGTTTGCCTGGCAGCACGACCCGGACTTCGAAGATGTCAGTCAGCGCCTGGCGATGTCCGCGGCGGCGCCACCGATACGCATGCCGGCGCAGACCTCGTTGCCGGACGGCTTTCGCCTGGGGTTGGCGATCCTGGCGATGGTCCTTCTGCTGACGGGGTTGGGGCAGGTGTTCTGGCGTGACATCCGCTCTGAACTCGAGCCGGTGTTGCAACTGAACGAGTCGGTGGTCCAGGAGCAGGATTCATGAACCCCCTGAGCATCTTCGCCCTGGTGCTGTTGGCCGTCGTCCTGGTGGTGCTGGTCGCAGCGTTGGTCTGGTGGCTGCGGACCCAGGGGGGCGCCGCCATTCGCAGTTTCTATGGGGCGGTTCGCCACATGGAGCAGGAACAGGGCACCCGCGACCGCTACCAGATGCCCTGGCTGATGATGCTCGGCCACGAAGCCGAAGGCGCCCAGCTGTGCAGCCAATGGCGCTTGCAGCCAACAGACAAGGCGGCATGGTTCGGGCGCTGGTGGTCGGACGCCGAAGGCGCGGTGCTGGTGGTGCCTCAGGCGCTGTTCCTGCCCGGCGAAGGCATGAACCGGCAACGGGGCAACTGGTGGCGCTTGCTGGGTTTGATTCTGCGCCTGCGCAGCCGGCGGCCGTTGGACGCGGTGATCTGGACCGTGCCGTTCGACAAACTCGATGATATCGAGCGCGCCACCGAGTTGAGCCTCAAGGTCCGCCGTTGCTTCATCGATTTGTTGCAGCGTTTTGGTCTCAGCTTGCCGGTGTACGTGGTCATCACCGGGATGGAGGAACTGCCCGGCTTCCAGGAGCTGGTCAGCGCGCTGCCTGCCCAGGCCCGTGAGTCGACGTTGGGCTGGTCATCGCCGTACGCACCCGAGGCGGCCTGGCAATCGCAGTGGAGCGATCAGGCGCTGGATCAGGTCAACGCGGCGTTGTCGCAGTCGATCATCGAGATTGGTGCACTGTCGGGGCAGTTGAGCGGCGACCTGTATGGTTTGCCTGAGCGTTTCGAAGGGCTGCGACGGGCCTTGCAGGTTTTGCTGGAGCCGGTATTCCAGGGCAACGCCCAGGGCGAGGCACCGCGCTTTCGCGGCTTGTATTTCACCGCGAGCCAGGCGCCTGTTGTCAACGGGGACGGTTTTCCAGCCGATGACAACATTTTGCGGCAAATGGTATTCGCCCGGCAGTTGTGGTCACGCCGGCTGGTGGCCGAGCGGGGCCTGGCCCAGCCTGTACCGCGCCTGTTGCGCCTGCGCCAGCGTTGGCATCGACTGGCCGGCGCCACCGCGCTGGTGGTCGGGCTGATCTGGCTGGGAGGCATGCTCTGGGTCTGGCACGATTCGGTGGAGCAAGCCGAGGGCCTGTCACAGTTGGTCCTGCGCGCTCACAAGAATCATCTGGTGGTCGATCCTGACCAACCCCGTCTGGAACCGACCCGCTACAACGTGCAGAATTATTGGGGCGTGCTGGAACAAGCCCCGCGCTGGCGCTTCGTTTCCGTGGTGTTTCCCACCTCGTGGTTTTCCTCGGTGGACACGCAATTGGAGGAGGGGCTGCGCCAGACTGCCCGGCATCATTGGATCCTGCCCCTGCGCGACCTGCTGGTATCGGATCTGGAACAACTCAAGGCCATCCGCAACACCGAACGCCGCGGCAACGTGGAAAGCGAAGACCCGGCCCAGTGGCAAAGCTACGTGAAGGCTAGGGACCTGGTGGAGCGGGCGGTGCGCCTCGAACAGCAGAACCAGATGTTCAGCCAGGCGGTCAGTAACCCCAAGGCGCCGCTGGACGAACTGGTGCTATTGAGCAACAACGCGCTCTCACTGAACCTCAATGCCGGCACCTTGAGCCGCGCACGGTTTTACAACCGGGTGCTGTTCGACGCACAGAACACCGACCTCAAAGGGCTGGACCTGAACGCTGCGCGCCCACTGGTCTCCGACAATTTCACCGGCTTGATGCAGCGCTGGCTCGATCATTATTTCCTTGCCGACAATTTCGTGCGCCAGGCCGGTTACCTCAAGTTGCACCTGCAAAGGCTGGAGGCAGGCGGTGGCAATTCGTTGGGGGAGCTGGAAGACCTGATGGCGCTGGTCGATGATCTACAGAGCCTGGTCAGCCTGACCAATGCAGCCTGGGGCCGGGGCAAGGGCCAGGACCTGGTTCCCGGTTACACCCAGTTGATGGACAAGGTCAGCCATAGCACCCTGCTGGGGCCGGAACTCGAACAGGACCTGGAAAGCCGGGCGGCGAAATTGCAGCAGAGCTTTCGCGACCAGTGGATCGTGCAGAGCGGGTCCCGGGACAATCTGCTGGTCCAGCAAGGCAGTGGCTTGCTGGTGCTACAAGAACATGTCACCGCCCTCGACGATGCGGTGCAGGCCCTGTTCAAGCGCGATTTCGTAGCCCTGGCCCTGCAAAAGGCACCGTCTGTCAATGCGCCTGACACCATGGGGCAGGCCGATGGCAGCGATGATTTCAGTGTTGCCCTGAATTATTTCGCCAGCTACAGGAGCTACGCCAATGAAGAGCTGCCACGCATTCCGCCGGCTTACCGCGATGCGCTGATGCAGGCTGCAGAAAGCGCCGCTGCACAGGCCATGTGGCTAAGCCTGGATGAAAGCGATGAGCAACTGCCGGGCATGGGCTTCAATGTGCAGACGTCCCAGGCCGTAGCGCTGCAAAAGGCCTTCATGGACGTGCATCGCAGTGATCTGGCGACGCGTTTTCAGCGTTTGCTCAATCGTCGCGCAATGGCCCAGATCAGCAGCGGCCTCAGCGAAATCGATGCCCAGCCATTGTTCAGCCAACGAGCCGACATCCAGCGCTGGGACGGCTCGAAGAACTTCGGTTTGCAACTGTACGGTGCCGCCGATCCACAGGGCTTGAAGCTGAGTCTGAATCAGCAGTTCGATGCCATGCTGCAAATCGCCGAGCAGCGCATGCCGGCACTGGAGTGGCTGATTGTTCAGCAGGACAACCTGTCGGCCCTGGAGCACGACCAGGTGGCACGGTTCATGGCGATCAACGACGAGCTGCTCAAGTACAAGAATCAAAATCCGGCCAGTTCGGCTGCGCAATTGGCGCAATTGGTGAGCCGGGACTTCAACGAAATGGACACGGCGTCCTGTGCGCAGATTTTGCAGACCTCCAATCTGTCGGGCGGACGCGGCGACCTGGCGCAGCGTGCCGTCACGTTGCAGCAGACCGCCTTGCAACGTTGCCTGTATCTGCAACAGCATCAGGCGGCGACGGCCTGGAACGACTTGGCCAATTATTTCAATCAGTACCTGGCCGGTCGTTTTCCGTTTTCCCAGGACGTGCGGGCCAGTGATGCAGATCCGGCACGGGTTCAGCGGCTGTTGGAGTTGATCGATACACGCTTGCCCCTGGCCCAGGCGGGGCTCGTGTTGAGCCAGACGCCGGAGCGGCTGGCAGCCGAGGATTTTCTCAATCGCTTGAAGCAGGCCGGTGCCTGGCTGGGGCCGTTGTTCGTGCGGGACAAGAGCGGAATTCTCGGCGTGGAGATGGATGTACGCTGGCGCACCGACCGCGATGAGGAGCGTGGTGCCGACCAGGTCATCGCTTGGGCAATCGACGCCGGCAACCAGCAGATCAGTTATCCAGGCGAAGCCCGGCAGAACCTGCGCTGGATGATCGGGCAACCCGTGCGGCTGACCTTGCGCTGGGCCCGCAACGGTTACCAGCGGCCGGCCAATGATCCCTTGCAACCTAACCTGGTGGTCCGCGACCTGGAGGCTGGCTGGGAATACGAGGGCCCGTGGTCGTTGCTACGCCTGATGCGCTCGCTGGTGTCGGTGCAGCGCCAACCGAACGTCGACTACACCGATTTTCCGCTGACCCTGCAACTGCCGGTCACGGGCCAGATTGCTACCCAGCCCCCGGCCCTGGCACAGATCCAGGCGCGCACGACGCAGCAAACCCTGATGTTCCTGCGTCTGTCGCTGATGAGTCAGGGGTCGAAGCTGCCCTTGTCGATCCCGCCGCTGCCAACCCAGGCGCCCCGTTCACCTTTCATGGCGACCTCATCGAGCCCCGCCATCGCGACCCGTGAGGAGGGCCTGTGAGCGTACCGATATCCCCGTTGCCTGAGCTGGTCACTGCATTGCTCGAGCCGATCAGTGCTCAATCGCCCTGCGGCCTGGACCTGCGCTATGAGCCGGAATACGACCAGTTGCGCGAATTGCGCAGGGAAGACGATACCAGTCTGCCAACGGGGGTGTGGCAGGCGTCGGTCAAGCGAGCCCAGTGGCCGGAGCTGGAACGGCTCGCCACGACGCTGCTGCTCGAACGCAGCAAGGACCTGATGATCAGCGCCTGGCTGGGAGAGGCCTGGCTGCATTTGAGTGGACTGGAAGGCCTGCCGGGCAGCCTGGCGCTGGTGGTGGGCCTGTGCGAGCGCTACCCCGAGCAACTGCATCCCCAGGCCGATGAGGGCGATCAGTCATGGCGTGTGATTCCGTTGGAATGGTTGGCGCGTCGCTACAGCGAAGTGCTGCTGACGCGGGTGGCCTTGTTCGATGGCCGCGATCCGGCCTTCGACAGTTTTTGCCTGAATGACTGGCAGCGTTTGCAGCGTCAGCAGGTGCAGGCCAACGACAGCAAAAACGCCAAGGCGTCGGCGGAAACCGCACGCAACGATCAAAAGAAACTCACCGAGCTGATCCGCAACACGCCGTTGTCGTTCTGGCTGCATCGTCAGGGCAGTCTGATGCTGAGCCTGCAACATCTGCAACGGCTTGACACCTGGAGCGACGCTTACCTGGGCTCGCTGGCGCCGGGCTACAAAGCTTTGCAAGACGTCATACAGGCCCTGCTGGCATTGGTAGAGGAGTTCATCGCGATGCATCCACAGCAACCTACCGTCGCGCCAGTGGCCGCGCTTTCCGTGGCTGCGCCGCAGGAGCCCCAGGGGGCCGTCGCATCGTCCCCGGTGTTTCAGGAACCGGCCAGTCGAGAGGAAGCCTATCGACAGTTGCTGGTCATCGCCGGATACCTGGCACGCACCGAACCCCATAGCCCGGTGCCCTATTTGATCCGGCGTGGTGTGGAATGGGGCAACAAGCCGTTGAGCGAGCTGCTGGGAGAGTTGATCAACGCCGATGCCGAATCCCGTCGGGTGTGGACCTTGCTGGGTGTGCTTTAACGTTGTGGAACGGGTAACGGCACTGGCGTCAGCACCGGCTTGCCGGAAAAGAAGGCATTCAGGTTCTGGCCCACCAGCTCTACCGTGCCACGGGTCGCTTCCGGCGAAAGGCCGGCGACGTGGGGCGTCAGGACCACGTTGGGCAGGTTCTTCAACGCATCGGGCACCTCAGGCTCGTGGTCGAAGACGTCCAGGGCCGCGCCGGCGATGCGCCGATGTTCCAGGGCGTTGATCAGTTCGGCGGTCGAGACGACGCTGGCCCGGGCGATGTTCACCAGAAAACCGTTCGGCCCCAGGGCGTCGAGCGCCTGCTTGTTGATCAACTGCCGGGTATCGAGACCCCCGGGTGTGGCGATGATCAGGAAATCCGACACCCGGGCCAGTTCCGTGGGCGTGGCGCAGTAGGTATAGGGCACATCGTTGCGCACCCGGCGGCTGTGGTAGCTCACGTTCATGTCAAAGCCCAGGGCCCCCCGTTTGGCAATCGCCATGCCTACCGCGCCAAGCCCCAGCACTCCCAGTCGCTTGCCGGCCAGGGAGGGGCGCATGACCTTCGCCCATTCCCCCCGCCGCACACAGGCATCGGCCCGGGGGATATCACGTACCAGCGCCAACAGCAGCGCCATGGCATGGTCGGCCACCGACGACGCGTTGACTCCGGCACCGTTGGTAACCACGATCCCGCGGTCACGGGCGGCGCACAAGTCCACCTGCTCGTAGCCGGCACCGATCACACAAATGATTTGCAGGTTGGGCAGGGCGGCGATCTCATCGGCCGTCAGACCCAGGGGGCCGCGGGTCAGCACCGCGTTGAACCGCTCGCCATGCTCGAAAATCGCCGCCTTGCGTTCGGCGGGTGTGGGCGCCAGCTCCAGGTGATAACCCTGGCGCTCGAGAATCGGCAGGTAGTCGTTGACGGTTTCAACCAGTACCAGGACGGTGGCGGTCATGCTGGGCTCCTGTGGGCACTTTGGCGGTTCGCATGTATTCAACCTGATTGTAGGAGTCAAGGGCAGGGGGTTTTGGCTTTTTATGCGCATTTCTGGTTTGCACCACTCCCACAGGACATGCAATTGACCGATCTGATCCGCGCAACCGTTCCTCAGCTAAGTCTTTGCTTCTGCTCGCTAATCCCGGACAATCGCGGCCCTGTTTCGGCCAGGGCGCTGCCTGTCGGGCTTTTCCGACTCGTCCTGGCCGGGTGCACGTGACCGGAAAACGGAGATCCGACCGGATGAATGATCAGGCCAATAGCGTCGAAGAGCGCTTTGAAACGTCAGTCCCAGCCACCCTCGGCCAGTGGAGTCGCCATGACACTACCTGGATGCTGGGCCTGTTTGGCACCGCCATCGGTGCAGGCACTCTCTTCCTACCCATCAATGCTGGCCTGGGCGGTTTCTGGCCGTTGCTGATTCTGGCGCTGCTGGCGTTTCCCATGACGTTCTACGCGCACCGGGGCCTGACCCGTTTCGTGTTGTCCGGTCGAGACGGTGCGGACATTACCGAGGTGGTGGAAGAGCACTTCGGCATCAAGGCCGGCGCGCTGATTACCTTGCTGTACTTCTTTGCCATCTTCCCGATCCTGCTGATCTACAGCGTGGCGCTGACCAACACGGTGGGCAGCTTCCTGGAGCACCAGTTGCACATCCAGCCGCCGCCTCGGGCTGTGTTGTCGCTGGTATTGATTCTGGGGCTGCTGGCGGTGGTACGGTGTGGCGAACAGGTGATCGTCAAGGCGATGAGCCTGATGGTCTATCCGTTCATCGTGGCGTTGCTGTTCCTGGCGGTGTTCCTGATCCCGCACTGGAACGGTGGGATTCTGATCACCGCGTCCACGGTGCCGGAGCCTTCGGCGTTGCTGCATACCCTGTGGCTGGCGATTCCGGTGATGGTGTTCTCCTTCAACCATTCCCCGATCATTTCGGCGTTTGCGGTGGATCAGAAACGTCGCTACGGCGCCAATGCCGAGGAACGCAGCTCGCAGGTCCTGTCCCGCGCTCATGTGCTGATGGTGGTGATGGTGCTGTTCTTCGTATTCAGTTGCGTGCTGACCTTGTCGCCGGCGCAACTGGTTGAAGCCAAGGCACAGAATCTGTCGATCCTGTCGTACCTGGCCAACCATTTCAGCAACCCGACCATTGCCTTTGCGGCGCCATTGATCGCGTTCGTGGCGATTTCCAAGTCGTTTTTGGGGCATTACATCGGTGCCAGTGAAGGTCTCAAGGGCCTGATCGTCAAAAGCGGTCGTCGTCCGGCCCCCAAGACGCTGGATCGTCTGACGGCGCTGTTCATGCTGGTGGTGTGCTGGATCGTCGCCACGCTCAACCCGAGCATCCTGGGCATGATCGAAACCCTGGGTGGTCCGGTGATCGCGGCGATCCTGTTCCTGATGCCGATGTATGCCATCCGCAAGGTTCCGGCCATGGCCCGCTACCGTGGCCAGGCGTCCAATGTGTTCGTGGTGATGGTGGGGTTGGTGGCGATTACGGCGCTGGTCTACTCCCTCCTGGCCTGACCGGGTTCCGGGTGTACCCGGCAGCTAAACGGCAGGCATAAAAAAACGCCGCCCCTCGCAAGAAGGGCGGCGTTTTTAGTCGGGCGTCGAAACCTTAGGCCTGGACGACCGGGATGTTGGCGTTTGCAGCCGCTTCACGGAACTCGGCGATCTGGTCGAAGCTCAGGTAGCGGTACACGTCCGCTGCCATGCTGTCGATCTTGCCGGCGTATTCCATGTACTCCTCGACGGTCGGCAGGCGACCCAGGATGGACGCGACGGATGCCAGCTCGGCCGAGGCCAGGTAGACGTTCGCGCCGTCACCCAGACGGTTCGGGAAGTTACGGGTCGAGGTGGAAACCACGGTGGAGTTTGGCTCCACGCGTGCCTGATTACCCATGCACAGCGAGCAGCCTGGCATTTCCATCCGTGCACCGGCCTTGCCGTAGATGCCGTAGTAGCCTTCCTCGGTCAGCTGATGAGCGTCCATCTTGGTCGGCGGCGACAGCCACAGACGAGTTGGCAGCTGGCCCTTGACCTGATCCAGCAACTTGCCGGCCGCGCGGAAGTGACCGATGTTGGTCATGCACGAACCGATGAACACTTCGTCGATCTTCTCGCCAGCAACGCTGGAGAGCAGGCGAGCGTCGTCCGGGTCGTTCGGTGCGCAGAGCACAGGCTCCTTGACGTCGGCCAGGTCGATCTCGATGACTTCGGCGTACTCGGCGTCCTTGTCGGCTTCCAGCAGCTCAGGGTTGGCCAGCCAGGCTTCCATCGCCTGGGCACGACGCTCCAGGGTGCGGGCATCGCCGTAGCCTTCGCCGATCATCCAGCGCAGCAGGGTGATGTTCGATTGCAGGTACTCGGCAATCGATTCCTTGGACAGCTTGATGGTGCAACCGGCAGCCGAGCGTTCGGCCGAGGCGTCGGACAGCTCGAACGCTTGCTCGACGGTCAGGGTTTCCAGGCCTTCGATTTCCAGGATGCGGCCGGAGAAGGCGTTTTTCTTGCCTTTTTTCTCGACCGTCAGCAGGCCTTTCTGGATGGCGTAGTAAGGGATGGCATGAACCAGGTCACGCAGGGTGACGCCTGGTTGCAACTTGCCCTTGAAACGAACCAGAATCGACTCTGGCATGTCCAGCGGCATGACGCCGGTGGCGGCAGCGAAGGCTACCAGGCCGGAACCGGCCGGGAACGAGATGCCGATCGGGAAACGGGTGTGGGAGTCGCCACCGGTGCCGACGGTGTCAGGCAGCAGCATGCGGTTCAGCCAGCTGTGGATGATGCCGTCGCCCGGACGCAGGGACACACCGCCACGGGTCATGATGAAGTCCGGCAGGGTGTGGTGGGTGGTCACGTCGATCGGCTTCGGATACGCCGCGGTGTGGCAGAAGGACTGCATCACCAGGTCGGCGGAGAAGCCCAGGCACGCCAGGTCTTTCAGTTCATCACGGGTCATTGGGCCAGTGGTGTCCTGGGAGCCGACGGTGGTCATCTTCGGTTCGCAGTAGGTGCCAGGGCGCACGCCCTTCACGCCGCAGGCCTTGCCGACCATTTTCTGTGCCAGGGTGTAGCCCTTGGTGCTTTCAGCCGGTGCTTCAGGCTTCTTGAACAGGTCCGACGGCGGCAGGCCGAGTTCGGCGCGGGCCTTCTCGGTCAGGCCACGGCCGATGATCAGGGGGATACGGCCGCCGGCGCGGACTTCGTCCAGCAGGACCGGGGTCTTCATTTCGAAGGTGGTCAGGACTTCATCGGTGCCGTGCTTGCAGACCTTGCCGGCATGCGGGTACAGGTCGATCACGTCGCCCATGTTCATGTTCGACACGTCGAACTCGATCGGCAGGGCGCCGGCATCTTCCATGGTGTTGTAGAAGATCGGAGCGATCTTGCTGCCGAAGCAGAAACCGCCGGCACGCTTGTTCGGCACGTATGGAATGTCGTCGCCGAAGAACCACAGGACCGAGTTGGTCGCCGATTTACGCGACGAACCGGTACCGACCACGTCACCGACGTAGGCGATCGGGAAACCCTGGCCGCGCATTTCTTCGATCTGCTTCATCGGGCCGGTCTTGCCTTGCTCGTCAGGCACGATGCCGTCGCGAGCCATTTTCAGCATGGCCAGGGCATGCAGCGGGATGTCGGGGCGGGACCAGGCGTCCGGGGCAGGGGACAGGTCGTCGGTGTTGGTTTCGCCAGGGACCTTGAACACGCGCAGGCTGATCTTGTCGGCCAGTACAGGGCGCTTCTTGAACCACTCGCCGTCGGCCCAGGATTGCAGTACGGCCTTGGCGTGGACATTGCCGTTCTTGGCTTTTTCAGCCACGTCGTGGAAGGCGTCGAACATCAGCAGGGTGTGCTTGAGTTCTTGGGCGGCTACCGGGGCCAGCTCGGCGTCGTCCAGCAGTTCCACCAGGGTCACGATGTTGTAGCCGCCCTGCATGGTGCCAAGCAGTTCGACGGCACGCTTCTTGTCCAGCAGAGGGGATTGGGCCTGGCCCTTGGCCAGGGCGGAGAGGAAACCGGCCTTGACGTAGGCGGCTTCGTCGACTCCAGGCGGAACGCGATTGGTGATCAGGTCAACGAGGAAAGCTTCTTCGCCAGCCGGGGGATTCTTCAGCAGCTCGACCAGGCCTGCGGTTTGTTCGGCGTTAAGCGGCTGGGGAACGATACCCAGTGCTGCGCGCTCTTCGATATGTTTGCGGTAGGCTTCAAGCACAGTATTACCCTCATCAGTGGTCCCAAATGGGTGTCCGGGACGCTCATCCAGGAGCCCGCGGTACGCATGCGCGTCGGAGGCTTTTTGAGCCACCATGCCAGCGTTACCGGGGTTCCTCACAGAAGCTGCTTTCAAAGTTTTACGCCTGCAGAACGGGAGCTGATGAGGGTTGGCGTCGGGCTTTCCCCGCTGGAAAGACCCTTCGCCAACACCGTTCTGAAGGAACGACTGTGCTCGTGACGCTTTGAAAACAGCTTCTAACGGACATTTGGCGCCTTAAAAGGCTGGCTGATTCTACGGGAAAAAAAAATTAAAGGTAAGTTGGCTCCTGAAGTTTGAGCGGGGTTTGAGGGGTGATCAATCTTAGACAAAGGGCTAACATGCCGGCCTGTCCTGCTTTTACGTGCCTTGTTTCTTATGCCCAACCAGCTTATCAAGACTCCTTGCGTCGGCCTTTGCTCCACTGTCTACGGTGACCTGGTGTGCCGTGGCTGCAAGCGGTTCCACCATGAAGTGATCCACTGGAACGGCTATAACGAGGATGAGAAACGGGCGGTGTGGCTGCGGTTGGAAAAGCTGTTGGTGCAGGTGATGGTCGCCAAACTGGAAGTCTTCGACCCCGAACTGCTGCGCCAGCAACTGGTGAGCCGGCAGATCCGTTTCGTGCCCCAGCAGTCGGAATATTGCTGGGCCTACCAGTTGATCGCCCGGGGGGCGCGGGTGATCAATAATCTGGAAGCCTATGGCATGGTGCTGCTGCCGGAGTTTCGCGATTGGGAGCTGCCCGACCTGCGCGATGCCATCGATCGGGAATTTTTCCTGCTGTCCGAGGCGCATTACCAGCGCTACATCGCGCCGGGGTTCCTGAAGGATGCGATGGGCCGTTGATCCCCGGCCATTTGTGCAAAGAAGCGTTTGCGCCAGGGTGCTTTCGTGGCGAGGGGATAAATCCCCTCGCCACAGCTTGTCTATTCCTTGACCGCCAGCTCCACCAGGTGGTCCTCCACCTCCTGAGGCTTGAGCACCAGCACATCGCTTTCCAGCGTATCGAGCACCGCTTCGGCGGTGTTGCCGATCAGGACCCCCGACAAACCCGAACGCGCCACGGTGCCGATCACCGTCACGGCGGCCTGGAGCTTGCGCGCCATATACGGAATCAGCACATCCGCCGGCCCTTCCTCGATATGCAGGTGCTGGTCGTCGATATCGAATTCGGCCTGGAATGCCCGGCATTGTTCGCGATAACGGGCCTCGATGGTTTCCTTGAGCTGGAACGTCGGGTCGGCTGACGACAGCATCGGGGTGGGATGGGCGCTGATCACGTGAAGGTGCGCCTTGGCCAGGAGGGCAATGTCATAGCCATGATCGATGATGGTGTTGTGCAGGTGCCGGTGTTCCCCGTCGGTGTTGCCCACGTCAACGGCGGCCAGGATCACCTTGTCTTTCCAGGAGCCCGCAGTTTTCACCAGCAGCACGGGGGTCGGGCAATGGCGCAACAGCTTCCAGTCCGCCGGGGTGAGCAAGGCTTTTTTCAGCGGGCTGTCGGCAAAGTGTTGCTTGATGACCAGGCCACAACCTTCGGCCTGTTGCACGTCGATGATGGTCTCGTGGAGGCTTTCGTTCCAGGCCTGTTCCGTGGTGACACTGTACCCATCCGCCACCAGTCCGGCCTTGAGTACGCTGAGCATGCCGCCATGGTCGTGCCGTTTGTCGCAGACCAGCAGGTGCAGGTGAGCCTGGGTCACCCCGGCGATCAGCTTGGCGCGCTTGAGCGCCAGGCTTTCCGAATGTTCGGGTTCGATGACCACCAGAATGCTGCGAATGGCTTGCATGATCGGCGTCTCCAGCGATAAATGGCATGGTGTTGCTCAACTATAGTTGCTGGCGGTGAGTCGTCGACTTGACGCATATCAACGGCGGTGGCTGGTGGTCTGGGGGCAGGCCGGTATAATCGGCGCCCTTCGCTCGACTACCTTTTCCCGTGAGCCCCATGATCCTTCCCGAAATCCATGAATTCCTTGGCTGCCGTACCCCCGATGCATGGGTCCAGGCCGCGCTGGCCGATCAGGAAACCCTGCTGATCGATCACAAGAACTGTGAGTTCAAGGCCGCCAGCACTGCCCTGAGCCTGATCGCCAAGTACCATTCCCACGTCGACCTGATCAACCTGATGTCGCGCCTGGCCCGGGAAGAGCTGGTGCACCATGAGCAAGTCATGCGCCTGATGAAGAAGCGCAAGGTCGGCTTGCGCCAGCTCTCCGCCGGGCGTTACGCCTCGGGCCTGCGCAAGGTCGTGCGTAGCCACGAGCCGGTCAAGTTGGTGGACACCCTGGTGGTCGGCGCTTTCATCGAAGCCCGTAGCTGCGAGCGTTTCGAGGCCCTGGTGCCACATCTGGACGAGGAACTGGGCAAGTTCTATTTCGGCCTGCTGAAAAGCGAGGCCCGGCATTTCCAGGGCTACCTGAAGCTGGCCTACCAGTACGGCGATGCCGATGACATTGCACGGGTAATCGACAAGGTTCGCGAGGCTGAGCGTGAGCTGATCGAATCGCCGGATGTGGAATTTCGCTTCCACAGTGGCGTGCCGACGCTATAGCGGCAGTTCCTGAGCGGGCATCAGCCATCGGCCAGGCCCAGGCGTTCATGCCACTGGGCAATCGACTCCTCGGGGTAGGCATCGAACCGCTGGTCGCCTGGCTGCGCTTCGACTTCCACCCACGGTGCCTTGGACCCCAGCATTAGATGAGTATGTTCCGGCGGGACGGGCAGCGGTGTGTCGATCGCCGAGGCGAAGGGGTGGATCAGTTCCGGCCATTCGGGGCTGAACAGCCAGAGTCCCGAACCGCAAAGCGAGCAGAAATGCCGTTCGGCACTGCTGCGGCGGGCACGTTTGTCGCCTTCATCCTTGAGCCGCGCATGGTAAATGCTGATGTGTTGGCGACCTTTTACCTTGAGGGTGCGGGCATCCCCGCCCAGGTTGATCGCATAACCGCCACCGCCCTGGGTCTTGCGGCAGATCGAGCAATAGCAGCGTTGGTAAGGGTAGGGATGGGTGCAGTCCAGACTGAACGACACCGCCCTGCAGTGGCAGGAGCCTTCGAGGTGCATGAGGATCTCCAGTTGGAAATGGGGGACTTGGGGCAGCTTAGACGCTTGGGAGTTGCTCAAGCGAATTTGCGTTGAATGGGCGGGCGCCATCGCGAGCAGGCTCGCTCCCACAGCAGATCTTGAGTGTTCATTAGTAAGCGCGACACCGCCGATCCCTGTAGGAGCGAGCCTGCTCACGATGAGCGATTATGCCGTGCTGCGGCTGGGCACCCGCCACAAATACCACGCCGCGACGGTCCGATGGGGGCTCCACGCCAGGCCGATATCGATCATTTGCTTGCGACTGGGCTGTTGTTCCAGCCGCTTGAGGCGACGATATCCTTCGCGAACGCCAAAATCGTCGACCGGCAGGATATCCGGCCGTTGCAGGCTGTAGATCAACAGCATCTCCACGGTCCAGCGGCCGACGCCACGCAGGGTGACCAGGCGCTCGATCAAGGCTTCATCGTCCATGGCCAGGGCTGTCGGGTAATCCGGCACCACGCCGTTCAGGGCCGCTTGGGCGATGCCTTGGATAGTCGTGATTTTGCTGGCCGAGAACCCGCAGGCACGCAGCTGTTCGAAGTCCGTCGCCAGGATCTGCTCGGGCGTGGGAAAGTCCTGCGCGGGAAACAGTGCCAACAACCGGCCAAAAATCGCATCGCCTGCCTTGGCATGCAATTGCTGGTAGGCAATGGCCCGGACCAGGGCTTCATAAGGCTCGCGGGTCGGCTTGGGTTGCAACAGGCACGGGCCGACCGTTTCGACGTGGCGTCGCCAGTCTTCGTCGAGGTTCGCCAGGAAGGCGCTGGCATCGCGGTATGGCACGGCCATCGGGGATTCGTCTCTCCAGATCCGTCAAAACGCCAGGGGCAGCGAAACCTGCACCGCGGCTTTTTCCAGCCGCAGCAGAAAGGCTTTGCGCGGCTGTCCGCCACCATAGCCGGTCAACGAACCGTCCGCACCGATCACACGATGGCAGGGTATAACGATTGCCAGCCGATTCTGTCCATTGGCCAGGCCGACGGCGCGGCTGGCGCCGGGGCTGCCGAGCATCGCCGCGATGGCGCCGTAGCTACGGGTTTCACCGTAGGGGATCTTTTGCAGTTCGGCCCAGACACGGATGGCGAATGCACTGCCAGGCATATGCAGCGGGACCTTGAATGCCGTGAGATTACCCGCGAAATAGTCCGCCAGCTCGGCTTCGATTTGCTGCAGATGAGCGTTATGCCCCGGTGCAACGGTGTAGCCATAGCATTGTTGCAACTCTTCGATTTCTCGGGTCAGGGCCGGACGATCCAGGAACTCCAGCAGCACCAGGCCGCGCCGCTCGGCCATCGCCAACATGGGGCCCAGCGGCGTGGTCAGGCGGGTAAAGAGCAAGGGCTCGCTGAGGGCGGCCCGGCCCGGGGTGATGTGGAAGGACTTCACGAAGGCATCGCGAAACCCGCTCAGGGATTCATAACCTGAATCGAATGCCGCGCTGTCGATGGATGAACCTTCCTTGATCCCTCCCAGGGCGATGCCCAGGCGTCGGGTACGCAGATACGCGTGAAAGGTCATGCCGAAATGCTGCTTGAACCAGCGCCGCAGTTTCAGCGGCTCGATGCCTTGCTCCAGCAACAAGGCGTCGGTCCAACGCAGGTCGGGTTCGGCGTCCACGGCCTTGAGCAGCGCCTGGATCCAATCCGGCGCGATAGCGGCGGCGTCCAAGGGCTTGCAGCGCAGACAGGCGCGGTAGCCGGCCGACATGGCTTCGTCGGCATGGGCGAAGAACTCCACGTTCTCTGGCTTCGGCTTGCGCGCCGTGCAAGCGGGGCGACAGAAAATGCCGGTGGTCTTGACCGCAGTGAAGAACACGCCTTCGTAGGCGGTGTCTCGTTCGAGCATGGCGCGGACCATCTCGGCATGGGGCGGAAGTAGCGAGTCTTGTCTGTTCATGGGTCGAGCATAAAGACGAGTTCGGAAGGGCTCCACCGAAAAATCGACAGTGAATTTTGTAAGTCGTCCATCGGATTGCCGCGAACAAAAATTGAACCTTCGAGTCTTAGAGGTTCAACCGTTGTTTTTGTCTTTCGGAGACATCATGTCCAAACATAAGAAATCCATGATCGCCGTTGCGGTCTGTGCCCTGATGCTCGGTGCTTCTGCCTTGCTGCCGGCCGACCTGTCGCCCATTGGCGCAAGTTACGCCGCAGGTGGCGGTAACGGTGGTGGCGGCGGTGGTGGTAATGGAGGTGGCAACGGAGGCGGCAATGGCGGCGGTCATGGTGGCGGCAATGGCCATGGCAGTGGCAAGTCCGGCGATTCCAGCGGTCATGGTCTGGGCTTGAGCAGCGATCATTCCGGCACCCGTACCCGCGACCACGGCTTGAGCGGCAAGCACACCGGCACCACGCGCACCGACCGCGCCCGCGAGGCCCATGCTTCCGTGACATCGAGCATCGCCAAGGATCGTGATACCCGCGGGTTGACCAAGGCGTCGGCCATTTCCGCCACAACGCCCGGTACTCACAACACCAAAGGCCTGACCAACGCGACCAGTTCGTCGACCAAGAACGACCGCTGATTGCCCATAAGAAAGCCGTGATGCCTCTTGCCAAGGTGTCGCGGCTTTTTATTTGGCCGGGAATTCGTTCGCGAACGAAGCGCTCAGTATTTCCGAAACACGGGCGTTCGCTGGGCAGTTTTGTTCAATACCTCAAGTAGCACGCCATTTACCCTGATCGCCACCTCACAGACAAGAAGAAGGAATGGCGATGAGTCTGATATTTTCCATGGCGGCTTTTGCGCTGGTCGCTTCCATTACACCGGGGCCGGTCAATATCGTGGCGCTCAGTTCCGGAGCCCGTTACGGCTTTCGCGCCACACTGGGCCATGTGGCCGGTGCAACCCTGGGATTTGTATTGTTACTGGTGCTGATGGGACTGGGGTTGCATGAAGTCTTGCAGCACTGGCCAGGCCTCACGCGGGTGGTGCAGCTGGGGGGCGTGGGGTTTCTATTGTTCATGGCCTGGAAACTGGCGCTGGATGATGGAGACCTCGGCGCCGCAGAGGCGGGAAGGGCGCCTTCGATGTTCCATGGCGCACTGATGCAATGGCTCAACCCCAAGGCCTGGTTGGCCTGCGTGGCGGGGATGGGGGCATTCGTGGCGGATGGTGAAGCGCGGCTGGTCTGGCAATTCGCGGCCATTTACCTGGTGATCTGCTACGTTTCGGTGGGTTGCTGGGCCTATGCCGGCAGTTTTCTGCGGGCCTGGCTGGGCAACCCGGCGACCATGCGCCTGTTCAATCGGACCATGGCGGCACTACTGGTTGCCAGCGCGGTGTATCTGCTACTGCCTTGAGATTGCCAGGCCGTCAACCACGATACTGGCCAGGCGTCGCCGCCAGGTGCTGCTTGAAGGCTCGTTGAAAATGTGCCTGGTCGGCAAAGCCACTGTTCAGCGCGACATCGGCGATCAGCCTGCCTTCACGCAGTTGACGGCGGGCGAACTGGATCCGCCGATTGACCAGAAAAGCATGCGGCGTCATCCCGTAATGGCGCTTGAAGGCCCGGCTCAGGTAGGACGGCGAGAGCTGCGCGGCGGCGCAGATGTCTTCGAGCTTCAGGGCTTCGGTGCAGTGGTCGTGAATGAATTGCGCGGCTCGCATCAGGCCCGGATGGCTGCCTCGGTCCGGACGACCCGCTGGGTTGAGACGTTGTTGCAGGTCGGTAAAGAAAGCCTCGGCGGCGGACTGTTTACGTCTGGTGTCGATCCGCTCATCCACCAGGAGCCGATACAGCTCCAGCAAGGCGCGGAAGAGTTCGATGTCGCGGCTATGGGTGGTGGCAAAGCCCTGGAAATCCGGGGTTTCGTCAAAGCCGATCCGCTGTTGCAAGTCCGTTAGCCACGGGGTGTCGACATACAACATCACATAGGACCAGGCTTGATTGTCGATGGGGTTGCAGGCATGAACGTCGCCGGGGTTCATCAACACGACCGTGCCGCTTTCAACCTTGAACGTCGATTGTTCGTGAAGGTAAGTGCTGCACCCGGCGGTGATCGCTCCGATAGAGAAGTGGTCGTGGGCGTGACGCGAATAACAGACCTTGCGCCCGTCGGCGATGGCCCGGGCTTCGATGAAGGGCAGGGCGGCGTCACGCCAGAAGCGCGGCGCGTCGTCTTGGTGGACGGGCTTCATCGGGTGGCTTCCTCATGTTGAACCTGTGTCGCAGTGTATTAGGCTTTGTACGAAAAGTATCTGCGCGACGATCATGCTGCGTTGAAGGCGCGCAGCACTGGGCTAGACTCCAGCTGATCCGATTGCAAGAAGTCCCGTCAATGGAGTTCACGATGCTCGCGCCAGGTAAACCTGACAATGAAGCGGCCCGCCTCAAGAATCTGCAAGCGCTCAAGCTGCTCGACACCGCGCCGGAGGAACGTTTTGATCGGCTGACCCGGCTGGCCCGACGCCTGTTTGACGTGCCCATTGCGTTGGTGTCCCTGGTGGACGCCGATCGACAGTGGTTCAAATCCAATGCCGGCCTGGACGCCAGTGAATCTTCACGCGATACCTCTTTCTGTGGGCACGCGATTCTGCAGGATCACATCCTGGAAATCTGCGATGCGGAGCAAGACGAGCGGTTCTGCGACAATCCGTTGGTGGTGAGCGAGCCGGGCATTCGCTTCTATGCCGGGCAGCCGCTCGGGCTGGACGACGGCACCAAATTGGGCACGCTGTGCCTGATCGACACCCGTCCCCGCACACTGGACAGCGAGGAGCGCGAGTTGTTGCGCGATCTGGCGCGCATGGCCGAGCAGGAACTGATTGCCGTGCAGATGGCGAGCATGGACGAACTGACACTGCTGTCCAACCGGCGTGGGTTCAAGATCCTGGCTCAGCATGCGCTGGGCGTCTGTGATCGCTTGGGACGCCCGGCGACATTACTGTTCTTCGACCTCAACGGTTTCAAGGCGGTCAACGACCGTTTTGGCCACGCCGAGGGGGACCAGGCGCTGAAAATCTTTGCCGACGTGCTGCGCATCGCCTTTCGCGAAAGTGACGTGATTGGCCGTTTGGGCGGGGATGAATTCGTGGCGTTGCTCACGGGGGCTTCCCATGTCGAGATAGCGTCGGTGATGGCACGGCTCCAGGAAATCCTGGATGAACGAAATGCAACGTTGCAGCGCGGCTATGACATCCGCTTCAGCGTGGGCCAGATCGAATATGAACCGCAGCGCCACGCGTCGATCGACAGTCTGTTGGCCGACGCGGATGCGGCCATGTATGCGCACAAGCAGGCTCTGCGCCGTTAGGCTCTGTTTGAAAAGCCTTGAGACGAAGGTCAGGCAAGGCGAAAACCGGGGGAGGAAAGGCCGGGGTCGCGCTCGACTCTACTGGAATAAATGAGCCGCCACATTGCCCTCCCGTGGCTCAGGCACGACGTGTAAACAGAAACAGGATGATCGCCACCAGGCAGACGCTGGCCTGTGTGGCGCCCAGGGTGGTCGCCGGTGCGAGGTCCGATGCCGAGCCCAACCAGGTCGTTATCGCTGCCGCACCCATGGTGAGAAAGCCAAGCAGCGCAGACGCCAGACCGGCTTCTTTACCGAAGGGGCCCAGGGTAATGGCCGTTCCCAACGGATTCGCAAGCCCCATGCCCCACAGGAAAATGACCATCGACAGGGAATACCAGGCCAGCCCCGGATCGGCGGGACCGACGATCAGCACGAGTCCGCCCGCCAGTGCGGTGGCGAAGCCCAAGGCGGCGACCCGCCGACTGCCATAGCGTCGAGCCAGGTGTGGAGCCGCCATGCCCGCCGCGAACACGACGAAGACAGTGGCGGCGAAATACAACCCGGCCTCCAGAGATGTCAGGCCTATCCCGCTCATCAGGATGGCCGGAGCCGCGCCAAAAGAAGCGAACAGTCCGCTCATCAACAGGCTCACCGACACGGCTGGAAGCACGAAGCGGCGGTCGCGCAGCAAACCGCCATACGCCCAAAGAACGCTCAGTGGCGAAAGCGGGGCACGGCGCTCGGTCGGGTGCGTTTCCCCCAACCCACGGGCATAGAAGATCGCGATGGCGAAGGCCGCCAGGGCGACCAGCCCGAAGATCGCCCGCCAACCCAGCGTCGAGGTCAACAGGCTACCGATCAGCGGGGAAAAACCCGGCGCGGCAGCCGTGGCGATCATCGTCAGCGACAAGGCCCGGGCCAGACTCTCGCCTTCGAATAGATCGCGAGCGATAGCGCGGGAAAGCACCGCCGCCGCGCAGACCCCCAATGCCTGGATAATCCGTCCGAGCAGGAGCATTTCCAGGGTGGTGGCGAAGCCTGCGACGGCCGTGCCCACCACGAATATGGATAAGCCGCCGAGAACCGGTTTCTTGCGACCATACCGATCCGCCAGCGGGCCGACGATAAGCTGGGCCAGGGCGAACGTGATAAAGAAACTGGAAAGGGTCAGGCCCAGCGCACGCGTCGGCACGCCAAGCTCTCGCCCGATGTCGGCAAAGGCCGGAAGGATGATGTTGGTGGACAGAATGCTGATCGCGGCAAGGCCGGCCAACAGCACCACGATCCTGCCGGTCAGCGCCGACTGCCCTGAAGTGGGGGCAGCGGCGCTCAAGCCCTCGGTTCGCTGCAGCGAAGGTGCCTGCGGTCCGGCCGTCACGACGCAGCTTCCCAGCGACGGAACAATACGCTGGCATTCACCCCGCCAAACCCAAAGCCATTGGACAGGGCGTAGGTGATGGGCATTTTCCGGGCGCTGAGGCCAACCAGGTCCAATCCATCGGCAGCCTCATCGGGGCTGGACAGGTTCAGGGTTGGAGGCACGATCTGGTCGCGTAGCGCCAATACCGTAAAGATCGCCTCGATGCCTCCCGCGGCGCCGAGTAAATGGCCAGTGGCGGACTTGGTGGAGGTGATCGCCACGTTTGAACCGGGCCCGAACACCGACTTGATCGCGGCCAGCTCGCCCTTGTCGCCGACCTGGGTCGACGTGGCATGGGCATTGATGTGCTGGACCTCGCTGGCGTCCACGCCTGCCTGGCGCAGGGCCTGTTCCATGGCGCGTCGTGCTCCGTTGCCGTCTTCGGGGCCGGCGGTCAGGTGGTAGGCATCGGCGCTGGTGCCATAACCCACCAGTTCCGCCAGGGGCGTGGCGCCTCGGGCAAGAGCATGTTCCAGTGACTCGATGACCAGCAGCCCGGCGCCTTCAGCCATGACGAAACCATCGCGGTCGCGATCGAACGGGCGTGAGGCGGTTTCAGGTTGCTCGGCCGAATGCGTGGACAGCGCCCGGGCGGCGGCGAAGCAACCCAAGGTCACACGATCCATTGCCGCTTCCGTGCCACCGCAGATGGCGATGTCTGCTTCATCGTTGGCGATGAGACGGGCCGCATCGCCAATGGCCTGGACACCGGCGGCGCAAGCCGTCACCGGCGCACCGAGGGGGCCTTTGAAACCGTTCTGGATAGAGACGTGTCCTGCCGCCATGTTCGCCAGGAAGGAAGGGGCTGTGAACGGCGATAACCGGCGAGGGCCGCGGGTATCGGTGATACGAATGGCCTCGGCAATCGCTGCAAAACCTCCGACACCCGACGCGATGATCGTAGCCGTCCGCTCTTGCCGGGACGCTTGTGTCGGATGCCAGCCTGCCTGCTCCAGCGCTTCGTGGGCGGCGACCAGTGCGAATTCAATGAAGCGATCCATCTTCTTGCGTTCTTTCGCCGGGATGAACCGGTCCGGTGTGTAACCGGCCACGGCGTCCTCCTCCAACGTCGGCACCTGGCCGCCTACCGCGATCCCCGTACCCTCGACCATTTCCTCGGGAAGCCGACGGATGCCCGAGCGTCCGTCAAGCAAACGACGCCATACTTCTTCGACGCCACACCCCAGGGGACCGACGATGCCGGCCCCCGTGACTACAATTCGCTTGCGACCTTTGGAATTAATCATTTGACCCTCGTCACTACTGATTCGGCGCCCGTCGGATCGCCCCGGCTCATACGCCAGTCAATTCGACGGAGAATCAGTTTTAGTCAGGTGACTAATAAAGTCAATGGTCACAATTCGCCAGAGCAGTTGAGGCGAAGATGGCTGAGCATCCGTCATCGAGAGCAAGCTCAGCTCCCACAGCCTGCCCGCGATATCACCGCCGTCCAGTGCGCGTACTCACATCCACCCACACCGCCAACACCAGAATGCTGCCCTTGACGATCATCTGCCAGTAACTGTCGACATCGAGCATGGACATGCCATTGTCCAGGCTGGTGATCACCAGCGCACCGAGGAGGGCGCCGTAGACGGTGCCGGAACCGCCGCGCATGGAGGTGCCGCCGATGAAGCAGGCAGCGATGGCGTCGAGTTCACCCATGTTGCCTGCCGAAGGCGAGCCCGCGGCGAGGCGGGCGGTGTTGACCATGCCGGCGAGGGCGCACATCACGCCCATGATGCCGAAGATCCACAGTTTTACCGCCTGCACGTTAATGCCGGACAGCCGCGTGGCTTCCATATTGCTGCCCACTGAATAGACCCGTCGGCCGAACACGGTCTGGCTGGTGACATAACTGAATAGCCCTAGCAGGATCAGCAGGAGCAGCACCGGCACCGGGATACCATCGTAGCTGTTCAGGGTATAGACGAACCCGGCCAGTACCACGCCGATCAGCACCACGCGCAACACGTCACGCACCCATGAATGGGCAGCCAGGCCATGGAGGGCGCGGTTGCGGCGCTGTTTCCAGGTCAGGAACAGGGTCAGGGCGAACAACAGCACGCCCAGCCCGGTCCCCACGGTGTGGGGTAAATAACCCTGGCCGACATAGACCAGCTCCGGTGATACCGGGGCGATGGTGGTCCCGCCGGTCACGCCCAACAGGATTCCGCGAAAGGCCAGCATGCCGCCCAGACCGACAATGAACGACGGAATTCGCAGGTAGGCGGTCATGTAGCCGTTGCCCAGGCCGATCATCAGTCCGCACAAAGCTACCAGGCTCAGGTTCGCCAGCAGTGGGATGTGATAGACCACATCGAGGATTGCCGCCAGGCCTCCCAGCAGCCCGAGCAACGAGCCCACCGACAGGTCAATCTCACCGCTGATGATCACCAGCACCATGCCGCAGGCGAGGATGCCGGTGATGGACATTTGCCGCAGCAGGTTGGACAGGTTGCGGGGCGTCAGGAACCCGCCGTCGGTCTGCCAACTGAAGAACAACCAGATGACAGCCACGGCAATCACCAGCGCGAGCATTTTGTAGCGGCTGAAAAGTTGTTTGACCTGATTCATCTACGCGGACTTCCGATCTTTGTTGTCATGACTGTCTGGATGGCTGAGCGCGGCGGCGAGCACTTGTTCCTGGGTGAGTCCCTGATTGACGAAGTCGCCACGCAACCGGCCTTCGCCAATCACCAGCACGCGATCGGAAACGCCCAGCACTTCGGCCAGTTCCGAAGACACCATGATGATCGACACGCCTTCGGCCGCCAGCGCGCCCATCAGTTTGTAGATCTCGTACTTGGCCCCGACGTCGACGCCTCGCGTAGGCTCGTCGAGAATCAGCACGCGAGGTTTGGTCAGGAGCATCTTCGCCAGCACGGCCTTCTGTTGATTGCCGCCGGAAAGGCCGGTGATCGGCAGGAACGCACTGGCCGTCTTGAGGTGCATGCGCGAGATTTCCCTGTGGACGCAGCCCAACTCCGCTTCGGCGTCGATGCGGGTCATTTTCGAATAGTTTTCCAGCACGGCCAGAGTGATGTTCTGGCCCACCCCCAGGTCCGGAATGATGCCCTGGCGCTTGCGATCTTCGGGGACCATGCACAAGCCTGCGCGGATCGATTTGAGCGGCGTGCCCGTGTCGACCGGTTGGCCGTCGAGCCAGACCTCGCCTTCGTAGCGACCGGGATAGGCGCCGAACAGTGCCGACACCAGTTCGGTGCGGCCAGCGCCCACCAGCCCGGCGATACCGAGGATTTCCCCGCGCTTGAGAACGAACGAAATGTCGTCAACCCGTTTTCGCCTGGGGTTGTCGACGTCGTAACAGGTGATGTGGCGCGCTTCGAAGATCACCTCGCCGATGTCATGGGGTTCGGTGGGGTAGAGGTTACTCATTTCCCGCCCGACCATCTGGGTGATGATCTTCTGAATGTCCATTTCGGCCATGGCGGTGGTGGCTATGTGTTTGCCATCGCGGATCACTGAAATGGTGTCGCATACGGCAGCGACTTCATCGAGCTTGTGAGAGATGTACACACACGCCACGCCCTTGGCCTTGAGGTCGCGGATGATGTCCAGCAGCACTTCGATTTCCGAGCGGGTCAGGGCCGATGACGGCTCATCGAGAATCAGCAGACGCGCCTGTTTGTTCAACGCCTTGGCGATCTCCACCAGTTGCTGGTAGCCACCGCCGTACTGGGACACCGGCAGCGAGACGTTCATGTCCGGTACCTTGAGTTCGCGCATCAGGGCTTCGGCGCGATGGATCATCGCCGGGTAGTTCATGCGTCCGCCGGGCAGCGTCAGCTCGTGGCCCATGAAGATGTTCTCGGCCACCGACAGGTCGGGCACCAGCGTCAGTTCCTGGTGAATGATGACGATCCCGGCGGCTTCGGTTTCGCTGATCGATTGTGCCCGGAGCGGCTGGCCGTCCCAGAGGATCTCACCGTCCCAGGTGCCGTAGGGGTAGACCGCCGACAGCACTTTCATCAGCGTGGATTTGCCGGCACCGTTCTCGCCGCACAGGCCAACGCATTCACCGGGTCTGACCTTGATCTCGATGCCGTTGAGGGCCTTGACGCCGTCGAAAGTCTTGACGATGCCGTTCATTTGCAGAAGGTAGTCGGACATGGGGAGAACTCGAAGGAGTATGACAGTCCTGTGGGAGCGGGCTTGCTCGCGAAAGTGGTGTGTCATGCACATCAAGGCTGAATGTTGCGCCGCCTTCGCGAGCAAGCCCGCTCCCACAGGTCCAATAGCATTGCGCCCCGGTCACTGCCCGGCGAGCTGCGCCTTGGTATAGAACCCATCCTTTTCCAGCAGGTCGATGTTGTCCTTGGTCAGCGGTGTAGGCGTCAGCAGGATGGTGTCGACTTTCTTGCTGCCATTGTCGTACTGCGAGCTGAAGGCCGGTTTCTCATTGCGCGCCAGTTGCACCGAGAGTTTGGCGGCCTCCGAGGCGATCAGCTTCAGTGGCTTGTAGACGGTCATCGTCTGGGTGCCATCGATCACCCGCTTGACCGCCGCCAGGTCGGCGTCCTGGCCCGAGATCGGCACCTTGCCGGCCAGTTTCTGCGCGGCCAGGGCCTGGATGGCGCCGCCGGCGGTGGCGTCGTTGGAGGCGACGATGCCATCGATCTTATTGTTGTTCCGGGTCAGGGCGTTTTCAACGATGCTCAAGGCCTCGGTGGGGTTCCATTCCTTTACCCATTGCTGGCCGACAATCTTGATGTCGCCTTTGTCGATGGCCGGTTGCAGCACCTTCATCTGGCCTTCGCGCAGGACCTTGGCGTTGTTGTCCGTTGGCGCGCCACCCAGCAGGAAATAGTTGCCCTTGGGCGCCGCCTTCAACACGCCGCTGGCCTGCATTTCACCGACCTTTTCGTTATCGAAGGAAATGTAGGCGTCGATATCGGCGTTCAGGATCAATCGGTCATAGGACACAACCTTGATACCGGCCTTCTTGGCTTCGGCGACGGCGTTGGTCAGTACGGTGGCGTTGAACGGCACGATGACGATCACATCGACGCCACGGGAGATGAGGTTTTCGATCTGCGAAATCTGCTTCTGCTCGTTGGCATCGGCCGATTGCACATAAACCTTGGCGTCGAGTTTTTCCGCCGCCGCGACGAAGTAGTCGCGGTCTCGCGACCAGCGTTCCAGTCGCAGGTCATCGATGGAGAAGCCGATTTTCGGGTGCGCGGCGTCGGCCATGACCGGAAGCGACAGCAGGGCCAGGGCGCCGGCGAGCAACGTGCGTTTGAAAGTTTTCATGGGTTGCGTCCTTTTATTGTTGTTTGAAAGACACTGCCTGACGATGAACGTGATGCCGGTAGAACTGTAGAGAGTCGCGGGGCGACGCGAGCAGAGAATTGTCGCGAGAATGTAACAGCCTCGCGGCGCCCCCGGTCCTCTCGTCGTCAGGGGTAGATGAACCGGTTGACCACGTTTTCGAGCATCTCCTGCCGGCCGCTGACGGCCTGGGGATTCAGTTCGTTGGCGAAGGCGTGCTCGGCCAGCGAGGCAAGGCTGAACTCGCCCGCCAGTACCGCCTGACCGAAAGGCTGCTGCCAGCCGGCGTAGCGTTGATCCTTGAGTTGCTGGAGCCGGTCATTGCGCACCATGGCGGCGGCGCGTTCCAGGGATAGGGCAAGCACGTCCATGGCAGCGATGTGGCCGTAGAACAGATCGATCTCGTCCACGCTCTGGCGCCGGACCTTAGCGTCGAAGTTAAAGCCGCCATTGCTGAAGCCGCCGGCCTTGAGGATTTCATAAACGGCCAGGGTCATTTCCTCGACGCTGTTGGGAAACTGGTCGGTGTCCCATCCGTTCTGCGGATCGCCGCGGTTGGCGTCGATGCTGCCGAAGATCCCCAGCGAAACGGCCGTGGCGATCTCGTGATGGAAACTGTGACCGGCCAGGGTCGCGTGGTTGGCCTCGATGTTGACCTTGATTTCTTTCTCCAGGCCGAACTGTTGCAGGAAGCCGAAGACCGTGGCGCTGTCATAGTCGTATTGGTGCTTGGTCGGTTCCTGGGGCTTGGGTTCGATCAGCAGGTCGCCCTTGAAGCCGATCTTGTGCTTGTGCTCGACCACCATGCCCATGAAGCGACCCAACTGCTCGCGCTCGCGTTTCAGGTCGGTGTTGAGCAGGGTCTCGTAGCCTTCGCGCCCGCCCCACAGCACGTAGTTGGCGCCCTTGAGGCGTTGGGTGGCGTTCAGGGCGCTGGACACCTGGGCGGCAGCGCAGGCGAACACTTCCGGGTCCGGGTTGGTGGCGGCGCCAGCGGCAAAGCGCGGATGGCTGAAGCAGTTGGCGGTGCCCCACAGCAACTTGATCCCGGTCTGCTCTTGATGGCGCTCCAGATGGTCGATCATCTGGGCAAAGTGGTTGCGGTAGTCCTTCAACGAATGGCCTTCCGGAGCGACATCGGTGTCATGGAAGCAGTAGTAGTCGATGCCCAGCTTGGAGAAAAACTCGAAGGCTGCCTCGGCCTTCCCGATGGCCACGGCCATCGGATCCCCGGCCTGGTGCCAGGGGCGCTTGAAGGTGCCGGCGCCGAACACGTCCGACCCCGGCCAGACGAACGAGTGCCAGTAGCAGACCGCCATGCGCAGGTGCTCGCGCATGGGTTTGCCAAGGATGAGTTTGTTGGCGTCGTAGTGGCGAAAGGCAAGGGGCGAGTCGCTGGCAGGCCCCTCGTAGCGAATCTTGTCGACAACGGGAAAGTAGGACATTGCAATTTCCTTGTTGTTCTTGGCGGTGTCTCGATACTAGCAACGGCCCCGAGGTTGCCGATTATGAAAATCACCAAAGCGTGGTGCGATTTTGAGTAGTAATCTGCGCTGAACGTCTCGGTGTTTACCGGCCCAGGGTCCAGACAATGAAAAACGTGCCTCCCGTCCACCGCATTGCGCTGTTGTTCAATGGCAGCAAGATCTATGACCGCGGCATCATCAGCGGTATCGGCAATTACCTGAGCAGTACTCGCGCCTCCTGGGACCTGTTCCTGGAAGAGGATTTCCTCTGCCGATTGAGAGGCATCGAGCGCTGGCAGGGCGACGGGATCATCGCCGACTTCGATGATCCGCAGATCGGCGAGGCGCTGGCCGGGATCCGCATGCCCGTGGTGGCCGTGGGTGGGTCCTACCAGGAGGAGGGCGCTTATCCCAAGGGCATTCCCTATGTCGCCACCGACAACTTCGCCTTGATCAAGCTGGCGTACGAGCACTTGATCGAAGCCGGGTTGACGCGCTTCGCTTGCTTCAGCCTGCCTGAATCGCAAGCCAATCGCTGGGCCCAGGAGCGGGAAAAGGCCTTTCGCTCGCTGGTGCAACGCGATGGCCTGCCGGCCGAGATCTATCGCGGCATGGGTACCAGCGCACCGCTCTGGGACAGCGCCGTCGAACAGCAGATCGCCTGGCTGCAGAGCTTGCCCAAACCCATCGGTATCATCGCCGTCAGCGATGCGCGAGCCCGGCAATTGCTGCAAGCCTGCCTGACGGCTGGTATCGCCGTACCGGAGCAAGTGGCGCTGATCGGTATCGACAACGACCCTCTGACCCGAAGCTTGACCCGGGTGCCGCTGAGCTCAGTCATCCAGGGCACCGAAACCATGGGGCGGACCGCCGCGCGCCTGCTCCACCAGATGTTGCATGGCATGCCGTCTTCGGGCACTCAGGTGCTGATCCCTCCGGACGCAATCAACGTCCAGGCGTCGAGCCTGCATCAGCCGCTGGGTAACCCTTACGTCATGCAAGCATTGCTCTTTATCCGCCAGTACGCTTGCCAGGGCATCAAGACCGCCCAGGTGGCGGGATATGTCGGGGTTTCGCGGTCATCGCTGGAGGCGCATTTTCGTAGAGAGCGAGGACGAAGCGTGCATGACGAGATCCTGCGATTCAAATTGGCGGCGGCTGCCAGCGGGTTGCAGAAGACGGATCTGGCGATTGCGGACGTGGCCCGGAACTGCGGCTTCAAGTCGGCGCAATATCTGCACACAGTATTTCGTCGGGAGTTTGGGTGCACGCCGAGGCAGTATCAGCAAGGGGAGCGCGACCATTCCCCAATGCGCGCGCTTTGAATTTTACCGATGCCGATAAATTCAGGTTGTGAAAAAACACAACTGGAGTAGCATCCGGCTCAAGGACAGGGAAGCCCATGGATATACTCAAGCCATCACGTTTTGACGACGCAGCAGTTCTATACCCGAACGATAAGGCCGGGCTCGATCGCTGCCTGCGCCTTTTGAAGATGGCCCGTCCGACAGCATTCGCGGACCTGCAAAGACTTTTCGGTACGCACGGTATCGACCTGTTCAAGCCGAGAGCCGCAGTGAACTGGGTCGTGATTGACGTAGGCGGCAACAACCTCAGGGTGATAGGCGGTATCAACTACATCCGGCAGAAGTTTTACGTCAAACACATCTACACACATGCCGACTACGACGTCGCGAACGTCTGGTATGCAAGAAACAAAGGGACAAAGAGATGAGCGCAGCCCCAAACCACCTCCAGACCGTGATCGCAACCCTCGGTGAGCTGCAAGCAGTACTGGAGCGCCTGCGCGGTGAGTTCGTGCACGGAATCAAGACGCCCGCCGACTATGAACGGGCGACCGACCTGCTCGATGAACTCACCGATGGACGAGAACTGAGCAAGGTCGAGGAGAAGATTCTCATCGAGCTCGAGGATGAAATCCTCGCTTACCAACGCGAGTCCGACCAGTTTCGCGAATCCAATGCCGCCTTCGAGGCGACATGCACCCCGGTGCAACTGATCAGGGACCTGATGGAAACCCTCGGGCTGACCGGATCGGATCTTCCCGAGATCGGTGACAAGACGGCGGTGTCGAAAGTACTCAGTGGAGACAGGCCTATCAGTCACAAGATGGCCTATGCACTGGCAAAGCGGTTCGCGACGGACCCAAGTGCTTTCGTGCCTACGGCGCCGGTCAAGGCGACTGGCATTGAGACGGTTCGACCCGCCGTGAAGAAAGCCCCCGCTTATTATCATTCCCGCAGTGAACCTCTGGCCGCACATGCAGTGACGGAGGCTACTACCGAAGAGTACAAGGTGGGCGCTTCCAGTCGGCGCGAGAAACCTCCTAAGGATGCGGCCAAGGAGTAGGGTTTCCCCAGGCGCTTGCCATCGCAGCCAAAGGGCTACCGCTAATCTTCCTTTGTTCCCGGATTTGCTTGACTGGCCGAGAGCGCGTGGACGGGCTGCTCTTCATCTCGTACGTGCCTCAGTACTGCAGCACCACCGCAGCGTTGTAGCGCGTCTGTAACTCATCGTAGCCGGCTCGGACCGCGGCGAGATCCTGGTTCAACGTCATGGCGTCAACACCCGATGCCCAGTGTTGCTGCAGGCGCTCGACAGCACCAAGCCATTGCTTGGCCGCCAGGCTGATCAAGCTCCACACGGGCTGCTTCCCGTCTGACGAGCGTAAGCGGGGGCGCGCCTGTACGAAGGCTTGGGCGGCCGTCCAGCTGGTTGTGAGCGGTCGATAGAAGTCGAGCAACTGTTGCGGCGTCAAATCCGCCCCGTTGGTCATGGCGTCCAGAGCGTTGATGGTTTCGCGTGCATGGATCATGAAGCGCAGCGTATGCCAATGCTGGTCCTGCCCCAGGCGCTGTTCGATGGATGCCAACTGCTGCTCACGAACCAACAGTTGCGGCCGTTCCAAGGCCTGGCGCAAGGGAATCGATTGGGCACGAGCCTCTTGCAGACCCGAGCGCAGGGCGCGGTCGAGTGGTTCGAGTCGCGATTGATCCCGATCGCTGGGCCGGATAGTCAGCCAGCGCTCGGTCGCTTCGGCGTGCGGTCGCAGGCTGTCATAGGCTCTGACGTAGTTTTTGGCGAAGTACTGCAAGCTGCCGGGTTCTCCATCGAACCATCGGTAGCAGGGCGATGGTTGGGTGTCCTCGGAAGGAATGACGTTGCCGGAGCCCATACCGAAGCCGGAAAACAACCTGCGGTAAGGGCTGGTCTTGGTGGCAGGCGCAATCAAGTCGCGGTAGTCGGCAAAGCGACGTTCCAGAAGATCCGCGCCGTTCAAAAGGCAAGTGTTGATCTGTTGGACTTCCAGCCAACGCGAACGGGTTTGCTGATCGATGTGCCTCGGGCCCTCCAATTGCAGGACCAGCCAGGTCAGGCCCAGCAGTGCGATAACGGCGATGGCAAAGGCTCGGTTACTGATCATGGTTGATCTGCCTGGGACGTCTTGGGCACATGCCACTGGCGGGCGGACAATTGCACTGGGCAGGGCGTAGTGGTGAGCTGGCGGGCGACACAGGTTCGCTGCGGCCAGGCCTGCAGACCCTCGTTGGCGGCGAGTGGCGCGTTCCCTGCAAAGGTATTGCCCAACAGGACCAGGGGAATGAGGATGCCCAGGAAAAGGCCGACCAGGACATCGTCCGGCAATCGTTCATAAAGCCGCGAATACAGTGAAGCGATGCGTTTGGAAGTCGCGCCCCGGCTCATGATGGCCGACGTGGCGAGGATGCCGAAATACGTCGCCGACCCTGCAAGCCCCCCAGCCATGTAGATGACACCACCCAGCAGCCCGACCCACAGGCTCTCGCGGATCGGTAGCGGGGCAGGACGCCGAAAGCTGAGCCAATGCCCGTATCGCTCGTGGAGCCATTGGTCGAGACGCCATGCGCGGCTCAACATCTTGCAGCCCGCGTTGAGTGCCCAGGCGACAGCACCCAGAAACAGGGCGCGCAGGAGCAGATCGATCACGCTGATGTAGAAGCTGCCACCGAGGCGATATTCCAGCAACCAACTCATGCAGGCGCTGGCGCCAACGATGGCCGCGGGCACGGCCACCGCAGGAGGCCGCCGGCGCAACGGGCGCCAGTTGTCGGGGGCCAGCTGGGGCATTTGGTACAACAGTTGCGGATGGCGAAGCTGGACAGTGCGATACAGCTCCTCACAGGCGTCCCAGTCGGCCGCGCTGAACGTAATGCTCAGGCGCACGCGAGCGTCTTCGTCCAGGGATCCGAACAACATGCGTGCTGCCTGGGAGGCGCTGCTGTCGTAGAACTGCGTGAGCCGGACCTGGTTTTGCACGAACGTGGCGCACTGACTTTGAGCCAGCAGCTGGCTCCACCAGGGTTCGGGACAGGCGCTGTGGTGGCCGCTCAGCCTCCACCCCTGTTGGGCACACACGCCTTCGAAGAGTCGTTCCGACCAGTCCGGTGCCTGCAACAGGATCATCGCCAGGCTCTGGTTCAGCCATTGGCGCGCATCCAGTGTTTGCAGCCAGGGACTGGCTGCGAGCTGTCGGGCCAGATCGAGGAAACGCTGGGTATCGTGCAAGACCTCGGTCAAGCGGGAACAGGCATGATCCATAAGCCTGCTGCGCAGGTGTTCGGTGGCGGCATGGGGCAGGTCTTCACGCTGCCAAGGCGTGAGCCAGTGCAACTGCTCGATAGCCGCTTCGGCCAGCGCGTAGTTGTCCTCGTCTGGCAGACAGCGTTGCAGCAGACCGTGCTCGAACGCTCGCTCGCAACCCTGTAGGCGCGCCTGGGCCAGGCGGTCAGCGAGGTTGGCAGCGTCGACCCCCTCCAGGCATTGCTCGGCCAGGCGCTGGGCCGGGGACGGCCTTTCGAGTGGGTGAGGTGGAACGGGCGGTGGTGCCTGAACATCGTCGAGAGGCGCAGGCAGTTGGCTGAGGGTGGGTGCTTCAGGTTGCCATTGCGCCCATTCCAAAGCCTGTTCATAGGCTTGGCGCAACTTCTGGAAACCCTCGGGATCATCATCCGGCCGATGGCGCTTGAGCAGGCTGGCGTACTGGCGCTTGATGCTGCGTTTGTCTGCGTCTTCCGACAGACCCAATACTTCCCAGCAACTCATCGCCAGACATCCCGTTCCAACGCATCGAGCTGCTCCGAGATCTGTATCCGCATCGCCCGGATATCATGAAGCTCCTGGGTTTCGAGCATCTGGGCGAAACGAGTGGCCAGGTCGTCGACCCGCTGACGCAGTTCACCGCGGCTTTCCTGGTAAAGGCGTTCAAGCCGTGCGACCAGCACGGTATTGGGCTGTTCGTCGCGCGGGTGGATCTTCAGCGCCTCCAGCGCTTTGAGGCGCTGGGCGATCTCTTCGTCGTCCAGCACGCCGGCGTTATTGGCAATCACCAGATTGTGCCGTTCTCCGGTCTGGACAGTTTGCGCATCGGCCTCCAGCAGGCCGTTGGTGTCATAGGTGAAACGTACGTCGATACTCACTTCCCCCGCTGGCATGGGCGGCACGGGAATTTCCAGCTCGCCAAGGAGAATATTCTCGCTGACCTGGCGGCTCTCGCCCTGATAGACCTTCAGCACAACGACTTTCTGCTGGTCGCGCAGGGTCACCACGCGCTTGACCCTGCTCACGGGCACCACGCAGTTGCGTTCGATGATCGGCAGGTAATGGCCGGATTCGAGCCTGCCACCGTACTCGACCGAAATCTCGATGCCCATGGAATAAGGGCAGACATCGGTGAGCACCACTTCTTCAAGCGCCGCATCGCGGCTTTTCAATCCCGCCTGCACGGCAGCACCCAGTGCCACGGCTTCGTCAGGGTTGAGCTGGATGGACGGGAAGCGCCCGAACAGGCTGGCGGTCAATTTGCGTACCAGTGGCATTCGGGTGGTGCCACCGACCAGCAGCACTTCGTCAAGTTCACTGGCGCGGATGCGGGCATCGCGCAGGGCGGTCTCGATGGGCGCGCGCAAGCGAGCGAACAGCGGGCCATAGAGCTCGGCCATCTGCGCCTGGGTGTATTCATGGTGCCATTCCCGGTCGCCGTGGCGCACCGAAAACGTGGCGCTGGGGTCATGACCGAGCGATTTGCGAACGCGTTCGGCTTCACGGCGCAAGCGGCTGAACAGGTGCGCGTCACCAAGGGGGACGGGACCAGCGGCAGCCTTGGCCTGGGTGGCGACGAAAGACTGGAGCAGCAATGTGTCGAAGTCTTCCCCGCCCAGGTAGTTGTCGCCGGCGCTGGCCCGGACCTCCATCACACCTTCGAACAACTCCAGGATCGACACGTCGAAGGTCCCGCCGCCGAGGTCGAATACCAGGAAGGTGCTGGCGTTATCGTGCTGGTGCAGGCCGTAGGCGAGGGCGGCGGCAGTGGGTTCGTTGATGAGCCGTTCGACCTTGAGGCCGGCCAGTTCGCCGGCGATGCGCGTGGCTTTGCGCTGGGCATCGTTGAAATAGGCCGGCACGCTGATGATGGCTTCCTCGACCGGTTCGCCGAAATGCCGCTCGGCATCCTCGCGCAGGCTGCGCAGGACCATGGCCGAAAGCTCTTCGGCGCGGAACTGACGATTGCCCAGCGTGGTCAGGCGGGCGCTGCCCATGTAGCGCTTGAAGAGTGCGGCGGTTGCCTGGGGATGGGTTTGCAGGCGCTCCAGCGCGGGCCGGCCGACCATCATTCGACCTTCGTCATCCAGCCCCACCACGCTGGGCGTCAGCCACTCGCCGAGCGCATTGGGCACCCGTTGCGCGGCGCCATCGCGCCATGCCGCGATCAGGCTATGGGTGGTGCCCAGGTCAATGCCGACAATCATGTCCGTTAAGCCTCCCTTACTTGATGGTTGCTCGCGATGACGCTACCTGCGAGCCGGCCAGCGTAGCAGAGATGTACCAACGTGGCGTGGGCAGCTTATTTCATTTTCAGCCTGGGTTTTGTAGAACAGTGCCTGCTCGCCTGTTTTCGCCTTGCCTGATTGCCGTTCGATGACTTTTCGTACAAAGCCTAACGTTCCTCCCGCATGATCCGATCCACTTCGCCAGAAGCCTTCAACTGCTCGAAAGCGGTCCGTGCCCGGGTGACGATTTCATCCGAGGTATCCAGGCTGAAGGCCATGGAGACCCTGGCCGGGCGCTCGTCGATGGAATAGGCTTCTTCAAGCGCGTCAAACGGCACGTGCTCGTCTTCGCTGATCACCCGCGCCGCATTCTCGGGCATCGGCAACAGCTGGACCTGGTGGTTGAGCAGTTTTTGAAAGTTGTCGCGACGATCGGCCGAGACGACCAGCCGGGTGAATCCCTGTTGTTGCAGCAGTAACTGCTTGGAGTCGTTGCGCACCACCCCCACGCTGTAGCGCTTGGCGTCTTCGAGGCTGGCCAGGACGATGTCGTGGCGCTCGCGCAGCTTGTAAAGCTTGATCGTGACCCGCTCCAGTTCACCCACCCATTTGAACAATGGCTCGCGCAGCGGGGTGCGATCCATTGGATAGATCAGTACATTGGGTTCGTGCAGAGCCTTTTCATAAGCCCGGGCCCAGGGATAGAGCAGGATATGGTGATCGGTCAGTCCTGCTTTTTTCAGGGTTTCTTCGACGACGCGGGTGCCTGGTCCGACGAGTTTGTCATCACGGAGGTAGGCATACAGGGAGTCCTCGGTCACCACTTCGATCTCCAGGGCATGACTCGCCTGAGGGAACAAGACGAGGATGCAATACAGGCAGAACGTCAGGCAGTAATGCATACAGGTCTCACTGGTCTTGGATGGCGACGCGATTGCGCCCTTGGTGTTTGGCCCGGTAAAGCGCCTGGTCGGCGCGTTGCAGCAACTGATCGAAATGGTTCATGGTCATTGGGTCCAGCTCGGCCACGCCGATGCTCAAGGTGACGAAGGTCGATACCGCCGAACCGCTGTGGGGCAGTTCGCGTTCGGCCAGGCGTGCACGGACTTGTTGGGCCGCCTCTTGAGCTTGTTTGGCGTCGACGTTGGGCAGCACCACGACGAATTCCTCGCCACCCACGCGAGCAGTCAATTCGCCCGAACGTTCGAAGACGCTACGCAGGGTTTCAGCAATTTGTTGCAGGCACTGATCGCCTTTGAGATGACCGTAGGTGTCGTTGTAGGCCTTGAAGAAGTCGACATCGCACATAAGTATTGTCAGCGGCGTCTTGTGGCGGATTGCCCGACGGAATTCGACTTCCTTGAGCTCATCGAAATAGCGACGGTTGGGCAGACCCGTCAATGCATCGTGGCGTGACAACGCTTCAAGGGCCTGGTTGGCGGCCTTGAGTTCTGCGGTCCGGGCCTCGACCAGATCGGCCAATTGATCGCGGCTGGCGGCCATCGCCAGTTCGTCCTGGTGCTGGCGTTCCAGGTGGGCCTGGAGGTTGTCCTGAAGCTCGTTGACCTGGGATTCGAGCAGGCTCAGTTCGTCCTGGCCATGCACCGTGCGCTGCAATTTGAAATGTCGCTTGAGGGTTCCCGGCGTAAGGTTCCCCAGGTGCCGGGCAATGTGGACGACGTGCACCGTCACCAGGCGGTTGAACACGGTCATGACCAGGCCCGCCAGCAACAGCGACTGGATGACCTGGGTGATGACGATGCTGCGAGCTTCGCCCCATAGGCGTTCCCAGAGCAGATTGTTATCGCCTTCGATCGTCAGTTCGCCGACTTTTTCATGGGCGCCGGCATAGGGCTGGGCAACCAGCTCGCGGTGCAGCACAGGCGCCGGGCCGGCGTTCACTGTGTTGTATCGATTGAGTTCGATGACCTCGGTCGACTGGCCGGGACGCGGGATCGTGAGTAACAGGCGTCCGACCGGTGCCGCCTTCGCGACGCTGGCGAGCTGCTTGTTCAATGATTCGCGGTCCATTTCCCAGATGGCATGGGACAGGGTGTTCTGGAACACCTGGTCGATCAGGACCAGTTCCGAATTCATTTCCGCCAGGTTGTGTTCCCAGGCGAGCCAGGTCCGCAAGGTGACCATCGCCAGGGTAAAGATCAAACAGAACAACAGCGTCGCCAGTACCAAGCGTCGCCCAAGGGACCTGAATACCTTTATCTTTGTCTGTTGCGCGGACGCCGTCTCGCCATTACGCGCCATATCACAACCATTTGCGCAGTATGGCATCGTAGACGCCGTTGCGACGGATGGTTGCCAGGCCCGCACGGAATTTCTCCACCGTTTCGACAGGCGTATTGCGGCTGAACGCCATGCTCAGGCCTTCATCGCTGCTCAGGTCGGGAATCGGCAGCGAACGAATCAACACCTTTTCCGGATCCTCGCCGTTCTGACGGGTCAGGTACAGCGCGTTGAGCTCGTTGGAAATCCACATCTCCACATGGTCGACCTTGAGCTTGCGATAGTTGTGTTCGTACTTGGTGCTTGATTGCAATTGCTCGCCGATGCGGAAACCCTTTGAGATCAGGTATTGCTCGCCCACGTCCTGGTTGACGGTGGCAATCTGGAAGCTTCTGGCATCCTCCAGCGAATTGAGCTTCACCGGCCGTTCAGCCAGCGAATACAGGTACCACCGGGTCGGAGCGATGGCGCCTACCCACTGGAACAACGATTCACGCGCAGGCGTGCGGGCGATGGAATAGATCAGGACGTTGCTTTCATTGAGGGCCAGCTCGTAGGCGCGTGCCCAGGGCATGGGCTGGATCGAAGCGTGCACGCCGACTTCCTTGAGGACAGCCTCGACCACTTCGGTGCTCATACCGGTCACTCGTCCATCCTGGGTCATGTTGTACGGAGGCAGCTCCTCCGTGACGATGCGCAACGCAGACTCTGCCGCAGCATTCGGCGAAAACCCGCCTGCGGTCACAAACATCAATACGACAAGCACCAGTAAGCGATTAAACGGCAAGACCATCGATTGTTTACCTTATATGACCAGCAGGGCCCGGCGAGGCCTTGGAGTCCATCTACTCAATGGTTATCGGCTGGGCCTATCCTGGCTTGAATGTCACTCGTCGAGGCGAAGCGCTCGGTCGCTCTGGTTTGGCCGATGTTCATTTAAATGAACCGAGGTCCATCGCGTCAGGTCACTCGTTTTGTCAGGAACGACAATACACGGAGCCGCTGATGCGACCATTGCATTTCACCAGCCTGTCCTTCGCCGCCGTGCTGTGCGCGGCCTGTTCAAGCCAACCCGCCGCAACCTGGAGCTACAGCGATGCCCAGGGTCGCACTCCGCTACCGCCCGACCAGGCCTACCCCGAACTGTTCGAAGCGGTGCAGCGCGACCAGGTGTTCACCGATCAGAAGCACTTCGTGGATGCGCTGCCCATCCGCGATCCCTCGACGATCAGCGCCGATTATCTGGCCCGTCGTGGCAGCGCCGGCTTCGACCTGAAAGCGTTCGTCAAGAATAACTTCGTCGAGTCCGGCGAAGCCGAAAGCCCGGCGCCGAAACCCGGCGCGCCGATCAAGGAACACATCGACAATCTGTGGCCCGTACTGAGCCGCACATTCAGAGAAGTGCCGCAGTACAGCAGTCTGCTGCCACTGCCGCAGCCCTATGTAGTGCCCGGCGGACGCTTTCGCGAGATGTATTACTGGGATTCCTATTTCACCATGCTGGGGCTGGAGCAAAGCGGTGACAGGGCCCAGGTTCGCCAGATGACCGATAACTTTGCCTACATGATCGACACCTACGGCCACATTCCCAATGGCAACCGCACTTACTACCTGAGTCGCTCGCAGCCGCCGTTCTTTGCCTATATGGTGGAGTTGCAGGCGCACATTGAAGGGGACCAGGCCTACGGCCGGTACCTGCCACAATTGCAAAGAGAATATGCCTATTGGATGGAAGGTGCCCGTACGCTTGAGCCTGGAGCCGCCGTCCAGCATGTCGTCAAGCTCGCCGACGGCAGCGTGCTCAATCGTTATTGGGATGCCAGCCCGACGCCTCGGCAGGAGTCGTGGTTGCAGGACGTCAAGACTGCTGAGCAGGCGTCCGGCAGGCTCAGGCAGGAGGTGTGGCGTGACCTGCGGGCCGGTGCCGAAAGTGGCTGGGACTTCAGCTCCCGCTGGCTGGGTGACGGGAAAAACCTGTCGACCATACGCACCACCGCCATCGTGCCGGTGGACCTGAACAGTTTGCTGTATCACCTGGAGCGCACCATCGCCAAGGCGTGCGACACCACCCGGAACATGCCGTGCACCCAGGCGTACAGCCAGCGCGCGGACCAGCGCCAGCGCGCCATCGAGAAGCATCTATGGAACGCCGAGGGCGGCTACTACGTGGACTACGACTGGCAACTGAAGCAGCAACGCCCGGCACTGACCGCCGCGACGCTGTTCCCGCTCTACACCGGCCTTGCCTCCACCGAGCGTGCTCGTCGCACGGCTGACGCGGTACGCGATGGCCTGGTACGTCCCGGGGGAATTGCCACCACCCAGGTCAGCAATGGTCAGCAATGGGACGAGCCCAATGGCTGGGCGCCGTTGCAGTGGGTTGCGGTGGAAGGGCTGAGCCGGTACCAGCAGACCGAGCTCGCGCAGCAGATCGGTACGCGCTTCTTGCAGCAGGTACAGAATCTCTACCGAGACGAGGACAAACTGGTGGAGAAGTACGATGTATCTGGCGCCGGGCAAGGCGGGGGTGGGGGCGAATACGAGCTGCAGGACGGTTTCGGCTGGACGAACGGGGTCACACTCAAGCTGCTGGAGAAATATGGTCAAAGTCCTGGAACCGTTGATCAATGACAGAATTGCTCGAGGGTCATCCATGAGTCATGGCACCGTCTATACGATCGGCCATTCGACCCGGACCCTCGAGCAGTTCGTGGAAATCGTTCAGGGCTTCGGCGTGGATACGATTGTCGATGTCAGAACGGTCCCGCGATCCCGGACAAATCCTCAGTACAACCTGGATACGTTGCCCGACTCGTTGGCCGGGTTCGGGATCCATCATGACCGGATCCTGGAGCTCGGCGGGTTGCGCAAGAAGTCCACGACCATCCCCGAGCAAACCAACGGCTTTTGGAACAACCGGAGCTTTCATAACTACGCGGATCATGCACTCACGGAGACGTTCGAGGTCGGCCTCGAACGCCTTCTGTCACTGAGCGAAACCCGACGCTGCGCCATCATGTGTGCCGAAGCGGTCTGGTGGCGCTGCCATCGCAGGATCATTGCGGATTATCTTTTGGTCCGGGAAGTTGAAGTCATTCACATCATGGACAAAGGCAAGGCGAGCAAGGCCTTGTTGAATCCCGTCGCGCAGGTGCATGGGCTCAAGCTGACGTACCCGGCGGCGAAGTAGCAGGGCTACCGCCTGGCAGTGCGTCCCGAGCTTCCGTACGTACCACCATCCAGATGCCGATTCCGGATGCAGCCATGCCCACTGCCATTTGCCAGGACAGCGGTTCGTCGAACATGGCCCAGGCCCACAGCATCGTAATGGGCGGGCTGAGGTACAAAAGGCTGGTGACGCGGGTGGCGGTCGCACGACGCAGGCACATCCAATAGAGCCCATAGCCGCCTATCGTCGACAATCCCGCGGTCCATAACACGCTGAGCGCGAATCCCGTCCCGGGTATCGGCGCAAGGCCACCCTGTGCGCCCTGGGCAATAGCGAAGGCAAGGCCCGACACCGCGCATTGCAACCAGAGATTGGGCAGCAAGCCCATTCGCTGCGAAGGACACAGAGATTTTTGCCAGAGGGTCGCGACGGCGAGGGAAAACATGCCCAACAACGGCAGGCCATAGGCCCAGATCGGGGCGTTTCCCCAGGCCAGTGCACCCTGGGTCACCAGGGCAACGCCGATCAGGCCGATCACCAATCCGACCCAGACTGGCCAGGCCAGGCGCTGGCCGAGAACGCCAGCGCTCAACAATGCCAGGCCCATCGGCAGCAGGTCGGCGAACAGCGCAGCCAGGCCGGCGGGTACGCCGAGGGCGATTCCCTGAGTAATACCGGCCAGGTAGCCCGCCATGGCCAGAAGCCCGATGCCTGCGTTTTTCAGCAGCACCGTACGTGGGGTCTGCAGCAACGCTTTGATGACGAAGGGAAACAGGACAAGCGAAACCAGGACGCAACGCCAGAACACCACCAGCCATACGGGTGCGTAATCCAGCGAGAACCGAGCACCGACAAACCCCGAGCTCCAGGCCAGCAGCAGCGCAGCCTCGAGCATGGGCAATGGAATCGCCAAGCGCCAGTCAGGCTTGGTCAGGGGGCTGCGGGACAGTGTTTTTGGTCGGTTCATGCCCACAGACTACGAGAGCGGACTAATCTAATAAATCAAAATGTCCTGTAGCAGTCGTTCAGGAAAACTGAATCATGGCTTCCATTCTCGATATCGAATTGATCCGCACCTTTCACACCGTGGCACGGCTGGAAAAATTCAGCGCAGCGGCCGAGCAGCTTCACAAAAGCCCGGCGGCGGTGAGCGTCCATATACAGCGGCTGGAAGCGATCGCCGGAGGACGGTTGCTCAACCGGGATAACCAATCCGTCTCCCTGACCGGGCTGGGCAAACGTTTGCTCATGTCGACGGGCGAGCTGTTGAGTACCCATGATCGAGTGCTGGCCGACCTGCAGGGCACCCGCCTGGCAGGGCGCGTGACCTTTGGTGTGCCGGATGAGTATGCCGACCATGTCATCCGTGACGTCCTCCCGACCTTTGCCGGGGCGTGGCCAAACGTCGTACTGGAGCTCAAGACGGCACCCAGCTATGCGCTACGGGATCAGGTACAGCGTGGGAAAATCCAGGCGGCAATCGTGACCCAGCCAAAAGGTCAGGGTGTTGGGCAGGACCCGGTGCTGGAAACCACCACGCCCGTCTGGGTCGCGTCGATGAACACGGCGGTGACGGCGTTGGAGCCGCTTCCGTTGGCCGTGCATGCTTCGCAGTGCCCTTATCGGCAGGCCATGATGGAATCGCTCAGGCAGAGCGGCCGCCGGTTGCGCATCGTATTGGAAAGCCCCTCCAACCAGGCGGTGAAGGCCTGCGTGGAGGCCGGGCTGGCGATCAGTCTGATAGATCGGGCGCGTGTAACGGAGCGCATGCAGATTCTCGACGATCTGCCCGTCATAGCAGAGCATGAGGTGGTGTTCATGCGGTCGCAGGCCTCACACGCCGATGAGGCGGTGAGCCTGCTTTTGCGGACCCTTCAGAGACACTTCCGATTGTAGGCGGGGAGGGTTTCAGCGCCCTCTGGCCGACAGCGGCGGCGTCCGGGGTGGAACCTGACGTTTCGATCCCAGGGACTCATACGCCGAGGCCAGGCGCAACAGCGTCGAATCGTCATAGGCACGGCCGGCAAATGTCAGCCCGACGGGCATGCCGATGTCTGCCATGATGCCCATCGGCACCGTGACAGTGGGAACGCCCAAGTGCCGGATGGCCAGGTTGCCGTTGGCGACCCAGACCCCGTTGCTCCAGGCGATATCGGCGGACACCGGGTTGACGTCGGCGTCCGCTGGCCCGACATCGGCCACGGTGGGGAAGATCACCGCATCGAGGCCGAGGTGGTCCATCCAGTCTTCCAGATCGATCTTGCGTGTCGCTTCAAGCCCACGCAGGCCATCGGGCAGGGTGGGGATCTGGTCCCAGGGTGTGATACCGCGCTTGGCCATATTCACGTATTCGTCCATGCCGGCGGCAAGGTCGTCCTCACGGTTGGGCAGGGTGCCCGGATCGTGAGGGAAAATCAGCGGGCCGTCGACGTCGGCCAGGCGGTTGAGTGCCGGATCGTCGTTGGCCCGCAGGAAATCATCGAACGCCCAGGCCGACAGATCCCATAGCTCATGGTGCAGGAACGCCTTGGACACCAGGCCGCGGGTGAACACGGTCGGCGCGCCCGGGCGGTCGCCTTCGCAGTTGGACACCAGCGGGAAATCAACCTCGACCACTTGCGCGCCGCAGGCTTCGAGTGCCTGGCGAGTCTGCTCCCAGAGGGCAATCACTGAGGCACGGGTGACGATGCGTTGCCCTGTCGGACCGCCAATGCCCGGCGCTTCGGCCGTACCGGCTTCGGGATCGGCATTGATGTACATGCGGGGAACGCCGAAGCGGACGCCGGCCAGAGCGCTTGCGTTGGCGGCCAGCTGCGGATAGGAAACGGGCCGGACGGCGTCTACACTCGGGATCGGCACCCAGGGTTGCAGGCGCCACAGGTCTCCCCGGGTGTCCGGGTCATTGGCCACCACGACATCGAGCACTTCCAGAAGATCGGCCATGGTCCTGGCGTAGGGCACGACCACGTCCATCGTCGGCGTCAGTGGCCAGTTGCCGCGTACCGAGATCACCCCGCGGGAAGGGGTATAGGCGCACAAGCCATTGTTCGATGCCGGGCCGCGCCCGCTCGACCAGGTTTCTTCAGCCAGGCCGAACGCCGCGAAACTGGCCGCCGTTGCAGTGCCCGCACCATTGGAAGAGCCCGATGCGAACGGGGCGGTGAGATAGTCGCGGTTGTAGGGGCTTTCCGCGCGGCCATACACCCCGCGCTGCATGCCGCCATTGGCCATGGGCGGCATGTTGGTCTTGCCCAGGCAGATCGCCCCGGCGGCACGAAGCCGTTCGATGGTGAACGCATCCCGATAGGCGATCAGCTTGGCGAAAGCCGGGCTGCCGGAAGCGGCGGTGAGCCCCTTGACCAGGTAACTGTCCTTGGCCGTGTAGGGAATGCCGTCGAGCGGCCCCAGTGTCTGGCCTCTGGCGCGACGGGCATCCGATGCCTGCGCCTCGGCGAGCGCTTCGGGATTGCGAACCACGACCGCGTTGAGCGCGGTGGGCGTGTCGGGGCCATCGTAGGCATCGATCCTGGCGAGGTAGGCCTGGACAAGCTCAACCGCCGTCGTCTGGCCGGATTCGAGCGCTGCGCGCAGTTGGGCAATGGAAACTTCGGTGATTTCGATCATGCTGATATCGCTGGGGACGGTAGGTGGATCCTGGCCATTTCAGATGCCTCGAAGTGGCCGGTGATTTTCATGTCGTGCACTGTACTACGGGAAGCAGGCTGAGGTTTCTTCAAATCAAGGTCGGGCCAAAATTTGAACGACCTGCGCAGGAGTTCTCGTTGCATGCAGCACTCGCAAGCGCCCCACCAGGGACAAGCGGAGCAAGGCTTTTCTTTATATTCGGAAAAACATATATTCGGTTTTTCGCATATGGGTGATGGCAAGCATGACGATCAAAGTGGGCATCAACGGTTTCGGGCGTATCGGTCGTCTTGCTTTGCGGGCGGCGTGGCAATGGCCGGAATTCGAGTTCGTGCAAATCAACGATCCGGCCGGCGACGCGGCCACCCACGCGCACCTGCTGAACTTCGATTCAGTGCATGGCCGCTGGAATCATCGGGCCGATTCCCAGGGCGACAGCATCGTCATTGACGGCAAACAGATCAGGGTCACAGCCAACAAGGCAATTGCCGACACCGACTGGTCGGCCTGCGATCTGGTGATCGAGGCCAGCGGCAAGATGAAGACGGTCGCCGTGCTCCAGGCATACCTCGATCAAGGCGTGAAGCGTGTAGTGGTCAGCGCCCCGGTGAAGGAGAAGGGCGCGCTGAACATCGTCATGGGCGTCAATCATCAGCTGTTCAAGCCCGCCGAACACCCCATCGTCACGGCGGCATCCTGTACCACCAATTGCCTGGCGCCGGTGGTCAAGGTGATCCACGAGAAACTGGGCATCCGCCATGGTTCGATCACCACTATCCATGACCTGACCAACACCCAGAGCATTCTCGACCAACCTCACAAGGACTTGCGCCGCGCCCGTGCTTCGGGCATGAGCCTGATTCCCACCAGTACCGGCTCGGCCACGGCCATCGCGGAGATCTTTCCAGAATTGCGCGGGCGCCTGAACGGTCACGCCGTACGCGTGCCCCTGGCCAACGCTTCGCTGACTGACTGCGTCTTCGAGGTCGAGCGAGCCACCACGGTCGAGGAAGTGAACCGGTTGCTCAAGGACGCTTCCGAGAACGAATTGAAGGACATCCTCGGTTTCGAAGAGCGTCCGCTGGTGTCCATCGACTATCGTACCGACCCGCGCTCATCAATCATCGATGCGCTGTCGACCATGGTCATCAATGGCACCCAGGTCAAGCTCTACGCCTGGTACGACAACGAATGGGGCTACGCCAATCGCACCGTCGAATTGGCCCGGATGGTGGGCCTGGCGGTCTGAGGAGCAACCATGAAAACCTTGCCCGGCCCGGTGCGGCAATATCTGCTCGTGACGGGCAATTACTGGGCCTTCACCCTCACCGATGGTGCCTTGCGCATGTTGGTGGTGCTGCATTTCCATGCACTGGGTTATAGCCCGTTGCAGATCGCGGCGTTGTTTCTGTTCTATGAACTCTTTGGCGTCGTCACCAACCTCGTGGGCGGCTATCTCGGCGCCCGGCTGGGGTTGAACCGGACCATGAACATCGGGCTGGGCATGCAGGTCGTTGCATTGCTGATGCTGACCGTTCCAGCCGCATGGCTGACGGTGCCCTGGGTGATGAGCGCGCAGGCGCTGTCCGGCGTCGCCAAGGACCTGAACAAGATGAGTGCCAAAAGCGCCATCAAACTGTTGGTGCCGGATGGGCAGCAAGGTCGGCTCTACAGTTGGGTGGCGATCCTCACCGGTTCGAAAAACGCCCTCAAGGGCGTGGGTTTCTTCCTCGGCGGGGCCTTGCTGGCATGGATCGGTTTCAAGGGCTCGCTGCTGGCGATGGCTGGCGTACTGGGGCTGATCTGGCTGGGTAGCCTGATCCTGCTGAAAAAGGACCTGGGCAAGTCCAGGGCCAAGCCCAGGTTTCGCGACCTGCTGTCCAAGAGCCGGGCGATCAATCTGCTCTCGGCGGCGCGGATGTTCCTGTTCGGCGCACGCGACGTCTGGTTCGTGGTGGCCTTGCCGGTCTACCTGAGCAGCGTCCTGGGCTGGGACTTCTGGAAGGTGGGCGGGTTTCTCTCCGCCTGGGTGATCGGCTACGGCATCGTGCAATCCTTCGCTCCGCGCATCACCGGCAAGAAACGGGGCCATGTGCCGGATGGCCGCACGGCGTTTCTCTGGGCCCTTGCCCTGGCGGGCCTGCCGGCAGCCATCGCGCTGGGGCTGGGCGGCGGGCCGTCGCAGGGGGTGCTGCTCGGCGGGCTCATGGTGTTCGGTGTGCTGTTCGCCGTGAACTCGTCCCTGCACAGCTACCTGATTGTTTCCTACGCCAAGGAGGACGGCGTTTCGTTGGACGTGGGGTTCTACTACATGTCCAACGCCATGGGGCGGTTGATCGGCACGCTGCTGTCCGGTTGGGTGTACCAGGTGCATGGCCTGGAGGCGTGCCTGTGGATCTCCAGCCTGTTCGTGGTGGTGGCGGCCGTGGTGTCGGTGGGGTTGCCTCGGCATGCCGATCCGGCGGCCAGCGCCTGATCGCCTCGAACTGGCTTCGTGACCCAACCGGCACTCAGTCGAACCGGGCTATTCTTAATGATGCCGTAGAGGCGTTATCAGGGCATTGATCGCGCCCGGCGGGTTGATTTCGTTGAAATTCATCACGTACGCAGGCGTCTTCGCCTGGGGAGGTTCCCAATGGGTCAGAGTCCCTCGCTGCAAACCGTCTTGAAGGACCGGCGCGCCGCAGGACAAGGGCTGGCGAACCATTTGCTCAAGTACGCCCATCGACCGGATGTTGCCGTGCTGGCCCTGCCTCGCGGCGGGGTCCCTGTGGCGTATGAAGTCGCCACCGCCCTGCGAGTGCGCCTGGACCTGATGCTGGTGCGCAAGCTTGGCATGGCGTCGAATCCAGAGTTCGCCATGGGCGCCATCGCCAGTGGCGGGATCAGAATCCTCAATGACGATGTACTGCGTGCGCATCCGATCGACCAGGACCGCTTCGACGCGGTGGTCGAGCAGGAGTCACGCGAGCTGATGCGTCGTGAACAGGCGTACCGGGGGACGCGCGCGCCGCTGCAGCTCAAGGACCAGGTGGTGATTCTGATCGACGATGGCCTGGCGACGGGAGCTTCCATGATGGCGGCGATCCACGCGGTGCGGACCCAGGCACCTTCGCGCATCGTCGTCGCCGTACCGGTTGCCCCCTTGGAAACCTTGGAGGCCTTGCGCAGCGAGGTAAACGAGGTGATTTGCCCGCTGGTGCCTGAGTGGATGATCTCGATCGGTCACTGGTACGAGGACTTTTCCCAGACCCCGGATGAAGTCGTCATCGATCTGTTGCAGCGTGCCTGGCAACGAGAGTCGACGGGCGACGTCCATCCGTAGGGTCAGGCTTGTGCCGGCCGGCTACACGCCGAACGGAAAGGTTTCGTCTTCCGATTCGATTGCCTGGCCCTCGGGCAATGCCAGTGCGGTTACCGGTTGCGTCTGTTCGACCCAGATCATGGCGTCGAATTGCTCGGCCAGCACGGCCTCGAAGTAGTGACTGTGGCGTTCGGTTTCGGGGCGGTAGATCACGCCGATGGCCCTTTCCAGCAGGGGCTTGGAGAGGGCGTGGCGCAGCTCCGTGCGTCGTGGGTCTCGCCAGTCGGTCAGGGACGCCGCGATGCCTGCCTTGAGGAACTGATATTCCCAACTGTCAGGGCGGGACGGGCGGACGTCCTTGATGAGCATGTCGCCGTCCCAGTCGTCGGCCGCTGCCACCTGGCCGCGGTCGGTGCCCATGCCGATCAGCACCGCGTCGTGGCCATGGGTGTTGCGGCAGAGCTGGCCGATATTGAATTGGCCCTTCCAACCCATCTGCGTGGCGGCCGCGTTGCCGATGTGGGAGTTATGTGCCCATACCACCGCTTTCGCTTGGGGGCCGCGATGTTCCAGCAGAGCCTGCAAGGTGTCGAACATGTGTTGGTCGCGCAGGTTCCAGGAGGTGGTCGATCCGCGATAAATCGCCCGGTAATAATGCTCGGCCGCTTGGACGACCCGTGCATTCTGCGCGGCATTGAAAAACGCCTCGTCGTCCTTGACCAGCCCCGCCAGCCGTTCGGCCAACAGGGTATTGAGTTGCTCGACCACCGCATTTTCACAGGGCATCAAGCCATCGCGTTCGACGAAGTGGCCGTACAACGCAGGCTCATCCTGCCAGGGCGTCAGGCAGCCATATCGCCGTCGGGCTTCCTGGGCCAGTCGGGGATCGACCCGTTCCAGATAGGCCAACACTTCATGGATGGAGTTGCGCAGACTATAGATATCCAGCCCGCGGAATTCGACGCGGTTGTCCGGGGCCAGTCGCTGGTTGTAGCGATGCAGCCAGTGGGCAAACGTCTTGACATCGGTGTTGCGCCACATCCAGGTCGGGAATCGGCTGAAGATGTGCCGTTTCCACGCCGAGGGTGCCTGTCCCCGGACGTATCGGTCCAGATGGCCCGCGTCCGGCCAGTCCGCTTCGACGGCAACGATGCTGAAGCCGTGCCGCTCGATCAGGCGTCGGGTGATGGCCGCTCTGAGTCGATAGAAGTCGCTGGTACCATGGCTGGCCTCGCCGATCATCACCACCCGTGCGTCGGCGTAACGGTCGAACATCGGGGCGAAGTCAGGTGAGTCCGGATCGGGCAGCGGTTCGGCGTAGCGCCGCAGGACCGAGGCGATGATCGTCTTCCCATCGGGAGAAGGGAAGCCGAGGGGGCCTTGCCGTGCGTCTTGCGAGGGTGTGGTCATATCGTCATCCCCTTGGGTGTGGATGTTCGATGGCGACGCTGACAGGAGGCCCCAGTCGCAGCGGCGCGGTTCGCTCTCGGCTGCCTTTCGCTCCACCTATAAGGATAAGGACAAGCATCATGCCCATGTGTTCAGCCGTTCACTGCAGCTTGTCCCTGGCCGGCGGTACACCGGATTACGACGCCACGCCGGTACAGTACCTGGCGCAATTGCACGTCCCTGGCCTTAGCCACGGCGTGCTGGTGCCCGGCATCTATCGAATGGGGGACGGACCCGCAGAATATCGCCTTCGCCCGGGCCGCGCTGGCCCTGCTGGAGCAGTTGAACGCATTGGCGTGTCCAGCGCCGCTGATGCATGTGTTAATGGTGCAGGCGCCTCGGGTATTGTTCGGTTTTTGAGAGACCAGGACGATAGATCCCGGTTTTTCCTGAACTCGTGAGAACAATGGGAATCTAGAGTCCATTGCGGCAGTGCGAAAAGATCGAGGATGACCGATGTCGAATGTTGAAGAGCTTTCCAGGGAAGCACTGGCGTCAAGTGAATACGAAAGCCTGGTTTCGATTGGCGCAAACGCGCTCGAAGCCATTCCTGGTGCCGTGTACCTGTGCGACCGGCACGGATGGCTTGTCAGGTACAACAGCGAGGCCGCCGAACTCTGGGGACGTACGCCCGTGCTGGGTGAGAACGGGGATCGCTTTTGTGGTTCCCACCGGCTGTTCCTGATTGACGGAACACCCCTGGCGCCCGAGGACTGCCCGATGGCCGTGGCCCTCAACGAAGGCAGCGTGACCCGCAACCAGGAAGTCATCATTCAACGACCGGATGGCTCGCGATTCGTGGCACTGGTGAATATCCGGGCCCTGAGGGACCGGCGGGGCGTTATCCAGGGGGCGATCAACTGCTTCCAGGACATCTCGGCGCACCACGCCGTGGCCGAGCAATTGCGGCGCAAAAGTGCCGACCTCGAAGACTTCTTCGAAAACAGCGCCGTGGGTCTGCACATTGTCAGTGGCGACGGGGTCATCCTGCGCGCCAACAAGGCAGAACTGGCGCTCCTGGGCTATTCGGAGGAGGAATACATCGGCCGTCATATCACCGAGTTTCATGTCGATGCCCCCGTCATTGGTGAAATCCTCCATAAACTCGCCAGTGGTGATTGCCTGCAGGACTACCCGGCGCGCCTGCGGGCCAAGGATGGCTCGATCAAGTATGTGACGATCACCTCGAACGGACGGTTCGAAGAAGGCAAGCTGTTCAACACGCGTTGCTTCACCATCGATGTGACCTGCATGCATGCCGCCGAGGCGGCGCGCCAAGAGAGCGATGAGAGGCTGGCGGCCACCTACGAGGCGGCCACCATCGGTATTGCCGAGGCCGACGTCGACGGGCACCTGCTGCGTGTCAACGATGCCCTTTGCCGCATGCTGGACCGCTCTCGCGAAGAACTCCTGGACATGACATTCCTGGACTATACCCATCGCGACTGCGCCGGGGAGGACGCGGCGCTTTATGCGCGTCAGGTGGCCGGCGAGCTGGACAGCTATGTGGTTCGTAAGCGCGCCGTGAAACCCGATGGCGAAATTCTTTACCTGGATGTGCACAGTTCATCGGTCAGGGACGCCGCCGGTGGCTTTCGCTATGGCGTGCGGGTGCTTCAGGACGTCACCGCGACGCAGCGGATGGAGCAGCAGATCCGTGAAAGCGAACGGCACATGCGCAATCTCCTCGAGGCGCTGCCCGCGGCGGTCTACACCACCGATGCGCAGGGCCGTATCACCTTTTACAATCGGGCGGCGGTGGAACTGTCGGGCCGTACGCCGCAGTTGGGTGACCTGTGGTGCGTGACGTGGAAGCTGTTCAACACCGATGAAACACCGCTGCCTCACGATCAGTGCCCGATGGCGGTGGCCCTGAAGGAAAACCGGCCGATACGCGGCGTAGAGGCCATCGCCCAACGACCCGATGGCAGCCGCGTGCCGTTCACCCCGTACCCCACGCCTCTGCATGATGCCGAGGGCAACCTGGTGGGAGCGATCAACATGCTGGTGGACATCACCGAGCGCAAACAGGCCGAGAACAGACAGAAAACGCTGATCGACGAGCTCAATCATCGGGTCAAGAACACCCTGGCCACCGTGCAATCTCTGGCGGTGCAGACAGCGCGCGATGCGGTGGACGCGAAGGACGGCTACAAGCGCTTCGAAGCCAGGCTTTTGGCGTTGTCCCGTGCGCATGATCTGCTGACCCGGCGCCACTGGGGCAATACGCCGCTGGATTCCCTGGCCCAGGAAGTATTGATGCCGGTGTTCGGCAGCGATCCTGACCGCGTGGTCGTCGAGGGACCGTCGATCGATGTCGGTACTCGGGTGGCGCTCAACCTGACGATGACCCTCAACGAATTGGCGATCAACGCCCTTAAATACGGCGCCATGTCCGTCGAAACGGGCTCGCTGTCGGTCAAATGGGAACTGCAGCCGCAACCCCATGGAACGTTGTTCACCCTGGACTGGCGCGAATCGGGAGGGCCGGTGGTGTCCCGGCCGGAGCGGGAAGGGCTGGGGTCGCGATTGATGAAGCGCTGTATCGAGCGTGACCTGGGGGGCACGTTCGACCTCACCTTCGCCCCGCAGGGCGTGTCCTGTCACTTCTCGTTCCTCATTGGAGCCTAGGCATGACGCCCTTCGCCGGAGTCAGGGTGCTCGTTGTCGAGGACGAAGGCGCAATCGCCCTGTTGATCGAAGAGTTACTGGAAGACCTTGGCTGCGAAGTCGTGGCCTCGGTCGCCCGGTTGACGGCGGCCCAGGATCGGGCCAGTACGGCGCACATCGACTTGGCGATCCTCGATGTCAACCTGGCTGGCGAGCGGGTTTTTCCGGTGGCGCAGATCCTGCGCGATCGCGGCATCGCGTTTCTGTTCAGCACCGGCTATGGCGCCAGCGGCGTGCCGGCCGAGTTCGCAGGTTATCCGGTCCTGCACAAGCCGTTTTCCGAAAGCGAGTTGCAGCACAAGATTGGCTTGGCGTTGAAGGGAAGCACAACGATGTGTAGTGGACTTGGATCCTGAGAACACTCCTGCCCCTGTGGGATCAGAGCACAACCGAGAGAGACACAGGGCACCTTTAGCCCAGGAACTGCCTTAGCGCTCGAACAACATCAATCGCCAACTGCGTCGTGATGCGCCCGGGCACTTGGTCGAACATATGCGGCGCGCCTGGGTAGACATGCAACTCCACCCCCACGCCCGCCTGTGACAACCCCATTGCGTAAGCCACATCCTCATCGACAAACAAATCCAACGCCCCAACTGACAGGAAGCAGGGTGGCAGTCCACCGAGCGCCTGCTCCAACGCCGGAGAAAACCACCCAACCCGTCCATCGTCCAGGCGATAGCCGCCGCGCAGACACTCCCAGCAGAACTGATTCTGCGCCGGCAGCCAATTGAACGTACCGGTGCTGGGATTCAGGTAAAGCGAATCCGACGAACCCGTTCGATGGTCGAGCATCGGGTAAATCAGCACCTGAGCGGCAACCGGATATTGCTGCCTGTCGCGCGCCATGATCGCCAACGCCGCGGCCAACCCACCACCGGCGCTATGACCCATGACCACAATGCGCTGTGGGTCGAGGTTCAGGCTCTTGGCGTTGACGTGCATCCAGCCAAGGGCCGTATAACAATCCTCCAACGGGGCAGGAAAGGCATATTCGGGCGCCAGCCGATAATCCACCGCGACGATCGGCACCTGCAGCTCATCGGCCAGGTCGGCCAGATAATCGTCGGCCATTTCCGGCCTGCCGAGCACGAAGCCGCCACCATGGACATACAGAATTGTCGGAGGGGGCGCTCTACTGACACAGTTCGTGGGGCGGTAGAAACACAGCCGCAAACGCTCGCCGTCCGTGCCCGGAATCCAGGACTCTGTGCACCGGACGCGGTGCGCTGGTTTGAATGCCGAGTGCACACGGGTGCGAATAGCGGGCAGGGTATCCAGTGACCAGCGTTCCGGGCTCGGGCTCATGAAGCTGTGAAACGCTGGATCGAGCAGTTCTTCTGGTTTCAAAGTGCTGTGTCCTATGCGTCGGGCAACGGGGCACCGGCAAGGGCACCCCGCGCTTTTTCATTACAGCCAGGTTTTGATCTGCGTACAAACCGCCTGGGATGAAATACCGTAGCGGTCATGCAACGTGGGCAGGGCGCCCGCGTCGAGGAAGACATCCGGCAGGCCGATCTGCCGGAACGTCGGCGTCACGCCATTGCGCAGCAGCACCGTGGCCACGGCTTCGCCCAGCCCACCGATCACCGAGCTGTTTTCCGCCGTTACCACCAGCCGTCCTGGCTTGCGGGCTTCGGCGAGAATGGTCTGCTCGTCCAGTGGCTTGATTGTCGGTACATGCAGCACCGCAACGTCGACACCGTCAGCCTGCAACGCTTTGGCCGCTTCCAGCGCACGCATGGTCATCAGACCGGTGGAAACGATCAGGACATCGTTGCCTGTGCGCAGCGTCTTGGCCTTGCCGATCTCGAATTGGTAGCCGTATTCGTCCAGCACCAACGGCACGTTGCCGCGAAGCAGGCGCATGTAGACCGGGCCCTGGTGTGCGGCGATGGCCGGCACGGCCTGTTCGATCTCCAGGGCGTCGCATGGGTCGATGACCATCAGGTTAGGCATGGCGCGAAAGATCGCCAGGTCATCGGTGGCCTGGTGGCTGGGACCGTAGCCAGTAGTCAGGCCCGGCAAGCCGCAGACGATCTTGACGTTGAGGTCCTCTTCGGCAATGGCCATGCAGATGAAGTCATAGGCGCGCCGGGAGGCGAACACGGCATAAGTCGTGGCGAACGGTACGAAACCCTCGCGGGCCATGCCGGCCGCTGCGCTCATCAACAATTGTTCGGCCATGCCCATTTGATAGAAGCGATCGGGATGGGCCTTGGCGAAAACGTGCAGGTCAGTGTATTTGGACAGGTCGGCGGACAGCCCGACGATGTCCTTGCGCCGCTCGGCCAGCGTCGCCAGCGCATGGCCGAAAGGCGCCGGTTTCGTGGCCTGGCCTTCGGCGGCAATCGACGCAATCATCGCTGAGGTGGTGAGGCGTTTCTTGGCCGGCTCGCTCGTCGAAATCGAGGTGTTGGCGGTGTTGCTCATGGCTGTTTTCCTTCTTCGAGATTGCTCAGCGCCAGGTCCCACTCATGTTCTTCGACGCGGATGAAATGGGTTTTTTCGCGGTTTTCCAGGAACGGCACGCCCTTGCCCATCCGGGTGTCGCAGATGATCACCCTGGGTTGCGCGCCGGGGTGGTTGCGGGCGGCATCGAAGGCGGCGACCAGCGCGTCCAGGTCATTGCCATCGACCCGCTGGGTGAACCAGCCGAAGGCCTGCCAGCGGTCGACAATGGGTTCGAAGCAAAGGATTTCGTTCGAATAGCCATCGGCCTGCTGGTTGTTGACGTCGACGATGGCGATCAGGTTGTCGAGCTTCCAGTGGGAGGCTGACATCACCGCTTCCCAGGTCGACCCTTCATTCAACTCACCGTCGGACAGTAGGTTGTAGACGAAGGAAGACGAGTCTTTGCGTTTCAATCCCAGGCAGGCGCCGACGGCAATACCCAGCCCCTGACCCAGCGAGCCGCCTGTGATTTCCATGCCTGGGGTGTAGGTGGCCATGCCCGACATGGGCAAGCGGCTGTCATCGGCGCCGTAGGTTTCCAGCTCATCCAGGGGGATGACATGGGCTTCGATCAACGCCGCGTACAGTGCGATGGCGTAGTGACCGATGGACAGATAGAAGCGGTCGCGTTGTTCCCACTCAGGCTCGTCGGGTCGGTAGTTCAGGGCATGAAAGTACGACACCGCCAGCAGGTCGGCGGCACCGAGGGCCTGGCCAACGTAGCCCTGGCCCTGGACTTGTCCCATGCGCAACGCATGATGACGGATGTTGTGGGCGCGCTCAGCCAGCGACGTGGACGCGGTGTGGGCAGCAAGGTTAGTCATGGTAAGACTCCGGTAACTCAACGATTGACCAGGGCGGCAGGGATGCGCAGCACCAGCAAGGCACCGCCCAACAGCACGCCGGTGATCAGGTACATGCCGATGGCGCTGGAGCCGGTCTGCGTAGTGATCCAGCCAATCAGGTAGGGCGAGCAGAAGCCCGCGAGGTTGGCGAAACTGTTGACGGCGGCGATGCCGGCTGCGGCAGAGACACCACCCAACAAGGTGGTGGGCAACATCCAGAACATCGACGAAGCGGACAGAATCCCCGAGGCGGCCAGGCACAGGCTCAGGATCGACAGCAGAACGTTGCCGCCCAGCAGCGCGGCGAGGGTCAGGCCCAGAGCGCCAGCGATCATCGGCCCGATCAAGTGCCAGCGACGCTCACGATGTTTGTCGCCGCTGCGTCCCACCAGCAACATGGCGGCAATGGCGCAGAGGTAGGGCAGGCTGGTCAGGAAGCCAATGTGCAGCGGATCGGTCACCCCGGCGTTACGCACCAGGGTGGGCAGCCAGAAGGTGATTGCGTACTGGCCCATCACCACGCAGAAATAGATCCCCGCCAACAGCCACAACCGACGGTCATGGATGAATTCGCGCACCGAGGTGTGGGTCACTTTTTTCTGTTCGTCTTCGGCCAATTCGCGGCTGATCAGGGCTTTTTCGTCCTCGTCCAGCCAACTGGCCTGATGCACGCCATCCTTGAGATAGCTCAGCACCAGCAGGCCCACCACGACGGTAGGGATGGCTTCCAGTACGAACATCCATTGCCATCCCGCCCAGCCGTGCAGACCGGCGAAGTGATTCATGATCCAGCCGGAGAGCGGGCCGCCGACCATGCCTGACAGTGGGATGGCGATGAACCACAACACCGTCATGCGGGCGCGCCGATAGGACGGGAACCAGTAGGTCAGGTACAGCAACAAGCCCGGTGCCAGACCGGCTTCGGCGACGCCGAGCAGAAAGCGCAGGACATAGAACTGCCACGCGGTTTCGACGAAGGCGAACAGCGCGGAAATAATGCCCCAGGTGATCATGATCCGAGCGATCCAGACGCGCGCCCCGACCTTGTGCAGGATGATGTTGCTGGGCACTTCGCAGAGGAAATAGCCGATGAAGAACATGCCGGCACCCAGGCCGTAGACGGTTTCGCTAAGGGCCAGGTCGTTCATCATCTGTAGCTTGGCGAAGCCGACATTGACGCGGTCAAGGTAGGCGCACAGGTAGCACAGCATCAGGAATGGCATCAGACGCCAGGCAGTCTTGCGATAGGCGTTGGTGCGCACGGTCGAAACCGCTTCGAGCGACAGAGTGGTCATGGGGTCTGATCTCTTGTTGTTATTGACCGCCAGGCCATGGGCCCGGCTGCGTCTCGATCCAGAACCGTACGGGCCTCGCGGCCCGCCAGTGTTATCAGTGAATCAGCATCCCGCCGTTCACGTCCAAGGTGATGCCGGTCAGATAGGAAGACAGGTCACTGGCCAGGAACAGCGCTGCGTTGGCGACATCCTGGGCTTCACCCAGGCGCCCCAGTGGAATGCCATCGATGATCGTGTGACGGCGTTCATCCTGCATCAGGCCGCCGGTGATGTCGGTGTGAATCAGCCCCGGAGCAATCGAGTTGACCCGCACGTTGTCCGGCCCCAGTTCCCGGGCCATGGCTTTGCCCAGGCCCAGCACGCCCGCCTTGGCGGCGCTATAATGCGGGCCACCGAAGATGCCGCCACCGCGCTGGGCGGAAACCGACGACATGCAGACGATGCTTCCGGCGCGCTGCTCGCGCATTACCGGAATCACCGCCTGGGACATGAGCAAGGTGCCGCGCAGGCTGACGTCCAGCACCTTGTCATAGTCCGAGCCGCGAATATCCAGGGTCTTGAGCGGTTGAGTGATGCCGGCGTTGTTGACCAGCACATCGATGCGGCCGAACTGTTCGAGGACGGTGGCGACGGCCTGGCGGACCTGGCGTTCATCCGCGACGTTCGCGGCCAGGCCCAGGTGACCTTCGCCCAGGGAGGCGGCGGCGTCGCGGGCAGCGGATGCGTCCAGGTCGAGTATCACGACCCGTGCGCCGTGCTGCGCAAACGTGGTTGCAGTGGCACGACCGATACCGCGCGCCGAAGCAGCACCGGTGATAATCGCGACTTTGCCTTGAAGAAGCATGGGGCACCTCTGATTGTTGTTATGGGAGACATTCGGCCATGAACCGATGACTCACTTTGTTCCGCGCCCATGACCTGAGCAATAACGCGAATGTCACTCGGTGCTGAAAAAAATTCAGCACTCGCCAGCCGGTGAGCGGGGTGGTTGAATAGCCCGGTGCCCGGATTACATGACTTGCAGCGGAATAACAATAATCATGCGCTCACCTGACGATGCACCTGCCGTGCTGCCTCCCCTGAAAGCCATTCAGGCCTTTGAACAGACAGCGCGTTTCGGCAATGTCGCCCGCGCCGCCGAATTGCTGGAGCTGACCCCCTCGGCGGTGAGTCACCAACTGGCCAAGCTCGAAGCGATGATCGGGCGCCAACTGTTTTTCCGCACGGCCAGGGGCGTGACCCTCACCCCGGTGGGCGAGCAGTACCTGACTGAAGTCTCTGGCATCCTCCACAGCCTGGCGGTGGCCACCGAACGTGCGACCAGCGATGTCAGCCTCGATTGCCTGCGCCTGCACTCGTCTCCCAGCTTCGGCCTGTTGTGGCTGATGCCGCGCCTGGAACAGTTTCGCGAGAGTCACCCGGATATCCAGCTCAACCTCTCGTGCTCCTACGAATCGTTGCACTTCAGTCGGGACAAGATCGACGTCGACATCCGTCACGGCATGCCCAATTGGCCCAGCTTCGAAGTGCGTACCGTGCGCAACGAGCGGATTGCAGTCATGGCCTCCCCGAAATTGTTGGCGAAGCGGCCTGTGCGAGCGGTGGCGGATCTGCTCGACCGCGAGCTGATTCTGTCGGAGGCGACCCTGATCAAATGGCCGCAGTTGTTCGCCCAGCACGGTCTGGCCCGGCCCGAGAAGCCTTACACCCTGAGCTTCGACCGTTCCTACATGACCCTGGAGGCTGCCAGCCACGGCCTCGGCTTTGCCCTGGAAAGCACGTTGTTGGCCCAGGACTACCTTGATCGTGGGGCGCTGGTTGAAGTGGCACCGGATTTGAGCGCCTCGATCACCGCGCACCACCTGGTGTTTCCCCGGGCCCACGCCAACTTCCCCCGAGTCCGACGTTTCCTGGAGTGGATGTCGAAGGAGCTGGGACACGATTTCAATTACTGAGCGGGCCTCAAGGGATAAAGGCCAGCACGCTGGCCGGTGAACCTGATCCGGTCTGAAGGCGCAGTACGCCGATGACCAGCGTACAGCCGGTGGCGGGAAGTTGATCGAGCTGATTCAAGCATTCGAGAATGATGCCGCGCCGTTGCAGCACCAGTCGGTTGCTCGCGAAGGACGTTTCCTGCCCCGGATCGACGCCGTGGGTGTCGATCCCGATCCCGGCGATATGTCGCTGCTCCAGCAAGAAGTGAGTAGCGGCGGCACCGACACCGGGGAAGCGCAGGCCTCTCTCATCCTGATTGAAGAATCGACACGGGTCGGGCCAGCGCGACTGCCACCCCGTGTGGAACAGCACCACGCAACCTTCGGGAATCTGGCCGTGCGCCTGCTCCCAACTTTCGATGTCTTGCAGGTCGATGATGTAGTCAGCGTTGTCGCCAACACGGCTCGCCAGATCCACGACGACCGCTGGGCGCACCAACGAGTCGGGGCTATAACCATCGATGCCCATGGCGCCAGTCTCGAAAGTATTCGGGGCATTCATGTGGGTAGCGCTGTGCTCGCCCATGCTGAAGCTGCGTAGGTAGTAGCCATCCTTTTCCAGCGAAGCCTCGGTGTTGAACGCCACGGGTGGATCGTTGGGCCAGAGAGGAATGTCCGGGGTGATCAGGTGGCTGAGATCGACGATCCGGCTGAAGTGAATACTGGGCATGGCTGACGTCCTGTTGGCGGCTGGAAAAAAAATACTTAATGGCCCTGGCTGGTCCTGATCAATTCATAGGTCCTACGCACCAGCGGATTGATCGTATTGGCGCGAATCCACAGGTGATAAGTCACGTCCGGCATTCGTGGCAAACCATCGTTTTCCCCCAGCACCCGCATGTCCGGGCCGAGCATTTCCATGCTGCGCGCCGTGACCCCCAGGCCGGCGCGGGTGGCGGCCTTGATACCGATCAGGTTCGATGCCAGGTAGGCCTGGCGCCAGGGAATGTTGGCGCGTTCCAAGGCTTCCAAGGCGTAGCGGCGATAGATACTCGGCTCATCCACCAGGATCAGCGGTAACGGTTCGCCGGGGTTGTGCTGGTATTGCGCCGAGCAGATCCACCACACCGGCGAGGTGCGCAGGGCGAAGCCTTCGAGGTTCGGATCCTGGCGCGTGGAGATGATCATGTCGACCTTGCCCCGGTGCAGGTCGTCCATCAGGAACGGGCTGCGACCGACGTCGATTTCCAAACGCAGGCGCGGCGCCGAGCGGGCGATGTGGCTGAGGATCGGCGGCAGGATAGTGTCGGCGATGTCATGGGGCGAACCGATGCGCAACACACCGCTCAGGCTGCTCTCGCGCAGGGAATTGAGTACGTCATCGTTGAGCGAGAGCATCTGCCGTGCGTGGCGCAGCAGCTGTTGGCCGGCTTCGGTGAGTTGCTTTTGCCGGCCGCGCTTTTCAAACAGGCTCACGCCGACCTGCTGTTCCAGGCGCTGCATATGCTGGGTGACGGACGATTGCGTACGGGCCAGCCGGGCGCCGGCCTCGGCAAAGCTGTGGTGGTCGACCACGGCGATGAAGGTGCGCAGCAATTCGAGATCGAGGGTCGACATGGCGGTGCTCATATCAAGGGTGCAATGCAAAACATTACGTATTTTTATGTATTAGGTAGAGCATTTTAAGTTGGCGTGGGTTTTAGAACAGTAAATACTTGGTTATTCATTTTTTGCCTGACGACCAAACCTGAAGAGTTATAAAGATAGTCGATATTTGAATTTCCTTCGCCATCGCGCGATACCTAGGATGCCCACTCATCAGGCCGGGGGACGCCGGCTATTTCATGAGGGGGAAATTCATGTTGCTCAAGCGCTCACCCAGAAAACGATTACTGCCTGTGATGCTGGGCGCCTTGATTTCATTGGCGGGCGCCTCCGTTGCCCAGGCCGATGCGACCCTGGACAAGATCGAGCAACGCCATGAGTTGGTGGTCGGTGTCCTGCTGTCCGGCGGGCCTTTCGGCGGCATTGATCCTACGACGCAGAAACCGCGTGGTTTGAACGTCGATCTGGCCGAAGAATTGGGCCGGCAACTGGGCGCCAAGGTGGAGTTGGTACCGGTGTTGCCCGCCAACCGCGTGCAGTTCCTACAGCAGGGCAAGGTGGATCTGCTGATCGCCAACATGGAATGGACCGCCGAGCGTGGCGAACTCCTCGGCTTCGTGCCCACACCGTTTTACCGCGTCGGCGGCACTGCCGCAGTGCTCAAGGACAGCAAGATCGGCCGCTGGGAAGACCTGAAGAATCAACCGGTCTGCACCTCTCAGGGCAGCAGCTACATCAAGCCGCTGACCGAACTGGGCGCCGAGATCAAGGCGTTCAAAAGCTCCTCGGAGTCCTTGCTGGCGCTGCGTGGCAACAACTGCGTGGCGGCGGTACACGACGCCACGCTGATCAATCCGCTGGTGACCGACAACGCCGAATGGCAGGGCTATCGCGCCATAAGCCCGGAGCTCAACCCCGCGCCGTCGGTGATCTGGACCCGCAAGGGTGAAAACGACACCCAGGCCAGGCTCGACCCGATCATTCAACAACTGCACCGCAGCGGCTGGCTGATCGAAGCCCAGACCCGCAACCGCATCACGCCTGCGTCACCGGCTTTGGTGGAGTTGCAGAAAAAGTTCCAGGGCAGCGGTGCCTGACGGCTGCCGGACTTTCCATCCTCTTCTTCGACCGTCGCTCAAGGTAGCCGCCCATGATTTCGTTTTTCTCCGTCAGAACCCTGACCACGCTATGCCTGGCGTGGTCCGCCGCGAGCGCTGCCAGCCTGGTCCAGGCTGATGCAACACTGGATAAGATCCAGCAACGCCATGTCATCAGTGTCGGGGTGATGCTCAGTGGCGCGCCCTTCGGCACCATCGATCCGAAGACCGGCGAGCACCAAGGCTACAACGTTGAATTGGCCAAGGGCATCGGTAAGGCGTTGGGGGTGGAGGCCCAAACCGTTTCGGTGTTGGCGCCGAACCGCGTGCAGTTCCTACAACAGGGCAAAGTCGACATCCTGATCGCCAACATGCAATTCACCGAGGAGCGCGCCGAGATCCTCGACTATGTGCCGACGCCTTATGAAGAAGTCGGCGGCGCCGCGTTGATTCGAAAGGGCTCGGGCCTGACCCAATGGGCCGATCTGAAGGACAAACCGGTGTGCGTGTCCCAGGGCAGCAACTTCATCAAGCCGTTGCAGGAAACCTACGGCGCGCAGATCAAGGCGTTTCGCAGCCAGTCCGAATCGTTACTGTCGTTGCGCGGCAACGGTTGTGTCGCAGCGGTGCACGTGAGCCCGACCCTGCATGCGTTGCTCAGCGACGCGGAGTGGGAAGGTTATGAAATCCCGCTGCCGGGGGATCTGATTCCATCGAATTCGGTGATCTGGCTGCGCAAGGGCGAGCACGACCTTCAGGCCAGGCTCGATGCCGTGGTGCGCGATTGGCACCGCAGTGGTTGGCTGATCCAGTTGGGCGAGCGCACCGGCATGGCACCGTCTCAAGCCTTGCGCGACCTGCATGAAAAATATCGCAACGCCGAACCGTTGGCGGCGCTCCCATGAGCCAGGCGCTGTGGTTGACCTTGCAGGCCTTGGTCGGCGCGAAACATGTGCAGAACAGCGAAGAGGCTGTGGCGTACCTGACCGATCGGCAGGGCCGCTATGTCGGACAAGTGATCGCCGCCGTACATCCAGCCAATACCGAGGAAGTCGCCGCGGTAGTCCGAGCCTGCGCGGCCTCGCAAACCCCGGTGGTGGTGCAGGGCGGCAACACCGGACTGATGGGCGGTGCCACCCCGAGCGCCGATGGCCGCGCCGTATTGTTGCTGTTGGACCGCATGAACCGCATACGTGCAGTGGACACCGATAACGATACCCTGACCGTCGAAGCGGGTTGCATCCTGCAAACCGTACAGCAGGTGGCCCGTGAGGCGGATCGGCTGTTTCCCCTGAGTCTCGGCGCCGAGGGCAGTTGCACCCTCGGCGGCAACCTGGGGACCAACGCCGGCGGCACCGCCGTGCTGCGCTATGGCAATGCTCGTGAACTGACCCTGGGCCTGGAAGTCGTCACCGCCCAAGGTGAAATCTGGGACGGCCTGCGCGGTTTGCGCAAGGACAACACCGGCTACGACCTGCGAGACCTGTTCATTGGCAGCGAAGGCACCCTGGGAATCATCACCGCCGCGACCCTGAAACTCTTTCCTCGACCCAGGGCGCAGGTCACTGCACTGCTGGCTTTCGACTCGCTGGCGCAAGCCGTGGCGTTGCTGTCCCATGCCCGCAGCGGTTTCGGCGCCGGGCTGACGGCGTTCGAGTTGCTCAGCGCTGAGTGCCTGGCGCTGTTGCAGGAGCAGTTTCCCGAGGGGCCGCGACCCTTCAAAGGTACCCGTCAGCCTTGGTTCGCACTTCTGGAACTGTCGGACAACCACAGCGAAGCCCATGCCCGGGAAACCTTCGAGCACGTGCTGGGGGAGGCCTTCGAGCAAAACCTGTTGGCCGATGCGCTGATCGCCGAAAGCCTGTCCCAGAGCGAGGCCTTCTGGCAATTGCGCGAGAACATGAGCGAGGCGCAGAAACGCGCCGGGCGCAATATGAAACACGATATCTCGGTGCCGATTTCCCGGGTGGTGGCGTTCGTGGCTGATACCGATGCGCTGTTGCAGCAGCATTTTCCAGGCGTGCGGCACTACACCTTCGGTCACTTGGGCGACGGCAACCTGCATTACAACGTTGCCCATCCGCCGGGCTCCACGGTCGAGGCGCATATGGCCCATTACGCTGAGCTCAGTCAGCTGGTGCATGACAGTGCCCATGCCCATGGCGGTTCGATCAGCGCCGAGCACGGGATCGGCCAGCGCAAGGTAGACGTGCTGGCTCGCTACAAAAGCCCGGTGGAACTGGACCTGATGCGCCGCATCAAGCAAGCCCTGGATCCGCACAATCTGCTCAATCCCGGCAAGGTCCTGGCGGGAGGGCAAGCATGAGTCTTCGCCTTTCCAAACGCGTGCAGTGTGTCTCACTGTCTGCCAACGCCGCCGCCAGATCCCGCGTCACTGCGTTACGCGATAGCGGTCGGGATATTCTCGACCTGACCACCGGCGAGCCGGATTTCGACACCCCTGAACACATCAAGCAGGCCGCTTATGCAGCCATTGCCGCCGGCGCCACCAAGTACACCCCGACGCCCGGCGTGAAGGCACTGCGCGTGGCCGTCCAGCGCAAGCTGCACAACGAAAATCGCCTGAACTATCCGTTGGAATCCATCGTGATCGCCAACGGCGCCAAGCAGATCATCTTCAACGCCTTCGCCGCGACCCTGGATGACGGCGATGAAGTGCTGGTACCGACACCGTACTGGCCGTCCTTCCCCGACAGCGTGCGCTTCAATGGTGGCGAGCCGGTGTTCATCGAATGCGGATTGGCCCAGGGTTGCAAACTCACTGCCGGGCAGCTGGCGCAACACATCGGCGAACGCACGCGCTGGCTGATTCTCAACGGCCCGGGCAACCCCAGTGGCGCGGTATACAGCGAGGCCGAATTGCGTGCCTTGTCCGAGGTTCTGCGGTGTCATCCCCAAGTGCTGATCCTGCTGGATGAACTCTATGAGCACATTCGCTTCGACGGTTTCCCGACCCAGAGTCTGCTCAACGTTGCGCCGGATTTGCAGGCGCGTTGCCTGCTGGTGGGCGGGGTGTCGAAAACCTACGCCATGACTGGCTGGCGCGTCGGTTTCGGGGCGGGCCCGCGAGTGCTGACCGAAGCCATGAGTGTGGTGCAATCGCAATCGACCTCCGGCGCTTCTTCGGTCGGTCAGGCGGCCGCATTGGCGGCATTCGAGGGTGGCCTGGATTTCCTGCCGGAACAGGTCGCGGCCTATCGCCGGCGCCGCGATGTGTTGGTGAGTGCGTTGCGCGATGTTGACGGTCTTGAGGTCCTTGAACCGCAAGGCGGTTTTTTCGTGTTCGTGCGCTGCGCCGGATTGCTGGGACGTTATCGTTCGGATGGACAGCGCCTAAGCAGCGATGCCGATGTCGTTGCCTATCTGATGGAAGAGGGCGCCGCCGGTGTCGCTGGCAGCGCTTATGGCTTGTCACCGTGGTTTCGCTTGTCCATTGCCGCCGCGACCGAAACCGTCAGCGAAGCGGGGCGACGTATCGCACACGCCTGCGCCCAACTGAGGACCGAGCCATGAGCCACTGGCTGGAAGTATTCGTCCATTGGAGCGCCGGACTGGGCCTCAACTACAATTTTTTGCTGGACGCGTATCAGCGCGGCACCCTGGAGCAGGGGGCGCTGACTACGGTGCTGCTGTGCCTGCTGACTATTGTCGGCAGCCTGCTCGCGGGTGTTGGTCTGGCGGCGTTGTTGATCTCTGGCCGGCCCTGGCTGGCCAGGCCGGCGCGGCTATTCGTCGAGGTCACGCGCAATACACCGACGCTTGTGCAGCTCTATTGTGCATTCCTGGTGCTGAACATGTTGCTGACCCAGGCGGTCGGCACGGCCAATCCGCTGACGCCGTTTGCCTGGGTGGTGATCGTGATCTCGCTGCACAAGGGCGCGTTTCACGCCGAAGCGCTGCGAGCCGGGATCGAAGCGGTGCCCGCGGTGACCCTGGAAGCGGCCAGTTCCCTGGCCTTCAACAGCCGCCAGTTGCTATGGGACGTGCAACTGCCCCTGGCCCTGCGTTTTGCCTTGCCGTCGTTGATCAACAACCTGATCGACCTGGTGAAAATGACTGCCGTGGCCTCGGCCATCGCCGTGGGGGATATCACCTACGCAGCGATCATGATCTGGACCCAGAGCGATAACGTGCTGGAACTGATGATCCTGATCCTGTCGTTTTTTGGCCTGTTGAGTTTTACCGTCAACTGTGTGGGGCGTTACCTCGAAGCGCTCCTGAGGATGCCCGGTTATGGCCATTGATTCGTTGGTAAGCGCGCCCCTGGCATGGCCGCGTCGGCATCTCGGCAAATTGCTGCTGGTGGCGATCGCGCTGGTCTGGCTGGCCTATGTCGCCCCTCATAGCCCAGTGTTCAAGGCCTTGTTGCAGTGGTCGCCGGCGCTGATCGCAGGCTTCGGCCAGAACATTCTCATCAGTCTGCTGGCCATCGGTCTGGGCTCTGTGGTGGGGCTGGTGGTCGGTGCGATGGTGGTGTCGCCGCTGCGCCTGTTGCGCTGGCCGGCGCGGGTCTGGGTGCAGGTGTTCCGTAACGCGCCCTGGCTGGTGCTGATCTATTTCACCACCTATGTGTTCCCGTTCGAGATTCGGATTGGCAACACTTACGTCGCATTCCCCGACTGGGTCAAGGTCACCCTCGGCCTGGCCTTGCCGGCCAGCGCCAATGTCGCGGAAATCTTCCGTGGCGCCATCGCCTCCATCCCCAGCACCCAGTGGGAGGCCGCGCGCTCTCTGGCGTTCAGTCGTGGGCAGATTTTTCGCTCGATCATCCTGCCGCAGTGCTTCAAACGCATGCTGCCGCCGTGGATGAACCTGTATGCGGTGATCACCATGGGCACGGCGCTGGCGTCCCTGGTGGGTGTGCACGATGTGATCGACACCGCGCAGATCGCCAGCAACACCGTGAACCTGACCGGCTTCACCGTAGTGATCTACCTGAGCCTGCTGGTGCTGTTTTTTGCCTACTGCTATCCGATTTCCCGTCTGACCCAATCCCTGGAGCGACGCTATGCCTTCTACTGAAACCGTCGCCGAGCCTCTGGTCAGCCTGCGTGACCTGCACCTGTCGTTTGGCAGTAGCCCGGTGCTCAAGGGCGTTGATCTTGATGTATTCCGAGGCCAGGCCGTGTCGATCATCGGCCCGTCCGGCTCGGGTAAGTCGACGATCCTGCGCTGCATTACGGGCCTGTTGCAGCCCCAACGCGGCAGCATCCGCGTCGGTGCCACCGAAGTCCATGCCCTGGCCCGGGAAGCCCAGCGCATCGAGTTGCGCAAACGCGTTGGGTTCGTGTTCCAACAGTACAACCTGTTCCCGCATCTGTCGGTGCTGGAAAACCTGGTGATCGCCCCGCGCAAGGTGCTGGGGCGCAACCGGGTCGATGCTGAAAAGGACGCCCGCGCCTTGCTGGCCAAGGTGCGCATGAAACACAAGGCCGATGCCTATCCGGGCCAACTGTCCGGAGGGCAGCAGCAACGGGTGGCGATTGCCCGTGCCTTGGCGATGCGCCCGGAGCTGATCCTGTTCGACGAAGTGACCTCGGCCCTGGACCCGGAAACGGTCGGCGAGGTGCTGACGGTGATCCGTGAGCTGACCGAGGAGGGCATGACCTGTGTGCTGGTCACCCATGAAATGCGCTTCGCCGAAGAAATCAGCGACGTCGTCTATTTCACCGAGAACGGCGTGATCGTCGAGCACGGCAGCGCGGCGCAGATTTTCCAGGCCCCAACCAGCGAACGCACCCGCGAGTTCCTGCGGCACGCCCTCGGCGATCCGGGGCGTCGCCAGTCGATTGCCAACGACCCGTACCTGTTGACAAACCTCAGTCGTTACAGCCTGTCCGTCTGATTTTCTATCGATCAAAAATGGAGCCTGCCTCATGAGTATCTTTAGCCGTCCCGATGTCATCGAAGACTTCCTGCAGAAAGTGCGGGTGGTCCATCAGCGTGGCGTCGACCGTGCCGCCCTGGTGGAAATCGTTGCCCTGTTGGAAGGGTTGGCCGAGCGCCGCGACCTGTTCAACTTCGACGCCTTCCCGGCGCCAGTGCCGGGGCAGGGCAGCACCGCGTTTCGCTACCGCCTCAATGACGACGGCGATACACCGACGCTGTACCTCAATTCGCTGTTGCCGGGCAAAAGCACGGTCCCGCATAACCACGAGACCTGGGCCATCATCAGCGCGGTGCAAGGCCAGGAGATCAACTACGTCTACCGCCGCGATGACGAAGGGCGCGAGCCGGGCTACACCACGTTGCACCTGGAGAAAGAAATCATCGTGCAGCCCGGCACGTCCATCGCCTTCCTCGGTGAGGACCTGCACGGTATCCGAGTCGCGGGTGAGCAACCGACCTTGCACTTCCATCTCTATGGCTTGCCGCTGGAATCCCTCAACGGGCGTTATGGCGTTGAAGCCGACGGACGCATCCTCAATTACAACGCCTCGCAAATGGCGCCGTCGATCAAGGCCTACGCCCACTGATCTCCGTGCATGTCAGACATCTATATTTCTCCAGCGGGACTTTCATGAGCCAGACCATAACTTCCGGACAATTGCAGCAATGGTTGTTCGACGGGCAGGAAACCGCCCTGTTTGATGTGCGCGAGCACGGCCAGTATGGCGAAGCTCATCTGTTTTTCGGGGTTAACCTGCCCTACAGTCGCCTGGAGCTGGAAGCCCGGCGTCTGGCGCCAAATTCTCAGGTCCGGCTGGTGATCTATGACCAGGATGGCGGGACATTGGCGGCACGCTCGGCGCAACGTCTGCACGCGCTGGGCTACGCCAATGTGCACATTCTGGAAGGCGGCGCCGATGGCTGGCAGCGTGCCGGGTTCCAACTGTTCGCCGGGGTGCATGTGCCTTCCAAGGCCTTTGGCGAAAAGGTCGAAGAGGCCCGTCACACGCCGCATGTCAGCGCCCGGCAACTGGCCGAATGGCAGGCCCGTGGTGAACCGTTGGTGGTGCTGGACGGCCGTCCGTTCGAGGAATACCGCAAGATGACCATTCCTGGTTCGATCTGTTGCCCGAACGGCGAACTGGGCTACCGCGTGCAAGATCTGGTGCTGGACGAGCGGACGCCGATCGTGGTCAATTGCGCGGGTCGGACGCGCAGCATCATCGGTACCCAGACGCTGATCGACCTGGGTATCAGAAATCCGGTCTACGCCTTGGAAAACGGCACTCAAGGCTGGGATCTGGCAGACCTGCCCCTGGAGCATGGCAGTGGCCGGCGCTATACCGATGAGGTGTCGACAGAGACCCTGCCGGCCCGGCGGCTGGCGGCGGCACGACTGGCCGAACGGGCCGGTGCGCTGACCGTCGAGGCGGCGCAGGTTCAGCAATGGGCGAAGGAGGGCGGCCGCAGTCTGTTTTTGTGTGACGTGCGCACCGCCGAGGAATTTGCCGCCGGCACGCTGAAGGGGGCGCAACACACGCCGGGCGGGCAGTTGATTCAATCCACCGACCTGTATGTGGGCGTACGAGGGGCGCGGGTGTTGCTGTTCGACAACGACGGTGTGCGCGCGCCGATCATCGCCGCTTGGCTGCGGCAGTTGGGGCATGAGGCTTACGTGCTGGCCGAGGGCTTGAGCAGTGGCTTGGCGTTGCCGGCGCAGGACGTCGTGCTGCCTGAAGCCCTGCCATCGATCAGCGTGCAGGCCCTGGTCGATGCGCTGAAGGATGATGCGGTCGCGTTGATCGATCTGCGCCCGAGCATGGCCTACCGCAAAGGTCATATCGCCGGGGCGCGCTGGTCGATCCGTCCGTTGTTGGCGGGCACGGTGGCCGGTGAGAAGCGGCCGGTGGTGCTGGTCGCCGATGATCCGCGGCTGGCTGCCCTGGCCGCGCTGGAACTGCCTGAAGCGCAGCGTGGGCAGGTGCGTTTGCTCGACGAGGGCTGGTCTTCGGCGGATCCGGCACTGGAGCATGGTGTGGAGACGCTACCGGATGATCAGTGCATCGACTTCCTGTTTTTCACCCATGACCGTCATGCCGGCAACAAGGAAGCGGCGCGTCAGTACCTGGCTTGGGAAATCGGCCTGTTGGCGCAGATGAGCGCAGACGAAATCGCCAGTCTGAAACCGCTGCGCTCACAGCCGGTCATTGAGCGAGTCCGTACCCGTCTGGTCCATGCTGCGCGGACCGAGAAGGGCAGCGGTGCCAGGGCGGTCAACGTCCCCATCAGCCGCCTGAGTACGGTGCTGTTCGACAATCTGGCGCAGATGCGTGACGTCCGCTCGCGCCGCGACAGCGAGCGGCTTCTGAGTTATGGCGCCAAGGGCAACCCTACGGCCTTCGCCCTGGAAGACCTTGTTACTGAACTGGAGGGCGGCTATCGCACCCGGTTGTTTGGCACCGGGCTGGCTGCGGTGGCGCAAACCTTCCTGGCTTACCTGCGTCCCGGCGATCATGTATTGATCACCGATGCGGTCTATTCTCCGGTACGCCGCGTGGCGCGAGACTTTCTTCAGGCCTTCGGTATCGAAGTCAGCTACTTCGCCCCCGATGGCAGCGACCTGCCTGCACGGTTGCAAGCCAACACCAGGATGGTCTATGCGGAAGTGCCCGGTTCGCTGTTGTACGAACTTTGCGACCTGCCTGCCATTGCCGCCCTGTGCAGGCCGCGGGGAATTCTGCTGGCGGTGGACAACACCTGGGGTTCGGGCCTTTTGTATCGACCGCTGGCCCTGGGCGCCGACATCTCGATCATGGCTTTGACCAAATACCTCAGCGGCCACAGCGACGTGATGATGGGCAGTGTCTGCACCCGGGAGGAGGTCTGGCCGGCGCTGGCGGCCATGAGCGACACCTTCGGCACCACCGTCAGTCCCGACGACGCTTATCTGGTCCTGCGCGGCGCCCGCACCCTGGCATCTCGCCTGGATGTGCACGCGCGCCAGGGGTTGGAAATTGCCCGTTGGTTACAGACACTGCCGCAGGTCAAACGAGTCTTCCACCCCGCACTGACCGATCACCCGGGCCATGCCCTATGGAAGCGCGACTTCCAAGGCAGCAACGGCTTGTTGTCCTTCGAACTTCAACGCGCCGACGATGCTTATCTGGAGCGATTCATCGATGCGTTGCAGTTGTTCGGGCTGGGTGCTTCATGGGGTGGGTACGAAAGTCTGGTGACCATTGCTGATACAAAGGACCGCGACAGTGCTGATGATCGAGCCTTGAATCCGGTGGTGCGCTTGCATATCGGACTGGAGGATGCCGGTGCGTTGATCGCGGATCTGAAGCAAGGGTTTGATGTGGCGGGGGCAGGGTAAGCCCACAGAAGATTGGCGGAGTTGTGGGTATCAAGACCACTGCAGAGTCGTTGTGGGAGCAAGCTTGCTCGCGATGGCGGCGGCATTCAACCTGACCGAAACTGCCTCGCCGCGATCCTGGGCAGCATCCCCAGGATCCACTATCGCAGCGGAACATACACATCCGTCTGCCACTGTTCTTGCGGTGTCTCGGGATAGACGCTCAGGTAATGAAAGAACAGTGGATGGTCACGCAGTTCTTCTCCGCTGGCAGGCAGCCAATCGCGGTAGACCGGGTAGATCGTTTCACCAATATGATCCGGTGATCCCGTGTGCCTCACCACGGCACACCGACCACCAGGAATAACGAGCTCCCGCACACCGAATTTATTGGACGCCACGGCCTCCTGTATCTCGCCACAGATGGCGAAGCGAAATGCCTCCGACGGCGTCGTATCGGGGTTGCCATAGGGAATACCGAAACTGCGACTCGACGCCACTGGTGATTGCCCGCTCTGTATGCGCCACGCGATAAATCTGCGCACACTTTCGTTGACAAGGCTGGACGGGCCGCAATGCTCCAGCGCTGCCAACCTGACTTCAGCGAAATCCACAATTCGTACTTGCATGGTAATAGTCCTGGAAAAGTGAGGGATGGTGAACGCCGCATTCCAGACCTGCCAGTTCGGCTCCTTGCGAAACGCGCTCGGCGTCATGCCCAATGCCCGTCGGAACGCCCGGCTGAATGACTCGGGACTTTCAAATCCGGCACCGAGCGCGGCGTCCAATATCGAGGGGTCAGTGCGAGACGCCAGACAATGGGCTGCGCGCCGTAGCCGCATCAGTTGCACATAACGTGAGACTGGCACGCCAACGAATGCGGTGAACTGGCGATGAAAGTGGTACACCGAAAAGTTCGCCACCTGACTCAACTTCCTCACCGACAGATCTTCTTCGAGATGGGCTTCGATGTAGGCAAGCACCGCGTCGAAGCGTCGGGTATAGGCGCGGTGGGTCGGTATGTCGGGCATCAGGAAAGGGCTCTTGGAAGTACGGTCGCAATAGAGTCGCCTATAACGGCATGGGCGTGCCTAGCCGCGTTTGCTCAGGGCAGCTTTTTTCAGTTTTCCTTTCCTATCCAGGTTGACTGCGCGACATAGCAAAAGCCAATACCGCCGTGGATTGCATCGGTTTGCTATCAAGAATGTCATGTTCATCCGGTTGATCTGCCTAAAGACGACTCAGATGCTAGCCTTTTCCACGTATCCAAGGAGGAGAGCGCCGTGGCCAATTGCAAGAAGTGCCGTTACTCGGTCAGTGATCTTTTCATGTACTGCCCTTTTTGCAATACGTTATTGGACGACGGCTCGGCCTCGCTGCCGGACGCCTCTGCACCCAGCAGCGCAACGATCAAGCATGTCGCACGTACCACGCCAAAAATCACCATCGGTAAGATCCGAATCGAAGGGGTGGGCGAGATGGACCCGCCGGAGGGCGTAGTCCCTCCGTTCAGGTTCGATCCGTCACCTGGCGGCACTGGCGCACTTGGTCGGCTAGTGGATTCGAGGGGACGCGGCTGGTATTTGATGAGAAATCGGCCTCATTCCAACCTTTACCATTGGCGCAAGATTTTCAGGGCCAAGAGGAAAGGCGGGGGCTTTCACATGACGATGCGCCTTGAGCGCGAACAGCCTTCGATGCACCAGATCGCTGCCGACTGGAACCATCGCCAATGGTCGATCGATGAGTCGGGATACAGCAATATGTCGCTGGAGCAAGCGCTGGTGGGTACCGGCCGCAATGCTGCAAAGCGAAAATCCCAAGGCGGCGTTATGGCGAAGTTCTTTACGGCTGTCGCCAGCGGCACGGCATCCGGACTGCTACCGCCCTTGAGCGATGTCACTGTGGAGGACGCGAGGAGAGCAGTGGGATTGATCGAAGGTGGCTCGCTGTCGGCATCGCGATATGCCGTCCGTGACGACCAGGAATGGCTTCATTTGCGCGGCCATGGCCTCGGGGGCAGGGAAGAACCCAGTAATCTGGTTGCCGGCAGTCACGGAGCCAACAGTGAAATGGCGGCCATTGAAATGGTGCTCCAGCAATTCGATGGCAAACGGCCCCTGACCTACAGCGTCAAGGCAGACTGCCTTTCCGGCACATTGATCAGCACCCTGATTACCATGGAGGTGCTGCTCAACGGCACCCGGATCTTCTCGCAGCTCATCAACGCGGCTCGCCCGCGGCTTTCATTGTCCGAATATGCCCAGATCCAGGATGAGCTGGTGAACCGCATCGTGACCGATGGGCGCAAAGGGCGTGAACTGGTGTTTGTCCCGGCTTCGACAAATGGCCTCCCTTAGTGAGCCGTCCGCTATGGGCAATTCAGATCAGTCAACCATCCCACAGCACCCACTCCTGCCATTAGTTCATGGGTCGCCTACAATCCTGTAAGTCCTGCCTTGCGGACATGAGCGACTCGCACCCCAAGTCGCTTTCAGAACACGTTCTGTCGTCCACGTGCAATCGCCACCTTGGGGGAGTGGCAAGCTGTAAAGATGCCCCGGACCAGGCGCGCCAAGACGCCTGGCCGGAGAGCAGGAATGGCGTCTGGATCAACCACGCTACCGTGACGTGGGCCGGGCGTCGCAGCCAAGACTCCGGACGGCTGTCGCTTTGCGGCGGTGGTGTTCGAGATGCCGAGGTCACTTATGCTCGATGAGACGCTTCACCTGCCTCTGATTCACAGCGTGCTGGAACGCGAGAAGGCCACCCCGGGTGCCTTGCTGCCGATCCTGCATGCCATCCAGGAAGGTTGCGGGTATGTGCCCGACACCGCCGTCCCTGAAATCGCCCATGCCCTTAATCTCAGCCAGGCTGAAGTGCGAGGGGTGATCAGCTTCTACCACGACTTCCGCACCACACCGCCAGCGCGGCATACCTTGCGTCTGTGCCGGGCCGAGTCCTGCCAGAGCAGGGGGGCCGAGACGTTGGCTGCGCAGTTGCGCGAACACCTGTCCATGGACGATCACGGCACCAGCGCCGATGGAAGCATCAGCCTGCGACCGGTGTATTGCCTGGGGGCCTGCATGTGTTCGCCGGCCCTGGAGCTGGACGGTGAGCTGCATGCGCGGCTGACCCCTGAGCGCCTGCGCCAATTGGTCAATGATTGCCTGGAGGAGGGCTCATGCTGACGCTCTTTATCCCCCGTGATTCGGTTGCCTGTGCCGTGGGCGCAGATAAAGTGGCGGCGGCATTGGTCAGTGAAGCTGAACGTCGACAAATGCCACTGGAGCTGCGTCGCACCAGTTCCCGTGGCCTCTATTGGCTGGAACCGCTGCTGGAATTTGAAAGCGCCGGTGTGCGCCTGGGTTTCGGTCCCCTCACGCCGCAAGACGTGCCGAGTCTGCTCGATGCCCTGGCGGGCGACCCAGGCAGCCATCCGCTGGCCTTGGGTCCGGTGGAAGAGATCCCGTATCTCAAGAGCCAGCAGCGCCTGTTGTTTGCCCGTGCCGGTATCACTCAGCCGCTGTCCCTGGAAGAATACCGGGCCAAGGGTGGCTTCCTGGGGCTGGCCCGGGCGATCCAGATGGATGGCCTGGATGTGGTCACCAGCGTCCTCGATTCCGGCCTGCGTGGTCGGGGTGGCGCGGCGTTTCCGGCGGGCATCAAGTGGCGCACCGTGCGCGACGCGGTGGGGGCGCAGAAGTATGTGGTGTGCAACGCCGATGAAGGCGACTCCGGCACGTTCGCCGACCGGATGTTGATGGAAGGCGATCCGTTCCTGCTGATCGAAGGCATGATCATTGCCGGCATCGCCGTTGGCGCGACCATGGGCTACATCTACGTGCGCTCGGAATACCCGGCCGCCGTCAGCACCCTGAACGAAGCCCTGCGCATTGCCCGTGGCGCCGGTTACCTCGGCGAGGACGTGGGCGGTAGCGGTCGTCGCTTCGAGCTGGAAGTCCGGGTAGGGGCGGGAGCCTACATTTGCGGCGAGGAAACGTCGCTGCTGCAATCGCTCGAAGGCAAGCGCGGCGAGGTTCGCGCCAAACCGCCGTTGCCGGCGCTGCAAGGTCTGTTCGGTTTGCCGACCCTGGTGCACAACGTGGTGACCCTGGCCTCGGTCCCGGTGATTCTGGAGAAAGGCGCGCAGTTCTACCGCGACTTCGGCATCGGCCGTTCCATGGGCACGATGCCGTTCCAACTGGCCGGCAATGTCCGCCAGGGCGGCCTCGTAGAGCGTGCTTTTGGCCTGAGCCTGCGCGAATTGGTGGAAGGCTACGGCGGCGGCACTGCCAGCGGTCGGCCGTTGAAGGCCGCGCAGGTGGGCGGGCCGCTGGGTGCCTGGGTGCCGCCCTCGCAGTTCGATACGCCCCTGGACTACGAAGCGTTCGCCGCCATGGGCGCGATGCTCGGTCACGGCGGTGTGGTCGTGGCGGATGACAGCCTGGACATGGCCCACATGGCCCGGTTCGCCTTGCAATTCTGCGCCGAGGAATCCTGTGGTAAATGCACGCCGTGCCGGATCGGTTCGACCCGTGGCGTGGAAGTGGTGGACCGTCTGATCGCCAGCACCGACGCCAATGCTCGACAGGAACAGGCTCTGCTGCTGCAAGACTTGTGCGACACCCTGCAATACGGTTCGCTCTGTGCCCTCGGTGGGATGACCTCCTACCCCGTCGCCAGCGCCCTTAAGCACTTTCCCGCCGATTTCGGTCTGGCGACCATGGAGGCCGACCAATGATCACTATCTTCGACCCTGCCAGCGATATCGACCTGGGCACCCCGGCCCGTGAAAGCGAGGTGCAGGTCAGCCTGACCATCGACGGCCGCGAAATCAGCGTCCCGTCCGGCACCTCGGTGATGCGCGCGGCGGCGCTGCTCGGTACGACCATCCCCAAACTTTGTGCCACCGACAGCCTGGAGCCGTTCGGTTCCTGCCGTATGTGTCTCGTCGAGATCGAGGGCATGCGCGGCTACCCGGCTTCCTGCACCACGCCGGTCACTGAAGGTATGGTGGTGCGCACCCAGACCTCCCGGCTCGCCGGTCTGCGGCGTAACGTGATGGAACTGTACATTTCCGACCACCCGTTGGATTGCCTGACCTGCTCGGCCAACGGCAACTGTGAATTGCAGACGGTGGCGGGGCAGGTCGGCTTGCGTGAAGTGCGCTACGGCTACGAGGGCGACAACCATTTGGCCGAGGCCAAGGACGTTTCCAACCCTTATTTCGACTACGACCCGAGCAAATGCATCGTCTGCAACCGTTGCGTACGGGCCTGTGAGGAAACCCAGGGCACCTTCGCGTTGACCATCACCGGGCGCGGTTTCGACTCACGGGTGGCGGCTGCCGGCGGTGACAACTTCCTCGACTCCGAATGCGTCTCCTGCGGTGCCTGTGTGCAGGCTTGCCCGACGGCCACGCTGATGGAAAAAAGCGTGGTGGAGATCGGCCAGCCGGAACGCAGTGTCGTCACTACTTGTGCCTACTGTGGTGTGGGATGCTCCTTCCGCGCCGAGATGAAAGGCGATCAACTGGTGCGCATGGTCCCGGACAAGAATGGCCAGGCCAACCACGGCCACTCCTGTGTCAAGGGGCGTTTCGCCTGGGGCTACGCCACCCACCCGGATCGCATCACCAAGCCGATGATCCGCAAGCACATCAGCGATCCGTGGCAGGAAGTCAGTTGGGATGAAGCCGTCAACTACGCGGCCAGTGAATTTCGGCGCATCCAATTGAAGTATGGACGCGATTCCATCGGCGGCATCACCTCCAGCCGTTGCACCAACGAAGAAACCTACCTGGTGCAGAAACTGGTGCGCACCGCCTTCGGCAACAACAACGTCGACACCTGCGCCCGTGTCTGCCATTCGCCGACCGGTTATGGTCTCAAGCAGACGCTGGGCGAGTCCGCCGGTACCCAGACCTTCGATTCGGTGATGCTGGCCGACGTGATCCTGGTGATGGGCGCCAACCCTACCGATGCCCACCCGGTGTTCGGTTCCCAGCTCAAGCGTCGTCTGCGCCAGGGCGCGCGGCTGATCGTCATCGACCCACGGCGCATCGACCTGGTGGATTCGCCCCACGCCCGCGCCGATTTGCACCTGCAGCTTCGCCCAGGCACCAACGTGGCGATGCTCAACGCATTGGCCCACGTGATCGTCACCGAAGGGTTGGTCAACCAGCCTTTCGTCGACGAACGCTGCGAAGCGGTGGATTTCGCCCGCTGGCGTGACTTTGTCAGCCTGCCGGAAAACGCTCCCGAGGTCCTGGGCCCGGTTTGCGGCGTGCCCGCCGAGCAGATCCGCGCGGCCGCACGGCTCTATGCCACCGGCGGCAACGCGGCCATCTACTACGGTCTCGGTGTGACCGAGCACAGCCAGGGCAGTACCTCGGTGATGGGGATCGCCAACCTTGCCATGGCCACCGGCAACATCGGTCGCGAAGGCGTCGGTGTGAACCCGTTGCGCGGGCAGAACAACGTGCAGGGCTCCTGCGACATGGGCTCGTTCCCCCACGAGTTGCCCGGTTATCGACACGTCTCCAACGAAACGGTGCGTGCCCAGTTCGAACAGGCCTGGAACGTGACCCTGCAACCCGATCCAGGGCTGCGCATTCCGAACATGTTTGAAGCGGCGCTGGATGGCTCCTTCAAGGCGCTTTATTGCCAGGGTGAGGACATTGCCCAGAGTGACCCGAACACCCAGCACGTGACTGCGGCCCTGAGTGCCCTGGAGTGTGTCGTGGTGCAGGACATCTTCCTCAACGAGACGGCCAAGTTCGCCCACGTATTCCTGCCGGGCAGTTCGTTCCTGGAGAAGGACGGTACTTTCACCAATGCCGAGCGCCGCATTTCCCGGGTACGCAAGGTGATGGAGCCCCTGGCCGGCAAGGCTGACTGGGAGGCTACCATGGCCCTGTCCGAAGCCTTGGGCTACAAAATGGACTACAAGCATCCTTCCGAAATCATGGATGAGATTGCCCGTCTGACGCCTACCTTCACCCGGGTCAGCTATGCCGAACTGGATCGCCATGGCAGCCTGCAATGGCCTTGCAACGATGACGCACCGGACGGTACGCCGATCATGCACATCGAGAAGTTCGTGCGCGGCAAGGGGCGCTTCATGCTCACCGGCTACGTGCCCACCGAGGAGAAGGTCAACAACCGCTATCCGCTATTGCTGACCACCGGGCGCATCCTGAGCCAATACAACGTCGGCGCCCAGACCCGACGCACCGAAAACGTGGCCTGGCACGAGGAGGACCGCCTGGAAATCCATCCGACCGACGCCGAGAACCGCGGCATCGTCGATGGCGACTGGGTCGGCATCGGCAGCCGCGCCGGGCAGACGGTACTGCGGGCGAAAGTCACCGAGCGAGTGGCGCCGGGGGTGGTCTACACCACTTTCCACTTCCCCGAATCGGGCGCTAACGTGATCACTACCGACAACTCCGACTGGGCCACCAACTGCCCGGAATACAAGGTGACGGCGGTGGAAATCGTGCGGGTCAGCCAGCCTTCGGAATGGCAGAAACGCTATCAGGCGTTCAGCGATGAACAGAGCCGTCTGCTACGCGAACGCCGTCATGCCGAGAAAGCCGAGGTGCGTCGATGAGCACCGAAAGCCTGATCAAGATGGCCAACCAGATCGGCCAGTACTTCGCTAGCGAACCGGATACCGAACTGGCCGTGAAGGGGGTGCGCCAGCACATCCAGAATTTCTGGACCCCGGTCATGCGCCGGCAACTGGCAGCCTGTCGGGTAGAGCATTCGGGGGCGGTCTTGCACCCATTGGTGCTGGCGGCATTGACGGAACCTGGAGAAACCACCCGGTAATGACGGGCGCAATCCTGTAGAGCCTGTACACAGCCCCGGCCGGCGTCCCGTCAATGATGACGTGAGCCGACCGGGGTTGTTTGCATTCCAATGACAATGTCTACCGTCATGGTTTGGAAGGGTGAGCCTTCCAATGTTTCATTTCTTCGGCAATGAAGTGGGTGACCAGGTCGCTATACATTTTTTCGATTGCATCCGGATCAAGACCTTCGGCCTCGGCCCACTCGCGACGTGAGGCGAGCATCGCCTTGAAGCGCTCGGGCGCCCGTACCGAAGTGGCGGACGTCTTGAATTTCGAAGCCGCCAGTACGTAGTGAAAACGTCTGCCGAGCAGCTTGATGACGGCTTGATCGAGGGCATCGATCTCGCGTCGGATGTCTTGCATGTTGGCGCATTCCGAGGGTTGCAGCCGGTTATGGTCTTCCATGCGGTCTCTCTCTTTTCTGGGTAAAGGCTGTAGTCTCTATACAATTTTCAGTTCACCACAGTGACTGGCGCTGGGACCGGAAGAATGCCCTGATGTCTTGCGCCAGCAACTCCGGTTGCTCCAGCGCGGCAAAGTGACCACCGCGTGGCATGGGGGTCCAGCGCTCCACGTTGTAGCAACGCTCGACCCAGCTTCGTGGTGGCGTGGGCAGTTCCTTTGGGAACAGCGCGACCCCAACGGGGGGCTTCAGGCGCTGTTTGCTGTCAAATTGCAGCGGTCGCCTGCTGCCTTCCACGTACTGCCGGAACGACGAGCCGATGCAGTTCGTCAGCCAATACAGTGTCACGTTGGTCAGCAGCCAGTCGCGGTCGATGGCCGGGCGGGTGTCGCACCAGGACAGGATCTTTTCACCCATCCAGGCCAGCAACCCGGCCGGTGAGTCATTCAGGCCCACGGCCAGGCTCTGGGGTTTGGTCCGTTGCAGGTGCGCGTAAGCGCCTTCGACCTCGCCAAATGCAGCGGCGCGTCGCAGGAAGGCCTTCTCTTCTTCCGTCTGCGGCGGCTCGGTTTCGCCAAGGGGAGGGCGATAAGAGCCGGGAATGTAGTTGAGATGAATACCCGTCAGCCGCTCGGGAAAGCGCACGCCCAACCAGGTCGATACGCCGGCGCCAATGTCTCCGCCTTGCGCTGCGAAACGCTCATAACCCAGCCCGGCCATCAATTGCTGCCACAGACCGGCAATTTCATAAGGGCCCATGCCCGTTTGCGGGAATGGCGCAGAAAAGGTGTAGCCCGGCAGCGAGGGCACCACCACATCGAAGGCATCCGCCGGATCGCCGCCATGGCTGGCCGGGTCCGTCAGCAGCGGGATGATGCGCTGCATCTCGATGAACGAGCCGGGCCAGCCGTGAGTCAGGACCAGGGGCATCGGGTCCGGCCCGACACCCCGCTGATGAACGAAATGAATCCGTTGCTCGCCGATGCGGGCGACGAACTGCGGCAAGCGATTGAGCTCCGCTTCCCGCGCTCGCCAATCGAACGAGGTCGACCAATAAGCCAGCAGCTCCCGAAGCACATTCATGTCCATGCCTTCGCTCCAGCCCTGGTCGGCCAGGGGCTCGGGCAGTCGGGTGTGTTGCAGGCGACGGCGCAAGTCATCTAGAGCGGATTCGGGCACATCGATGCAGAACGGTTCGATGAACATTATTCAGGCCTCCAACAGTCGCTGGGCGATCCGGATCAAGCGTTCGCCGACCCGTTCGATACCCTTGTTCTGCGCCACGACCTGGGCGCCCTCCATCAACAGGGTCAGCTCCTCGGCAACCTGCTCGGGTTGGTTGAGTTGCAATCGGGTGCATAGGGTCGCCAATCGATGGAACTGTCGCTGCTTATGGGCCTGTATCAATGCGCGAGCGGGGTGGTCGGCGTCGGGTAATTCGGCCAGTGCGTTGGTGAAGGCACAGCCGCGGTAACCGGCTTGCTCCAGGTCCTCGACGATAAAGGTCACGAACCCCAGTAACTGTTCACGGGGGGATTCGGAATATTGCTCGGCCAAGCGGTCGAGCACATCGCTGTAGCTTTCAGCCAAACGGCCCAGCCATTCCAGCACCAGCGAATCCTTGTTCTCGAAATGGCGATACACGGTCATCTTGGTTGATGCCGCACGCGCGGCGATGGCATCCACGCTGACGCGGGTGATGCCCTGTTCCGTGAACAGGGCCTGCGCGGCGTCAACGATACGCTCCCGAGGTGGCAGTTGGGGGATACGTTCCGGGCGCATGAATAATCTCCACTTGACAGCAATACTGGTTGGTATCGCATGATACTAATGAGTATCGCCTGATACCCACTGGTATCGATCATACCGATCTGGAGAATCCTATGCACCTTTACGAATATGCCATCCAGGACGCAACCGGCCTGGCTCAACTGATCCGCGACGGACAGGTCAGCGCCGACGAAGTCAGGGCCGCCGCCCTACAGGCCGTCGATACCCTCGACCCCCAGGTCAATGCGGTGGTGGAAACCTGGATGGATGAACCGCTGTCTGGCTCCGGCCCCTTTCAAGGTGTCCCGATATTGCTCAAGGACCTGGGTGTCACTGCGGCAGGACGGCGCAACGAACTGGGCAGCGCTTTGGCGCTGGGCTGCGCGGCGCCCAGCGATTCGCACCTGATGCAGCGCCTGCGCCTCGCCGGGTTGTTGCCGTTGGGCCGGACCACCACGCCCGAGTTCGCCGCGAGCACCACCACAGAAAGTCGCTTGTGTGGGCCGACCCGTAACCCTTGGGATACCGAGCGCAGTGCCGGCGGGTCCAGCGGAGGTTCGGCTGCCGCAGTCGCGACGGGGATGGTGCCGGTCGCCCATGCCACCGATGGTGGTGGCTCCATTCGCGTGCCAGCTTCGATGTGCGGCCTGTTCGGTTTGAAACCCAGTCGCGGCCGAGTGCCGATGGGGCCACAGGTCGATGAAGTCTGGAGCGGCCTGGCCGTTCATGGCGTACTGACTCGCTCGGTGCGCGACAGCGCGTCGTTGCTCGATGCTATCCACGGCGCTGCAGTGGGTGATCCGTTCTGCATACCTTCTCCTGAAACCAGCTTCCTGGCACACGCGCAACGTCAACCTCGCTCGTTGCGGATCGGCTTGCAAGGCGGCCCTCTGAACGGCAAGGCGGTGGACCCCGCCGTGGCGCAAACGCTCATGCAGACGGCTCGCGATCTGGAACGACTCGGGCATCGGATCGAGGAAGTGCAGCCTGATATCGGGTTGAGTTGGGAGGCGTTCGTCGCGCTCAATGGCTGCTTCTGGTCATCCAACACCGCAGCCTGGATCGATGCCATCGCCGCCGCCACCGGGCGCTCCATCGATGCCCAGAACCTGGAGCCGGCTACGCTGGCGCTCTACCGGCAAGGGAAAGCCCTGCGCGCCACCGAGCTGCTGGGCGCGTTGTTCGAGCGCAATATCGTCGCCCGCAAACTGGGTGATTTCTTCGAGCGTTACGATGTGCTTTTATCCCCGACGTTACCAGGGCTGGCGCCACAGATCGGCACGTACAACGCCGGTCAGGAACAACTCGATGGATTGGGCTGGATGCACCGGGTGTTCAATCAGTCGCCGTTCACCGCGTTGGCAAACGTCATCGGCGCCCCAGCCATGTCGGTGCCGCTGGGCCACGACCCGCTGACTGGATTACCCGTGGGAATGCAGTTCATGGGCAAGTTTGGGACGGAGGGTCTGTTGTTCGAACTGGCCGGGCAGTTGGAGCGCGAATTGCCATGGTCGGAGCGTCGTCCGGCTGTCTGGGCGGGTAACATCCGCTGATTCACGCGTCGAAACTGATCATCACCGCGCCACACACGCGGTACTGGATATGTCGGTCATAGTGGTCTTCGGGATTCTCGCAGGTTTCAAGCGTCTCCAGAAACCCGATCTGCTCAAGGCCGGCAAGATCCTCCAGGGACCAGTCGAAGGGAAAGTCGCTGGAAATGTTTTCGCCCTGGCATTCCACCCACTGATAGACCCCGAAGGGCATGTAGCCAAGCCACTCCGACTGATAGTCGATCCGGTCGGATTGGCTGGCGATCATCGCCGCTTCGATCCTGGCTTTGATGAGTGACTGGCGTTCGTTCATGGGGCGCGGGTTCCGGTGGGGCAGGGCTTGAGCCTGTGCCGGAAGTCTGCTTGAGAAAATCTCCCCGGACAACACCTCGAATGTGTGGGAACGGGCTCGCTCGCGAAAGCGGCGGCACAGCTTGCATCAGATGCCGAACAGAAGAACCCACCGCGAGCAAGCCTCGCTCCTACACAGGTCGGCTAGGCGTTCTTAGTACCCCGGCCGATCTGCCAGACATAGGGCGGTTCCGTTCCGTTGATTTCCCAGTCGCCAATGATGCGCTCCTTGTAGATCAACGGATTGTGCGACGCCGCGGTGCGGGCGTTGCGCCAGTGGCGGTCGAGGGCTTTGCCGGTGCTGGTGGCCGAGGCGCCGAGAGCGTTGAACAGATCGCTGGTGGCGCGAAGCACGAGGTCCGAGATGACCACTTGCGCCTGGGCCGACTCCAGTTCCGCGGCGATGTTGGCGGTGTGTTCGGTCTCGGCGTCCTGGCCGAAGCGGCTTTCATAGGCGCGCTGGGACGCCTTTGCGGCACGCAAGGCGGTGGCTTCGGCGGCGTAGACCTGGGCGGAAACCTTGCCGACCACTTGCTGCACCTGAACATCCTGGCTCACTTCACCGGCGTTGCCAGTGCTGAAGACTCGCGTCCGTGCCCGTACCTGTTCGGTTATGTCGCGCACAGCGGCACGACCAGTGCCCGCCAGCACGGCCAACAGGACCAGCTGGTAGAACGCGGTCTGGTATTTGAACCGAGTGGAAAAGTCGATGAGGTTTTCCGCCTCGACCACAGCATTCTCGAACACCGACGTGCCGCTGCCGGTGGTGCGCTGGCCGAATCCGTCCCAATCATCGCTTTGCCGGACGCCCGGCTGATGCACGTTGACGGCGGCGATCACATCGGTGCCGTTGTCGTCACGTTGGGCATACAGGTCGATCCAGTCGGCGAAGATGCTGCCGGTGCTGTAGTACTTGGTGCCATTGACCACCCATTGCTCGCCTTGACGGGATACTCGCGTTCCGACTTCGCCGATCTTCACCGAGCCGATTTCGGTCCAGGCATTGCCCACCAGTTCTCCCTCTACGAAACGTTTGAACCAGACGTCCTGCGGATGCGTGGCGTGAGCATTGAGTCGATCCTCGACAAAGGCGAAGTGACCGCGCAGGGCCTGGGGCAGGTTGGAGTCGGCTTCGGCCAGTTCGATCAGCAGTTGCAGCAACTGCGGTAGCGAGGCGCCAGCGCCTCCGTATTCAACCGGCACACGCACGGCGCCGAAGCCGGCTTCCTTCAGCCACTTCACTTGCTCGAAGGGCAGGCTGCGGCTCTGTTCACGCTCCAGCGCACCGGCCTGAATGCGGGCGAAGAGGGGACGGAAACGCTCGGCCAGGGTTTCGTAGTCGGTGCCGGTGGAAAGGATTGGCGGCAGGTGTTGTTGCTGTGCGGTCATGGATGCTGCTCCTGAGTGACGAGAGGATGGGCAGGAATGTGTGCCTGCCAGTCCAGGCTGTCGTTGCACGGAGCATGCCCGCGGCGAAACGCCCATGAAACCTGAGCCTGCGCCGGTTTTTACGAAGCAGGCGCTGTCGTCCTGCGGACAATGTGTTGCGTCACTGTGTGGCGCGCAACAGTCGCGGCCGCGAAGGCCGATCCGCGAGGTGTTGCCCAGGCAACAGTGGACCAACAGCCTGTTTGTTGCACGACAACATCGTTCGTCGATGAAAATCGGTAACTCATTGGATTCAAAGGAAATATTCAGGTGGCACGGTTGCTGCTCTACCCCTGGTGCGGACGCCGACGTGACGTCTATCGAATGGGGCGAGAGATGAGCAAGCAACTCAAAGTGGTAGCGGTGTCAGGCAGCGTGCAGCAACCCTCGCGAACGCTGGTGCTGCTCAAGACATTGGTGGCGCGGCTCGGGCAGCAAGTGCCGATCGACGTACAGGTGATCGAGTTATCCCAGGTCGGTGCTCAACTCGGCGGAACCTTGCATCGTCATGCACTGCCTGCCGCCGTGGAACAGTCCCTGCGTGCCATCGAAACCGCCGACCTGCTGATTGCCGCCACCCCGGTTTATCGGGCGTCCTACACCGGCCTGTTCAAGCACCTGTTCGATTTTGTGCATCACGACGCCCTCAAGGACGTGCCGGTGCTGCTGGCCGCCACAGGCGGCTCCGAACGCCATGCCCTGGTGATCGATCACCAGCTGCGACCGCTGTTCGGATTCTTCCAGGCCCTGAGCCTGCCGGTGGGTGTCTACGCCAGCGAAAGTGATTTCACCGATTACCGGATTTCCAGCGCCCAGGTCTTGGAGCGCATCGAGCGCGCGGTCGAGTCGGCGCTGCAAAGCCTTTTCCCGGACCCTCGGCGCAACGCCAGCGCCGCTTGATCCACTTACTTTTCAACGAGCCACGGGGCATATGCAATGAGCCAGGACACGATCAAATTTGCCTACTGGGTGCCAAACGTCAGCGGCGGGCTGGTGGTCAGCAAGATTGCCCAGCGCACCGATTGGGGCATTGACTACAACCGCAAACTGGCGCAGATCGCCGAGGCGGCGGGCTTCGACTATGCCCTGTCGCAGGTCCGCTTTACCGCCGGCTACGGTGCTGAGTACCAGCATGAATCGGTGGCGTTCAGTCACGCTTTGCTGGCCGCCACCACGCGCCTGAAGGTCATCGCGGCGGTGTTGCCGGGACCATGGACACCGTCGGTGCTGGCCAAGCAGATCGCAACCATCGATCAACTGACGGGTGGCCGCGTGGCGGTCAACATCGTCTCGGGGTGGTTCAAGGGGGAGTTCACGGCCATTGGCGAACCGTGGCTGGAGCATGATGAGCGTTATCGCCGCTCCGAAGAATTCATCACCGCGCTCAAGGGCATCTGGACCACCGACAACTTCACTTTCCGCGGCGACTTCTACCGCTTCCACGACTACACCCTCAAACCCAAACCGTTGCAACAGCACCCGGAAATCTTCCAGGGCGGCAGTTCCCGTGTGGCCCGGGACATGGCCGCTCGCGTATCCGACTGGTACTTCACCAATGGCAATACCGTCGAAGGCGTCAAGGCCCAGGTCGATGATATCCGGGCGAAAGCGGCGGCCAACAATCATAAGGTCAAGGTTGGCATCAACGCCTTTGTCATTGCCCGCGATACGGAAGAAGAAGCTCGTGCGGTCCTGGCGCAGATCATCGATCAGGCCGACCCCGAAGCCGTCAACGCCTTTGGTGACGCGGCGAAACAGGCTGGCAAGTCGAGCCCGGAGGGCGAGGGCAACTGGGCCAAGTCCAGCTTCGAAGACCTGGTGCAGTACAACGACGGCTTCAAGACCAACCTGATTGGCACGCCTCAGCAGATCGCCGAACGCATCGTGGCGCTCAAGGCCGTGGGTGTCGACCTGATACTGGCGGGCTTCCTGCACTTTCAGGAAGAAGTCGAATACTTCGGCCGCAAGGTCCTGCCGCTGGTACGTGAGCTGGAGCAAGGCAAAGTAGCCCGGTTCGAGCGCCAGTCGCTACCTGCCTGAGAGGAAATGCCCATGACACAGCCCACCGCCCATTTGTTGGAACTGGACAACATTTCGCTGTCATTCAAAGGCGTCAAGGCCATCACGGATATCAGCTTTGCGGTCGCGACGGGTGAGATTTGCGCCTTGATCGGCCCCAACGGTGCGGGCAAGAGCTCGCTGTTGAATGTCATCAGCGGCGTGTACCAACCGCAGGAGGGGCGTATTCGTTTCGACCGGCAGGAGCGGCGCCGGATGCGTGCCCGGGACGTCGCAGTGGGCGGCATTGCTCGCACCTTTCAGAACATCGCGCTGTTCAAGGGCATGAGCGTGCTCGATAACGTGCTGACCGGACGCAACCTCAAGCGCCGCAGCAGCTGGATCGAGCAAGCCCTGCAAATCGGTCGGGCCCGGGGGGATGATGACCGTCAGCGCGAAGCCGCCGAACGGGTCATTGCATTCTTGCACTTGCAGCCCTGGCGCGACGTGCTGGTGGGCAAGTTGCCCTACGGCCTGCAGAAGCGGGTGGAGCTGGCCCGTGCCCTCGCGGCGGAGCCTCGACTGTTGTTGCTGGACGAACCCATGGCCGGGATGAATGCCGAGGAGAAGCAGCAGATGAGCCGCTCCATCGTGGACGTCAATCGCGAACTGGACACCACCGTGGTGTTGATCGAGCACGACATCGGCGTCGTCATGGGCATCAGCAACCATGTGGTGGTGCTGGATTACGGTCGCAAGATTGGCGATGGCCCGCCCGAAGCGGTACGGCGAAATCCAGAGGTCATTGCGGCCTACCTCGGCACCCGCCACTGATCCCGATTATTCGCGTTTTTCCCTCCGGGAAGGCAGGCAAGTTGCGCCCGCAAAACAGGAACAGGCATGGCATTTTTCTTTGAAGTATTGATAGGCGGACTGTTGGCCGGCGTGATGTACGCCCTGGTCGCCATTGGTTTCGTGCTGATCTACAAAGCCTCGGGTGTGTTCAATTTCGCCCAGGGGGCGATGGTGTTGTTCTCGGCATTGACCTTCGTCAGCCTGCTTGAGCGCGGGGTGCCGTTCTGGCTGGCGTTCGCCATCAGCCTTGCCGCGATGGTGCTGATTGCCGTGGCGGTGGAGCGCATGGTGTTGCGTCCGTTGGTCAACCGTTCACCTATTACCCTGTTCATGGCAACGCTGGGGCTTTCCTACATGATCGAAGGTTTCGCCCAGGCGCTGTGGGGCGCCCAGGTCCACGGCCTGGAGCTGGGCATCAGTGACGAGCCGCTGGAACTGGGCGGAATGCTGCTGTCGCAGTTCGACATTTTTGCTGCACTGACGGCCGCTGCGCTGGTACTGCTGTTGTCCTGGCTGTTCAACAAGACCCGGCTTGGACTGTCGTTGCGCGCCGTGGCCGATGATCCATTGGCGGCGCTGGCCGTAGGCATCCGCTTGGAGCGGGTGTGGGTGGTGGTATGGGCGGTGGCGGGGTTTGTCGGGCTGGTGGCCGGCTTGCTCTGGGGGGCACGCCTGGGGGTGCAGTTCTCGCTGTCGCTGGTGGTGCTCAAGGCATTGCCGGTGCTGATTATCGGCGGTTTCACCTCCATCAGCGGGGCGATTGTCGGCGGGTTGATCATCGGCGCGTCTGAGAAGCTGGCGGAGGTCTATCTCGGCCCCGTCATCGGCAGTGGTATCGAGAACTGGTTTCCCTACGGCTTGGCACTGCTGTTTTTGCTGGTGCGTCCGGCAGGGCTGTTTGGCGAGCGCGCCATCGAACGCGTCTAGTGACCTCGGCTCATTCAATCAATCGTACAAGCCACTCGGGAGACCGGCATGTTTTATCGTGAAGCGGATCAGTTCACTACGCGTCATGCTCAGGATCGTCGTATCTCCGCCCTGCGCCAGCACCGCTACGGCTTTACGGCGCTAGGGGTGGCGGCGTTTTTCGTGATCCCATGGCTGGGCAACGACTATTGGTTCAGTGCGATTCTGATCCCGTTCCTGGTGCTGTCCCTAGCCGGATTGGGCCTGAATCTGTTGACCGGTTATGCCGGGCAGTTATCCCTCGGCTCGGCATCGTTCATGGCGGTGGGCGCTTTTGCCACCTACAACCTCGAAGTGCGGGTTGCCGCGTTGCCGCTGCTGCTCAGCATCACCCTGGGCGGACTGGCGGCGGCGCTGGTGTCGCTGTTGTCCGGCCTTCCAAGCCTGCGCATCAAGGGCTTCTATCTGCTGGTGTCCACGTTGGCGACGCAGTTCTTCGTGACTTGGACGCTGACCCGGTTCAGCTGGTTTTCAAACGACAGCGCTTCGGGCGTGATCAGTGCGCCGCGCCTGGACATCGCCGGCGTGAACCTGGATTCGCCGGTGGGGCGCTATCTGCTGACGCTCACGGTGGTCACCGCGTTGTGCTGGCTGGGCAAGAATCTGGTGCGCAGCGAGTTGGGGCGCAACTGGATGGCGGTGCGCGACATGGACACAGCGGCTGAGGTCATCGGCATCCCGCTGGCGAAAACCAAGTTGCTGGCCTTCGCCATCAGTGGTTTTTTCCTCGGTGTGGCCGGCGCTCTGTGGGCCTTTACCTATCTGGGCACGGTGGAGCCCCATGGCTTCGATCTCAATCGGTCGTTCCAGATCCTCTTCATCATCATTATCGGTGGCCTGGGCAGTCTGCTGGGCAATTTCCTCGGGGCGGCTTTCATCGTGCTGTTTCCGGTGCTGCTTTCGAACCTGGTGTCCCTGCTGCCCGGTGGGGTACTCGACGCCGGCCAGGTGGAGAACCTGCAGAAGATCATTTTCGGCGCACTGATCATTCTGTTCCTGATCAAGGAGCCAGAGGGCCTGGCGCGCCTCTGGCAGACATTTCGCGAGCGCGCACGGCAATGGCCACTGCGCTACTGGGCGAACCGCACGATGCGGCGTTGCACTTCCATTGCGTTGGCTTATCACTGGTTTCAGAACAAGGAAAAACCCGATGTTTAAACGATCATTCGCCAGCCGTCTGGCGCTGGCGGTCAGCCTGACCGTCGCAGCCTTTACTGTCCAGGCGGACAATGAACAGTATTTCCCCTTGCAAAGCTATCGCGTCGGCCCTTATGCAGCTGGCGGGACGGGGTTCTTCGGTGGTTTCATCGACTATCTCAAGTACGTCAACGCCAATGGCGGTGTGAATGGCATCAAGCTGACCTGGAGCGAGTGCGAGACCGAGTACGTGGTGGAAAAAGGCGTCGAGTGCTATGAGCGCCTGAAGAAAGGTTTGAACGGCGCCCCCGCAGCGGCCACCAATCCGTTGTCGGTAGGTATCGCCTACGCCACGCTGGAGCGTTCGACGGCCGACAAGTTGCCGCTGATCACCATCAACCACGGTCGCACCGACTCCACCGACGGCAGCGTGTTTCCCTATGTCTTCCCGTTGCAACTGAACCCGTATTCCGAGGTGTCGGCGATCATCAACTACATCGGCCAGCGCGCCGGCGGACTGGAAAAGCTCAAGGGCCAGAAGATCGTCACCCTGTATCATGGGTCGCCCTATGGCAAGGAAACCAATGAAGTCCTGCAGACCCTGGCCGACAAGTACGGCTTCACACTGACCTTGCTGGAGGTCCCGCATCCGGGCAACGAGCAGCAATCCCAATGGTTGAATATCCGGCGGGAGAAACCCGATTGGGTCATCCTGCGAGGGTGGGGCGTAATGAACCCGGTGGCGTTGAAGACTGCACAGAAAGTCGGCTTCCCGGCAGACCATATCATCGGCAACATCTGGAGCAATTCCGAGGATGATGCCGCGCCGGCCGGTGCGGCGGCCAAGGGATTCATCGCGATCACCACCCATCCTTCGGGCACCGATTTCCCGGTATTGCAAGGCATCAAGCAGCAGGTGGTCGATGCCGGCAAGGGCGACCTGGCCGATCCCAAGCGCTTTGGTACCGTGTATTACAACCTCGGCGTGGTCAACGGCATCCTCAACGTCGAAGCCGTGCGCATTGCCCAGCAGAAGTTCGGCAAACAGCCGCTGACCGGGGAGCAGGTGCGTTGGGGCTTCGAACATCTCAAGCTCGAGGATGCCCGGCTCAAGGAGCTCGGCGCCTTGGGGCTGGTGCAGCCGCTGCAGTTATCATGCTCGGACCATGAAGGCGGTGGCGCGGTGCGCTTCCAGCAATGGGACGGCACGCAGTGGAAACTGATCAGCGATTGGGTACAGGCCGACCGCGCATTGTTGCGACCGATCATCGAAGCGTCCTCCCACCAGTACGCCCGGGAAAAAGGCATTGTCCCGCGCGACTGCACCCGGGAATCCTGAGGCATCCGGGTGAACCGGGCGCGAAAGCGTCCCGGTCGCCCTCTTAAGAGGCGAGACAGCATGACGGATGTGCCGATCCTGCAAATCGACGATATCGAGGTTCTCTACGAGCAGACAATCCTGGCTGTACGCGGCGTTTCGCTGGAGGTGGCGAGGGGGCAGGTCGTGGTGCTGTTGGGGGCCAACGGCGCGGGCAAAAGCACCACGTTAAAAGCGGCGTCCAATCTCGTTCGGGCCGAGCGGGGTGAAGTGGTCAGGGGACGGGTTTTCTATCAGGGAAGGGAGGCTACTCGCAGTGCGCCCCATACCTTGGCGGCCGGGGGGTTGGTGCAAGTGCTGGAGGGCCGGCACTGCTTCGCCCAGTTGACCGTGGAGGAAAACCTGTTGACTGGCGCCTTTGCACGGCAGGTTTCGCGGCGTCAGCTATTGGCCGATCTGGAAGTGGTCTATGGGTATTTCCCTCGCCTGAAACTGCGGCGCAAGAGCCTGGCCGGCTACACCTCCGGGGGAGAACAACAGATGATCGCCATTGGCCGTGCGCTGATGGCCCGGCCGCATTTGGTATTGCTGGACGAACCGTCGATGGGCTTGGCGCCGCAGATCGTCGAGGAAATCTTCGACATCGTTCGCCAACTCAATCGGCACGACGGCGTCAGCTTCCTGATCGCCGAGCAGAACATCAACATTGCACTGCGATACGCCCACTACGGGTATGTGTTGGAAAGCGGTCGCGTGGTCAGTGAGGGCAGCGCCGGGCAACTGGCGGCCCGGGGTGATCTCCAGGATTTTTACCTGGGGGCGAAGAATGTTGCGGTGGGCGGTTAAACCCTGTGGCGACTAGGTTGAAAGATTGATGACCTGGCCGTCCCGTGTGCTCAACGCGGGCCGACGTTTGTTCACCACCAGCTCGCCGATCCTGATCAGCAGCGTGCGGGTGACATTGCGGCTCAGGCCCAGCAGGCTGGCGGTGTGCACCTGGTTGAAGTTGGCGTAGCGATAAGCGGCGCGCAGCAACTGCGCCTCGACTTTTTCATACAAGTCGCCGTCCTCCCGTTCGAGCAACTGCTCGAAGGCTTTTTGCAGCAAGGCGTCGGCGTTCTGGGGGACGCAGGATTGCGGATCCTGTTGACGGTCGATGCGCAAGTTGGACAGGTGCAGGTCCTGTACGCCAATCACGTTGTTGCGGCAGATCAGCAAGGTGTGATGGATGACGTTTTCCAGCTCGCGGATGTTGCCCGGCCAGGAGTAGTCAAGCAATTTGCGTTGTGCCTGGGCATCCAGCGTGACTTCGCCGTGGCCGAGCCTGCGGCTGTATTCGGCGATGAAATGACGGATCAGCGGCAGGATGTCGCCGGGCCGCTCGCGAAGAGGCTTGAGCACCAGGCTGACCACATTGAGACGGTAATAGAGGTCTTCGCGAAAGTGCCCGGCATTGATGGCTTTTTCCAGTTGCACGTTGGTGGCGGCCAGCACGCGGACGTTGATCCTGATGCTCTTGCGCGAGCCCAGTCGCACCACTTCACGTTCCTGCAACACCCTGAGCAGTTTGACCTGGATCGGCAGGGGCAAATCACCGATTTCATCCAGGAACAACGTGCCGCCGTCGGCTTCCTCGAACCAGCCAGCCTTGGCCGTCAGCGCACCTGTGAAAGCGCCTTTCTCGTGGCCGAACAACTCAGCCTCTACCAGCGTCTCGGAAAACGCCCCGCAGTTCACCGCGATGAACGGTTTGTCGCGGCGAGCGCTGAGGTTGTGCACATGCCGCGCCACCAATTCCTTTCCGGTACCGGTCTGGCCGATAATCAGCACGCTGGCATCGCTGGGCGCCACTTGTTGCAAATGGGCCAGCAGGGCACGAGACGATGCGTCTTCGAAGACCTGGGCCGTTGCACGTATTGAAGTGGCCAGGCCGGGAGATGGGGGTAGGGTAAGGAGCTGCATGACGGTGGCCTATGGATGAGTTCGCTGGGTGTGAGAGCCCTCAGGCTTAAGGTTTAATCTAAGTGATCTAAAAAACATAAAACAAATAACTTTGGGTTATTTGCTTAAGTCTTTGGAGGGGCCGGTTGGGTCAGTTTGCATCAATATCCAACGGACGGATGCCATCGCGGGCAAGCCCTGCTGTCGTTATCCCCCCACCCGAATCCGCGGCGTTACCGACATGCCCACCCGAAGTCGTTCCATCATCGGCTGATCAGCATCGAGGCGAATGCGCACCGGCAGGCGCTGGACGATCTTGGTGAAGTTGCCCGTGGCGTTGTGTGGAGCGATGGCGGAATAGCTTACGCCGCTGGCCGGGCCGAGGCTTTGAACGGTGCCTTTGAACGTGGCACCCGGCAGGGCGTCGACGTCGATGTTCACGGGTTGGCCGGCAGCTACGCGCGCCAGTTGGGTTTCGCGGAAATTGGCGGTGACGTAGACCGCGTCGAGGGGAACGATCGCCAGCAAGGGGCTGCCGGTGTTGACGAACGCGCCGACACGCACGGCTTTCTGTCCGACGGTGCCGCTGATCGGTGCCGTGATGCGGGTATAGGAGAGCTTCAGCTCGGCAATGGCTTGGGCGGCCTCGGCGTGGGCCAGGCCCGCCTGGGCTTTTTCCAGATCGGCCTTGAGAATGTCCACGTGCTGCCTGGCCGCTTGCAAACCCGCCTGACTCCGGTCCCGTCCGGCCAGTTGTACGCTCAACTGCGCTTCGGCCTGTTGCCGAGCCTGCACCGTGCCTGAACCGTCGGCAGCGAGGTTGCGATAGCGCGCCTGATTGACCATGGCCAACTTGAGCGCGGCCTCGTCCGCGGCCACCACCGCCTGGGCCTGGCGGATGGCGGTGTTCTGTTGGATGAGGTGGGCTCGCAGGCTGGCGATGCTGGCCCGGGCGCTGGCGACCTGGGCTTTCGCCGCGTTCACCGCCGCCACGAAATCCCGATCATCGAGGGTTGCGAGCAGGTCGCCTTGCTGCACTCGCTGGTTATCTTCCACCAGCACGTTCTGCACCGTGCCCGACACCTGCGGCGCTACGGTGGTGAAGTCCGCCAGGACGTAGGCATCGTCCGTGGACTGGACCGCCGCGCTGGATTCGGGGCGATTGAAATAGACGACGGCGCCGATGCCCACTGCGAGCAGCACGGCACTGATGATCTGGGCTTTCTTCGGTAAGGCCATGATGGTCACCCATGGGAGGACGAGGAGGGCGCGTGCGGCGTGGGCGCTGGGATGTAGGCCAGGCGCAGCACGAGGGGGATCAGGAGCAGCGCGAGCAGGCCGAGCACGCGATAGGCATCGGCAATGGACAGCACCAGCGCTTGTTGGCTGACGATGCCCGCCAGCCCTGCTGGCGTGGGTACGGATGCCAGAGCCGCGTGATCGAGCAACATCTCTGCCTGGAAGCGGCCTCGTATGGTCATCAGCTGCCCGACCAGTGCTGCGCCGAGCAGCGAGCCGAAGGCGCGCAGGGTGTTGATGGTGCCCGACACATAAGGGCCTTCGGGGGGCTGCACCACGCTGGTGATCAGGAACAGCATCGACACCACGGCCATCGGCTGCCCGAAGGCCTGTAGCGTCTGCACCATGACGAACTGGTCGCGGTTCCAGTCGGCGGTCAACTGCGCACCGCCAAGGCACGCCAGGGCGATCAGCACCAGACCAAGCGAAAACACATGGCGCGCATCGACCCATTTGCGGTAGAGCAACAGTGCCACCAACGGCCCCAGCAGCAACTGCGGCAGCGCCACGATCAGTCCGATGGAGGCCATCTGCAAAGGGCGGTAGTTCTGCAGCGGAGCGAGGTAGCTGGCGGGCAACAGCGAGCTGGACATCAGCACCACCAAAAGCGAGACGAACAGGATGCAGCCCAGCCCCAGGTTACGGCGTCTCAGAATCTGCAACTTGATGAACGGCGTGGGGTGATACCACTCGGTCAGCAGATAGATCGCCAGCAGGGCCAGGCCCGCCACCAGGGACGAAGCGATCAAGGGCGAGTGGAACCAGTCCAGCCGCACGCCCTGATCCAGCGCGACGGTGATCAGGCCGAGCGCCGGTACCCCGAAAAACAGGCCTGTCCAATTTGCCTGCTTAAAACGTGGTGTCTGGATCGGTTCCCGCTCCAGCCCCCAGGCGATCAAGCCGGCGGCCAGCGTTGCAAGAGGGATGATTTGCCAATAGACCCAGCGCCAATCCTGCAGCCCATCGGTCCAGTATCCGGCCAGCCAGATAGACAGGTTGGGGGCAAACGTTGCGGTCATCGCATACAGCGCCAGCCCGTAAAGGCGTATGGGCGGCGGCAGGAATTTCAATGCCGCCATCATCAGCAATGGAATGGTCGTGCCGCAGGCGATGCCCTGTACGAAGCGCAACGTCAGCAGCAGCTCCAGCATGTGGATGAAGGGCAAGATCAAGGCGAGCAGACTGCAACCGGCGAGCATCCACAGTTCCAGGCGACGCACCGAGAGCGTGATAGCGAACCAGGCCGAAAAGGGCATGGCGATCAGCTCTCCGGCATTGTACGCGGTGCTGAGCCAGGAGCCATCGTCGAAACCCAGCCCCATGGCGCCCCGGATATCCGCCGCCGCGAGGGCGCCGACCCGGGTGTTCAAGCCCGCCATCATAGCCGCAAGGAAGATGCCGAGCAGGCCCACCAGTGGGCGGATCGCAGACCGGGCCTGAGGCGCTACACGGTCGGCTGCATCGGCTGGCGACACGGCGACGACGTTCATCGCCGGATCTCCGGATCCCAGCCACCACCCAGGGACTTGTAGAGGTTGACCACAGTGAGCGTGGCATCGGTCGCACTGTTGTTGAGAAGGGTCTGGCTGGCCAACAGGTTGCGCTGGGCGGTGAGCACGCTCAGATAGTCCGCTGCCCCTTGCTGGTAGCCGCGCTCGGCCGCGCGCAGGGCCAGCTGATTCTGTTCGTAGGACACCTGCAATTCTTCATGCTCGCGCTGTCGGGCGGCCCAGGCGTCCAGGGCATTGTCCACTTCATGCCAGGCGCTCAGCACCGTTTGCCGATAGACCAGCGCGGCGGTCTTTTGCCGGGACTCATTGAGGGCCAGGCGCTGGGTCAAACGACCGCCCTGAAAAATCGGCAGGTAAACCGTCGGGCCGATGGAAAAGAAACGCGAATCCCAACTGCTCAGGTCGCCGCTGTTGAAAGCCTCCACACCGACGCGTCCCTTCAGGCCGATGCGCGGGTAAAAATCGGCCTTGGCAACGCCGATGGCGGCCGTGGCGGCATGCAGTTGTGCTTCGGCTCGCAGGATGTCCGGACGCCGGCGTGCCAGTTCGGACGGGACACCGAGCGGCACGCGAGTGGGCAGCGAAGGCAAGGGCAGGACTTCACGCAGTTGAGCGTCGAGCGCACGGGGCTGTTCGCCCAGCAGCAATGCCAGCGCGTTCATCCGGGTGTTGCGACGCTGGGACAAATCGGGCAGCAGGGCCTTGACCGTCGCCAGTTGTGCGCGAGCGGAGGCGGTTTCGAAGCGTGTCGCCACGCCGTTGCGTTCACGACTTTCGGCCAAGCCCAGGGTGCGCTCGGCAACCGCCAGATTTTGTCGGGCAATGTCCAGTTGCGCCTGGGTGCCGCGCAATTGCAGGTAAGTTCGCGCCACCTCCGCCGACAACGCCACCCGTGCGGCTTCGCGGTCATACACCGTTGCTTCCAGGCCCGCGGCAGCGCCCTCGCGCTCACGTCGGGCGCGGCCCCACAAGTCGATCTCCCAACTGGCGTCAAAGCCGAATTGCCAGAAATTCTGCGGCGCCGTGGGGGCGCCCAACGCTGCAAACTTGCCGTTTTCGCTGAGGGCTTCACGGGTGTAGCTGGCTTCGGCGCCCACGGTGGGCAGTAGTTGTGACGCTACGATGCCCAACTGCGCCCGGCTTTGCTCAATGCGCTCGGAAGCCATCTGAATATCGAGGTTGCCGCTCTGCGCCCGCGATTGCAGTTGGATCAGCGTCGGGTCGTTGAATAACGCCCACCAGTGGGCCGGTACCGAGGAGTCGGATGTGGGGATCGCACTGACCTGTTCTGCCCGAGGTGCCAGTTGCAGCGCGTCGAGACCGCTTGCAGGAGCCGTGAAGTCGGGTCCGACCATGCAGCCGGCCAGGGAGAATACGCCCATGATGACCAGGTTGAAGGTTTTCCAGGCTCGCTGGGGTCGTTCGAAACAGCCTGACATAGCCCGTTCCCCATCAGTTTCGGCGATGGGTTCAGGATAAGAGCGGGACCTTTCGTACGCACTTCTACATCGGTTCAGCGCAGCCATACATCAGTGGCGGGGATTTATACGAAGGTATGAGGGGCTGAAAAAACAGTGCCTCAAGGTTCCTGGGCCAGGGCGGTTTCGATGCAGCGCAACAGCCGTTCGGCGTCACAGGGTTTGGGCAGGCACGCGACCAGTCCTGGCGTGTCGGCGCCCAGGTGAGCCACTTTGCCCGGGTAGGCGGTGATGAGAATGGTGGGGATGCGCAGGCCCATCGCACCCAAATGTTCATGCAGCTCCACGCCGCTCATTCCCGGCATCTGCACATCGGACACCAGGCAGTGGGTCACGGCGGGAGAATGTGTGTCGAGGAATTCCAAGGCGTTGCAGTAGGTGAGCACTTCATATCCGCTGGACCGCAACAAGCTCTTGAGGGCCGCCCGAACGGATTCGTCATCATCGACGACAGCAATGGTCTTGGTTTTGCGGATATGGGTACCTGGCATAGGGGTCGCTCGTGGCAGCGCCTGTCGTGACTACACCATACGCGCTCTCGCGAGAGGCAAAAGTATACCTGCGTATAACCTGTTAAGACCTAAGATTCGGGCTCGAGGTCGCCCAATAAAATCGCTGGGAAGGGCTTTGACCAAAGGATAATCTACAAGGCGGTCACACGACCGTACCGGTGGAAACAACATGCAAATACTCTGGGACGATGGCGAGCGTATCTTCTGTCGGCAAACCCGTTCGGGTGCCGACGGGCAGGGACCGGTCCTGGTTGCCCGACCTGCCGGCGAGCAACCACGCCCCGGCTGCCTCGGGCGTCTGGCTCACGAGTTCGGCCTCAAGGACGAACTGGACGGCAGCTGGTCGGTACGGCCGGTGGCAATGTTGCGCGAAGGCGGCCAGGTGCAGTTGGTGCTTGAGGACCCCGGCGGCGTCCCACTTTCGCAGTTACTGATCGCGCCGATGGAAACGGCCACGTTCCTGCGCCTTGCAGTGAGCATCGCGGTGGCCTTGGGCAAGCTGCATCAGAGCGGTCTCGTTCACAAGGACATCAAGCCCAGCCATATCCTGGTGAATTGTTGCGATGGTCAGGCCCGGCTCACCGGTTTCGGCCTCGCTTCACGGTTGCCACGGGAACGCCAGGCGCCGGAGACGCTGGCCGGCACGCTCGCCTATATGGCGCCCGAGCAGACCGGCAGGATGAACCGCTCGATCGATTCACGCAGCGACCTTTATTCTTTCGGCGTCACGCTTTACCAGATGCTGACCGGCTCGTTGCCGTACAACGCGGCGGACCCGATCGAGTGGGTGCACTGCCACATTGCCAAGAAGGCCCTGTCGCCCCGCGAGCGGATCGGGACCGTGCCCGATGTGCTGTCACGCCTGGTCATGAAGCTGCTCGCCAAGACCGCCGAGGAACGCTACCAGACGGCCGCCAGTGTCGAGCATGATCTGCGCCGATGCCTGGAGGACTGGCAGCAGCGTTGCGAGATCAATGACTTTGCCTTGGCCGAACAGGGCACCTCGGACCGGTTGCTGATCCCCGAAAAGCTCTACGGCCGTGAGCAGGAAGTGGAGGCCCTGGTCGGCGCGTTTTCCCGGATCGTCAACAGCAGCGCACCGGAGCTGGTGTTGGTCAGCGGTTATTCGGGCATCGGCAAGTCTTCGGTGGTCAACGAACTGCACAAATCGCTGGTGCCGCCGCGCGGGCTCTTCGCCAGTGGCAAGTTCGATCAATACCGCCGCGATGTTCCGTATTCGACGCTGGTACAGGCCTTCCAGAGCCTGGTTCGCACCCTGCTGGGCAAAAGTGACACAGAATTGGCGAGCTGGCGCGAGGCCCTGCTCCATGCGCTGGACGCCAACGCACGGCTCATGACCGACCTTATTCCCGAGCTCAAACTTATCATCGGCGAGCCGCCGGTGGTGCCGGTACTCGACCCGCAACAGGAGCAACGTCGCTTCCTGCTGGTGTTCCGCCGTTTCATCGGCGTGTTCGCCCGTGAAGACCATCCGCTGGCCTTGTTCCTCGACGACCTGCAATGGCTCGACGCCGCGACCCTCGACCTGCTGGAAGACCTGTTGACCAGCACCGACGTGCGGCACCTGATGCTGGTCGGCGCCTACCGCAGCAACGAGGTGGACGTCAGTCACCCGTTGGCCTCCAAGCTCAGGGCCATCCGGAGCGCGGGAGGGAAGGTCAGCGAAATCATCCTCAAGCCCCTGGCGAAGGTGCATGTCGAACAACTGATTGCCGAGGCGCTCCACGACGACCTCGCCCGCATCGAACCCCTGGCGCAGCTGGTGCTGGATAAAACCGCGGGCAACCCGTTCTTCGTCATCCAGTTCTTGCAGGCCCTCGCCGAGGAACGACTGCTGACCTTCGATCATGGGGCTCGGCAATGGTGGTGGGACCCGGATCGGATCCACGCCAAGGGCTATACCGACAACATCGTCGACCTGATGGTCGGCAAACTTGTACGCTTGCCGCCGCGGACGCAACAGGCCCTGCAGCAGTTGGCGTGCCTGGGAAACGTCGCCAGTTCCAAAACGCTTTCGAAGGTGCTGGGTCTCCTCAAGACCGAGGTCAAGGCGGTGCTATGGGAGGCGATCCGCCAGGAAATGATCGAGCGGTTGGACGGTACCTACCGCTTCGTCCATGACCGTATCCATGAGGCGGCTTATTCGCTGATACCCATGGACGATCGCGCCGAGGCTCATCTGCGTATCGGGCGCCTGCTCGCCGCGCAGACGCCCGAGCAGGCGCGGGAGGAGGCGATCTTCGAAATCGTCGGCCAGCTCAATCGCGGCGCCGCCTTGATCAGCGACCCGGACGAGCGTGAGCAACTGGCGCACTTCAATCTGATTGCCGGCCAGCGGGCGAAGGCGTCGACGGCCTATGCTTCGGCGCTCAGCTACCTTGCCGCCGGGATGCGTTTGCTGGACGACGATTGCTGGACCCGCCGGCATGGGCTGATCTTCGCGCTGGCCTTGAGTCGGGCCGAGTGCGAACTCCTGACCGGCCAGCTCAGCGTCGCCGACCAGTGCCTGACGGTATTGGCGGATCGCGCCGAAACCGTGATCGAACGGGCCAGCGTTGCCTGTCTGTTGATGGATGTCTACCTGCTGCAGGACCGTAGCGACGGCGCGGTGGCGGTTTGCCTGGATTACCTGCGACACGTGGGCATCGAGTGGTCGGCTCATCCGAGCGACGTCCAAGTGCGCGAGGAATACGAGCGCATCGGCTCGTTGCTCGGCGGGCGGGCCATCGAAGACCTCATCGATCTGCCGCTGATGGAGGACCCGACGTCCCTCATGACCGCCAACGCCTTGGGCAAGCTTTTCGCACCGGCCTTGCAGAGCGACGCGAACCTGGCGGACTTGCTGATCTGCAAGGCGGTCAACCTGAGCCTGGAGCGGGGTAACTGCGATGCCTCCTGTGTGCTCTATGCCAATTTCTTCAGGGTGGCCGGCCGGCGGTTCGGCGACTACCAAATGGGGTTCCGGTTTGGCCAGCTCGGTTGCGACCTGGTCGAACAACGTGGCCTGACACGATTCGAGGCCAGTACCTACCTTTGTTTTTCCTGTTTTGCCGTGCGCTGGATGAAACCGGTGACGCAATGTCGCGACTTGTTACGCCGTTCCTTCGCGGCGGCGAACCGGATCGGCGATCTGCCCTATGGCGCCTATGCGGGCAATAACCTCACCGCCGACCTGTTGCTGGCGGGCGAGCCTCTGCTCGATGTTCAAGGGGAAGCCGAGCGCGGCCTGGCGTATGCCAGGAAGGTGCGCTTCGGGTTGGTGACTGATTTCATCGTCACTCAATTGACCCTGATCCGTATGCTGCGGGGAACGACGCACACCTTTGGACGTCTGGACGACGGCGAGGTTGACGAGTCGGCCACCGAGGCGCATTTATCCGCCAACCCGGATCTGGTCCTGGCCGAATGCTTGTACTGGGTTCGCAAGTTGCAGGCGCGCTTCCTGGCCGGTGAGCCTGAAGCGGCCCTGCAAGCAGCGACTCGGGCCCAGGGGTTGCTCTGGGTCTGCCAGGCCTTCTGCGAAGAAGCCGAATATCACTTTTATGGAGCGCTGGCACGGGCTGCTCGCTGCGATGGCCTGCCGGTGGGCGATCATGATCAGCACTTGAGCGCAATGGCGGCTTCGCACCAATGGCTCAAGACCTGGGCGCAGCAATGTCCCGAGAATTTCGCCTGTCGCGCTGCTCTGGTTGGTGCTGAAATAGCTCGCGTCGAGGGCCGGGTCATCGAGGCTGAGATGCTCTATGAAGAAGCCTTGCATAGCGCCCGGCAGAGCGGTTTTGTTCATGTCGAGGCGCTGGCCAATGAACTCGCCTCTCGTTTCTACGCGGCGCGCGGTTTTGCCAGGATCGCTCGCGTCTACATGCAGGACGCCCGTTATGGCTATCTGCGTTGGGGCGCTGACGGCAAGGTACGGCAGCTGGAGAACGAGTGTCCGTTCTTGAGGGCCGAGGAACCGGTGCTCGGTCCGACGACCACCATGACGACGCCGGTCGAGCACCTGGACCTGGCGACCGTACTGAAGGTGTCCCAGGCCGTGTCGGGGGAAATCCTGCTGGACAGACTCATCGACACCATCATGGGCACGGCGATCGAACAGGCCGGTGCCGAGCGCGGGGTGTTGATCCTGTCGGATGCCGGCGGACCACGGATCGTCGCCCAGGTGAGCTCGGGGGGCGACGCAACGCAAGTGCGGGATACGCCGATCAGCGCGGCGCGGCTGCCGGAGTCGATTCTTTACCATGTCCTGCGTACCCGGGAGAGCGTCGTGCTTGATGACGCCGTGGCCGAAAAGGCGTTCGCCACGGACCCCTATGTCCGTCAGCAGCGCGCCCGTTCGATTCTCTGCCTGCCATTGATGAACCAGGCCAAGCTGGTGGGCGCGCTTTATCTTGAAAACAATCTTGCCGCCCATGTGTTCAGTCCGGCTCGGATCGCCGTGCTGAAACTGGTGGCGTCCCAGGCTGCCATTTCCCTGGAGAACGCCCGGCTGTACCGCGAGGTCGCCGAACGTGAAGCGAAGGTTCGGCGCCTGGTGGATGCCAACATCATCGGGATCCTCGTCTGGAGCGCCGACGGTGACATCATCGAAGCCAACGATGCATTCCTGCGCATGTTGGGCTACGAGCGCGCCGACCTTGCCGGCGGCCGCCTGCGCTGGCGAGACCTGACGGTGCCGGAGTTCCGCGAACTCAGCGACCGCTCTCTGGCCCAGGCACTGCTGACCGGACATGCCCGGCCCTATGAGAAGGAATATTTCAGGAAAGACGGCAGTCACCTACCGGTCATCGTGGGCTTGGCCCTGTTCGAGGCCGGCAGCCGGGAAGGGGTCGCTTTCGTACTGGATCTGACCGAGCGCCGGCAGGCGGAAGAGAGAATCCGCGAGAGCGAACGGCGGTATCGCGAGGTGCAAACCGAACTGGCCCATGCCAACCGCGTGGCGACCATGGGCCAGTTGGTGGCTTCGATTGCCCATGAAGTCAACCAGCCGATTGCCGCGGCCATTCTCAATGCCAACGCCGCGTTGCGCTGGCTGAATGCCCAACCGCCGGAAATCGAAGAGGTCCGGCAGGTGCTCGACCGGCTAATCAACGATGCCAACCGGGCGGCGGACGTGTTGGGTCGGATTCGCGGCCATATTCGCAAGGCGCCGCCGGAAAAAGGGCCGGTGGATATCAATGCAGCTATCGCTGAAATGATCGAGTTCACGCGGGGTCAGATCCTCAAGAGTGGCGCCCGCATCGACGTGCAACTCATGGAAGGTTTGCCCCTCATCGAGGGCGACCGCGTCGAGCTGCAACAGGTGCTGCTCAACCTGATCATGAACGCGTTGGAAGCCATGGCTGGCGTCGGCGAGGGCGAACGGCACCTGGTCATCTGTACGATGCCAGGCGAGGAGGGCAGTATCCTGGTGAGCGTCAGCGATTCGGGACCTGGGTTCGCGACGCCAAGCACCGATTTGGTGTTCACCTCGTTCTACACCACCAAGCCCACGGGCCTGGGGTTGGGATTGTCGATCTGTCGCTCGATCATCGAGGCCCACGGCGGCTGCCTGAGTGCTGGCGCCAATCAACCTCGCGGCGCCACGGTTCGCTTCACGCTGCCTATCGCACAACGGTGAATGTGCTCCCACAGGTACCGGATGCCTGTTTAATACTTAAGTTTAAAAATCGCATATCAATCGATCATGCGAAACAGGCGCAGGTACAAATGAAGTGCGGTGAACCCGGCGATATATTCCGTAGCAAGCACTGCGGAGTACCTGTCATGAATTACTTGACCTCCATGGCTGATGTTTCACTCAAACCGGTTAATCCCGAACAGCCCGCAGACCAGGTGCCGATTGGCGCTCACCTGGTCAGCCCGCGGCGGTTCTACCTGCACCACGGGATCTACCTGGGCGGTGCACAGGTGGCCCATTACTCGGGATTCAGCAGTACGTTCAGGTCGGGCCCGATCGAGGTGATCGATCTTGAGCATTTCGCCAGCGGCAAGCCGGTCTGGATCCTTCAGGAACCCTGCAACTATTCCAACGAAGAGGTGGCACGTCGGGCGCGCTCGAGGCTGGGTGAAAACCGTTATCACGTGTTTTCCAATAACTGCGAGCACTTCTGCAGTTGGTGCGTCAGTGGCAGAAGCTACAGCGCGCAAGTCAGCGCCTGGTTCCATCGTCCCGGTGAATTGTTGGCGTTGATTGCGGCGTTGCGGCCCTACTTCATTGCGTAGTCTTGGATGAAGCTTTCCGGGCGGGCCCCTGTGCTACACTTTTTTCCCTGTCCATTCCAAGAGGATCGCGCATGAGCGGCAATGTCTCATCCCATGAACGGGGCAACAAAGGTTCCATTGTGTTCGTGGTGGATGACGATGCCTCCATTCGCGATGCACTGAGTAACCTCTTGCGCTCTGTCGGGAACCACGTCGAGACGTTTGCTTCCACGGCGGAATTTCTCCGGCAACCGAAGGCTGACTGCGCCAGTTGCCTGATTCTCGATGTGCGGCTGCAAGGCAGCAGCGGTCTGGATTTCCAGAACCAATTGGCCGCCTCGGACGCCAATATCCCCATTATTTTCATCACCGGCCACGGTGACATCGAAATGTCCGTCAAGGCGATGAAGGCTGGCGCCGTGGACTTCCTGGCCAAGCCGTTCCGCGAACAGGATCTGTTGGATGCGGTGAGCGCCGCGCTCCAGGCCGATATCAAGCGTCGGGAAACCGAGCAGCAATTGGCGGACCTGCACGCCCATTACCAGACACTGACCGCTCGCGAAAAAGAGGTGATGGCGTTCGCCGCCCAGGGCCTGATGAACAAGCAGATTGCCGGGCAGATGAACCTGAGCGAAATCACCGTGAAGATCCATCGAGCCCATGCAATGAAGAAAATGCATGCCAAGTCTTTTGCGGACCTGGTGCGAATGGCCGAGTCCTTGGGCGCGACACGACTAAAGCCTTGAACGTTTTCACATAACCTGTTGGAGCACGCCTGCTCGCGATGGCGGTGAGGCAGCCCCACACATGGCCAAATGCTACGCCGGAAATGGCGAGATCAGGCAAAAAAAGAGCGCATACAGGCAGCACGACCGACCGGTCAGGCGGGTAACGTGGCGGACGGTTTCGTCCCTGCGTCGGTGCCTCGGTACGTTTCAAGCAATCACAAAAGAGAATAAGAAAATGACCAGCCCCAGTTTCAAGGATTCGAACGGCCATCTGGCACAGGGCTTCAAGCCTCGACACGTCACCATGTTGTCCATCGCCGGGATTATCGGCGCCGGTCTGTTCGTCGGCTCGGGGCATGCCATTGCGGCGGCGGGGCCGGCGGTGCTGCTGGCCTATCTGTTTTCCGGCCTGCTGGTGGTGCTGGTGATGCGGATGCTCGGGGAAATGGCGGTGGCCCGCCCGGACACCGGCTCTTTCTCCACCTACGCCGACCAGGCCATCGGACGTTGGGCGGGCTTTACCATCGGGTGGCTCTACTGGTGGTTCTGGGTGCTGGTGATACCCATCGAGGCGCTGGCCGCCGGGCATGTATTGAATCAATGGTTTCCCTCCATCGACGCCTGGTTCTTCGCCTCGGTATCGATTGTTGCCCTGGCCGTGACCAACCTGTTCAGCGTGTCCAAGTACGGTGAGTTCGAATTCTGGTTCGCCATGGCCAAGGTCGTGGCGATCATCGGTTTCATTTCCCTGGGGTTCGCGGTCCTGATGGGCTGGATTCCCGAGCGGGAAGCCAGCGGTCTGAGTCGCCTGATGCAAGAGCATGGCGGTTTCGCACCCAATGGCTTGTCGGCGGTAGTCGGTGCCTTCATCACCATCATGTTCAGCTTCATCGGGACAGAAGCCGTGACTATCGCGGCGGCGGAATCCGATAACCCCGCCCAGAATATCGCCAAGGCAACGCGCTCGGTGATCTGGCGCATCGGCGTGTTCTACCTGCTGTCGATCTTCGTGGTCATTTCCGTGGTGCCCTGGAACGATCCGCTCCTGGCTTCAGTGGGTTCCTACCAGCGTGCGCTGGAATTGATGAACATTCCCCACGCCAAGTTCATGGTGGATGCGGTGGTGTTGATTGCAGTGGCCAGTTGCATGAACTCCTCGATCTACATTGCTTCGCGCATGTTGTATTCCCTCGCACGACGTGGCGATGCACCAAAATCGTTGAAAGTGACATCGTCGGCGGGCGTGCCAAGGGCTGCCGTGATCGCCAGTACTGTGCTGGGGGCGGGTATCACCTTGTTCAGCTATTTCATGCCCGCCGGGCTGTTCCAGTTTCTGCTCGCCAGTTCCGGCGCCATCGCCTTGCTGGTGTATCTGGTGATCGCTATCTCGCAACTGCGCATGCGCCGGATGCTGCGTCGCCAGAACGTTGAGCTGACCTTTCGCATGTGGCTGTTTCCCTGGTTGACCTGGGTGGTGATCGCGTTCATCTCGGCGGCTCTGGCGGTCATGATGATCACGCCCGAGCACCGTAGCGAAGTGAGTTCCACCCTGGGTCTGGCGCTGATCATTTCCTTCATCGGGCTGGTGACGTCGCGTCAGCACTCCCCAGTGAAGGGAGCGGTTACCCTGGGTTCGTAGTCATGCTGCAAGGGGCCCTGTCGAGGTGCTGACAGGGTCTCGATCCTTCCTGCTGTTTCAAGCCTGAAACAGCTTCTCCGGTGTCTGGCATCCGCCTGTCACCCGCCTCGAAACCCCACCTGTCGAACCGGCACTAACTCGCGGCGGCGTTGTCAGTAATGGGCGCCTGTGGTGCTCGCCTTCGGGCAAATAACTCGCGATGGATTGCGTCCTGGACCGACTATTCCTTTGGCGGGTTGCCACTCTATGGCTTTGCTACTCGATCCGCGTCATGACATCGATGCCGCCTTGTTGAGCTATCGCAAGGTGTTCTGGGCGCTGGCGCTGTTCAGCGGTGTGATCAATCTGCTGGTGCTGGTGCCATCGCTCTACATGATGCAGGTCTATGACCGTGTCCTGACCAGTCGCAACGAAACCACCTTGTTCATGCTGACCCTGATCGCCCTGGGGCTGTTCATGTTCAGTGCCCTGATCGAGTGGGTGCGCGGCGAGGTGATGATCCGCATGAGCGCTGGGTTGGACGAGGCCTTGGGCGAGCGGATTTTCGACGCCGCGTTCGCCCGCAGCCTGCGCGAACACAACGCCAACCCGGCCCAGGTGCTCACGGATCTGGCCACGCTGCGGCAATTGATTACCGGCCAGGGCCTGATCGCCTTGCTCGATGCGCCGTGGCTGCCGATTTTCCTGTTGGTGGCGTTCATCTTCCATCCCTGGTTCGGTGTGTTGACGCTGGTGCTCGCGCTGGTGCTCATCGGTCTGGCGTTGTGGGGTGAGTTGGCGACTCGGGGGCGCCTGGGTGAAGCCAACCGGCTGGGCGTGCAGTCGGCCGCTTACGTCAACAGCACGCTGCACAATGCCGAGGTCATCCAGGCCCTGGGTATGCTCGGGTCATTGCGCCAACGCTGGAGCCTGTTGCAGCAGCGCATCATTGCCGCCCAGGCCCATGCCAGCGACCGCAGTGCCCGTATCACCTCGACAACCCGTTTCGTACGTATCTCCGGGCAGTCCCTGGCCCTGGGCCTGGGGGCGTTGCTGGTGCTCGAAGGCCAGCTTTCGGCGGGCATGATGATCGCCATGTCGCTGCTGCTGGGACGAGCCCTGGCGCCGGTGGAAATCGCCATCGGTTCGTGGAAGCAATTCAATGCCGGCCGCCAGAGCTATCAGCGTCTGAGCCAGTTGCTGGCCCAGCATCCCCGCGAACGCCTGCGCATGCCGTTGCCGCCGCCCACCGGCGCGGTGCGCCTGGAGCAGCTGTATGTCGGCCCGCCCGGTTCGACACAGCCGATATTGCGAGGGATCAACTTCAGCCTGAACAAGGGTGAAGTGCTGGCGGTCGTCGGTCCCAGCGCCAGCGGCAAGTCGACCCTGGCCAGGGCGCTGGTCGGCGTATGGCCGCCCCTGGGGGGATCGGTGCGCCTGGACAACGCCGAGATCAGCCAATGGTCCCACGATGCCCTCGGCCCGCACCTGGGCTACCTGCCTCAAGACATCGAACTGTTCGATGGCAGCGTGGCCGACAACATCGCCCGCTTCGGCGAGCAGGACGCCGACAAGATCATTGCCGCCAGCCGTCACGCCGGTATCCACGAAATGATCCTGAGGTTCCCCCTGGGTTATGACACGCCGCTGGGTCCCGGCGGGCTTGGTTTGTCCGGTGGGCAAAAACAACGTCTCGGCCTGGCCCGCGCGCTTTATGGGCACCCGTCGCTGATCGTGCTCGACGAGCCCAACTCCAACCTCGACGAAGCCGGCGAACTGGCGCTGGTGCAGGCCATCAATGCGCTGAAAGCCGCTGGCAGCACCGTGGTGCTGATTACCCATCGACCGACCGTGCTGGCGGTGGTCGATCACATCCTGGTGCTCAAGGACGGCATGCAACAGGCGTTCGGCCCCCGGGACCGGGTGCTCAAGGCGCTGATGCCTGGGCCGCGGCCGACAGCAGTGAGGGAAGCGGGCGAAGATGCGTGACTTGACTCCGAATACACAAGCGTTCAGCGAGCAGGGGCTGAGCGTACGCAACGTCGCGGCACTGCCGGGCGCCAGCACCGATGCGAGCGGGGCTGCCCGTTATGGCGTGGGCTTCCTGGTCCTGGCTTTGGGCGGTGCGTTGCTTTGGGCCTGCCTGGCACCGCTGGACCAGGGCGTCGTCGGCAGCGGCACCGTGGTGGTGGCCGGCGAGCGCAAGGCGGTGCAGTCGTTGGTGGGCGGCGTGGTGGAGAAACTGCTGGTGAGCGATGGCGACCGCGTCAGCCAGGGGCAATTACTGGTGCAGCTCAACACCGTGCAGGCGCAGTCGCAGCTGGACGTGACCCTGGGCAAGCTGCTCAACGACCGTAGCATCGAGGCACGACTGATCGCCGAGCGCCTGGGCGCTGCCGAGATCCAGTGGCCCGCGCAATTGCTCGAACGCGCCGACGAGCCGCGGGTCAAGGCGGCCATGGCGTTGCAGAGCCAACTGTTCCTGACTCGCCGCGCTGAGTTGGGCAGCCGTTTGCAGATCATCGAGCATGAAGTGGCGGCGTTGCAGCAGCAGTTGCTCGGCTACGAAGGCGTCAAGCGCAACTACGATGCGCAGATGCGCTTCCAGCAACAGGAACTGGAGGGACTGCGGGACCTGGCGCGTGAGGGTTATGTACCGCGCAACAAACTCTTCGAGGCTGAACGCAATGCCGCGCAACTGGCTGGCCAGATTGCCTCCGGGGTCGGCGATATCGGCAGGACCCGGCAGGCGATCAACGAGAGCCGGCTCAAGGCGTTGCAGGCACAACAGGAGTTCCGGCGTGACGCCGAAACCCAGCTCAGCGAGGTGTCCGCCGAGGCGGCGGGGTATGCCGAGCAGATCCGCGCCTTGCAGTTCGAAGTCGACAACGGTGCCATCCGTGCGCCGGCGGCCGGGCAAGTGATGGACGTGAACATCCACACGGTCGGCGGCGTTGTCCAGGCCGGCCAGACCTTGATGCAAGTGGTGCCTCTGGATGCGCCCATGGCGATCACGGCGCGTTTCGAGCCGCTGATGGCCAACAAGTTGCGACCGGGGCTGCCGGTGCATGTGCATTTCACCGCCTTGCAACGTGTCGATACGCCAACGGTGACGGGCACGGTGAGTACGGTGTCGGCGGATCAGTTGATCGATGAGCAGACGCACCAGCCGTATTTCTCGGCCAAGGTGGAAATCGGCGCCGATACCGTTGCCGCGCTGCAGTCCGCCGGGTTGCTGGTGCGTCCCGGCATGCTGGCCGATGTCACGGTGGTGACGGGGGAACGCACGCTGATGAACTACTTGATGAAACCGTTGCGCGAACGCTTGCTGGCGGCTTTTAAAGAGGAATGAGCATGACCCACCGTTGTCTTTATCGCGCCCGGATGTTGTTGAGTCTGTGCACCGGTTGGGCGGTGATCAGCCCCTCCTGGGGCGCCGAGGCAGGGCTGAGCCTGACCGCCGCGTACGATGCTTCACGGCTCAACGATCCGACCGTGCAGTCGGCGGCCCATGCTTTCGAGGCTTCCCGGCATGAAGAAGCCATCGGGCGAGGCGGGCTCTATCCGCAAGTGTCCCTGACTTCACGCTATGGCTACGGTGGACGTACCGATGGCGGCGACGACAGCGGTTATGTCAACAGCAACGACTACCAGGCCAATAACGTGTCCCTGGTGGCGCAACAACCGCTCTATGACAAGGGGCGCTGGGCCGCTTATCAGGAGGGCAAGGCACGGGGGCGACTGGGCAGCCAAGTGTTCGATGTGGCCGGGCAGACCCTGTATGACCGGGTCGCCAAGGGTTATTTCGACGTCGCCCGGGCCGAGAACGAGATCAAGCTGATCGCCCAGCAGAAAGCCGCCATCAATGGATTGGTCACGCAGAGCAAAAAGCTGTTCCAGGGAGGGCAGGGGGCGATCACCGACATCGACGAGGCCCAGGCGCGGCTCGATCTGGTGGAGGCCCAGGAAGCCGAGGCCCAGGCGCGTCGGGTGGCGGCGTTGCGGGCGTTGTCGGGGCGTGCCAGCGTGCCTATCGATGACATTCTGCCGATGCGCGAGGAGCTTGCCGCCAGCAGCCCGATCCCGCCGGAGCAGGACCTGCGTTACTGGACGGCCATCGCCCGTGAAGCCAGCCCCGAGCTGGCAGCCCGGCTGGCGGCGGTGAAAGTGGCCGAGGCGCAGGCCGACAGCCAGCGTGCCGGGCACTATCCGACCTTGTCCCTCACCACCCAATTGACCCGTCGGGAAACCCGCCAGTACCAGGAGCTCGATCCACGCCAGGATACCTACTACGTGGGAGTGCAGCTGGATATTCCGCTGTACCGCGGCGGCGCGGTACGGGCTTCGGTGGCCAAGGCCGAGGCGCAACTGGCCGGTGCCCAGTCGGACTACGACGTGCAACGCCAACAACTGGCGGAGGATATCGAAACCGATTACCAGGGCGTGGTGGCCGGGTTTGCCAAGAGCAAGGCCATGCAACGGGCGGTGGAATCCAACCAGCGGGCGCTGACCTCGACGGAAAAAGGCTTCCAGGGTGGCGTGCGCTCCACTGTCGACATCCTCGACGCTCAGCAACGGGTCTTCCAGGCCCGTCGAGATCTGCTCAACACCAAGCTCGATATGCTGCAAAGCTACGTGAGCCTGCACACCCACACCGGGCAGATGAGTCGTGCTGTACTGGAACAGGTGCAAGCGCTTTTCTGAGTCAGCTATCGCCATCGCGGGCAAGGCTCGCCCGCGATAGCGGTGGGTCAGCTGCCTCGGGCCTCGCCGGTCCAAACCTCCTCAGGCGGTAAAGTCACTGGCATGCAACTCCTTGACGCCGACCAGTTCGAACTCGAACTCCGCCGTGGCGTCGGCGTCGACGCTGCCGTAGAGGATGCCATCGACAAAGCGCAGTTGGCCGGTGGCGTTGGTGGCGTCGAAGGCATTGCTGCCGATGAACGTGAAAGTGTCGACGGTGGCGGTCAGCGGGTTGGCGTCCAGGCCGGTCAAGTCCAGGTGGTCCAGCTCCGTGCTCTTGAAGCCGCTGATCACATCGCGCAACGCACCCACGCCCATCTCCGACAACGCCGAAAACGCATAGGTATCGGCGCCGGTGCCACCGCTCAGGTTGTCGGTGCCCGCGCCGCCGATCAGCCGGTCATCCCCCGAGCCGCCCACCAGCACGTCGTTGCCCGCGCCACCGTTCAGGATGTTCCCGGCGCTGTTGCCGGTCAGGGTGTCGGCGTAGGCACTGCCGGTCAGGTTCTCGATGTACTTCAAGGTATCGAGGCCCGAGCCCACGGTGTTCTGTTGCGAGGACGTCGAAAGGGTCACGGTGACGCCCGCCAGGGCACGTTCGAATGATGCAGTGTCGTTGCCGTCACGCCCGTCCAGCACATTGTCGCCGGCACCCGCGAACAGGGTGTTGTCCAGCGCGTTGCCCGTGCCATTGGCCGCGCCGGCGCCAGCGATGTACAGGTTCTCGACGTTGTTGGCGAGGGTGTAGGCCGCGAGGCTGCTGTGGACGCTATCGACCCCGCCGGTCAACGCATTGGCGTTGGTCTCGATCACGGTGTCGCTGGCATTGTCCACGTAGTACGTGTCATCGCCGTCGCCGCCACTGGTGCTGTCGGCTCCGGCGGCGCCATCGAGCACGTTGTTGGCGGCGTTGCCGGTGATGAAGTTGCGTCGCTCATTGCCGGTGCCGTCGATGTCCGAGACGCCGGTGAGCACCAGGTTCTCGAGGTTGGCGCCCAGGGTCCAACTGACCGATGCCTGTACCGTATCGATCTGCGAGGTCGAAGTGTTGGTCTCCACCACGCTGTCGAAGGCGTTATCGACGATGTAGATATCGTTGCCATCGCCCCCGGTCAGGGTGTCGGCACCCAGGTCACCGTCCAGCGTATCGTTGCCGGAACTGCCCACCAGGGTATCCGCCTGGTCGGTGCCGACAATCATCCCGCCTTCATTCTGGGCGTTGTCGAAAATGTCCTGCACACTGTTGTTGTCGTTGGGGTTGCCCTGGAAGCCCAGGTCATCGGCAATGTAGTCCGCCAGGCGCTGGCCGACGATTTCCGCCGACTCCTCGTGCAGATGCCAGACATCATCCGGGTACACCAGCGGATCGACTTCGTAGCGCAGGGGCAGGTCGGTGTAGTCCACCGCCAGCTTGACATCCGCGCGCTCGGCGGCGATGGCCTCCTGGGCGGCACGGACATAACCCACTCCGTCGACGATGGCGGCGATTTTCTCTTCGGAATAACCCCGGGCACGCGCCGCATCCTGCTCGTAGTGACCGGTCTCCATCAGGTACACGTTGAAATTGCCGAACTGGGCATGCAAGTAGTCGAACACTTTCAGGGTTGCCGCCTTGTAGGCTGCGGCGGCTGCCGCTTTGTCCGTCGAGCGGGCGATTTCCTGGGCGGCTTCCTCGCCCTGGCCCCAGATGATGCCCATGGTGACGTTGTCGATGGCCTTGAGTTCGGTGAGCTGGTCGCGCAACAACGTCACGGCACGCAACAGCGCCGGTCCGGGTTGGTTGGTATCGGTCAGCCACCAGCACAGCTTCAGTTCGTCGGGGCCCAGGGTCGACAGGCCGTTGACTGTGCTGCCACCCACCGCGATGTCGATGCCATTGCCGTCGGCATCGGTGAACTGGCTGCGCACGTCATAGGTCGTGTACCTGTCCAGGTCGTTGACCAGCATTGACGTGCCGGATTGATCGTCGTCCTCGGTCATGCGCAGTAGCCGCGCATTGGATTGGCCGAGGGTCGGCAGATAGAGAATGTCCTGCTGGGCGCGCTCGCCGAAGACGAAGTCGTTGGCGGTCAGGGTGTTGAGGTAGTTGCCGTTGAGGGCGATTTCGAAGCGGTTGCCGTCGGCGTCGGCCTCGGCGGACTTGATGTAGGTTTTGTCGCCCGCCGAGTTCAACGTCATGTAGAGCGTGCCGTTGCTGCCATCGCCGAGGCCGGTGAAGCCCAGGCTGGACACGTCGATCTTGTCCATGCCCACGGTGAAGTCATAGACCGTGTCAGTGGCCGTGACACCGCCGGTGTCGTAGTCGCGGTAGCTGTCGAGCACATTGCTGTAGCGGAAGGTGTCGGCACCATCGCCGCCGTACAGCGAATCCCGTCCGGCACCGCCATCGACGATGTCCGCGCCGGCAGCGGCCTTGATCGTGTCGTTGCCACCCAGTCCGAGTATCAAGTCCGCGCCTGCCGTGCCATTGAGGGTTTCGGCGTTGTTGGTTCCGGTGACGGTGTTGGCGGGGGCGTCGGCCACCACCAGGGCGAAGTTGTCGCTGACCGAGGCACCCGAGGGGTCGGTGGCCTTCACCAGCACGTCGTAGCTGCCCGCGGCGGTGCTGGTGGGCGTGCCGCTGAAGCTCAGGCTGGTGGCGTTGAATTTCAGCCACGAGGGCAGGGCGCTGCCGTCGGCGAGGGTCGCGGTGTAGGTCAGAACATCCTGGTTGGCGTCGGTGAAGCTGTCATGGGCCACGGTGTAGCTGAACGGCGTGTTTTCACTGGCCGTCTGGTCGAGCAATGGAATCGTCACCACCGGCGCGACGTTGCTTGGCGTGTTCTGGTCGGCGAAGACGAAATGGGAGGCGGTCAGGCTATTGAGCAGGTTGCCCGCCAGTGAGACTTCGAAGCGGTTGCCGTTGGCATCGACGGTCAGGTCCTTGAGGTAGGTCCGGTTGGTCGAGGAGCTGTAGGTCACTTGCAACGTGCCATTGAGGCCGTTGCCCAGACCGGTGTAGCCAAGTGTCGAGACGTCGATCTTGTCGGCGGCCACATCGAAGTCCAGGATCTGGTCACTGACGCTGGTCGAACTGGTGCGGTAGCTGTCGAGTCTGGAGGTGAAGCGGAATACATCGGCGCCCGCGCCGCCGGTGAGTTTGTCCACGCCGGTGCCACCCACCAGGATGTCATTACCAGCGCCGCCGTTGAGCGTGTCGTTGCCGGCGCCCCCGAACAGTTGCTCGTTGGCCGCGGTGCCGGTAAGCGTGTCGTTGTTCGGCGTGCCGTTGATCACGATGGGGGCGGCGGGCGCATCCTGCACGGCCAGGGTAAAACTGTCGCTGACGCTGGCATTGCTGCCGTCGGTCGCGGTGACCTGGATGGCGTAGGTGCCCGATGCCGTGTCGCTGGGCGTGCCGCTGAAAGTGCGGGTGGCCGCATCGAACACCAGCCAGCTGGGCAGTGCGCTGCCATCGGCCAGTTTGGCGGTGTAGCTGAGGCTGTCGTTGTCCGGGTCGCTGAAGCTGGTAGCCGGTACCACGTAGCTGAATGGCGTTTTTTCCGTTGCGTTCTGGTCCAGCAGCGGCGTCGCCACCACGGGGGCCTGGTTGGTCGGGGACGAGGTGGCGAACACGAAATTGGCGCTGGTCAGCGTGTTGAGGTAGTTGCCGTCCAACGCCACTTCGAAGCGGTTGCCATTGGCATCGGCGGTGAGGGACTTGATATAGGTTTTGGTACCGGCGCTGTTGAGCACCAGGTACACGGTGTCGTTCTTGCCGTCACCCAGCCCGGTAAAGCCCATCGCAGAGAGGTCGATCTTGTCGGAGGCCACGTTGAAATCGGTGATCAGGTCGCCGAGGTTGGCGCCTCCGGTGTTGTAATTGCGGTAGCTGTCCAGGCGGTTGGAGAACACGAACGTGTCCGCTCCGGCACCGCCAGTCAACGTGTCCATGCCGGCACCGCCATCGAGCTTGTCATCGCCCGCAACGCCGCTGAGGCTGTCGTTGCCCGCCAGGCCGAGCAGGGTGTCGGCCGCATCGCTGCCCGTCAGCGAGTCGTTGCCGCTGGTGCCGGTGACCACGCGATTGAAGATGAAATTGCTGGCGGTCAGGGTGCTGGCCAGGTTGCCGGACAGAATCAGTTCGAAGCGATTGCCACTGGCATCGGCATCGTAGTCCTTGATGTAGGTGCGGTCGCTGGTGGCGCTGTAGCTGACCTGCAGGGTGCCGCCACGGCCATTGCCCAGGCCGGTGAAGCCCAGGTCGGCGAGGTCGATCTTGTCCTGGGTGACGTCGAAATCGGTGATCGTGTCATCGAAGCTGGACGTGGCGTTACGGTAGCTGTCTGACTGGCTGGCGAAGCGGAAGGTATCGGCGCCGGTACCACCGGTGAGTTTATCGACGCCCGCGCCGCCCACCAGGATGTCGCCGCCGGCGCCGCCATTGATGGTGTCATTGCCCGCGCCGCCGTAGAAAATCTCGCTGGCGCTGCTGCCCAGCAGGGTATCGTTGCCGGCCGTGCCTTGCACGGTGGTCATCGGCACCGTGGCGCTGACGTAGCTGCCATCACCATAGACCAGCGTGGCGCCCTTGCTGGTGTGGCTGATGGTGTTGGCGATGATGGCGTTGCGATCCGTGCCGTCCTCGTTGCGTTCGGCTACCCCGTAGGTCGACAGGTCACTGCCGCTGATGAGGTTGCCCTGGATGAGGTTGTCGCTGCCGTTGAAGTATTTGCCGGAGACGCCCAGGGTGTCGTCGTAGGACTGGATGATGATTTCCGGTACGGCGCCGCCGAGGGCGTTGTTGTTCAGGGTGTTGTCGATAATGTCGACGTGGTTGCTGCCGTATATGCGGATCCCGGCGCTGGCGTTGTCATGGATGTCCACGCCGGTGACGTCGACTTCGCTGGACAGCTTGATCAGCACGCCTTCGGCACCGTTGCCATAGACCTCGCCCCCCGTGATGGTGATGTTGCTGGGGGAGGGGATGTCCTCGCTGCCGCGCTGGACCACGATGCCGTTGCCGCCGTTGTCGTAGGCGATGTTGTTGGTCAGGGTGAAATCATGGGTGCTGGTGACGACGTTGAATCCGTGGCGGTCGTTGTTGTAGGCGACGTTGTTTTCGAAGGTGCTGTCGCTGAGGAAATCCGCCACGAAGCCGTCCAGGCCGTTGCCATGGGACACGCTGTTCTTGATGACCATGTTGACGGTCTGCTCGTGGGGGTCGAAGCCGTATCCGGAGCAGTCCTTGATCTCGACGCTGTCGATCGTGACGTTGGAGTCATAGCCTTCTTCGCCTGGTATGTATCCATTGAACCAACCGTCGACCTTGCCGGTGGTGCTGTCGCGGTTGCCGTCGATGGTGAGATTGCTGACGCCGAAATCGTGGGTTTCCTCGCCATAGGCCGAGCGGATGATGCCGGTGATCTTGGTGTCGGAGCCATCGGCCAGCTTGACCGTGGTGTCGCCCATGCCGTCGCCGTACAGATAGACGTTGCTCTTGAGCATCAGGCAACCGTCGGACGGTTCCTCGCCTCCCGAAACAATGTAGGTCCCGGTGGGCATATACACCTGGCCCCCGCCGGCGGCGGCCGCCGCATCGATCGCAGCCTGGATGGCTGCGGTGTCATCGGTAATACCGTCTCCTTTGGCGCCAAAATTTTGTACGTTGAAAATCATGAGCTTATCTCCGTATCGGGCTGGAACCACGGTAAATGCCAATATTCCATCGGCGACCACGGAGTTAGGACCCGGCGGAGCGGGAAAGTTGTGACCGCACATCGGGAGAAGTGTCAAAAAGCTGAACTAACGGATCAGCGGTCGGGAACTACGGATTGGAAAATAACGTTCTGTTGACGCATGACCTGTGGGAGCAGGTATTCAGGACTTTGTTGACTGGCATCAAATGGGGATGACGGGGGCACGCGGTAGCCTCGGGATAAACCCTCCGCCGGTGAAGAATCCCCCATGAGTTATCCGCTGTTTCTGACGTTGCACCTGTTCGCCGCGCTGGTCTTCGTCGGCACGGTGTTTTTCGAAGTGCTGTTCCTGGAGAGCATCCGCAAGCAACTGCCCGCCAAGGTCATGGTGCTGTTGGAACAGGGTATCAGCCAGCGAGCGCGGCAATTGATGCCTTGGGTGTTGCTGGTGCTGTTCGGGGCGGGCGTTGCAATGGTCTGGCTGCGCTACTGGCCCGCGCTGATATCGCCCATGCACTCATCGTTCGGTTTGTTGCTGGGGCTGAAGATTCTTCTGGCAGGCAGCGTACTGGGACATTTTCTCTGGGCCATGTGGCTGTTCAGGCGCGGTCGGATGAATGCCCGTTATGTCCGGATCATCCATACCCGCGTGTTCCTGCATCTGGTGGCAATCGTGCTGCTGGCCAAGGCCATGTTCTACGTCGCCTGGTAAGCCGATGGTGTGGGGTTCCGGGCGCTTGATACAGGTCAAGGTGAGGGGCTGGCTCAAGACGGACAATGTCCCGGCAACCACTCGGAGATTGTCATGTTCGACCTGTTTCATAAATTCCACGGAGGTGTCGGCTCCCTCGACCTGCTCCGAGGGTTGCGCGACAGTCGTCGCAAGTGCCGGCCGTTGTCGCTGTCGGTGCACCTGCCGTCGCGTTTGAGGCTGGCGTCCTGCTCGCCACTGGCCAGCGTCTGCCGATGCGCCGAAATCGACGTTTATCTGCAACGCCTGAAGTACGAGATGGGCCTGGTCGGCTGTCATCTGGGGGCAGGCCGCAGGGTCGAGCAGTTCTGGCTGACCGGAGGGACGCCGGTGATCGCTCATTTGCAGCAACTGATGGGCGATCTGCGCAAGCGCTTTGACTTTTCCGAGAGCGGCGACCATAGCATCGAAGTGGACCTGCACCACACCGACTGGGCAACCATGGGTTTGATACGCGACCAGGGTTTCACCCATGTCAGCATCGGTGTGCCCGACATGGGCGTCGACCGGGACATGGCGGTGGACTGCTATCAGAACCCGGCCCCGATCCATTCGCTGATCGACGCGGCGCGAACCTTCGGTTTTCGCTCGGTCAACATCGACCTCGGCTATGGTCATGCCTGGCAAACGCCCCGCAGTTTTGCCGTGAAATTGGCGACGTTGATCGAACTGGAGCCGGATCGCTTGCATGTGTTCGATTACGCCAGAGCGCCCTGGCGCTACCGTTCGGTCAACGCCGGAGCGGTGGAAGCCTTTTGTAGCCAGTCCGACAAGGACGCCATGGCGCGGATCTGCTGCGAACAGTTGCTCGAAGCGGGTTATCACTACATCGGCCAAGGGCAGTTCGTCAGGGCCGACGATGACCTGGCGGTTGCCCAGGAACATGGACGGCTGCATCGCAATTGCCAAGGGTTTACCCGACACGGTTGTTGCGATCATGTGGGGTTCGGGCTGGCGGCCGTCTCTCAGATCGAACATCTTTACGTACAGAACACCGAGGACCTGCTGCAGTACCGCCAGCAACTGGACGCCGGACAGCTACCGGTCTGGCGTGGCTGGCGTTGCGAAGCCCAGGACCGGATCCGCGCGACGGTGACCGAACACCTGGCCTGTGACCTGGAGCTGGATATCCCCGCCATCGAGGCACGTTTCGGGCTGGATTTTCGCGAACACTTCGCCTCGATCTGGCCGCAACTGCAAACCTTGCATGCCAAGGGATCGATCGAATTGTCGAGCCGCTTCATCGGCATCCTGCCGGCCGGACGACTGGACGTGGACGCGATCTGCGAACTGTTCGACCCCCGTCCGGACGAGGCCGGAACGGCGCCCTTCGACCCGATACTTGACCCGACTTTTCGAGAACTGAATCCACCATGAATGCCCCCTCCGGTTTCAACCGCGCCCTGGTCGAGAAATACGACCGTCCGGGGCCACGCTACACGTCCTATCCCACCGCGCCGCAGTTCCATCAGGCATTTGCCATGGATGAGTATCGCCAGGCGGCCCAGCGCAGCAACCAGGCACCGATCCCCAAGCCGTTATCGGTGTACATCCATATCCCGTTCTGCCAAAGCCTTTGCTATTACTGCGCGTGCAACAAGATCATTACCCGCAAGACCCACCGCGCGGCCGAATACCTGACGTACCTCAAGCGGGAAATCGCCTTGCAGGCAGCGTTGTTCGACCGCTCGCGCAAGCTGACCCAACTTCACCTGGGCGGTGGTACTCCGACCTACCTGTCCCATGAACAACTGGCCGATCTGATGGGCTGCCTGCGCCAGGCCTTCGACATGGATGACAGCGACGCCCATGAATTCTCCATCGAGGTCGACCCGCGCACCATCGGTGCCGAACGGGTGCGGGGCTTGCGGCAATTGGGGTTCAACCGTCTGAGCTTCGGTGTTCAGGATTTCGATGCCCAGGTGCAGGCCGCGGTGAATCGGGTGCAAAGCGAAGCGCAGGTTGCGCAATTGGTGGAGGCCGCCCGTCTGGCGCGCTTCAAGTCGGTCAGTGTCGATTTGATCTACGGCCTGCCATTGCAAACCGTCGCCAGTTTCGACGTTACCCTGAGCAAGATCATCGCGCTGCGTCCCGACCGGATCGCCGCCTACAGCTACGCGCACCTGCCGCAGCGGGTGAGGGCGCAACGGATGATCCGGCCGGAAGACATGCCGCCACCGGAGCGCAAGCTGGAGCTGCTGGAGCTGACCATCAATCGCCTGACCGAGGCCGGTTACGTCTACATCGGCATGGACCACTTCGCCCTGCCGGACGATGAACTGGTGCGTGCACGAGCCGAAGGCACCTTGCAGCGCAATTTCCAGGGCTACTCGACCCATGCCGATTGTGACCTGATCGGTCTCGGGGTCTCTTCAATCGGCAAGGTCGACGACAGCTATAACCAGAACGTCAAGGAGCTTTCCCAATACTACGCGCGCCTGGAGCAGGGGCTGCTGCCGGTGCAGCGTGGCTATCGCCTGAGCGCCGACGACTGTGTGCGGCGCGAAGTCATCAGTGAGTTGATGTGTCATGGGAGGATCGACTTCGCCCGCATCGAGGCCGTCCATGGCGTTCGTTTCACCGACTACTTCGCCGATGCGCTGGTCCGGCTTCAAGAGCAGGTACGCGACCAACTGGTGCAGATCCATCCCGACACACTGGTGCTGCTGCCCCAGGGGCAGTTGATGATGCGCAGCGTCGCGATGGCCTTCGATGCCTATCTGGAGGTGGCCCCGACGGTCCAGTATTCGCGAACGGTCTGACCACAAGCCGTGCGGGGGAGGGTCTCTAATTCCCTCAGGTGTTTTCGCCGCCAGGGTCCACGGAGGCCGGGATCAGGTCGCGTATCGCATAGAATCCCTGTACCAGGCGTTTCTTGGCCCGGTACTCGCACAGGAGTAGCAGGGTGTCGGGCAGTTGGGAGATGGACGAGGCGTGCTTGACCACCATGGTCTTGCCTCCCGAGCGTAAGCGAACCAGCGTTCCGGGTTCGAATGTACCCATCATCAGTCACCTCGCAGTCAGTGTCTGTGTGCGTTCGAGCCAACCCCCACCCAGCGCCTTGTACAGGTTGACTTCGGCGAGCAACTGGGCCAAACGATCGACGATAAGCGTCTGGCGGGCGCTGAACAGCGAACGTTGTGCATCGAGAAACGTCAGGCTGCTGTCGACGCCGATACGGTACCGGCGCTCCGCCAGCCTGTAATAGTCCTGGTTGGCCTGTACTAGATCGTTCTGTGCGATCAGCTGGTCCTTATAGGTCTTGCGGGCCGCCAGGCCATCGGATACTTCCTGGAAGGCGGTCTGGATCGATTTTTCATACTGCGATACACGAATGTCTTTCTGGATCTTCGAATAATCCAGGCTCGCCCGCAGGCTGCCCGCATTGAAAATCGGCAGGTTGATCTGGGGTTGGAACAGCCAAGTGCCCGATCCCCCCTTGAACAATCCCGACAACTCGTTGCTCGAACTGCCGGCGTTGGCGGTCAGGCTGATGCTCGGGAAGAACGCGGCACGGGCGGCCCCGATGTTGGCGTTGGCCGATTGCAGCAGGTATTCGGCCTCGAGGATATCCGGTCGCCGTTGCAGCAAGTCCGAAGGCAGGCCCGCTGGGACTTCGGCCAGCAAGTCCTCCGACAATGCCCGGGCAGGCAGGTCATCGGCGACCGATGCGCCGACCAGCAGGGTGAGGTTGTTGAAGTCCTGGGCCACCTGGCGCTGGAACTTGGCGAGGCTGGCCCTGGCGCTTTCCACCGAGGTTCGCGACTGGCTCAGGTCCAGGGCCGAGGCGGTGCCGACCTGATTGCTGCGCTCTGTCAGGCGCAGGCTCTGTTCGAAGGATTGGAGGGTGTCGCGGGTCAGCGCCAGCAATTCCTGATCGGCACGCCAGGTCAGGTAGGCGCTGGCGACACTGGCTACCAGGCTCAGCTGGGTGCTGCGACGGGCTTCTTCACTGGACAGGTAGACGAGCGAGGCCTGGTCGCTGAGGCTGCGGATGCGTCCGAACAGGTCGAGTTCATAAGCGCTGATGCCCAGCGTGGCGGAGTACGAACTGCTGATTGCGGAATCGCCGGTCTGTGTGATGCTGGCGGGCACCCGCTGGCGCGAACCGGCGCCGGTGGCACTGACTGCCGGGAACAGATCTGCACGCTGGATCCGGTATTGCGCCTGGTAGGCCTGGACGTTCAGGGCCGCCACGCGCAAGTCGCGGTTGTTGCGCAGTGCGCTCTCGATGAGTTGTTGCAGCGCCGGATCACGAAACAGGTCGCGCCAGCCCTGGTCGGCCGCGACAGGTCCTGATAGTGCCGGAGCATAGGCCGACGTTTGCGGATACTGCGCGGCGACAGGGGCCGCGGGGCGCTGGTAGTCCGGAATCAGCGAACAGCCGCCGAGCAGCAAGGTGGCGGCTGTCAGAGGGCTCAAGAATTTATGCATCGACCTGTCTCAATAGTGCCTGCTCAAGCCCCGTTGGCACGGGCAGGCGGGGTCTGTCGGGGCAGCGGCCTTGCGCGCCGGTTCGTCATGATCCGATCATCCATTTCGCCAGCCCGTGCCGCCCGCTGACGCCAAGCTTGGCTGCGGCACGCTTGAGGTAGGTTTCGATGGAGCTGTTCTTGACCTGGAGTTTTTCCGCGATCTCCGGAACCGTGCCACCGGCCAGAAGCCCCAGGCAGACTTCTTTTTCCCGCACCGACAGGGTGACGTCGCACGGGCTCAACCGTTCATCGAAATCACGCTGCAGTTGCGTTTGCTCCGCGGCATTGAGCGAGTGACCCGAAGCACCGCCGGGGGCCTTGACGCTTGACTGGCGATTGAGATGGGCATGGCGCTCCGCCAGTGGCAGCAAGGTTTCGGAGAGGTATTTCAGAAAGGACAGTTCCTGAAGGGAAAAGTCACGGTGCAGTTGCGGTCGGTGCAGCGAGATCACGCAACGGCGGTTGCCTTTACGGGAAATCAGGCTGCATTGGTGGGACGTACCGAGGCAGGTGTTACCCCTTTCGTCCTTCATCCTGGCGCCCAGGTGGATCAGCAGGGCGTCGTCTACTTCCAGCACCCGTTTCACCAGGGGGTGGTCGTTGCGCTGGACCGCGGTGGTGGGACAGACGGATTGCATCTCGGGGCTTTTTTGCAGGCCCGCGTCCCCTAGCAACTGCACATCGAGAACGCTCGTCTGAGTATCGTCAACTGTCCATTCGCTCAGTTCGAGTCGACTGACAGGCACCGATGCTTCGATCAGCTGGTGCATGTTGGTCAAGAAACTCTCGTGTCCGACACTTGAAATCAGCCTTCCTAGCTCTGCGTAGATGTGCGTGTTTTGCGCACCTCCAAAAACCGCATGTCGATTCATATGCTTATCCTGCATATCGAAACTGCTTTGCATTTCAGTGATCGTTGACGGAGGAAAATCCGACCGCTTCCCAAAATGCTGAAGCCTTTCTGGATTAATACCTGTTGATCAATATCACCTGTGAATCCATTCGCATGAAAAACGATTCAGCTGGTGGGACTATTAAGCATTCTCATGTAGGAAAAATCTGTAAGGGAAAACAGGGACATCGTGTGGAGCGGGAGGGGCGTTGTCTGACCGACGACACCAGACCAGATTCCGCCAGTGCGGAAATCAGTTTCCGCACTGGCGGTTTGGCAGAGGCTTTTTGCGATTCGAAAATCCTTATTAAACCAATGAACTGCGCAGCTATCGGGCTCATTCGAGTGACGTCCTGTCCGTTTTTTGGCGGTGTTGCGGCGGATCGTTCCGGACAGCAGGGGCCGGAATCTGAGTTCCAATTATGGAGGGCTCCGTCGGATTTTGAATTTTTTTTTCATTTTTTGTCTATGCGTGAGTCAATTTCAGTCATTGACGTAGTCAGGGATCGGCTGTAAGCCGCCCTTGAATGACAGGATGTCGAGGTTTTTCTTGCGCCAGCTGCTTTGCGGGACCAGGCGGAAATACAGTTCCCTGACCCAGCAGGCAACCGCCGATTCGGCCTGTTCGATACCGCTCATGAAGCGAGCGGCGTTGACGATCCCGTTGGCCCGGGGCAGTCGATACGCCTGGTAGAGGGCCAGCGCGGTGCGCAAGTCCGGCGTTTGCGCCAGCCGGTCGGCCAGTACCACCGCGTCTTCGATCGCTTGTGCCGCGCCTTGGCCCAGGCTGGGCAACATCGGATGGGCTGCATCGCCCAGCAGCACCACGTGCCCGTCGCAGAACTGTTTGACCGGAGGACGATCCCGGGCGTGCATTTTCAGTAATGCATTCTCGGGGGTGGCCTCGATGGCTGCCATGACTTCCGGCGCCCAGCCGGCATAAGTCGCCCGGACCTCTTGTTTATTGACGTTCAAGGCGGCGTGCGCGGCATTATCGTGGTTGCAGGTTCCCCACCAGTACGCCTGGCCGCCCCCTACGTCACACAACCCGAAGCGTTTGCCACGGCCCCAGTAATGCGCCACATAGCCTTCGCTCATCACTGGATGGCTGAAGGGCGTTACCGCCAGCCACGCGATATAGCCAGAGGCGCGTGTGGGCGTCTCGCCGAGCATCTGCTGGCGGACAACCGAATTGAGGCCGTCGGCGCCGATCAGCAGGTCCGCCTCGTGGCTGCTGCCATCCTCGAACCGCACTGTCACGCCGTCCGGGCGATGGGCGTAGCCCACACAACGCAATCCGGTGATCAGCGTGTCGGGTGCGAGCTGCGCGGCGAGGGCGCGCAGCAACAGTGGGCGCTGGATATTCACGCTGGGGTGGCCCAGTTGTTCGCCGATCTCATGGATCGGCATGCGGGTGATGGGCGTGCCGTTTTGTCTCTTGAAGCAGAACTGGCGGATTGCCTGGCCAGCCTGTTCCACGGGCAGGTGGGCATCGATGGCGTGCAGCGCCGCCATCGCATTGGCCATGATGGACAATCCGGTGCCGCCGGTTCGGAGCGTCTGGGCCGCTTCGAAGACCCTGACCTGCCAACCTGCTCGTTGCAGGGCGATGGCCGCGGTCAGCCCACCGATGCCGGCGCCTGCCACGATGGCTTTCCTGGGTTCAGTCATGTCGTTCACCTTTTTTCGAATGGGGGGTGATTCAAACGAACGCCGTCCTGGCGCTGGCGTTCTCAGCCCGTGCGGCGTCCATGCGTAATCTGATGAATTCGGCCACTCGCCGGATGTGCGGTTCGCGCATCATCGTCAGGTGGTCACCCTCTACGGCGATGCGCTGCACCTGCGGCGCAATCGAACGCCAGCCTCGGTAGGGATCGGCGAAGGCGGTCCCCACCAATTCATGGGGGGCTTGCAGCACATCGGGTAGCTGGACATCCGCAGCGAACAACGTGATGGGCAGGTCCAACGGCGGGAAGCGGTAGTCCAGCAAGGATTGCCAGTTGGCGTGGAAGACCTGGAACAGTTGGTTCAGGGTGGCCCGGGTCAGGGTTTCGTCGAACAGGCCACGGTCGATCCCGTGTTGCCTGATGGCATCGAAGGCATCCGGGTCGTCCAGGGACGAGAAGTCGAGTGCCTGGTAGTCGTAATCCTTCTGACCGTCGCCGCTGAGCAGCTCCCACATGAACCAGTTCATGAATTCACTGCGTTCTATCTGCACCTCGCCCTGCTTGATGCGCACGATGGTGTCCAGCAGGAACACGTTGTGCAGGCGTCGCCCACGGCGGCGCAGCTCGCTTGCCAGCTCGTACGCAACGACGCCGCCATATGACCAGCCACCGATATTCAGGGGACCTCGTGGCGCGACCTGTTCGATGGCATCGGCATAATGGATCGCCTGGGCCTGCACGGATTGCAGCGGTCCGCGTTCATCCCAGGTCCCCGGTGCCTGCAAGGCATAGAGATGGACCTGGTCTTTGAGAACGCGGGCCAATGCGGCGTAACACAAGACATGGCCGCCGATGGGATGAACCAGGAACAGCGCAGGTGCCTGGCTGGCGTTCTTGAAATCCACCAGCGCGCCGGTGTCCCGGGGCATGGCTTCGGTCCGTTGCAGCACCTGGGCAAACTCGGCGATGGTCGGTGCCTGGATGAAGTCGGAGAGCGACGGTTCGAAGCCCTGGTGCCGGGTCAGCATGGCAACCAGTTGCACGGCCTTGAGGGAGTTGCCGCCCAGCTCGAAGAAGTTGTCGTGGACGCTGATGTTCTCCAGGTCCAGGGTTTCCTGCCAATAGGCCTGCAGCAGGTCCTCGGTGACATTCCTCGGGCCGGTAAAGGGGCGTATCGAGGTGTTCTCGACCTCGACTTCCTGCAAGCGTCGACGGTCGATCTTGCCGGTCGGGCCCAGTGGGATCCGGACGATGCCGGCCAGCGTGGTCGGTACCATGTAGTCGGGCAGCGCCAGGCGCATTTCGGCCTTGAGTTGGTCCAGGTCCGGCTGACGGCCCGGGATGGCCTGGATGAAGCCCACCAGGTAACGGCTGCCGTCCGCCGCTGGCTTGTCGATGACGGCCACCTGTTGAATCTCCGCGCCGAACCGGGTGGAGCCGAGGATGGCCAGTTCGATTTCACCCAGCTCGACGCGATAGCCGCGGATCTTGACCTGGGCGTCGCTGCGGCCCTGATAGACCAGATCGCCCGAAGGCAGATAGAACCCTACGTCGCCGGTTTCGTACAGGCGACGGGCCTTGCCTTCCAGCTGGCGATAGACGAAGCGTTCGTCAGTCAGGTCGGGACGGTTCCAGTAACCGTTCGCCAGGCAGGTGCCTTCGATATAAAGATCTCCCATGACGCCCACAGGGCAGGCCTCGCCCGCTGCGTCCAGCACATGCATGCGCACCCCTTCGATGGGCGTGCCGATGGGCGGCATGCTCGGCCAGGCCGCCGCGGCATCTTCGAGTGTCAGGCTCGTGACCACGTGGGCTTCGGTGGGACCATAATGGTTTTCAACCCGGCAATCTTCGAGGCTATCGATCAGGTTGCGGATTTCACCGGTGATTTTCAGTTGTTCGCCGGCCACATTGATCTGGCGCAGCGAAACAGGTCGAATACCGAGTTGCAGCGCCACTTCGGCCAACCCCTGAAAGGCAACGTAGGGCAGGAAAAGGCGATTGATGCCCTGTTCACGAATCAACTTCAGCAGCCGGATGAAGTCATAGCGCAGCCCTTCGTCGATCAAGACCAGTTCCCCGCCGCAGCACACCGTGGAGAAAATTTCCTGGAACGATACATCGAACGAAATGGGCGAATACTGCAGAGTCTTCAGCGGTGCGGCCGCCGGGGTGTGCTGGGGCTGCTGGCGAATCTGCCAAACGATCATGTTGGTCAGCGCACGGTGGGGCATCGCCACGCCCTTGGGGCGTCCTGTGGAGCCCGACGTGTAGAGCACGTAAGCGTTATCTTCACCGGCGATGGTGTCGGCCACGAGGGCAACCCGTTCATGGCAGCGCGCCAGGTCGTCGTCGAACTCCGCCGTCACGCTATCCCAATGGCGCTGCACCGTCTTGCCGGCGAGTGCCGCGAGATCTTGCGACGCATCGGCGAACAACACCAGGCCTGGCTGTGAGTCTTCCAGGATCAGCCTGATACGGTCATGGGGGTAGCTCAGATCGATCGGCACATAGGCCGCGCCGGCCTGGACCACACCGAGCAGGGCAACGATCAGCTCGGGGGAGCGGGGCATCATGATGGCTACCCGATCCCCTTGGCCGATACCGTGCCGGGACAGCCAATCGGCCAGCTGTGCGCAACGGTCACGCAATTGGCGATAGGACAGGCGGGTCTGGTTGAAGCTCAGGGCCGTTTGCTCGCCATGGCGCGACAGGCTGTGCTCCAGCAGTGTCGATAGATTGTGCCGAGGCAACGGCGCTGGCACAGGGTTGGTTGGCCCGAGGTCGGGGAGCCAGGCCGGTATGCGAGGCGGGGCGTCGGGCTCGGCGATCATCAGGTCAAGGGTGCGCAGCAGATAATCGGCGTAAGCCTCGGCCTGACACGTGGCGACGCGCGCCGTGCAGTAATCCATCTTCAACATCAGCGAACCATTGCCAGGATGGCGACCCAGGGTGGTCAGCAGGTCGTAGTTGCTGGCTTCGGTGGTCTGCCATTCGACGAGGATCTCTGCGTCCCGGGCCACCATGTCCTTGAGCACATAGAAATCGACGTAGTTGAACACGACATTCAGGGCGACAGCGGTATCGCGATGGATCAGGGCGAATGGATAGCGTCGATGTGCAAAGACCTTTCGCTCCTCGGCGGCCGTTGCGCGGATCACCTCCAGCCAACTCGAACCCCGCGCACTGAAGCGTACGGGCAGGGTGTTGAGGAACAGGCCCAGGACCGAGGCCGCGTCTTCGAACTCAGGCCGGCCATGACTGATGACGCCGCACAATACCTCTTTATGGTTGGACAGAATGGCTTGCGCGAAACCGTGGGCGGCCAGTAATACCGCACGCAGCGGCAGGTCGTGGTCGCGGCAGAACGCTTCGAGTCGTGCCAGTTCAGCCGCGGGAATTTCCCGGTAGGCCGAGCGATGAGGCGTCGGATCCGGCGCAACCGCCGGCACCCAGCTGGTCATGGACGCGGCGGGTGCATTGCTGAGGTAGGCACCCCAGAAACGGCGGTGGTCGTCATTCGCCATGGCCTGTCGTTCCAGGACGATGAAATCGGCGGGCGTGGTACTCAGCCGGGGCAATGGCTCTGTGTCCGGCGCCGAGGTGTAGAGGGTGACCAGGTCGCGCATGAGCGTCGCAACGCTCCAGCCGTCGAGAATCGCATGGTGGAAGCTCAACACCAGGTCGATTTCCTCCGCCGCCACGAACACGCAGAACTGATACAGCGGCGCTCGCTGCCAGTCCTCGCGGTGACGCTTGCGTTCCTCCACGTAGGCGTCGATGACCTGTGCACGGGCCTGCGCGCTCAGCGACAGGGTATCGATGACCTGCACAGGCGATTCGACCCTGGCGTGCACGCGGGCCATGGGAATCTCGGCATGTCCGATATCGAACGACATGCGCAATGCCGGGTGGCGGCGGATCAAGGCGTCGCAGGCACGTTCCCAGGCCACCGGATCCCAATGCAAGCGCAGGCGGTAGCGGAAGATGTCGTGATAGATCGCCGAGTCCGGGTGCATCATCGAGTGGTAAATCATCCCGACCTGCAACTGCGAGGCCGCGAACACATCATCGAATTCACCCTCGCTGGCCTGGCGGATCGCCTCTGGAACCTGGGCGAAAGGCACGACGTGCGTCGAGGGCAGCAGCGACGTCGGCGTGAGGTTCGGCGCCTGGAGGCTTTGCGCCAGCTCTGCGATGGTCGGGTGCTGGTAGACCTGTGCCAGCGTCAGCCCGATCCCTTGTTCACGGGCCTGGATCTGCAAGTGGATGACTTTCAGGGAGTCGCCGCCCAACATGAAGTAGTTGTCGTGAATGCCCGGCGCGGGTCGATTCAGGTTGTCTGCCCAGAGTTCGGCCAGCGTCTGTTCCAATGGATTGCGAGGCGCCGTCGTATCGGTGCTGCCAGAGGTGTGCCCCGGTTCGGGCAAGGCCTTTCGGTCCAGCTTGCCATTGGCGTTCAAGGGCAATTGCTCGAGCTGGATCAGGTGGCGGGGCACCATGTAGTCAGGCACCTGCCTGCGCAAGGCCTCGCGCAGACTTTGTGGGCAAAGGGTGCTGCCGGTCTCGCTCACCAGATAAGCGCTGAGGAACGCGTCCCCGTCAACTGCCTGGCGGGCGATCACTGCCACTTCCTTGACCCCTTCGCAGGCCGCCAGGTGCGCTTCGATCTCGCCGAGCTCGATACGCAGGCCACGGATCTTCACCTGGAAGTCGTTGCGTCCGAGGTATTCGAGGCAGCCATCGGGCAGCCAGCGACCGAGATCACCGGTTTTGTACAGGCGGGCTTCGGGGGCGGCCTGGAACGGGTCGCGGATGAACCGTTCGGCCGTCAGCTGCGGACGGTTCAAATAGCCTCGCGCCACGCCGATGCCGCCGATGTGAAGTTCGCCGGCGGTACCCGGCGGCAACGGCTGCAGGTGCTCATCAAGGACATAGAGCCGGGTATTGGCAATGGGATGACCGATGGGAACGATACCCGGGTGCACATCGGGGCGGCATTGCCAGGCCGTTACGTCGATGGCCGCCTCGGTAGGGCCATAGAGGTTATGCAACTGTACCTGCGGCAGGTGGTGGAAAAAGCGCTCCTGCAACGCAGGGGGCAACGCTTCGCCACTGCACAGCACCTGCTTGAGTGCGGGCAAGCGCTGTGGCACGACCTGATCGAGGAAGACCTGCAGCATCGACGGTACGAAATGCAGCAGGGTGATGCCGGTGCTCGCCATGATCTCCATCAGATAGCGAGGATCCTGATGTCCACCGGGGGCGGCCACGACCAGTTGCGCGCCGCTCAGCAGCGGCAGGAAGAACTCCCAGACGGAGACGTCGAAGCTGAACGGCGTTTTCTGCAGGATGCGACTGTGCTCATCGACCTGATAGGTATCGCGAGCCCAGAGCAATCGGTTCACCACCCCGTCATGCTGGTTCATGACACCCTTGGGCATACCGGTAGAACCGGAGGTGTAGATCACGTAGGCCAGGTGCCGCGGCGTCAATCCCAGTGCGCTGGCGTCAGGGTTGTGCGCCGGTTGACGAACCATGTGTTCGGAATCGCTGTCCAGACACAGCACTGGCGATATCACGGCGGGCAGGTTCGCCAGTTGCGCACGGGTGGTGATCAATGCGCTGGGGGTGCAATCCCTCAGCATGTGTTCCAGGCGATCGGCCGGGTAACCAGGGTCCAGGGGCACATAGGCACCGCCCGCCTTGAGGATCCCCAGCAGGCCCACCACCATCTCCAGGCTCCGTTCCAGGCAGATGGCGATCCGGGCGTCGGGGCGGACACCCATCTCTATCAAGGCATGGGCCAGCCGGTTGGCCTGTTGGTTCAGTTCCTCATAGGTCAGCGTCCGGTCTTCGAACCGGACGGCTATCGCTTCGGGATGTGTGGCCACCCGCGCTTCGATCAACTGATGTAGCAGCACGTCCCTGGGATAGTCGACGCGGGTACTGTTCCACCCGGTCAATACCTGTTCACGCTCCGCGGGTGGCATGAGATCGAGCGTCTTGACCGGCGCGTCGAAATCAGCGAGCACCCGGTCCAGGAGGCTCATGAAACGTTGTTGCAATGCCTCGATCTGCGCCGCATCGAAGTAGGCTTCGTTGTAGATGAAATGCATCCACACGTCGTCCTCTGGGGCGGCTTCACGAATGTGCATCGCCAAGGGCATCTGTTCATAGCCGTTGCTGAGCTTGACCGGTTGTGCAAGGGCCGAACCGTACCGGGTGTCCTGGTCCTGCTCGTAGGACACCACCAGGTCGAACAACTGCCGCCGGCCCAGGTTCTGCAGGCCCAACTCGCGGTTCAGCTCGCTCAACGGGTAGCGTTGATGGCGGTAATCCTGCTTGAGCGTCAGGGCAATCCTGGCAACCAATTCACTGAAGCCCAAGTCGGTGCCCAGGCTCAGGCGCACCGGACTCATGCCGACGAACAGGCCGACCGTGGCTTTGTGCGTGGCGTTGGCGCGATTGAGGATCGGCAGGCCGATCACGATTTCATCGCGCAGGGTCACGCGGACAAAGTAGGTGTACAGCAGGCCCACCATGGCGTGAAAAACCGTCCCCTGGCCGCGTGCCCTGGCCTGCTCACCAAGGCGGTCGTACAGCGCTCGGGGCAAGCGCCAGGCGTGGTTGCGGCTGGGGGCCACGCGCTGGGCGAATCGACCTTGATAGCGGGGTGCGAGCAGTGGCTCGGGTAGGGTGCGGTACTTATCCAGCCAGTATTGGCGCTGGCGACGCACCGACGGCGAGTGCTTGTCGGTGTCGGATTGCTGCTCGACATACGCCTGGTAGGTGGGCGCCGGCAGCCGCGTTTGTGCCGGGTCCGAAAGGGCGGTATAGGCCTGGCTGATGGCACGGCCGATCATGGCGAAGGACCAGCCATCGATGATCAGGTGGTGACAGTTGACGAAAAAATAGTAGAGGTCTTCCCGCACCTTGAGCAGGGCCGCGCGAAACAGCAATCCACTGTCGAAGGAAAACGGCGCTTGCAGGTTGGTTTGCAGCAAGGCCAGTGCGCTGGCTTCAGGGTCGGCCTGTCCGGATACATCGTGCAGAGCCAGCGGAACATTCACAGACGCCAGGAAGCGCTGTCGCGGCAGGGGATGGTCAGGCGAGCCGGGTACCAGCTGGATGCGCAACGCGTCATGACGGTCGACCACTTGCTGGACGGCCAGTCGCATCCGCGAGACATCGACCGCTCCGTTGATGCGTGCATAGCCGCCAATGTTGTAGAGCGGGCTATCTCCGTGCAGGACCTGGTCCAGCCAGATGTCCAGTTGTGGGGCAGTAAGGGGGTAAAGCACGTCCATGTCCGTCGTCCTTTTCAAAGCCCGACGGCAAACGGATGGCCGCTTCCCGTCGGTGACTGATTCATCCATGCACCCGCCGCGTGGCTGCGGGCTTATGCTGCACGGTGCCTGGCCGTGCGGGCGAGTGCTTCGATCTGCAACGCCGCCGCTTCACGGGCACTCTCGCCGTCCGGGATCAGCGCGCGATAGCGATCGCAATGGGCACGTATTTCCTGGCTGTTCAGGACGTTGTCCAGTGCCGTGGCCAACGATTCGGCGGAGGCGGGCGGGAACACCCGCACACCGCAGCCCAACCGTTCCATTCGTGCGGCGTTGTCGAATTGGTCATGGGCAAATGGCGTGGCGATCTGCGGCACACCAGCCGCCATCGCCAGGGCGGTGGTCCCGACGCCTCCGTGGTGCACCAGCGCCGAACTCCGGGGCAGGATGCGACTCATCGGCACATAGCGGCGCACCAGGATCCGGCCTTCGGTGGACACCGTCGGGTCGACGGGTTGGCTGGTCAGGAACACACCACGCCGATTGATCAACTTCAAGGCCTGGACGGCAGCCGTGAAATACTGCTCGCTGTTGACCATGGTCGAGCCGGGGGTAAACACCACCGGCGAGGTTTCGTTCAGGAAGTCGTCCAGTTCGGTATCGATCGGTTGGAAGCCCGACTCATCGAACAGCGGGAAGCCGGTCAGCACGGTCTGGGCGGGCCAGTCATGCTGTACGGGGGCGAACCACTCCGGAAACAATCCCAGCACCCGATCCGGGGACGAAATCCATTGGCTGATAATGCGTTTGATGGGCGGCAATCCCAGTTCGCGGCGGAAGCTGTTGAGCTCTGGCGCCATGACCCGATCGAGGAAAGCGCGTTCTATGACCCCCAGCAGCAGCCGTTTCACCGGATAGGGCACGAACGCCGGCAGGTTCGTTCCCGGTGGATGGGTGGAGGGCGCGGCGGCGGACCAGAAACCGAACGGCGAGACCTGTGCGGTGACCAGTGGGATACCGGTTTTTTCCTGTAGCAGCCGGGCAGAAAATGCCCACAGGGACCCCAGCAGGACGGTCTGATCATCACACGCCTGTTCCAGCAGCCGGTATTGTTCGTGCAGGGTACTGGCGATGGTTTTCCATAGCGTTGGAAGGGATGTCCGTGGATGCCATAGCGCGGGATCGGCCATGACTTCGTCATACTCTTCGCGGGTGCCCAGGGGCAGGAATTCGAAGCCACAACGCTCTATCAACGGGGCGAACGCGGCACTGGCGCAAAACGTTATCCGGTGCCCCCTGGCTGCGAGCGTGCGACCGATGCCAACGAAAGGATGAACATCGCCGGCTGAGCCGACAGCCGTAATGATCACATGCATAAGGTTCCCTCCAGAGTGATCGTGCGGTGAGTGATGAACCGGCTATCGCCCGTGGACTCCATCCACTAAAACGATTCAGCTTCCAGGGAGGTATTAAGCCGTGCCGGGTGGGAAAAGTCTGTGGCGGAAAACAGGGACACCTGGCCCGCCCTCTATCTGGGGCTTTATCGCGAGCAGGCCCGCTCCCACAGTTTTCCTGGAGTTCATGATGATTGTGTTCGCCACTGATCCTTGTGGGAGCGAGCCTGCTCGCGATGACGTCCGGACAGTCGCTTCTGCGCCGACTGCCTTTCCACGACCGCGAGCAAGCTTCGCTTCCACCCAGAGACAGTGGGTTCATGACGCCATGGCGGTTCTCAGCTCCTGGTTGATCGCCTCGCCCAGCCGGGCGACATGGGGGGCCTTGACCACGGTATTGTGCGTTCCGGGAAGGGCCGTCACGCTCACCCGATCCTGGAGCAGTGCGCGCCAGCCCAGAGTCGGGTCGCTGCGCTGCTGTTCGCTGGCCGTGAACAGCGACACCTTGAGTGGGCTCGGTGGGCTGACATAGGCGCCGATGGCTTGTCGTGTGGCATAGGCCACCGCCAGGTGCGTGCGCAGCAGGCCCGCGTCGATGTCATGAGGCAGTTCCTCCGGCAGCAGGCGATGGGCCGTGCACAGCGCCAGCATTGCCTCGATGGCGGAGTCCCGGGCCATCTCCGTCAGTTGCCGGGATAGGTCCGGATCGATCTGCTCGGGGAGCCAGGCCATCAGAAACTGCGCCTCGCTCACCGCCGGGGTCGATACCGGATCAGGGCGTGCCGAAGCATCGATGATGCCGAGGAACTCCAAGGCTTCACCACTGGCCTGGAGCTGACGGGCCATTTCATAGGCGATCAGGCCACCGGCCGACCAACCGGCGATCCGGTACGGTCCTTGCGGCTGTACCTGGCGGATGGCCGACAGGTAACGCGTCGCCATGGCCGCGACGTCCGACAGCGGCGCCTCGCCGGCCACCAGGCCGCTGGCGGCCAGACCGTAGACGGGCGTCTGGGGATCCAGCGCCGTTGCCAGGTCCCGGGCGTATTGCACTTCGCCGCCCAGGGGGTGAACGAGGAACAGCGGCCGCTGGGAACCGGTACGACGGATCGGTACCAGGTTGCCGTGGGCGCCCGGTCGGGTTTGACCGTCGAGGGTCCTGGCAAAACCGGCGATGGTAGGCTCGACGAACAGGTCGCGCACGGCAATGGGTTTACCCAGCACTTTGCGCAGCCGCGAGGCCATCTGGACGGCCATCAACGAAATCCCGCCAAGACTGAAGAAATCGTCGTGTCGGCTGATTCGCTCCCGTTTGAACAAGTCTTGCCAAAGTGCAGCGATGGCGAGTTCGGTATCGCCCTGCGGCGCTTCGTACGGCAAGGCCTCGACCGTGTCCGCGGTATCGACCGGTTGCGTCACGGCGTTGGCCGAGCGCACCAGCGGCGGGGTGTTTTCCAACAACTGTCCGACAGACTGTTGTGGGTCGGCCACCAGGTTTTCCAGGACCGTGGCGAACAGTCGGGCAATGTTTTGCACGGTCACCGTGTCAAAGAGGTCGTTGGCGTATTGCAGGCTGCCGCTGATGCGCTCGCCGTTGTCGACCAGCGATAGCGACAGATCGAACTGCGTGGTGTTGTGGGGGCTTTCCAGGGTCTGTACCTCCAGCCCCGGTAATTGCAGCGGTGAGGGTGGCGTATTGTCCAGGCTCAACATCACTTGGAACAACGGGCTATGGCTCATGCTGCGGGTCGGCTGCAAGGCGCTGACCACCTGCTCGAAGGGCAAGTCCTGATGGTTGTATGCCGCCAGGGTCAGATGCTTGATCCGCTCCAGCAGCGTTTCGATGCGGCTGTCGCGACCGGTGTCGACCCGCAACGCCAGGGTGTTGGCGAAGAAACCGATCAAGGCCTCCAGCTCCGGACGTTGACGGTTGGCCACTGGCGTACCGACCACTACATCGTGCTGTCCGCTCAGGTGGCTCATCAACACCGACCAGCCGGCCAACAGCACCATGAACAACGTGGTGCCCTGGGCCTGGCTGAATGCGCGCAGGTCGGCGCTCAGGGACGGGGTGAAGACACAATCGACGATCCCGCCGGCATAGCTTTGTATCGCCGGGCGCGGGCGATCCAGCGGCAGGTTCAGCAGGGCCGGGGCGCCCTCCAGATGCTGACGCCAGAAGTCGATCTGGGCTTGCAGCGCCGGGCCTTCCAGGGACTTGCGCTGCCAGGCGGCGTAGTCCACATATTGCAGCGCCAACGGTGGCAGCGGGTCTTTCTCGCCTTGGGCGAAGGCGCTGTAGAGCACGCTGACTTCACGGGCGAGTACGCTGTTGGACCAGCCATCGGAGACGATGTGGTGCAACGTCATGAACAACACATGCTCTTCGTCCGCCAACTGCACCAGATGACCGCGCATCAGCGGACCCCGGCTCAAATCGAACAGCTGCGTTGCGTTGGCCTGGCCGAGGCGTTCCAGCGTGGCGCTGCGTTCGTCGGCGAACATCTGGCGCAGGTCCTGGTGTTCCAGCGGGAAGCGGTAGTCGGCCGGGGCGATTTTCTGCACCGGTTCGCCGTCCACAAGCTCGAAGCGGGTACGCAGGGTTTCATGGCGCGCCACCAGGCGATCGAGGGTTGCCTGCAGGGCGGTCTTGTCCAGCGGCCCCTTCAGGCGCAAGGCCAATGGCAAGTGGTAGGCGGCGCCGGCCGCGTGGTCCAGGTGGTCGAGGAACCACAACCGTTGCTGGGAGAAGGACAAGGGCAGTCGTCCCGAGCGATTGGCCAGGGGAATCGATGCCGCCTCGGTGGGCGACGCGGCTTGGACCAGCGCGGCGAGGCCGCGCACGGTCGGTGCGTCGAACAGCTCGCGCAGGGTGACCCGCGCGCCGAGCTTGCGTCGCAGCCGCGAGAGCAGCTGTACAGCCAGCAGCGAGTGCCCGCCCAGTTCGAGGAAACCGTCATGACGGCCGACTTGGTCCAGGTGCAACAAGCCTTTCCAGATTTCGGCAATGGCGACCTCGGTGTCGCCCTGCGGCGCCTCGTAGGCCTTGCTGGCGAGCGCATCCTGGCCCGGTTCCGGTAATGCGCGGCGGTCGAGCTTGCCATTGGCGGTCAGGGGCAGGCGGTCCAGGTGAACGAAGGCGCTGGGTACCATGTACTCGGGCAATCCGTTCAACAAGGCACTGCGCAGTTGCTCGGCCGGGACCGGCTCGCCGCAGACATAGGCCACCAGGCGTTTGTTCTCCGAATCGCCCTGGCTGTCTTCGCGGGCGATGACCACGGCTTCCCGGATCCCCGGACAGGCCAGCAGGGCGCTTTCGATCTCACCCAATTCGATACGGAAGCCACGGATCTTCACCTGGAAGTCATTGCGGCCCAGGTACTCCAGCGTGCCGTCGGCCAGCCAGCGACCCAGGTCGCCGGTCTTGTACAGGCGTGCATTCGGGTCACTGCTGAACGGGTCGGCAATGAAACGTTCGGCGCTCAGTTCCGGTCGGTTCAGGTAACCCCGGGCCACGCCGACACCGCCGATGTGGATTTCCCCGGCCACGCCCAGCGGCGCCGGTTCACCCCGCGCATCCAGCACATGAACCTGCACGTTGGCAAACGGCCGGCCGATGCTTGGGCGCTCGCCAAGGTCGCGGATCAGGTCGATGGTCGCGTCCACCGTGCATTCGGTGGGGCCGTACATGTTGTAGAAACGGATGGTCTGGCAGTTGCGCAGCTTCTCCCAGGTCGCGGCATTGATCGCTTCGCCACCGAGCAGCACGCTGACCGGCTGGTAGCGCTGGCGCTCCAGCAGGCCGGCGGCGAGCAGGGTGTCGAGCTGCGACGGGGTGGAGTCGAAGGCATGGACCTGGTGCTGTTCGAGGAAGTCCAACAATTCTTGGCCGCTGGCGCGGATCAGTTGCGGGATGATCACCAGGCGATGGCCGGAGAACAGCTGGGCGATGCCCTTGATCGACATGTCGAAGAAGAAGCCGGCATTGAGGGCCACGGTGGCCGGGGTCGGGCAATGCCGGTGGGTAGTACGGGTCATCACCTGCCAGAAGTTGAACACCGAACGGTGCTCGACCATCACGCCCTTGGACTGGCCGGTGGAGCCGGAGGTGTAGATCACGTAGGCCAGGTGTTCCGGCGTCAGCCCAGGTACCTGCGGGTTGGCGTCGAACGCGGCATCGTCCGCCGCCTGCAAGGAGGCGTCGGTGTCGAGCAGCAACAGCGGCAGATCGCCGGCTGGCAGGGACAGCGCTGATTGGGTCAGCAATGCCTGCGGCTGGCTGTCCTGGAGCATGAAGGCCATGCGGTCGGTGGGGTGGGCCGGGTCGATGGGTACGTAGGCCGCGCCGGCCTTGAGCACGCCGAGCAGGCCGACGATCATCTCCAGACTGCGCTCGACGCAAAGGGCGATGCGTTGGTCGGGCTGCACGCCCAGGTCGAGCAACTGGCGGGCCAGGTGGTTGGCGCGACGATTGAGCTGGCGATAGCTCAACTGACGGTCTTCGCAAACCAGGGCGACGGCGTCGGGGTTGAGCTGCACCTGGGTTTCGAACAGGGCATGGATCGGCTGGGCCGGTCCGAAATCCGTGGCGGTGCGGTTGAAGTCCTTGAGCAGCAATTGCCGTTCGGCGTCGGGCAGCACTTCCAGGCTGCTGGCGAGGCGTTCCGGCGCCTGCTCCAGGGCCTCCACCAGGGCAGCCACGGCCTGGTCGAGGTAGGCGGCAATGCGTTGTGGGTCGATGCCGGTAATGGACTGGGCGGTCAGGGAAAACCCGTTGCCCACGTTCGCCACGGCAATTTCGATCGGGTAGTTGGTCCGGGTTTCCGACGCGATGAAGTGCATGCCTTCATGCTCGCCCATGTCCTCGACGTTTTCCCCGGATGCATTCACCAGGTCGCCATGCCGGCAGTTGAGGATCACCGTGAACAGCGGCAGCGAGGCGTCCACCGCGCTGCAACGCTGAGCCAGGGCCAGGGAGGCCTGTTCGTGGGTCAGCAGTTCACTGAGTTGCTGGTAGGCATCCTGGACAATGTCGCGAATGGTGTTCTGCTGCAAGCGAATGCGCATCGGCAGGGTATTGATGAACATCCCCAGGGCGTGGTCGGCACCGGCGGTGCCTTGGGAACGGCCCGACAGCACCGTACCGAAAATTCCGTCGTCGCGGCCACTGGTCGCGGCCACCACCAGGCCCCAGGCGGCATGGAACAGCACCGACGTCGGTACCCCTTGCTGGCGCGCGGTACGATGCACCCGGGCACTGAGTTCGTCGCCCAGGTGTTGGACCGCACGCTTGATCCCGGCGCCGTTGCCCCGTACGTCCAGCACACCGTAGGGCGCGGTGGTGGAGTCGACGTCGGCCAGCAGGCGGCGGAAGTAGGCCTCATGCTCCGCCTGGGACACGCTGGCGGCCTGGGCAATGAAATTACGGTAAGGCTGGGACGGCGGCAGGCTGTCGGCCTGGCCGGCCAGGACCGCCTGGATCTCCAGCATGATCAGGCGCAGGGTCACGTTATCGCTGACCAGGTGATGGTCGAGCAGTGCCAGCAACCACTGTTCCCGAGGCGCGTCATGGATGATGTAGGCCGCGATCAGCGGTGCCCGTTGCAGATCGAGTCGCAGGTGATGGGTGTCCGTATGGTCACGCAAGATCTGCAAGGCATCTTCGCCAGGCAAGCACTCCAGGGTCACCACGGGTAATTGCGCCTGGCGATGGACCACCTGCACCGGCTGCGGCAGCCCCTGCCAGCGCAGGGCCGTGCGCAGGATATCGTGGCGATCGATCACCACCTGCACGGCGGCCAGGAAGTCATCGAGCAACTGGCGACGCTTGAAGGTCACCACGGTGCGCATCAGGTAGGCGTCGCCTTCGGACTGCAAGAGGTGGTGGAACAGGATGCCTTCCTGCAACGACGACAGCGGGTAGATGTCCTGTACATTGCTGGCGCCACCTGGGACATCGGCGACGATCTGCTCGATTTCCTGCTGGCTGAGGGTCACCAGCGGCAGCATCTGCGGCTCGATGGCCGTGCAGTCTGCGGGAATCAGGTTCGCCGGGACGACCCGCTGGGCGCTATCGCCGCCGGCGAGCACGGCGGCCATGGCCTTGAGTGTCGGGGCGGAGAATACCGTGCGCACGTCCAGTTGCAGGCCGGCCTGGCGCAGGCGCTCGATCAGACTGATGACCAGGAACGAGTGGCCGCCCAGTTCGAAGAAATGGTCCTGGCGACCGACCCGTTCAACCCCCAGCAACTCCTGCCAGGCATTCGCCAGTGTCATCTCGACGGCTCCCAGCGGGGCCTCGTAGTGGTGGCTTGCGGTGGCGGACGCATCAGGCGCCGGCAAGGCGTTGCGATCCAGTTTGCCGTTGGTGGTCAGCGGCCAGGCGGCCAGGGTCACGAAGGCGCTGGGCAGCATATGCTCGGCCAGCACGCTCGCCAATTGGCTGCGCAGGGCCGACGACTCGGGGATGACGCCTTCATGGGCAATCAGGTACGCCACCAGGCGCTTGTCGCCCGGCGAGTCTTCGCGGACGATCACCAGCGCCTCGCGGACTTCGGCACAGGCCAGCAATTGGGCTTCGATTTCCCCCAGCTCGATGCGGAAACCGCGGATCTTGATCTGCGAGTCGTTACGACCCACGTACACCACGCCACCGTCGGCGCGATAACGGGCAATATCGCCGGTGCGATACAGGCGCGCGCCCGGCTCGACGGCGAACGGATCCTGGATGAACCGCTCGGTATTGAGCTCGTCGCGATTGAGGTAATGCCGGGCCACACCGGCGCCGCCGATGTAGATCTCGCCATTGACGCCTACCGGCACCGGTTGCCCGTGGTCATCGAGAATACGCAGGCACAAGTCCGGCAGTGGCGGTCCGATCAGGCTTGGCGCGCCGGTATCGATTTCCTGTTGGCTGACCGGGTAATACGTGGCGTGCACGGTGATCTCAGTGATCCCGTACATGTTGACCAGGCGGGTCCGGGACAGCGGCGTGCGGGCCGTCCAGGGGCGCAGGCTGCGGAAATCCAGGGCTTCGCCACCGAAAATCACCTCCCGCAGGCCGTGCTCCCGGTCGCTGCGCTCACGGGCCTCGATGAGCTGGCGGAAGGCGCTCGGCGTCTGATTCAGCACGGTGACCTGCTGCTGGCAGACCAACGCATAGAAGTCATCCGGCGAACGGGCGATGTCGCTGGGCACCACCACCAACTTGCCGCCGTAGGTCAGCGCGCCCCAGATCTCCCAGACCGAGAAATCGAACGCAAAGGAATGGAACAGCGTCCACACGTCGTCGCTGCCGAAGCTGAACAGCTCGGCGGTGGCGTCGAACAGCCGGGCGACGTTGCCATGCTCTACCAACACGCCTTTGGGCAGCCCGGTGGAACCCGAGGTGTAGATGACGTAGGCCAGGTGCCGGGAGGTCAGGCCAAGGGCGTCGGCTTGCGGATCCAGGTCCAGGGCATCGTCGAGGTCATCGGCCGCGGTGTAGTCCTCCAGGCTCACCACCGGGACTTGGTGTTCGGGCAGGGCGTCGAGGCAGGCGGGCTGGGCCAGCAGGGCCACCGGGGCACTATCGTCCAGCAAGTAGCCGAGGCGTTCGGCAGGGTAGGCCGGGTCCAGCGGTACGTAGGCCGCGCCCGCCTTGAGCACCGCCAACACGGCGCAGACCATTTCCACGCCGCGACGGGCCAGGATTGCCACCCGGTCATCGGGTCTTACGCCTTCGGCGATCAGCGTCCGGGCGATGCGGTTGGCCCGACGGTTGAGGGCCTGGTAGCTCAGCTCCGTTTCGTCGAAGACCAGGGCCGTGCGCTGGGGGTGGGCCGCGGCGATTTGTTCGAAGCGCTGATGAACCAGGCGTTCGGGCTTGAATACCGCCTTGGGTGCCAGTGCCGCCGGCGACGCCAGACACTGCGCAGGAGTGAGCAAGGGCAAGCTCAGCACCGATTGTTCGGCATCCGCCACCATGGCTTGCAGCAGCGTCAGGAAATGCTGGGCGAAGCGCTCCACGGTGGCGCGATCGAAGAGGTCGCTGGCGTATTCGATCACCCCGGCCAGCGTGCCGCCGTCGTTGCCCAGTGTCAGCATCAGGTCGAATTGCGAGGTTTCATGAGCCTGGGCCACTGGTGCCAGGGTCAGGCCGGGCAGGCTCAACTCGCCGCCGCCAGGGGTGTTGTCCAGGGACAGGGCCACCTGGCAGAGCGGGTTATGGCTCAGGGAACGGGGCGGCTGCACGGCTTCGATGACTTGCTCGAACGGAATGTCCTGATGTTCGTGAGCAGCCAGGGTGGTCTGCCGGACCTGTTCCAGCAGTTGGACTACGCTCGGGTCCTGCGTCAGGTCGACCCGCAGGGCCAGGGTGTTGACGAAGAAGCCGATCAGGTTCTCTGTCTCGGTGCGGCTGCGGTTGGCCGTCGGCACGCCGATGACCACGTCGCGCTCGTTGCCCAGACGGGCCATGAGCACCGACCAGGCGCTGAGCAGCGCCATGAACAGGGTGACATTGTGGGCCTGGCAGAAGCGCTCCAGGCGTTCGCGCAACGCTGCAGGGATCTCCACCGGAACGTCGCCACCCCGGTAGCTTTGCGTCGCCGGACGTGGACGGTCGGTTGGCAAGGACAATAGCGCCGGCGCCCCCTTGAGGTGCTCACGCCAGAAGTCGGCCTGGCGGTCGAGACGCTCGCCCTTGAGGGCCTGGTGCTGCCAGGCCGCGTAATCGGCGTATTGGATCGGCAGCGCCGGCAGGGGATCGGGCTGCTGCTGGCTGAACGCCCGATAAAGGGCGGCCAGTTCCCTGACCAGGACGCCGACCGACCAGCCGTCGGAGATGATGTGGTGCTGGGTGATCAGCAGGATGTGTTCGTCATCGGACAGGCGCAGCAGGCGGCCGCGAATCAGTGGGCCCCGGCTGAGGTCGAACGGGGCCAGGGCCTCGCTGTTGCCGATGCGCGACGCGCTGAGGCTGGCCTGCTCGTAGGGCAGCGACCGCAAATCCTGTTCGGCCAGTACGAAGCCGCAGTCTGCCGGGGCAATGATCTGCACAGGCTGTTCGCCACGGCGCTCGAAGGTGGTGCGCAGGCTTTCGTGCCGCGCCACCAGGCGATCCAGCGCCGCCTTGAGAGCGACACGGTCGAGGTCGCCCCGCAGCAGCAATGCCGCCGGCATGTGATAAGCGCTGCCCGCGCCGGTGTCGAGCTGGTCGAGGAACCACAGCCGTTGCTGGGCGAAAGACAGCGCCAGCGGTTTGTTACGGTCGGCCAGACCGATGATGTCGGTCTCGGCGACATGCAGGTTGCCCACGACCCGCGCCAGTTCCTCCACGGTGGGATGGCTGAACAGCTCGCGCAGCATCAGGTCACCGCCCAACTGCTGACGCACCCGGGAAACCAATTGCGCCGCCAGCAGCGAATGCCCGCCCAGCTCGAAGAAACTGTCGCGGCGGCCGACGCGCTCAAGACCCAACAACTCCTGGTAGATCTGTGCCAGGGCGATTTCGGTGGCGCCTTCGGGAGCGACATAGCCGCGCTCGGACATGGCATCCAGGTCCGGTGCGGGCAGGGCATCCTGATCCAGTTTGCCGTTGGCCGTCAGCGGATACGCGTGAAGGCTGACGAAGGCCATCGGGATCATGTAGTCGGGCAGGGTGGCGCCCAATTGTTTGCGCAGGGCCGCCACTTCCAGGACGACGCCCGGGCGAGGAATGAGGTAGGCAATCAGGCGCTTGCCCTGGCTGGCGTCATCGCGGGTCAGCACCCGCGCTTCACGCACACCTTCGCACGCCAGCAGTTTGGCTTCGATCTCACCCAGCTCGATGCGGAAGCCGCGGATCTTCACTTGGGCGTCCATACGGCCCAGGTGCACGATCTCGCCGTTGTCCAGCAATTTGCCCAGGTCGCCGGAGCGATACAAGCGCTCGCCGGGACGGAACGGGTCGGCAATGAAGCGTTCGGCGGTCAGTGCCGGACGGTTCAGGTAGCCACGGCCGACCCCCAGCCCGCCGACGCAAATCTCCCCGGCCACACCCACCGGCAGCAGGCGCTGGCGAGCATCGAGCACATAGGCCACGGTGGTGGGAATCGGCCGGCCGACGTTGGAAATGCCGGCGGCGATGTCCGCTGCGTCGATGGCCTTGTAGGTGACGTGGACACAGGTTTCGGTGATGCCGTACATGTTCACCAGCACCACATGGCCGAAGGCGCGATGGAAGGCGTCGAGCTTGCCCAGCTCCAGGCTTTCGCCACCGAAGATCACGTACCGCAGCCGTTCCAGGCGCACATCCGGTGTCGCCAGGGCGGCGGCGCTGAGCTGATGGAACGCCGATGGGGTCTGGTTCAGCACCGTCACCTGTTCGCGTTCAAAGAAACCCAGCAAGGCTGTCGGATCACGGCGCAGAGCGTCGGGAACCAGGGTCAGGCGTGCACCGAAGAGCAGCGCACCGAAGATCTCCCAGACCGAGAAGTCGAAGGCGTTAGAGTGGAACAGCGACCAGACGTCGTCGGCACCGAACTGGAAATCCGGCCGGCTGTTGTGCAGCAGTCGCACCACGTTGCGGTGTTCGAGCAGCGCACCCTTGGGTTCACCGGTGGAACCGGAGGTGTAGATCACATAGCAGAGGTGGTCCGGGGCGTTGACGTTGGGTGGGTTGACGATGCTGGCGTCAACGTTGCCGAGGGTCGGATCGAAGACCTCGATATCCAGTGCCTGCAACGCCGGGGCCATGCCCGGGCGCGCGATGGCCTTGCGTGCGCCGCAGTCGCGCAGCACATAGGCGATGCGCTCCTGGGGCGAGGCCGGGTCGATGGGCACATAGGCGCCGCCGGCCTTGAGCACCGCCAGGGTGGCGACGATCATCTGCATCGAGCGCTCGAGAGTGATGGCCACCAGTTCCTGAGGACGCACCCCTGCGGCGCGCAAACGGTGCGCGAGGCGGTTGGCCTGTTCGTTGAGCTGGCGATAGCTCAGTTGCTCCTGGCCGAGGTTGACGGCAATGCGGTCAGGCGCCTGGCGGGCCTGCTCCTCGAATATCTGTTGCAACGTCAGGGTGTCGGGCCAGGCCGCTTCGCTGTCGTTGAAATCGATGATCTGCCGCTGGCGCTCGGTCGCGTCCAGCAGTTGGACGTCATCGACGCGCTGGTGAGCATCTTCGACAAAGGCTTGCAGCAGGCGCACGTAATGACGCATCAGTTGCTGGATGAAGCCGGCATCGAAGAATTCGGCGTTGTAGACCAGGTGCCCGGACCAATGCTGTTCACCGGCCGACACCAGCAGGTGCAGGTCATTCTTGCCGTAACCCAGGTTGGTTTCCAGCGTGTTGATCGCCAGCCCGGCGACCGGAGGCTGGGTGTCGCTGCTGCGCTGGAAGTTGAACAGCACATCGAACAGCGCGGTGCGGCTCATGTCCTTGGCTGGATTGAGAGCCAGCACCAACTGGTCGAACTGCATATGGCGATGGCGCAGGCCCTGGGTCAGGTTGTCGGCGGTCTGTTCCCAGAGCTGTTGCAGGGTGGTGTCGCCAGCGCAGAAGCCGCGCATGACCAGCAGGTTGTCCAGCGGACCGACGACGTCATCCAAGGCCGGTTCACGGCAGGCCGCCGTGGTGCCGATCACCAGTTCGTCGTGCCCGGCGTAACGGCGCAGCAGGGCGGTGAAGGCACTCAGGGCGAGACTGTCGGCGCTCACGCCGACGTCCCGGGCCAGGGCTTCGAGACGGCGTGCCAGCGCCGGTTCGATCCTGAAGTCGTGAGTCGCTTCGGCGAACACATGCACGGCCATCCGTGGACGGTTGAGGGGCAGCTCCAAGGCTTGCAGTTTGCCGCGTAACTGATAGGTCCAATAGGCCCGCAGGTTTTCCAGCACTGCGGCAGGCAGTTGGCGTTGCCAGGCGGCGAAATCGGCGTAGCCCAGCGGCAACGCCGGCAACTCGGCACTGCGTTCGGCGCAGGCGGCTTCGTAGAGGGCCAGCAGGTCACGCTTGAGCAACTGCATCGAGGTACGGTCGGCCAGCAAGTGATGCACCGCAATCGCCAGGGCGGCGTGGCGCTCATCGGCTCGCACCAGTGTGGCGCGTACCAGCGCGTCCATGGTCAAGGGCCGCCGTGTCTCGGCCAGGGCTCGGGTTGCCGGCTCGCTCGACGTATCCTGGATCACTTCCAGAGCCAGGCGAGCCTGGGTGTCGAAACGTTGCCAGGCCGTGGCGCCGTCATCGCTCGACACCCGACAGCGCAGGATCTCATGACGGGCCAGTAGGCCGTCGAGAGCGGTCTGCAAGGCCGATTGATTGAGCTCGCCTGTCAGCTCCAGCAGCAACGGAATGTTGTGGTAGACCGGGTTGGCGTCGTATAGGTAACCGGTTTCGAAGGTGTCGACGAACCAGAGCCGTTCCTGGTGGTAGGACAGTGGCATGGGCTGCGGCACAGGCTTCAATGCGGTGACGGGCGGCAAGGCCAGCGCCGGGTCCAGTTCCAATGCGCCGATGCGGGTGTCCGGTGCTTCGGTGAAGCAGCGCAGCAGGCGTTCGAAACGCGCCGCCAGGCGTTCGACGGTGGAGGCATCGAACAGCGCGGTGGAATACGACAGGCTGCACGACAGGCCAGGGCCGCCTTCGTCGATGTGCAGGGATAGATCGTGTTGGGTGTTGTCCTTGCGCGACGGCAGGAACTCCAGGTCCAGGCCCGGCAGGTGCAACTGGCCGCCGGCTCCCCCGGCGTTGGTGTAGAGCATGGTCTGGAACACCGGGCTGTAGCTGGCGCTGCGCGGCGGCTTGAGGGCCTCGACCACCAGTTCGAACGGCGTGTCCTGGCGGCTGGAGGCATCCAGCATCAATTGCTTGACCTGTTGCAGCACCTGGTCGAGGGTCGGGTTGGCGTCCAGGCGAATGCGCAGGGCCAGGGTGTTGACGAAGAAGCCGATCAGCGACTGCACATCCTGGCGGTCACGGTTGGCGGCGACGGTGCCGATCACCAGATCCTGCTGGCCGCTCACACGCGCCAGCAAGATCGCCCAGGCAGCCATCAGGGTCATGAACGGGGTCGCGGCGCGGGATTGGGCGAACCGGACGATAGCGCTGGACAGTGATGCAGACAGGTCGAATGCCAGGGTTTCGCCCCGGTAGCTCTGGACCGCCGGGCGCGGCCGATCGGTCGGCAGCGACAGCAGGGCCGGGGCGCCTGCCAGTTGGGCACGCCAGAATTCCACCTGTTGTTCGAGCCGCTCGCCTTCCAGATGGCGACGTTGCCAGGCGGCGTAATCGGCATATTGCAGGTCAAGCGGTGGCAGCGGATCGTCCTGCCCATTGCTGAAGGCTTCATAGAGCGCGGCGAATTCCTTGACCAGCAGGCCGATGGACCAGCCGTCAGAGATGATGTGGTGCTGGGTGATCAGCAACCGGTGCTCATCGTCGGCCAGGCGCAACAGGCTGCCGCGGATCAGGGGGCCATGCAGCAGGTCGAATGGCCGTGCCGCCTCGCTGTCGGCCAGGCGCTGTGCTTCATGCCCGGCCTGTTCCACGGGCAGGTGGCGCAGGTCATGTTCTTCCAGGTGGAAGCCGCAATCGGCCGCGGCTATGACTTGCACCGGGTGCTCACCCTCGCGACGGAAGGTGGTGCGCAGGCTTTCATGCCGCGCCACGAGACGGTCGAGGGCCGCCTTGAGCGCGCTCCGGTCGAGGGTGCCGCGCAGTACCAGGGAGGCGGGTATGTGATAGGCGGCGCTGGCCGTCGGGTCCAGTTGATCGAGAAACCAGAGCCGTTGCTGGGCGAAGGACAGCGCCAGCGGACCCTCGCGGTCCGTGGGGGCGATGTCGTCCTGGGGCGTTTCGATGACCCGTGTGGCGCCGCGTTGCTTGAGCAGACGCAGGAGCGCGGCACGTTTCAACTGGTCGAGACTATCGTTATGTTCGTTCAATTGTTAAGCATCCTTGGAGACGATAGCGAGCAGTTCGCTTTCAGACAGCGAAGCCATTTCTTGTTGCAGGTCCATCAATTCATCCGACTCGAACTGCGCCAGTTGCAAGGTGGTGACCAGGTCGGCCAATGCCAGCAGCGACGGGTGTTCGAAGACGCTCCTGAGCGGTAGCTCTACGGCGAAGGTCTCCCGTGCCCGCAGCGTGACTTGCACCGCCAGCAGCGAATGACCGCCGAGTTCGAAGAAGTCGTCATGCCGGCCGATCCGCTCCAGGCCCAGCAGGTCGGCCCAGATCTGCGCCAACAGTTCTTCGGTCTCGCCGTTGGGGGCTTCGTACTGGCGCAAGGCGAAGTCTTCGCTGCGGGGCGCGGGCAGGGCGCGGCGGTCCAGTTTGCCGTTGGGGCTCAATGGCAACCGTTCGAGCACCACGAACGCCGCGGGCACCATGTAGTCCGGCAACTGCGAGGTCAGGTAGGGGCGCAGCGTGCTGCTGGCATTGCGACCGGCCAGATGCGGTTCGACACTCAGGTAAGCCACCAGGCGTACCGCCCCCGGTGTGTCTTCGCGAGCGATGACGGCGGCCTCGCGCACACCTGGCAACGTCAGCATCAAGGCTTCGATTTCACCGGGTTCGATACGGAAACCGCGGATCTTGACTTGCTGGTCGTTGCGCCCCAGGAATTCGAGCACGCCATCGGCGCGCAGGCGCACCAGATCGCCGGTGCGGTACATCCGCGCCTCTTCGCCTGGGCCGAACGGATCGGCGAGGAAGTGTTCGGCGTTGAGTTGCGCGCGGTCCAGGTAGCCTCGGGCAACACCCGCGCCGCCTACGTACAGTTCGCCCGGTACGCCGAGCGGCACCGGTTGACGTTGTTCGTCGAGCACGTACAGCCGACTGTTGGGAATAGCGCGCCCGATCGGCACGGTCCCGGTGTCCTGGGCGGTGCAGCGGTGCACCGTGGCCCAGACGGTGGCTTCGGTGGGGCCGTATTCGTTGTACAGGGTAATCGCCGGTTCCAGGCCGGCGCATTCCTGCACCAACTGCGCAGGGCAGGCTTCCCCGGCGACGATCATTTCCCTCAGGCTGCCATGTCCGTTTCCGGCGGCGAGGCTTGCCAGCACCAGGCGTCCCAGCGAAGGCACGCACAGCAGCGAGGTCACGGCCTGTGCGTCGATGAAGCGGGCGATGGCTTCGGGGTCGCGGGCGGTTTCGGCATCCGGGATGCACAATGCACCGCCGCTGACCAGGGTGCCGAAAATGCCGGCGACCGAGCTGTCGAAGGCAATCGAGGACAGCAGCAGGAAGCGCTTGTCGGTCGCCGGGCCGTACACCGTGACACGGGCCAGCGTCGAAGCCACCAGGTTGTGATGCTCGATCATCACCCCTTTGGGTTTGCCCGTGGAGCCGGAGGTGTAGATCACATAGGCCAGGTGCGTCGGGGTCAGCCCCGAGCCGTCCAGCTGCGGGTCACGGCTGTTCGACGTGATCAGGGCCTGCTCCAGGGCCAGGTAACGGGTGCCCTCCTGCAACCTGCCCACTGCGGCGCGACCGACCAGGTCGGCCAGCAACAAGCGTGGCCGGGCGTCCTCGAGAATCGAGGCCAGGCGCTCGGCCGGATAGGTCGGATCCAGCGGCACATAGGCGCCGCCGGCCTTGAGGATGCCCAGCAGACCGCTGATCATCGCCGCGCCGCGTTCGACGCATATCGCCACCAGGTCGCCCGGCTGCACACCCGCTGCCATCAGATGATGGGCCACGCGATTGGCCTGGGCGTTGAGTTCGGCATAACTCAGATGTCGATGGCCGTCGAGCAGCGCACAGGCGTCTGGAGTCCTGCGCACCTGGTCCTCGAACAACTGCTGGATGCACAGGTGCGTCGGGTAATGCACTTGGGTCTGGTTGAAAGTCTCCAGCAGCAGGGTGCGCTCCTGAGAAGGCAGGACATCCAGGTGCGTGAGGGGAATCTGCGGCGTGTACATCAAGGCCTGGGCCAGTTGCTCCAGGGCGCGTTGCATCAACGCACAGATGCGCTGCGGGTCCACTGTCCGGACACTCTGCACCGTCAACCCGAGGGCATCGCCATAATCATTCACCGACAGCGTCAGCGGGTAGTTGGTCCGCTCGGCGCTGCCCAGGATACGCAGGCCCGGCCATTGCAACTGGCTGTCATCGCGTTGGTGCCTGTAATTGAGCAGGCTGGTGAACAATGGCAAGGCACTGGGCACGCCACTGCAACGTTGGGCCAGGGCCAGGGACGCCTGTTCATGGCTCAGCAGTTCGACCAGATCACGGTGGGTGGCCAGCACCTGTTCATTGGCACCGCCTGCATTCAGTTGGACGCGTACCGGCAAGGTATTGATGAACACACCCAGGGCCCGTTCGGCGCCCGCCGAGCCTTGCAGGCGACCGGCGACCACGGTGCCGAACACGACGTCGTCGCGCCCGGTGCAACGGGCCAGCACTTGCGCCCAGGCCACATGGCACAGCGTCGCCGGGGTAATGCCCCGTTCCCTGGCCTGGGCCCGCAGGCGCAGGTTGAGTTCGACGCTCAGTTGCACACTGGCTTCTTCGATGTGGTTGCCATCCCCTTGTACTTCAAGCAGATCGAAGGGCGCGGTTGGCGCATCGACGTCGGCCAGTCGGCGGCGGAAATACGCCTCGTGGACCTGGGTCGGAACGGCCTGGGTCTGGGCGATGAAGTCGCGATAAGGTTGCGGCGTGCCGAGGCTTTCGCCTTGTCCGTGAAGCATCGCGTGGATTTCTTCGAGGACGATCTCCAGGGTCACGTGGTCGCTCGCCATATGGTGATTGAGCAACGCCAGCAGCCAACGTTCGGAGTGTGGATCACGGGCGATGCAGGCACGCATCAGCGGGGCCTGGCGCAGATCCAGGCGCAGCTGTCGTGGGTCGCTCAGGGCCTGGAGCTGGCTGAGGGGATCCTGGTGATCGTCCAGGGTGACACTGTGTACCGGCAGCCGCGCCTGGCGCTGCACCACCTGGACGGCCTGGGGCAGGCCATCCCAGTGCACACAGGTACGCAGGATGTCGTGGCGGTCGATCACCTGTTGCAGGGCATCGATAAAGGCATCGAGGCGCTGGCGGTCATCGAATTCGAGCATCGAGCGCACCAGGTAGGCATCGCCTTCGTGCCCCAGCAGATGGTGGAACAGGATGCCTTGTTGGAGCGGAGCCAGGGGGTAGATGTCCTGGATGTTGGCCGCACCGCCGGGTACGGCGGCGACGAGGCGTTCGAGTTGCTCCGACGTCAGGTGCACCAGGGGCAACATGTCCGGGGACAGGGCCTGACAATCGGCCGGAATGCGGTTGGCCGGGGCCTGGAACACCGAATCCTTCGCATCGCTCAAGGCCACGGCCAACTCCCGCAGGGTTGGTGCGCTGAATACGCTGCGCACATCGGCGTTGAGGCCCTGTTCGCGCAGGCGCTCGATCAGGCTGACCGCCATCAGCGAGTGTCCGCCGAGCTCGAAGAAACCATCGTGACGCCCGATGCGCTCGTGCCCCAGCAGTTGCTGCCAGATCCCGGCGATGGTCACTTCCACCGAGCCTTGCGGCGCCTCGTAGGTCCGGCTGGCGTAGGCGTCCTGGCCCGGTTCGGGCAGGGCGCGGCGGTCGAGCTTGCCATTGGGCGTGAGCGGCAATGCATCCAGCACCACGAAGGCGCTGGGCACCATGTGCTCGGGCAGTCGGCGCAGGAGTTCGGTGCGCAGTTGTTCAGCGGCCGCCGGTTCGCCGCACAGGTACGCCACCAGGCGTTTGCCGCCGGCCTGGTGATCGCGGGCGATGACGGCGGCTTCGCGGACCCCGTCGAGGGCGGCGAGGGCGGCTTCGATTTCGCCCAGTTCCACGCGCAAGCCGCGGATCTTCACCTGGTCGTCGTTACGTCCCAGGTATTGCAGGGTGCCGTCGGCCAGCCAGCGGCCGATATCGCCGGTCTTGTACAAGCGCCCATCGACTTGGGTATTGAACGGGTCGGCGATGAAGCGCTCGGCGCTGAGTTGCGGCAGGTTGAGATAACCCCGCGCCACGCCGACGCCACCAATGTGGATCTCGCCGGGCACGCCCACCGGCAGCAATTGGCCGAGGTTGTCGAGTACATGCAGTTGCATGTTGCGGATGGGGCGGCCGATGGGGATCGAGCGGTTCCGATAGGTGTCCGGATCGACCTCCAGCGCATGCCAGGCGACCACGTCGCTGCACTCCGTCGGGCCATAGCTGTTGATGATCGCCGGCCGCGGCTCGGGCATTTTTTGCAGCATCGCGACCTGGATCGGTTCGCCTCCCAGTACCGCCCGTTTCAGGCAGGCCATCGCCCCGTGCCGGTCGGCGTCCACCAGCGCGTGGAAAGCGCTGGGGGACATGTTCAGGTGCGTGATGCCCGCCTCGGTGATTTGCGCGACGATGGCGGTCGGGTTGAACGGTTCTTCGGCCAGGTGCAGGGACGCACCGACCATCAGTGGCGCGAGGATGTTTTTCTGGGTCAGGTCGAAGTTATAGGACGAAGCCAGCAGTACCGCATCGCCGGCATGGAACGCCAGGTCGTCGAGGTACCAGTCCAGCAGGTTGCGCAGGCCGCGATGTTCGACCATCACGCCCTTGGGCAGCCCGGTGGAGCCGGAGGTGTAGATCACATAGGCCAGATGGCCGAAGTTCAGGTCCGTCACCTCTGGGTTGTGGGTGGGGCTTTGCGGCAACGCCGAGCTGCCCAGCTCAAGGGTCGACAGGCCAAGGGGCAGCGGCAATGCGTCGAGGCCTCGCTGATGGACCAGCGCCTTGGGTGCGCTGTCGGCCAGCATGTGGGTCAGGCGTTGCGCCGGGTATTGAGGATCGAGGGGCACGTAGGCCGCACCGGCTTTCAGGATACCCAACAGGCCGATGACCATCTCCGGACTGCGGCGCGCACAGAGGCCGACGGTGTCGTCGGGCCGCACGCCCAAGGCGATCAGGCCGTGGGCCACGCGGTTGGCCTGGGCGTTCAGCTCGGCGTAGCTCAGGGTCTGTCCATCACCGACCAGCGCCACGGCGTCCGGCGTACGGCTTGCCTGTGCTTCGAAGACGGCATGGGGGAAGCGGCTCGGGCTTTCGTCCAGGGCGAGAGGGGCTGGGTTGAATGTCTCCAGCAACTGTCGACGTTGCGCATCATCCAGCAACGGCAGGGTCGCCAGCGGTTGGCTGGCGTCGTCCAGCATCGCTTCGAGCAGGTGCAGCAGATGCCGGCCCCAACGGACGATGGTGGATTCCTCGAACAGGTCGGTGGCGTACTCGAACTGGCCACTGATGACGTCGCCGTCGTCGTTGAGCGACAGGCTCACATCGAACTGGGTGGTGCCGGTGGGCTGGGCCAGTGGGGTAAGGTTCAGTCCCGGCAGGGCCAGGGCCTGGTCGTGTGGGGTGTTGCCGAGCACCAGCATGGCCTGGAACAGCGGGCTGTGGCCGAGGCTGCGCTCCGGTTGCAGGGCTTCGACGACCTGTTCGAAGGGCAGGTCCTGATGGCTGTAGGCGTCGAGGGTGGTGGCCTTGATCCGTTGCAGCAGTTCATCGACGCGGCGGTGGGCCTGGACGTCGATGCGCAGGGCCAGGGTGTTGACGAAGAAGCCGATCAACGCCTCGGTTTCCTGGCGGGTGCGGTTGGCGACCGGAGTGCCGACCACGACCTGCGGCTGGTTGCTCAGGCGCGAGAGCAGGATCGACCAGGCGCCGAGCAAGGTCATGAACGGGGTCAGGCCCTGTTCCTGGCTGAAGCGGCGCAGCCTGGCGCTCAACGGCGCGGGCAGTTGCAGCGCCAGGGCGGCGCCCCGATAGCTCTGCACCTGGGGTCGTGGATGGTCGGCGGGCAGTTCCAGCAGGGCCGGCGCCCCGTCGAGGTGATCTTTCCAGAAACGGGTCTGGGCTTGCAGGCGTTCGCCTTGCAGGTGCTGCTGTTGCCAGGCGGCGTAGTCGGCGTATTGCAGCGCCAGGGGCGGCAGCGGATCGTCCAGGCCCTGGCAGAACGCGGCGTACAGGGCGTTGAACTCCCCGATCAACACCGCCACCGACCAGCCGTCGGAGACGATGTGGTGCTGGGTCACCAACAGGATGTGTTCGTCGTCGGCCAGGCGCAGCAGGCGTCCGCGAATCAGCGGACCCTGGCTCAGGTCGAAGGCTTCGCGGGCTTCGTCCTGGGTCAGCTGCTCGACGGCGTGGGTCCGGGCGTCGATGTCCAGCGCGCGCAGGTCGTGTTCGATCAGGGTGAAGCCGATGTCGGCCGGGGCGAAGCGTTGGCGGGCTTCACCGTCCATGTGCTGGAACGTGGTGCGCAGGCTTTCGTGACGGGCGACGATGCGGTCCAGGGCCCGTTGCAGGGCGATGCGATCCAGATGGCCGCGCAGGCGCAGGGCGGCAGGCATGTGGTAGGCGACGCTGGCGGCGTGGTCCAGCTGGTCGAGGAACCACAGGCGTTGCTGGGCCAGGGACAGCGGCAGCGGTTGGTCGCGGGGGACCACGGCAATGGCCTGGAGCTGCGAGGTGCCGGCCTGCTCCACCTGCCGGGCCAGTTCGCTCAACGAGGTCTGGGCGAACAGCGTGCGCAGGTCGATCTCGACCCCGAGGTCCTGATGCAGGCGGGCTTGCAGTTGCACGGTCAGCAGCGAATGGCCGCCCAGTTCGAGGAAGCCGTCGTGACGGCCGACCTGATCCAGGTGCAGCAGGTTTTTCCAGATCTCGGCAATGGCGATCTCGGTGTCGCCTTGCGGCGCCTCGTAGGCCTTGCTGGCCAGGGCTTCCAGACCGGGTGCGGGCAGGGCGCGGCGGTCGAGCTTGCCGTTGGCGGTCAGGGGCAGGGCGTCCAGATGGACGAATGCGCTGGGCACCATGTATTCGGGCAGGTGCTTGAGCAGCGTGCTGCGCAGTTGCGCGACCGGCACCGGCTCGCCGCACAGGTAGGCCACGAGTCGGTTGTCTTCGCGAGCGATCACCACCGCGTCGGTGATACCGGCGCAGCCGAGCAGCACGTTCTCGATCTCGCCCAACTCGATGCGGAAGCCACGGATCTTCACCTGGAAGTCATTGCGGCCCAGGTATTCCAGCGTGCCGTCGGCCAGCCAGCGACCCAGGTCGCCGGTCTTGTACAGGCGTGCATTCGGGTCATTGCTGAACGGGTCGGCGATGAAGCGTTCGACGCTCAGTTCCGGTCGGTTCAGGTAACCCCGGGCCACGCCGACACCGCCGATGTGGATTTCCCCGGCCACGCCCAGCGGCGCCGGTTCACCCCGCGCATCCAGCACATGGACCTGCACGTTGGCAAACGGCCGGCCGATGCTCGGGCGCTCACCGAGGTCGCGGATCAGGTCGATGGTCGCGTCCACCGTGCATTCGGTGGGGCCGTACATGTTGTAGAAACGGATGGTCTGGCAGTTGCGCAGCTTTTCCCAGGTCGCGGCATTGATCGCTTCGCCACCGAGCAGCACGCTGACCGGCTGGTAGCGCTGGCGCTCCAGCAGGCCGGCGGCGAGCAGGGTGTCGAGCTGCGACGGGGTGGAGTCGAAGGCGTGGACCTGGTGCTGTTCGAGGAAGTCCAGCAGTTCCTGGCCGCTGGCGCGGATCAGTTGCGGGATGATCACCAGGCGATGGCCGGAGAACAGCTGGGCGATGCCCTTGATCGACATGTCGAAGAAGAAGCCGGCATTGAGGGCCACGGTGGCCGGGGTCGGGCAATACCGGTGGGTAGTACGGGTCATCACCTGCCAGAAGTTGAACACCGAACGGTGCTCGACCATCACGCCCTTGGACTGACCGGTGGAGCCGGAGGTGTAGATCACGTAGGCCAGGTGTTCCGGCGTCAGCCCAGGTACCTGCGGATTGGCGTCGAACGCGGCATCGTCCGCCGCCTGCAGGGAGGCGTCGGTGTCGAGCAGCAACAGCGGCAGATCGCCGGCTGGCAGGGACAGCGCTGATTGGGTCAGCAATGCCTGCGGCTGGCTGTCCTGGAGCATGAAGGCCATGCGGTCGGCGGGGTGGGCCGGGTCGATGGGCACGTAGGCCGCGCCGGCCTTGAGCACGCCGAGCAGGCCGACGATCATCTCCAGACTGCGCTCGGCGCAAAGGGCGATGCGTTGATCAGGTTGCACGCCCAGGGCGAGCAACTGGCGGGCCAGGTGGTTGGCGCGGCGATTGAGCTGGCGATAGCTCAACTGACGGTCTTCGCAAACCAGGGCGACGGCGTCGGGGTTGAGCTGCACCTGGGTTTCGAACAGGGCATGGATCGGCTGGGCCGGTCCGAAATCCGTGGCGGTGCGGTTGAAGTCCTTGAGCAGCAATTGCCGTTCGGCGTCGGGCAGCACCTCCAGGCTGCTGGCGAGGCGATCGGGCGTCTGCTCCAGGGCCTCCACCAAGGCAGCCACGGCCTGGCCGAGGTAGGCGGCGATGCGCTGCGGGTCGATGCCGGTGATGGACTGGGCGGTGATGGAGAAGTCATCGCCTTCATCCGCGACGGCCACCTCGATCGGGTAGTTGGTGCGTGCTTCGTTACTCAAGAAGCGTACGCCGTCCCAGGCCAGCACCTGCCCTTCGTTGGCCAGCGAGCCACCGTCGGTCTGATGACGATAATTGAGCAGCGTGGTGAACAGCGGCAAGCCAGCGCCGACGCCACTGCAACGCTGGGCCAGGGCCAGGGAAGCCTGCTCGTGGGACAACAGTTCGCTGAGGTCGCGATAGGTTTCATCCACCAGCGCACCGACGCAGGCCCCGGCCAGTCGCACCCGCACCGGCAGGGTGTTGATGAACACACCGAGCGCCCGGTCGGCGCCCATCGTGCCTTGCAGGCGACCCGCGACCACCGTGCCGAATACCACATCGTCACGGTCGGTGCAGCGCCCGAGTACCTGGGCCCAGGCAATGTGGAACAGCACCGCCGGGGTGACGCCGGCGGTGCGTGATTGGGCACGGATCCGTTGGCTCAGGGTGGGTTCGAGTCGCACGCTGGTTTCCGCGACCTGGCTGCCGTCGCCCTGAACGTCCAGTACGCCGAAGGGCGCCGTGGGTTCGTCGACGCTCGCCAGCCGGTTGCTGAAGTAGGCTTCGTGGGCCTGGGGCGGCGTTGCCAGGACCTGCGCGACGAACTCCCGGTAGGGCATCGGCGCCGGCAGGCTCACGGCGTCGCCCTGCAGCAGTGTCTGGACCTCCTCGAGCACGATCGCCAGGGACACGTGGTCACTGATCATGTGGTGGTCCAGCAGGCTCAGCCACCAGCGCTCAGAGTGTGGATCCCCGGCGATGCAGGCGCGCATCAGCGGCGCCTGTTGCAAGTCCAGGCGCAGATGCCGCGGATCGCTCAAGCGTTCCAGTCGGGTACGCGGATCTTCATCGGCGGACAGGGTGATGAGTTGCACAGGCAACGTGGCCTGGCGTTGCACCACCTGCACCGGCTGCGGCTGGCCGGCCCAATGCACGGCTGTGCGCAGGATGTCGTGGCGATCGATCACCTGCTGCAAGGCGCCGATAAAAGCGTCGAGCCGCGAACGGCTGTCGAACTCGATCATCGAGCGCACCAGATAGGCATCGCCTTCATGCCCCAGCAGGTGGTGGAACAGGATGCCTTGTTGGAGCGGAGCCAGGGGGTAGATGTCCTGGATATTGGCGGCACCGCCGGGCACGGCGGCGACAATGCGGTCGAGCTGGGCCGGGGTCAGTTCCACCAGCGGCAACATGTCCGGCGTCAGGGTCGTGCAGTCGGCCGGGATGCGGTTGGCCGGCGCCAGGAATGGCGTTTCATCGCTGCGACCCAGGGCCTGGGCCATTTCCCGGACGCTGGGTGCGGTGAACACCGTGCGCACCGTGGCGCTCAAGCCATGCTGGCGCAGGCGGTCGATCAGGCTCACCGCCAGCAACGAATGCCCGCCGAGCTCGAAGAAGCGATCGTGACGACCCACCTGTTCCAGACCCAGCAGCTCTTGCCAGACGTTCGCGACAAGTTGCTCTATCTCGCCCCGTGGCGCCTCGTAGGCCCGGCTGGCGAAGGCTTCCTGGCCCGGTGCGGGGAGGGCGCGACGGTCAAGTTTGCCATTGGGCGTCAAGGGCATGGCCTCCAGCTGTACGAACGCGCTGGGCACCATGTACTCAGGCAGCGCCGCGAGCAATGCGGCACGCAGTTGTTCCACCGGTACCGGCTCACCGCACAGGTAGGCGACCAGACGCTTGCTGTCGGACTGGCCCGGCTTGCTTTCCTGGGCAACCACCACCGCTTCACGCACACCGGCACAGCGGGCGAGGACGGCTTCGATTTCCCCAAGTTCCACACGGAAACCGCGGATTTTCACCTGGTCATCGTTGCGTCCCAAGTATTGAAGGGTGCCATCGGCGCACCAGCGACCCAGGTCACCGGTCTTGTACAGGCGTGCGTCCGGATCGGTGCTGAACGGGTCGGCAATGAAGCGCTCGGCTGTCAGTGCCTGGCGGTTGAGGTAACCGCGAGCGACGCCGACGCCGCCGATATGAATTTCTCCGCAGACGCCCAAAGGCGCGAGATTGCCCGTGGCGTCGAGCACATGCAGTTGGGTGTTGCGCAGCGGTTTGCCGATGGAACGGAAATCGTCCCGGTCGCTTTCCATCCGGCGGATCGAAGCATTCACGGTGGCCTCGGTCGGACCGTAGGCGTTGAATAGCGCCGGACGGTGACCGGCGCGGGCGAACCACTGGGTCACCGCCTGCTTGCCCACCGCTTCGCCACCGATCATGAACTGGCGCAGGCAGGTGGGCAGGGCGACGTGAGCGTCCCGGCTCACCTGTTGCCAGAACACGGTCGGCAGGTTGGCGACGCTGATCGCGTGTTGCTCGCACAGCATGGCGAAGGCCGCCGTGCCGGCGATCCAGGCATCGCTGCGCAGCACTAGCGTGGCGCCGGATAGCAAGGCGCCAAAGATTTCTTCCACCGACATGTCGAAGGTCATGCTGGCGAATTGCAGGATGCGATCCCGGGGATTGAGGCCGTAGCGTCCCTGCAGGGCGCCGATCTGGTTGCACACCGAACGGTGTTCGAGCATCACACCTTTCGGCTTGCCGGTGGAGCCGGAGGTGTACATGACGTAGGCCAGGTGCCGTGAAGTCAGGCCTTCGATGCGCGGGTTGCTGTCATCGCCCTCTGTGGCGTCGTCCAGCAGCAATCGCGGTATTTGCAGCGAATGGAAGGGGGCGGCCAGGGCGCCCTGGGTCAGCAGCACCCGTGGCGAACTGTCGTCGAGCATGTGCTGCAAGCGATCCTGCGGATAGTTCGGGTCCAGCGGCACATAGGCGCCGCCGGCCTTGAGGATGGCCAGCATGCCGACGATCATCTCCGGGCTGCGTTCGACCAGCAGCGCCACCCGCTCATCCGGGCGAAGCCCGGCGGCGATCAGGCGATGGGCGATACGGTTGGCCCGCGCGTTGAGTTCGGCATAGCTGAGGCTGATGTCTTCTGCCTGCACGGCAATGGCTTGAGGTTGCGCCTGAACGTGTTGCTCGAACCATTCCTGCAACAGTTGCCCCTCGGGGAACGTTGCGTGGGTCTGGTTGAAGCGGCCGAGCAGTTCGCGCCGTTGCGCGTCATCCAGCAACGGCAGGGTCGCCAGCGGTTGGCTGGCGTCGTCCAGTATCGCCTCGAGCAGGTGCAGCAGATGCCGGCCCCAACGGACGATGGTGGATTCCTCGAACAGGTCGGTGGCGTACTCGAACTGGCCACTGATGACGTCGCCGTCGTCGTTGAGCGACAGGCTCACATCGAACTGGGTGGTGCCGGTGGGCTGGGCCAGTGGGGTGAGGTTCAGTCCCGGCAGGGCCAGGGCCTGGTCATGTGGGGTGTTGCCGAGCACCAGCATGGCCTGGAACAGCGGGCTGTGGCCGAGGCTGCGCTCCGGTTGCAGGGCTTCGACGACCTGTTCGAAGGGTAGGTCCTGATGGCTGTAGGCGTCGAGGGTGGTGGCCTTGATCCGTTGCAGCAGTTCATCGACGCGGCGGTGGGCCTGGACGTCGATGCGCAGGGCCAGGGTGTTGACGAAGAAGCCGATCAACGCCTCGGTTTCCTGGCGGGTGCGGTTGGCGACCGGAGTGCCGACCACGACCTGCGGCTGGTTGCTCAGGCGCGAGAGCAGGATCGACCAGGCGCCGAGCAAGGTCATGAACGGGGTCAGGCCCTGTTCCTGGCTGAAGCGGCGCAGCCTGGCGCTCAACGGCGCGGGCAGTTGCAGCGCCAGGGCGGCGCCCCGATAGCTCTGCACCTGGGGTCGTGGATGGTCGGCGGGCAGTTCCAGCAGGGCCGGCGCCCCGTCGAGGTGATCTTTCCAGAAACGGGTCTGGGCTTGCAGGCGTTCGCCTTGCAGGTGCTGTTGTTGCCAGGCGGCGTAGTCGGCGTATTGCAGCGCCAGGGGCGGCAGCGGATCGTCCAGGCCCTGACAGAACGCGGCGTACAGGGCGTTGAACTCCCCGATCAACACCGCCACCGACCAGCCGTCGGAGACAATGTGGTGCTGGGTCACCAACAGGATGTGTTCGTCGTCGGCCAGGCGCAGCAGGCGTCCGCGAATCAGCGGACCCTGGCTCAGGTCGAAGGCTTCGCGGGCTTCGTCCTGGGTCAGCTGCTCGACGGCGTGGGGCCGGGCGTCGATGTCCAGCGCGCGCAGGTCGTGTTCGATCAGGGTGAAGCCGATGTCGGCCGGGGTGAAGCGTTGGCGGGCTTCACCGTCCATGTGCTGGAACGTGGTGCGCAGGCTTTCGTGACGGGCGACGATGCGGTCCAGGGCCCGTTGCAGGGCGATGCGATCCAGATGGCCGCGCAGGTGCAAGGCGGCGGGCATGTGGTAGGCGACGCTGGCGGCGTGGTCCAACTGGTCGAGGAACCACAGGCGTTGCTGGGCCAGGGACAGCGGCAGCGGTTGGTCGCGGGGGACCAAGGCTATGGCCTGGAGCTGCGAGGTGCCGGCCTGTTCCACCTGCCGGGCCAGTTCGCTCAACGAGGTCTGGGCGAACAGCGTGCGCAGGTCGATCTCGACCCCGAGGTCCTGATGCAGGCGGGCTTGCAGTTGCACGGTCAGCAGCGAATGGCCGCCCAGTTCGAGGAAGCCGTCGTGACGGCCGACCTGATCCAGGTGCAGCAGGTTTTTCCAGATCTCGGCAATGGCGACTTCGGTGTCGCCTTGCGGTGCCTCGTAGGCCTTGCTGGCCAGGGCTTCCAGGCCGGGAGCGGGCAAGGCGCGGCGGTCGAGCTTGCCGTTGGCGGTCAGGGGCAGGGCGTCCAGGTGGACGAAGGCGCTGGGCACCATGTACTCGGGCAGGTGCTTGAGCAGCGTGCTGCGCAGTTGCGCGACCGGCACCGGCTCGCCGCAGAGATAGGCCACCAGGCGCTTGCTGTCGGGCTGGCCGGGGCTGTCCTCGCGGGCGATGACCACCACCTCACGGACGCCTGGGCACAACGCCAGGGCCGCTTCGACTTCACCGATTTCGATGCGCAGGCCGCGGATCTTCACCTGGAAGTCATTGCGGCCCAGGTATTCCAGCGCGCCATTGGCCAGCCAGCGGCCCAGGTCGCCGGTCTTGTACAGGCGTGCATTCGGGTCACTGCTGAACGGGTCGGCGATGAAACGTTCGGCGCTCAGTTCCGGCTGGTTCAGGTAGCCTCGGGCGACGCCGATGCCGCCGATGTGGATTTCCCCGGCGATGCCCAGTGGTTGGGGCTCGCCACGGGCATCGAGCACGTGCATCTGAATGTTGGCGATCGGCTTGCCGATGGGCACGCTTTCACCGGGATCGCTGGGGCGGCAGTGCCAGGCGGTCACGTCGATGGCCGCCTCGGTCGGCCCGTACAGGTTATGTAATTCGACACCGGCCAGTTGACCTTCGAAGCGACGTTGCAGGCTGCGAGGCAGGGCTTCGCCGCTGCACAGCACCCGGCGCAACGCGGGGAAGTCCCGGCTGTCGCGGTGTTCCAGGAACAGGTCGAGCATCGATGGCACGAAGTGCAGCATCGTAATGCTTGCCTCGCGCATCACGTGCGCCAAGTAATCCGGTTCCTGGTGGCCGCCGGGACGCGCCATGACCAGTTCGGCACCGGCCAGCAGCGGCAGGAAAAACTCCCAGACCGATACATCGAAACCGAACGGGGTTTTCTGCAGGACCCGGTCGCTGGTGTCGACGCCATACTCGTCCCGCGCCCAGAGCAGGCGATTGACCACGCCCAGATGCTCGTTCATCACGCCTTTGGGCATGCCGGTGGAACCGGATGTATAGAGCACATAGGCCAGGTGCTTCGGCGTCAGGCCGAGGGCTTGCGGGTCAGGGTTGTGTTCGGGATGGGCGACACGCTTGTCATCGTCGAGCGCCAGTACCGGCACGTTCATCGATGGCAGGTGTTCGCGCAGCGCCTGGCTGCTCAGCACGGCGCGGGGCGCACTGTCGTCGAGCATGTAGGCCTGGCGAGCGCTCGGCAGGTCCGGGTCGATGGGCACGTAGGCGCCACCGGCCTTGAGGATGCCCAGCAGGGCAACCACCATGTCCGCCCCGCGCCTGAGGCACACGGCCACCCGGTCATCCGGCTTCACGCCGAGTTCGATCAGGCGATGGGCCAACTGGTTGGCCTGGCGGTTGAGCTGGCCGTAATTGAGCAACGGCCCGCCGTCGCCGCGCACCGCGCAGGCTTCCGGGCGCTGTTCGGCCTGCTGCTCGAACAGTTCATGGATCAGCACATTGCGGGGGTAGTCGCGGGTCGTGGTGTTGAAGTCGACTTGCAGGTGGCGCCGCTCGGCCTGGCTCATGAGCGGGAAGCGTCCCACCGGGGTGTCATGATGCTCCAGTACCGCTTCGAGCATCGAGACAATGCGATCTTGCAGGTACCGGGCTTCTTCCAGGCTGAAATAGGCGGTGTTGAAGTTGAAGTCCAGGTGCACGTCTTCGAAAGGATGGTAGTCACGCACGAAGATCGCCATGGGCGTCTGTTCGTAGCCGTTGTCCATGGTGATCACCGTGGACGAGGTGCCACCGAACTGATCGTCCCCGTCCAGGCTTTCGAACGACAGCGAAACATCGAAGAGCTGCCGGCGGCCGGTCTGTGCCAGGCGCAGCAAGCGATTGAGTTCGGCAATCGGGAACCGCTGGTGGCGGTAGCAGCGACGCAATTGACTACCGGCGGTGTTCATCAAGTCCAGCAGCGAAGCATCCGTGTCGACGGGCAGGCGAATCGGGCTGACCGAGGAAAACATCCCTGCGGTTTCCTTGGTGCGAGCGTTGGTGCGGTTGTGCACGGGCATGCCGATGACCATTTCATCGACGCCCACGGTGCGGCAGAAATAGGTGGCGACGACGCTGATCAGCACATGGGCCACCGACAGGCTGCGCTCGCTGGCGAACTGGGTCAGGGCGTTGTACAGCGCCCGGGGCAGCATCGCCTGGACCTGGGCACTGGGGGCCAGCTCATTGGCCTGGCCGGTTTTGAAGTCGGCCCGGCGTTGCAGCAGCGAAGGCGGCAGTTGTGCGTAGGTTTCCTGCCAGAACTCGCGATCACGCTCATAGCGGGACGATTGCAGATAGGCCCGGTCGTCCTCCAGGAACGAGAGATAGGAGTGACCTTCCGGCACTTCCTCGTGACCTGCCAGCAAGCCATTGTAGGCGGCTCCCACAGCGTGACCGATGAGTGCCACGCTGATGCCATCGGCCACCAGGTGATGGTAACGGTTCAGCCAGTAATGACGGTTCGGGCCGCAGCGCACCATGCGTGCTTCCCAGAGTTGACCGGTCAGCGACTCGAACGGCTGGCGGAAGGCGTTGCGCAGGTACTCCATGGCCAGGCCAGCGTCGGCTTCGGCCTCGGTGAATTCCACCACCTCCAGCTTGACCTTGACTTCGGGCAAGACCCGTTGGCGACCCATGCCGCCCTCATGGCTGAAGCTCAGACGCAGTGCGTCGTGGTTGTTGGCAACCAGCTCGATGGCTTTCTCGAACAGCGGGATGTCGATCTCGCCCTTGATTTCCAGGGACATGCCGATGTTGTAGTAGGGCAGGTCCGGGTGCGCGATCTGGTCGAGCCAGATGCCCTGCTGGACAGAGGCCAGTTCGTGGGTGGCGCAGTCTTGCGTGGGCAACATTTGGGTCGACGAATCCATTTCGGAGCACCTGCAGGCAGAATCAATTGAGGTTTGTCTCCGTTCGAATGGCGGTGCATGGAGGCCTGGGCGACTGCCAATCGGCGGGATGCAAATAGTTGTGGGCAGGGACATCGGGGCGGGTGGACAGGGGCCTGATGCGATGGCGTCGTCGCGGGGCGTGTCGTGGCCTTTCGATGGGTCGCATTGCCTTCCGACCGCGCCTGATATCCCTTCACAAGGTGGGAAAAAATTAGAGGATCCGTTGCACGGTGTCTGTCATGGGAAGCAGGGACAACGGCGGGAAACCGGGCTTTGCGGCGCTTGGGCGTGGTCATGCGACTCTGTTATACCAACGACCCTGAGTGTGCTTGCGAGGGTCTGAAATGCCACTGATCGCCGAATCGGATCGCCCGGTATCCAAGTTCTGGAGCCTGTCCCGTTTTCCCAATCATCCCCATGCAGGCGCGGTCGAAGTGATCGATGCGCTGGCGATTTCCAAGGAGGATTTCACCCGCCGCTACGTCAATCGCAACCGCCCCTGCCTGATCAAGAATGCGGTGCGGCACTGGCCGGCGTTTCACAAGTGGAATCGCCTGGACTACCTCAAGGCTCACTCGCGCAACCAGGCGGTGGTGGTCCGTTCGCAAATCGTCTCCGAGGTCATTGGCTGGTCCAATCCAAAGGTCAAGGCCGAGCTGACCGAGTACGCCAATACGGTCTATCGGGAAATGCCGTTCCACGAATTTCTCGACAACCTGTGCGAAGGCGATGGGCCGCTGGTGGCCGACAGCTGTCGCTTCTCCGAGGGCTCGGCCATCGAGCCGATGAAAGAGGACGTGGGCGGCTTGCCGTTCATGCCGCAGTTGGGCAAGTCCCGGGCCTATCCGTCCCATCGCAGTTTCCTGTACCGCAACTCCTACACCGATTGGCACTTTCACGTGACCGACGAGACGTTCATGGCTCAGGTGGTGGGGGCCAAGGAGGTCTTGCTGCTGCCGCCGGACGAGACCAGTTGGCGGGCGCTGCGGCCGGTGATCGAAGAGGCGGGCTACCTGTATGACATCGACACCGGGCGGTTTCCCGGTACGCGCGATCTGCATGCCCTGCGCACGGTGGTGGAGCCGGGCGATGCGCTGTACATCCCGGTCTACTGGTGGCATGCGGTGCAGTCGATGGACGACGCGTTCGGCGCCACGGTCGCAGCGACGTTCCCGACGCCCCTGCACGTCAGTGGCGACATCAGCTCGCCCATCGCTCGGCGGGTGTTGCGCACCTATCTGTTCTCCCGATACGCGCCCCTGGTCTTCGGTGCGGTGGTGTATTCCCTGGCCTATCGGCTGATGAGCAAGCTGATCGGTGTCGCCACGCCGCGCGACGTGCGCACATGAGCCTGGTGGATGGCCGTCGGGGATTCGATCTGGGGCGGGGGTTTTATTTCCTCTGGTGCGGCGAGTCGTTGGCCGTAGTAGGCACGGCACTGATGGAGTTCGCGTTGGGTGTGTGGGTGTATACCCACACCGGCTCGGCGGTGGCGTTCGCCAACGTGGTGCTGGCGGCGACGTTGCCGGCGGTGTTGTTCCTGCCGCTGGCGGGAGGGCTGGCCGACCGGATCAGCCACCGGGTCATCATTGTCTGCTGCGACGTGAGCCTGGCCGTGTTGCTGCTGGGGGTCATGGCGTTGCTGTGGTACGAGCGCCTGGAGCCTTTGCATCTGTATGTCTTCAACTGCCTGGCCTCGATCGTCGGGGCCTTCCGCAAGCCGGCGTACCAGGCTGCCGTGAGCACGATCGTCGCTCCCGACAAATTCACCCGGGCCTCCGGCCTGGTCAGCATCAGCAAGAACGCCTCGGCCCTGGTGGCGCCGCTGCTGGCGGGGGCGATCATGGCGAAGGCGGGGCTGGTGACGATCCTGGCGGTGGACCTGCTGACGTTCTGCTCCGGCACGTTGCTGGTCATCAAGGCGTTCTCCCACGCGCGGGTGGCTTCGGTCCATCACGACAGCGCCGCCAAAGGCAGTGTGTTTGGAGGCGCCCTGGGCAATATCGCCGCAGCACTGAGGTTCTTCGCCGCCGAGCGGCTGATGGCCGGGCTGTTGGTGTACACCATGATGCGCGGCGCGGTGTTGGCCCTGGCGACCTTGATGATGACGCCATTGCTGCTGTCGACCTTGGGCAGCCAGACCCTGGGGATGGCCTATACCTGGGCCGCCCTGGGTGGCCTGGCCGGGGCGGGGTTGCTGATTTCCATGGGCAATCCCAGGCGATTGATGGCGCTGGTGGCGGGGGCCGATCTGCTCCTGGCCGGGTGCGTCATCGCCTTGGGCGTGGTCTCGCACGCTGTTGCCTACTGTGCTCTGGCTTTCATCGCGATCACCATGGCGAGCATCGCCGATGCCAGCGTGAACTCGCTGTGGATGCGTCGGATTCCCGCTGGCAGCCGCGCCAGTGTCTTTGCCTTGATCAGCATGTTGACCATCGCGGGTACCAGCCTGTCTGTCATCGTCGGTGGCTTCCTGGTTGACCATTGGTTCCAGCCGGCGCTGATGCCGGGTGGCCTGTATGCCGATTCGATCGGACGTTGGCTCGGCGTAGGGCCGGGGCGTGGCGTCGGCCTGCTATTCGTGGTAGCCGGCGCGTTGTTCGCGCTGCTGCCCTTGAGTGTCCTGCTCTACGGGCCGATGCGGCGCCTGGACGAATCGCCGACCCACGGGACCGTCGTCTCAGTGGCCGCCAACCCCCAGGTCGAGCCCCTGTAATGCCTGGCCTGGCGTGCTGTACCGGATTCCCGTGACAGACAGGCCAGGCCCGGTGGGTCAACCTTTGCAGACGCTTCTGCCGCCCGTTTCCGGACGGACAGGACGGTATCGCCACCTCATCGGAATCGACAACCCTCACCCAGAAAAGGAGCACCTATGCGCCCGTCGTTTTATGATTCCAGCCGTTTTCCGCACCTGAAGAACCTTGCCGATAACTGGGAGGTGATCCGTGAAGAATTCCTGGCCCTCGACGCACCGACCCTGACCATCAACCGCGTGGGCAAGTCGATCACCGAAATCGTCGATGAAGTCACCGCGCACATGGAGGCCGGCGGCGAATATGGCTGGCTCTGGGGCTGGGGGGATGACATGGACGTCATGCCGGAGTGGACTCAATATGGCCTGGTCGCCTATGACACGCCGATTCCCTATGCACGTGCCGCCATGCCCGGGACCATCGACCTGTTAAGCAAGATTCCGGGAATCAAGCTCTGCGCCTTGCTGCGCATGGAGCCCAACGTCTTCCTCGGTACCCACTCCCATACCGGCACTTGGGAGGAAGGTCTGTTGCACATGCAGCTGACCATCGATGCACCGACCACTCAGAACTACGCCTACCTCAATGTCAATGGCAGCTTCAACCAGAGCACCAACGGCAACTTGGTGATCTTCGACGGCTCTCTCGACCACTTTGCCGTCAATGCTTCCCGGGCTCACCGTACCGTGCTTTATCTTGAGTTCTATCGCGAGAAGCACATGGCGGCATGAGGGCCCACTTGGTTGGGCGGGTGCAAGTCTGCTCGTGGAAGGTGAGTGTCAGCCGACGTCATCGCGAGCAGGCTTTCCGTTGAAATGGGAACGTCGTCCCTGCATTACCTCATCATGGCAGACCGGTAAGCACCCGGTCCTATGCCAAAAGCCTGTTTGAACTGCCTGGTGAGATGGCTTTGATCAGCAAAGCCGAGTTCCGCGGCAACCCTTGATGGCGCAATGCCTTGCTTCAACAACACTTGCGCACACGCCAGGCGCTTTTGCGTGACCCAGCTATGGGGAGGCAGGCCGGTCGCTTTGCGAAACACCCGGGCAAAGTGAAAAGGAGACAGACCGACGCCAGAGGCAAGCTCCTCAAGCGAAGGGGGAAACGCCAGGCGCTCAAGCAGTATTTCCCTGGCTCTGCGCACCGCTACAGGCTCCTTCCCGGGCGTAGCGACCGGACCGATCCCGGCATGCCGCTGGAACAGCATCAGCGCGGCTTCCCTCCAGGCGGTTTGCTGCAGCAATGCCGAGGCCTCATGTTCTGCAAACGAATGAACGTTACTGAACGCACGCGCCACTTGTGAGTCGGTCACGACGCTGCTGATAAAGCGGGGAGAGCCGTTGAAGCGTATCTCCAGCTCAGCCATGACCTCGGCAAGCTGCGTCAAGGTGGGGTAAAAACCTCGGTAGCGCCATCCCTCATGGTGGGCGGTGGCACCGGTATGCAGCTCGTCCGGATTGATCAGGACCACGGAACCGATGGGGGCAACGTGTTCACTGCCTCGATGCCGAAACCGCTGCGCCCCCGACTCGATGACCGAGATGACAAAACTGTCGTGAACGTGAGGGGTGAAGCGCTGCTGGTAGTATTGAGCGTGCAGCAACTCCACGCCGCCCAGGCTTGAGGCTTGCCAGAAACGCGTGTTTTCAATCTTGCTGGCCACGGTTCACCTCAGAGCATTGACCTGAACAGGTAGAAACAGCCCATGCTGATCAGGACGCTCGTCAGTACCCGTCCCGTCCAGAGCATGAGAACCATGGTGCAGAGCCCACCCAGCAAATACGGGTTCAAGACGCTCAGGCTCAGCGTATGGCCTGGCAGGAAAATGATGGGCCCGCAGATCGCCGTCAGCATCCCTGGCACCGCGAAGGAAAGGAAATCCCGGATGCCATGGCCCAGTCTAAACGGTAAGCGTGGCTCCAGAAACAGGTAGCGGTTGAGGAAGACAATCACCCCCATCCCAGCGATAACGGCGAGGATCATGAGCGCCCCTCCAGTAACCGCTTGCAGACGAAACCCGCCGTCATGCCAGCCAACCCCGACACCACCAGCGCAGACTCCCAATGCCAATAACTGAGCAGCACCGAGCAGGTAAGGGATACGAGCACGCACACTGTCGTCGGGACCGATTTCACCGCAGGGGTGACCAACGCGATGAAGGTTGCAGCGATGGAAAACTCCAACCCGAGCGACTCAAGGTTCGGAATGCGCTTGCCCAACAGGATCCCTGCCAGGGTGAACAGATTCCACGCCAGGTAAAAGCTGAGGCCGACCCCCAGCGCAAACCAACGGCTGAACGTCTTTTGATCATACCGGCTGTTCAGTGCGAAAAACTCGTCGGTCAGAAGGAAGCCGAGGCCTATTCTCCATCGCGAAGACAGCGAGGACAGGGTGGCGCGCATGTGCAAACCGTAAAGCAGGTGCTGCGACGTCAAAAGAAGGGTCGTCACAAGAATCGAGGACAGGCTGGCCCCTGTCTTGATCATGCCAATGGCGACGAGCTGGGCGGCACCGGCAAAAACGATGGCCGAGAAGCCTTGGCTTTCCAGAGGCGTCATCTGGGCATCGATCGCCAATGAGCCAACCAGCAAGCCCCAGGGCGCACAGGCCAGGGACAATGGAATCACAGCCATCGAGCCTTTGCAGAAGGCTTGATAAGGTGAAAGGGTGGAATCCATGAGCGGTGCACATCGATGATGAACGGGGTTTCAGCATCTTGGATTGTGCGGCTGCCGTATTGAACGATCTTGCTGTTTGGGGGCGTTGGGTGGTTGGGCGCGCAATCCTCAGCGAAGTCGCGCACAGCCTCACTCATCAAGATCGCTGGAGACTTCTTTAGCCAGCTCAATGAAAACCCGCACCGCCGCGCTCAGAAAGGCGTCCTTTCGCCGCATTAGAACGGCGGTTCGCTGCAAGCGTTCTGGCTCCAGGGTAATTGCCACCAGATCATCATGGGACAACGCGATTTTGGCAGGCAATAACGTCGACAGATTCGTCCGACGAACGATTTCGATCACTGCGCCGAGCGCATTGGCCTCCATCAGCACTTGGGGGCGAATCTCGTGTATGCGGCAGTAACGGTCGATTTGTTCGCGAGTGGCAAACTCTGTACTGAGCAGGACCAGAGACTCGGCACTCAGGTCCTGCAATCCAATGGAACGTTCCTCGGCCAGGCGGTGCTTGCGGTTCACCACTAAAGCCAGGGTTTCTTTCAGCAAGGGGACGGCCTCGATATCCCGCGTATTTATTTCATCGAACGCGATCCCCAAGTCCAGTTCGCCTGCCAAAAGCAGCTCCTCGATGCGCTCCTGGGAGATCTCTTTCAGGTTGAGGGTGATTTTGGGGTACCGGCTGTGGAATGCCTCGATCAGCGGCCCAACCAGATAGGTCGTGAACGTCGGTGTCACGGCTACGCGTAATGAGCCACGGCTGAGGTCGCTCACGTCATGGATGGCGCTTTTGGCTTCCCGTAATTGCTGATAGGCACGACGCGCATGGAGAAGATAGACATCTCCGGCATCAGTCAAACGCGTTGTGCGTCCTGAGCGGTCGAATAACTGGGCTCCAAGGCTCTCTTCCAGCTGTTTTACCTGCTGCGAAAGGGCTGGCTGAGATACGTGCAGCGCCGCAGCCGCCTTCGTGAAGCTGAGGTGTTCCGCGACCGCAAGGAAATACTGAATGTGTCGAGCGAGCATGGCTTAACTCATAAGATAATCTGATCTACAGCATAATAAATGAGACTTTTATCTTATGTAATGCGTTGCTTAATCTTTGTCTCACACCCAGCGACGCTGAGACAGCAACCATGAAAGCGATCATCGACGGTTTTCTGAAATTCCAACAAAACGCCTTCCCTGAGCGGGTCAAACTGTTCAAGGACCTGGCCAACCAGCAGAGCCCAAAAGCACTGTTCATCTCTTGTTCTGACAGCCGACTGGTACCTGAGCTGGTCACCCAGCGCGAGCCTGGCGATCTGTTTGTCATCCGCAACGCCGGCAATATCGTGCCTTCCTATGGCCCGGAGCCGGGCGGGGTTTCGGCCTCCGTCGAATATGCGGTCGCCGGACTCGGCGTCGCGGACATAGTGATTTGCGGCCACTCCGATTGCGGCGCGATGACCGCCATCGCCACCTGCAAGTGCCTGGACCACATGCCCGCCGTGGCCGGCTGGTTGCGGTTCGCGGACTCCGCCAAGGTTGTTAACGAAGCTCGCAAACACCCGGATCAGCCAACCAAAGTCGCTTCCATGGTGCGCGAAAACGTCATCGCGCAACTGACCAATATCCAGACACACCCATCCGTTCGCCTGGCTCTTGAAGAGGGCCGCGTGACCCTGCATGGCTGGATCTATGACATCGGAAGCGGGCGTATCGACGCCTTCGATGGCAGCACCGGGGCCTTCGTGTCCCTCGCAGAGAACCCCGATGTTTACGCTGTTTCCCAACAACCCAGGCACGTCGCCTGAAACCTCTACAGGCACCTTTTACTAATCAGGAGATTCATCGTGATCCAGACCCAAGCTACCCGCACCGCTCGCCAGGAACTGACCGAGACCATCATTTTGGCCAAGTCTCGCAAAGACCTCTCATTCGCCGAGATTGTTGAAGGCACCGGCCTGTCCGAAGCTTTCGTGACAGCAGCCCTGCTTGGCCAGCACCCATTGCCATATGACGCCGCAAATGTCGTGGGCAGGAAGCTCGACCTTGATGCTGACCAAATCGCTTTGCTGCAAACGATGCCAATTCGCGGCAGCTTTTTTGACGGCGTACCGTCCGACCCGACTATCTACCGTTTCTACGAAATGATGTCGGTATACGGCACGACCCTCAAAGCGCTGGTTCACGAAAAGTTCGGCGACGGCATCATCAGCGCCATCAACTTCAAGCTGGACATCAAGAAAGTCGAAGATCCGGATGGCGGCCACCGCGCTGTCATCACGCTGGATGGCAAGTATCTGCCTACCAAGCCTTTCTGATGTAACTCAGCCCGGCGTCTGACGGCGACCGGGCTACCCCCGACTTTTATTACGGCTGAGCACCGCTCACGTGCTTTGGCTCTTTCACGTCCACGATAAGGTGATTGCTATGAAACTGTTACTCGTTTTATTCCTGGGCTGCTTTGGTTCTGTCGCTATGGCCGATGAGCAGGCGACTAAGACCGCACGGATTACAGTCGAGCCCTATCGGTATTCTCAGAACCTGGATATCGCCCACGTTGTGGCGATTACACAGATAACCGATGTCTGCGCTGTAGTGCCGATACAGATGACTTATGATGATTCCAAGGGCGACCGGCACATCATGGAGTATCACGTTATGGGGAATGGCTGCACGAACTGATCCAGCATCGACACATCTGCCTGATGCCCAGTGGTGGCATCAGGGGCGGGAACTACCCGCACGCGGGCGTTCGTTCCCCAGGGCCCGGTTGTGGGAGTAAGCGTTAAGCTGGTCATCATGCTCAGGTGAGAATAGCGCGGTGGACAATCCACTACGATGAGACGGCGAACTCACGACAATGGAGACATACCCACGATGAACTACACGGGCGCCTGTCACTGTGGAGCGGTTGGCTTCGCTTTTGAGGCCGAACTTGAAGAGCTGATCAGTTGCGACTGTTCGCTGTGCAGCAAGCGCAATGCGTTGATGGCTACGGTGCCACGGGAGCATTTTTGCATTACCCGTGGTCAGGACGCATTACGTCTGTATCGCTGGAACAGCGGCGTGGCCCAGCATTACTTTTGCGGTACGTGCGGTATCTATGTCTACCATCGACGTCGCAGTAATCCTGAGATTCTCAGCGTCAATGCGTGCTGTATCGATGGATTGGATTACCAGGCGCTGCCATTGCGTCGTGTCGATGGCAAGAGTCGAAGCTTGATCAGCCCACCTTGAGCGAGATGGAGTGCCGACTTCAAGGGTCGACACCCCAGGTTTCAAGCCCCAGCCTCAGACAGCCACTGACTCCAGCGTCGACTCAAGGAATTGGAACGCGGTCTGTTTCGAACGGTGGGTCGATTCGAAAAATGCCAGGTGACTGCCATTGCTCTCCACATGCAGCAGGGCGTCGCTGATGGACTCGGCAATGCGTTGGGAGCCGCCGATGTGGGTGGTTTCATCGGCATCACCGGCCACCACCAGCGTCGGTACGGTAATGCGTTCCAGCTTGGATTGCAGCTCGGTCTTGTTCAACGCATCGTTGAGCCGCGCATAACGGTAGAACAGCTCCTCGTTGACGTAGGGGTAGAGCGCTGCATGGGCAATCGAGTCCGGGATGGTCGCCAGTGTCGCCTGGTCCAGGAACAACGCTTGCAGGTCGCTGGCCTCGTTTCGGTCGACGGCGGCCGACTCCATCAGCCATTCGAAATTCTGCTGGTGAGCGGTGCGCAGGCTGTTGTCGCCCAGGTTGTAATCGCCGTGCCACAGGCTCAGGGAATTCACCCGCTCGGGGTGGATGGCGGCGGCGCTCAACGCGATCACCGCGCCACCGCAGATACCCATCAGATGCGCGCTGGACAGTCCGAAGTGGTTCATCACGTTGATCAGGTCGCCGACCTGAGCGTCGGTGTCCACCGACAGTTGATCGAACGAGGTGCAAGACCCGAACAGCCCCCGGGTTTCCCAAGTGACCACGAAGAACCGCTCGCTCAGTGCATTGAACCAGTCGCGGCACAGATCGAAAGGCATGCCGCAGGGCAGGGCCAGGACAATGGCCGGGCGCTGCCGGTCGATACTGGCATGGACCGACAACGCGACGTTGTCTCGGGTGATGAGGTGCACGGTTTCAACCTCTGGCACCGCACCACTGAAATCGTAGTGTCTGACCAGGCGCCCGAAGTCCCTGACACTGTCGAACTCGTCGAAGTGGTCGTAGGAATAATCCAGCGCCTGGCAGATTTTCTTGCTGATAAACATCTCGAAGGACGACAGCTGCGCCTCGCCATCATGCACGTATTGCACGGCTTTGACGCCGATGCGTGCGAAGGCGGCGCTGACCGCCCGTTCCGTGGCTCTCACGCTGGGTGAGGCCTGGTCAGGTGACGGTTCATTTGCCCGAGCGAGGAAGCTCAGGCAAATGGGATCGGGCAGATGGATGGCAAGGTGCCTAAGCATCCTCACGGTCTCGCACAGGCGCGTGGCTGCGTCGGTGGAAATAGTCATGGATTGGGGGACTCCTGTCAGGCACGTTGCTCATGCCAACTGTCGTATGGCACTGAAAAAATCAGACCGCTTCGAATTTCTTGCCTCGGGTGGTGTGGGTGACCAGGCGGTTGTAGGACGGGGTCTGGTCGCCGATCACCTGGACCGCGCCGTATTTCTCAAGGCTGATGCGACCGCCGTACTCCTCGATGTGATCGGAGTCCGGGTAGATCTTCACGAAGGACGGAACGTAACGGGACGCAAAGCCCATGCGCATGTCCTGGGTCTCACCGCTATGGGGGTAGGAGGCGTGCATCAGTGTCGACCAGAAAATGATGAACTGGCCGGCCTTCATCTGCATGGGCACGGCGGCGGATTCGTCGGGCTTGAAGTTCTCGTCGATCTGCAGCTGGCGATAGTCGTAGCCGAAAAACCCGCGGCGTACCCCATCCTTGACCACCGAACTGTTGTTGGCATCGGGATCGTAGGCCATGCGCTTGGTTTCATCGTAGTTCATGCTGTTCTGGGTGCCGGGGATGAATTGCAGGCAGCCATTGGCGATGTTGGCGTCGGTAAAGGCGGTCCAGACGGTAATGGTACCGCCGAAATCCTCGTTCTCCGGCCAGAGGATCTGCGGCTTGCCCGAGGCGTTGGCGAAGGTATCGGCCTGGTGCCAGTCGGTGCCTTCGTCGCCCGGGTATTTGGGGAAGAACTCGGTGCGCCAGCACAGCACATCCGGGCCGAGGATGCTTTCGACGCGGTCGCAGATTTCAGGACGGCAGATGTGGCTGGCGAGGAAATCGTCATCCAGGTGGCGATCGTAGTTGGCGATGTTGGTGCCGGCGGAAATCGCATCCAGATCCTGGTAGGCGGCAGCGCTACGGTCGAGCAGGCGCAGGCGGGTACGTTTCCAGGCTTCCTTCATTTCTTCTGGCGAATAGGCGTCGAAAGGTCCGATAAAACCGTTCTTCTCGAAGGACGCGCGTTCTTCGGGGGTCAGGGCGAATTTCTTGCTCATGGGCTTTTCCTTTTCAGTCAATGGGCTTGGACAAGGGAGCGCTGGATGCAATCGGCCAACACCTTGGCGGTCGCGCCGTTAGCCAGCACACCCGGGTCCAGGTTGACCTGGTAGTGGGCCTTGAAGGTGCTCAGGGAGCGGATCAGGGCCAGGGAGGTACCGCCGAAGTCGAAGAAGTCATCGTTCAAGCCGATGTTCTTCAGGCCAAGGTCCTGGGACCAGACCTTGAGCACGAACTGCTCCTGTTCGGTGAGGCCCGCTTCGTCTGCGTGCTGCACGGTGGCGGCGACCGAGTCGGGGGAGGGCAGGCGTTGCTTGTCGATCTTGCCGTGGGCGGTCACCGGCAGTTGCGCCAGGGGAATGTAGGCCGAGGGGCGCATATAGTCCGGCAGGCTGGCGGCCACCAGGGCGGCGACTTCGCTGCGGGTCTGTTCGGTCCAGGCCTGTACGCCCTGGGTTGGCACCACATAGGTGACCAGGCGCCAGTCGCCATTACCGTAATCATGACCGGCGACGTGGGCGGCTGCCACGGCCGGGCTGGTTTGCAGGCAGGCTTCGACTTCGCCCGGCTCGATGCGGAAACCGCGGATCTTCAGTTGCTCATCGCAACGGCCAGCGTAACGGTATTCACCATCATCGCCCAATACCACCAGGTCTCCGGTGCGATAGGCGCGACCTGGACGATCAGGCAATTGCACGAAACGCTCGGCGTTCAAGGCCGGACGGTTCAGGTAGCCCAGTGCGACACCGGCGCCTTCGATGTACAGCTCCCCGGCGGTGCCCTGGGGCACGGGTTGCCGGTCGGCGTCGAGCAGGTTCAGGTGCCAGCCATCCAGGGGCGCACCGATGGACACCATGGCGGCGCTTTCGAGGTCCTGGCCCAGCACGCGCTTGAACGTGGTGTGGACGGTGGCCTCGGTGATGCCGTACATGTTGATCAGCGCAGGCTTCTGGTCGCCATGACGTTCCACCCAGGGACGCAACACCGTGGCCGGCAGCGCCTCGCCGCCGAACACCACGTAGCGTAGCGCCAACGGTGCGCCGGGCTGACGGTCGGCTTCGTCGAGGCCACGGAAGGCCGAAGGGGTCTGGCTCAGGACGGTTACGCCCTGGTCGACGAGCCATTGGCGCATGGCCGCTGGCGAACGGGACACGTCGTAAGGCACCACGGCAACGTGACCGCCATGGGCCAGGGCGCCCCAGATTTCCCACACCGAGAAGTCGAAGCCGATGGAGTGGAACATCGACCAGACGTCCTGCTCGTTGAAAGCGTATTCACGTTGGGTGCTTTCCAGCAGGCGGCTGACGTTGCCGTGGGCCACCAGTACACCCTTGGGTTCACCGGTGGAGCCGGAGGTATAGATCACGTAGGCCACCGAGCTGTCGGGGTTGCGGCGGTCCACGTCGCTCAAAGGTTCCAGGGTTGGGCCGGCCAGCAGGTCGGCGAGCGACAGGACACGCAGGGACGGAGACCGGGGCAGGTCGGCGAGCTCACCGATCAGCAGGCTCATGCCGCTGTCGCGCACGATGTGTTCGACGCGCTTGCCGGGGTACTGGGGATCGACCGGGACGTAAGCGCCGCCGGCCTTGAGGATGCCCAGCAGGCTGATGACCAGATCGACGCTGCGCGCCAGGCACATCCCGACCAGCATGCCGTCCTTGACGCCTTCCTGGCGAAGACGGGCGGCCAACTGCGACGAAGCCGCATCGAGTTGCGCATAACTCAACGAACGCGTGGCGTCTGAAACCGCCGTTCGCTCGGGAAACTCACGGGCCCGGGCGGTGAAGATTTCATGCAGGAATGCACCGGGCGTGAGGGGGGCTGGCGCGGGGTAGACCGATCCGCCAGTGTTCTTAATCGGCATGACTAACGCTCCTGTTAATTGCCAGGTGCAGCGTATTTGCGCGTTTGCGAAAACCGTTGCACTCGAGACGTCACTGCGGCCCACGGGATCGTTTGATGCGCCTGTGCGATTCGCAGCTGCCGCATTTCAGCACCGAGTCCGTGCCGGCGTCTGTCGCGGGAAATGGGGACAAATCGCTTTGGGCGGAACGCAGCGCCAAGGTGCGTCGGGTCTGTCCCGGTTTGCGGTGCCAGACATCCCGCCGGATCAATGTTTTTATCCTTGCCCGACAGCGGGGCGTATAGGTTTTGCCCCATACGACGTGGATCCGAGGGGTCCGTGGTTCAGGAGTCATTCATGAGTCTTCACACAAACACTGCGTCCACCACGAGCGACGAATCGTTGCTCGATGCGGACTTCGACGGGGCGGTCAGGCTGTCGCTGCTTGCCGACGGATCGAATCTGCCGGTGGTCATCGAACCTGTCGACCCCGGGCTGGATCCGTCGGCGTGGGCCGGTCGTCATCGCGAGGCCATCGAGGCGTTGCTGTGTCGTCATGGTGCGGTGCTGTTTCGCGGTTTCGACCTCGCCTCGGTAACTGCCTTCGAAGCGTTCGCCGAGGCGCTGTCGCCGGGACTGCATGGCAGCTACGGTGACTTGCCGAAGAAGGAGGGCGGACGCAACGTCTATCGCTCCACGCCTTATCCCGAACGGGAAATGATCCTGTACCACAACGAGAGCTCGCACCTGGAAAGCTGGCCGCGCAAGCAGTGGTTTTACTGCGAGCAGCCTTCGCGGGTGGGGGGCGCCACGCCACTGGCTGACATTCGACAGGTGCTGCAGCGTTTGCCGGCCGAGGTGGTGGCACGCTTCGAACAAAAAGGGCTGATGTACAGCCGCACGTTCACGGCCGGGGTCGAGCCGAGCTGGGAGTCGTTCTTCGGCACCACTGACCGCGCAGCCGTCGAACAGCGTTGCCGGGAGCAGGGCACCGATTTCGAATGGCTCGACCACGACACGCTCCAGGTCCGTACCCTCTGTCCGGCGGTGATCCGTCATCCCGTGACCGGCGAACCGGCGTTTTTCAACCAGGTACAGCTGCACCATCCGTTCTGCCTTGGCGAAGAGATGCGCGAGGACCTGCTCGACATGTTCGGCGCCGACCGGCTGCCGCGCATGGTCAGTTATGGCGATGGCACGCCCATCGAGGACGACGTCATGGCGCTGGTCGGCGACATCTACGAGGCCTGCGCCGTCCGTTTCGCCTGGCGCAAGGGCGATGTCGTGATGCTCGACAACATGTTGGCAGCCCATGCACGGGATCCGTACGAAGAGCCACGGTTGATCGTCGTGGCCATGGGCGAGATGACCGCCAGGGGCGACGTCTGGCAACCGGCGTGAGCCATCGCGTGACTCCATTCGAGGACAGCAACCCATGAAAGACCAGAAAGCGAAGAAAACCCGGCCGGGTTCGGTCATGCGCCTGCTGTGGCGCAACCATCCCTGGCTGACGCTCTTCACCTTGATTTGCGGTGTCATCAGCGGGGTCGCGTCCATCGCGGTGGTGAGTGTGATCAACCAGGCGATCCATAACGATGGGCCACGCCTGGAGGCCTTGTACTGGTTCGTCGGTCTCAGCGCGACGGCGCTGATTCTGCGTAACGGCGCGGCGTTGTTCCCGGCTTACGCGAGCATGCGGATCATGACGCGGTTGCGTATCGCGCTGTGCCGCAAGATCCTCGCAACGCCGCTTGAAGAGGTGGACCGGCGTGGCCCTCCCAACGTGCTGACCATGCTGACCAATGACATCCCGCAACTGAATACGACACTGGTGGTGATGCCCACGGTACTGGTGGAAATGACGGTGTTCCTGTTCGGCATCGCTTACCTGGCGTACCTGTCATGGGTGGTCCTGGCCTTGACGGTTTCGCTGATGATCCTGGGGGTGGGTCTTTACCTGTTCTTCTTCGCCAGCGGCGTCAGGTCCACCAACCGGGTGCGGGACGAGTTCACCGCATTCAACGAGTACACCCATGCGTTGGTGTTCGGCCTCAAGGAACTGAAGCTCAACGGCATCCGTCGCCGTTGGTTCGGCCGCTCCGCCATCGAAGCCTCTTCGACTCGGGTGGCGCGCTACAACTTCGTCGAGCGCCTGTGGTACACCGCCGCCGACAACGTTGGCCAGTTCACCTTGTCATTGCTGATTGGTTGCCTGTTGTTTGCCGCGCCACTGGTCAGTGCGGTCGATCCGAAGGTGATGACGGCCAGCGTGCTGGCGGTGCTCTACATCATGGGGCCTCTCTCGCTGCTGGTGGGGGCGATGCCGGTGCTGGCGGCGGGGCGTGTCGCCTGCACCCGTCTCGCCGAGTTCGGTTTTGCGATCAACGATCCGCACCCGGATCCCGTCGTGGCCGAAACGTCGAAAGTACACCTGCTTGAGCACAAGAAGTCCTGGGACAGCATCGAGTTGAAAAGCGTACAGATGCATTATCACGACGTGCAGGCCGACAGCGGATTCTCCCTGGGCCCTATCGACCTGACGGTGCAGTCGGGCGAGTTGATCTACATCGTCGGCGGCAACGGCTGCGGTAAAAGCACCCTGGCCAAGGTGCTCTGCGGGCTCTACATCCCGCAAAGTGGCGAGGTGCTGCTTGATGGGGTCGCCATCACCGATGAAAGCCGCAGTGACTACCGCGATCTGTTTTCCGCGGTGTTCTCCGACTTCCATTTGTTCAATCGCTTGATCGGTCCGGACGAAGAGGACGGCAACCCGGTCCTGGCGAGCAAGTATCTGGAAACCCTCGGGCTGGCCGACAAGATCAAGATCGAAGGACTCGGTTACTCCACCCTGAAGGCATTGTCCTATGGGCAGCAGAAACGCCTGGCCCTGGTGTGCGCGTATATGGAGGACCGCCCGGTCTACGTGCTCGACGAATGGGCCGCCGACCAGGACCCGCCGTTCAAGAAATTCTTCTACGAGGAATTGCTGCCCGAGCTCAAGCGCCGCGGCAAGACGGTGTTGATCATTACCCATGATGATCAGTACTTCCAGCTGGCCGATCGCATCATCAAGTTGGCGGACGGGCAGATCGTTTCCGATGTCAACTGCGCCATCCGCGACAAGCGAGCCTGAATGAGTGCCCCCGGATTGTCCTCCGGCTGGCGATGTTGTCGCGACGAGCCCTGCGCAAACCTTTGAAAGGCGCCTGACCTGACCCCACCCGACACCGCGGATCCGCCGTCGGGTGGCGATGTTGTGCATCCGCCATCCACCCGTTCGACCCGTACTGCGCCGGTTGTTTGTCCGGGCAGCACTGACAAATTTCTGAGAAGGAACGTATGACATTTATCTTTGCTGTGGACGTCGCTGTCGCAACCGATTTTTCGGCCAACCACAATTCCAGCCCTGCCGGTGTACAAGTTCCGGAGGGCCGGGTATGAACCAGTCCCTGCAGCTTGCGGCTACCTACCCACTGACGGCGTCCCAGCGGGACATCTGGCTGGACCAGATGACCAAGGGCGATTCTGCCCTGTACACCATGGGCGGCTATGTCCATATCCGCGGTGCTGTCGACCCGGAGCGCATGCAGCAGGCGGTCGCCCTGTTGGTGCGCAAGCACGATGCCCTGCGCACCGTGTTGCATTGTGACGCCGGCGGCGACGGTGTGCCGATGCAGACGCTGGTGGAATCTCTGGATGTGCGGGTTCCGCTGATCGACTTTTCCAATCGTCCCGAACCGCAGGCAGCGGCCCAGACCTGGGTGCAGCAGGGGCTGGAGGTGCCCTTTGCGCTGGATAAGGGCCCACTGTTCCGTTTCTATCTGGTCAAGCTCGATGACGCTTCGTTCTATTTCGTGGTGAACCTGCACCACATCATCCAGGACGGTTGGGGCATCGGTTTGATGCTTGCCTCGCTCAGCGAGCTTTATACCGCCCTTGAGGAAAACCGCGAGCCTGACCTGTCGGCACCGTCCTATGCCGGGTTTATCGAGGAGGATGCCCGCTATCACGGCTCGGATCGCTATCTGCGGGACCAGGCTTATTGGCTGGACAAGTACCGGGATGTGCCGGAACCGTTGTTCACCGCCCGTTACCGGGATCGTCACGCCGAAGCCGTGGTGCCCAGTGCCCATGCCATGACGTCATTCCCCCAGACGCTGAACGAGCGGATCGACGCCCTGGCGCTCAGCCATCAGGTTTCGCGTTTCCCGGTGCTGCTGGCCGCGCTGTACGTGTACTTTGTCCGGACCACCCAACGCGACGAACTGGTGGTCGGCCTGCCGATCCTCAATCGCTCCAATCCCACTTTCAAGCAAACCGTGGGCTTGTTCACTCAAGTCAGCGCCATGCGTCTGAGGTTCGCCGACGACTTGTCGTTCGGCGACTTGATCCGTGAAGTGGCGCGCGCACTCAAGCAGGACTATCGCTACCAGCGGTTTCCCTTGAGTGATATCCATCGTTCCCTGGAACTGCGGCGTGACAATCGGGCACAGCTGTTCGATGTGTCATTCTCCTATGAAGAGGAGAATCACCTGTACCGGTTCGGCGACGCCACTGCCTATTCGGTGAAGAGTTCCAACGGCCAGGAACAGATGCCCCTGGCCATCCACCTGCGGACCAACCCTCACGAAGACACTGCCTGGCTGCACTGGATCTACAACCAGGCGTATTTGCAGGCCGATGAAGTCGAGGCGATGGCCGAGCGCTTCCTGCACGTGCTGGAGCAAGGGCTGGAAGACGACACGCTGCCGGTCCATGGGTTTGTCCTGCCGACGCCGGCCGAATCCCGTCTGCTCCAGGCCTGGAGCGCGGGTGATCCACAGTCGTATGAACATGACCGTACGATCCACGGCCTGTTCGAGGCACGGGCCGCTGCACAGCCTGCAGCGGTGGCGGTGGTATGCGAAGGCCAGACGTTGACGTACCGCGAGCTCAATGCGCGGGCCAACCAGGTTGCCCATCGTCTGCTGGCATTGGGGGTTTTCCCGGATGATCGGGTGGCGATCTGTGTCGAACGCGGCCTGGACATGATTGTCGGCCTGTTGGGCATCCTGAAGTCCGGCGCGGGTTACGTGCCGTTGGACCCGGCCTATCCCCAGGAGCGCCTGGCTTTCATGCTCGACGACAGCACGCCGGTGGCGCTGCTTACCCAGTCATCGCTCGAATCCCAACTGCCGGAGGTGTCCGTCCCGGTGTTGCTGCTCGATCAGCCTGACGCCGCCGGGATCGCCGAGCAGCCAAGGCACGATCCGAACATCGGCACCCTGGCTTCGCGCCATTTGGCCTATGTCATTTACACCTCCGGTTCCACGGGCCTGCCCAAAGGGGTGATGGTGGAGCACCGCAACGTCGCGCGGCTGTTCTCGGCCACCCAGCCGTGGTTTGACTTCGGCCCGCAGGACGTCTGGGCGCTGTTCCACTCTTTCGCCTTCGACTTCTCGGTCTGGGAAATCTGGGGTGCATTGACCCACGGCGGCCGCCTGCTGGTGGTGCCGCAACTGGTCAGCCGTTCGCCGCAGGACTGCTATGCGCTGCTGTGCGAGGCCGGTGTCACGGTGCTGAACCAGACGCCTAGCGCGTTCCGCCAGTTGATCGCGGCCCAGGGCGAAAGCGACCTGCGCCACAGCTTGAGGCAAGTGATTTTCGGTGGGGAGGCGCTGGAAACGGCCATTCTGAAACCCTGGTACGCCCGGGCAATCAACGCCGGCACACAACTGGTCAACATGTACGGCATCACTGAAACCACCGTGCACGTGACCTACCGTGCGTTGTGTGCGGCGGATGCGCAGATGACCGGCGTCAGCCCCATTGGCAAGCGTATTCCCGATTTGCGCCTGTATCTGTTGGACAAACACGGCCAACCGGTACCGAAGGGCGTGACGGGGGAGCTGTACGTGGGCGGTGCCGGTGTGGCGCGGGGTTATCTCAACCGGCCGGAGCTCAACGAAACGCGCTTCCTTCCCGACCCGTTCGAGCGCAGCGCCAATGCACGCCTGTATCGCACCGGGGATCTTGGCCGCTGGCTGAGCAACGGAGAACTGCAATACCTGGGGCGCAACGACGAACAGGTGAAGATCCGGGGTTTCCGGATCGAACTGGGCGAGATCGAAGCGAAACTGCTGGCGTGTGCACAGGTGCGCGAAGCGGTGGTGATCGCTCGCGAGGACGAGCCGGGGAACAAGCGCCTGGTGGCCTATGTCGTCGCGCAAGAAGGCGCGTCTGTCTCGGCGGCCGACCTGCGTGGCCAACTGTTGGGTTCGCTGGCGGACTACATGGTGCCGAGCGCGTTCGTGCTGCTCGAAGCCTTCCCGTTGACCACCAACGGCAAGCTGGATCGCAAGGCACTGCCTGCTCCCGATTCAGAAGCTGTTGTCCGGCGTCGCTATGAAGCGCCTGTCGGTGCGGTGGAAATCACCCTGGCGGCCCTTTGGGCCGAACTGCTGGACATTGAGCAGGTGGGACGGCACGACCGGTTCTTCGAACTGGGCGGTCATTCGCTGCTGGCGGTCAAGCTGATCGAACGCATGCGCCAGGTCAACCTGCACGCCGATGTGCGGGTGCTGTTCGGTCAGCCGACCCTGGCGAGCCTGGCGGCCGCCACGGGCAACAGCGACGGCATCATGATACCGCCGAACCGGATTGCTCCGGATGTCGAACGCATCAGTCCGGACATGCTGCCGCTGGCGAGCCTGACCCAGGAAGAAATCGACCGCGTCATCGCCACGGTGCCCGGTGGCGTCGGCAACGTGCAAGACATTTACGCACTGGTGCCGTTGCAGGAAGGCATCCTGTATCACCACCTGGCGACCGACGAAGGCGATCCGTACCTGTTGCAGGCGCTGTTGCGGTTTGGCAGTCGTCAGCAATTGGAGGCTTTCGGGCACGCCCTGCAGGCAGTGATTGCCCGACACGACATCCTGCGCACTTCGGTGGTGTGGGAAGGGTTGGGCGAGCCGGTGCAGGTGGTCTGGCGCGAAGCCCGCCTGGTGGTCGAGGAACTTGATCTCTCGCCGGCCGCAGGTGATGTTGCCGGACAGTTGCAGGCCCGCTTCGATCCACGCCATACCCGTTTCGATCTGCGCCAGGCGCCGATGATGCGCATCCACTTCGCCGAAGATGCCGCCGATGGCAGCTGGGTCGCGGTGTTGCTGTTCCATCACCTGATCGATGACGCCACCTCCCTCGGCATGCTGGGCAAGGAAATCGAGGCGCACCTGGAGGGCCGTTCGGCCGCGCTGCCACCCTCGGTGCCGTACCGAAATTACGTGGCCCAGGTCCGGTTGGGCAGCCATCCGGAGCAGCATGAGGCGTTCTTCAACGAGATGCTCGGGGATGTGGACGAGCCCACGCTGCCGTTCGGTCTGCAGGATGTGCAGGGCGATGGCGCCGGCATCGAGGAAGCCACCCTGGCGCTGGATGCCGGGCTGGCCGGGCGCCTGCGTGCTCAGGCACGTCGCCTGGGCGTGAGTACCGCCAGTCTGCATCACTTGGCCTGGGGGCAGGTGGTGGGTCGCTTGTCCGGCCGCCGGGACGTAGTGTTCGGCACCGTGCTGATGGGCCGTCTGCACGGCGGGCAAGAGGCCGGGCATGCCTTGGGCATGTTCGTCAACACACTGCCATTGCGCGTCGAAGCGGGCGACCAGGGCGTACTGGCCGCGTTGAAGACGACCCACGGACGCCTGGCGACGCTGCTGGGCCACGAACACGCGCCGTTGTCGCTGGCGCAACGTTGCAGCGGCGTGGCGGCGCCGACGCCGTTGTTCAGTGCGCTGATGAACTACCGTCAGACCGCCGTCGCCGCCCAGGCCCCGAAAGAAGCGGGCCAGGCACGTATCTGGGCCGGGGCGCAGATCCTCGGGGGCGAAGAACGGACCAACTATCCGTTGTCGCTGTCGGTGGACGACCTGGGCGAATCGTTCGGGCTGACGGTGCAAGCGGTTGCGGGGATCGGTGCCGAGCGCGTCTGCGGCTACATGTGCACGGTACTCGAAGCCCTGGCTGACGCACTCGACCAGGACGTGAACGCACCGCTGCACAGCCTGGCCCTGGTGCCTGACGCCGAGCGCCGGCAGTTGCTGGAGACGTTCAATGCCTTCGATGTCGCGTACCCGACCGGGCTGCTGGTCCATCAGCTGTTCGAGGCCCAGGTCCGGGCTCGACCAGACGCCATTGCGCTGACCTGTGAGGGCCAGTGCCTGAGTTATGCGCAACTGAATGAACTGTCCAACCAGATCGCCCATTACCTGATCGGGCTGGGTATCCGGCCGGATGACCGCGTGGCGATCTGTGTCGAGCGCAGCCTGGAGATGGTCGCGGGGCTGGTGGGCATTCTCAAGGCCGGTGCCGCTTATGTGCCGCTGGACCCGGCTTATCCGGCGGAGCGCCTGGACTACATGCTGGAAGACAGCGCACCCAAGGCGCTGTTGACCCAACGTGACCTGCACGGGCGTTTCCCGTCGTTGCGCGTGCCTGTGCTGTTGCTCGATGCCCGGGAACGTGTCGCCGCCGGTGTCGGCAGCCAACCGTCTTCGAACCCGGATGCGCAGGCGAACGGACTGACTTGCGACAACCTGGCCTACGTCATCTACACCTCGGGTTCCACCGGCCAGCCCAAGGGCGTGGCGATGGGACACCGTGCCCTGGTCAACCTGATGCAGTGGCAGATCGAGCAATCGCAACAACAGGGAAGGGCTGCCGCACGTACCTTGCAGTTCGCTGCCCTGGGTTTTGACGTGGCGTTCCAGGAAATCTTCAGCACGCTGTGCGCGGGCGGCGAGCTGTCGCTGATCCATGCCGATACCCGACTGAACTTCCATCGCCTGTTCCAGCACATCCGTGAACAGCGAATCGAACGGCTCTATCTGCCTTGCATCGCCTTGCAGGCCCTGGCCGAAGCGGTGGCCGGTGAGCGTGATGCCGCGCTGTCGGCCTGTGGCTTGCGAGATGTCATCACAGCGGGCGAGCAATTGCGCGTTACGCCGCAGATCCGGGCAATGTTCGAGCGCCTGGACGGCTGTCGCCTGCACAACCACTATGGCCCGACCGAGTCCCACGTCACCACCGCGCTGACGTTGCCCGACGATGTCGCGGCGTGGCCGACGCTGCCGGCCATCGGCAGGCCGGTGGCCAATACCCGCATCTACTTGCTGGACGAACAGCTGCAACCTGTTCCGGTCGGCGTGGCTGGCGAGATTCATATCGGCGGCGTTTGTGTCGCCCGTGGCTACCTGAACCGCGACGACTTGACCGCGCAGCGTTTCATCCAGGATCCGTTCGCCACCGAGGGACAAGCGCGCCTGTACAAGACCGGTGACCTGGGCCGTTACCTGCCCGACGGCAATATCGAGTACCTGGGGCGCAACGATGATCAGATCAAGATCCGTGGCTTCCGCGTTGAACTGGGCGAGATCGAAGCCAGGCTTTGCCAGCACGCCGAGGTAAAAGAGGCGGCGGTGGTCGCCCGTGAAGACAGCCCTGGCGAGAAGCGCCTGGTGGCCTACATCACCGTACAGGCGACCGATGCCTCGGTGGGGGCCGATGGCTTGCGCGCACACCTGCAAGCCCTGTTGCCGGACTACATGGTCCCGGCGGCCTACGTACGCCTGGAAAAACTGCCGCTGTCGCCCAACGGCAAGCTCGACCGTCGTGGGTTGCCGGCCCCGCAAGCGGATGCCTTCGCCAGCCGTGCATACGAAGCGCCGCAAGGAGAGCTGGAGAACACGCTGGCGCGGTTGTGGGCTGACGTGCTCGGCGTCGCGCAGGTGGGGCGGCACGACCATTTCTTCGAACTGGGCGGGCACTCGCTGTTGGCGGTGAAACTGATCGAGCTGATGCGCAAGGCCGGCCTGGGTGCCGATGTCCGGGTGCTGTTCGGTCAACCCACCCTGGCGGCGCTTGCTGCGGCTGTGGGCGCTCGTGTCGATGTCGTGGTGCCGGCCAACGGAATTGTCGCCGGTTGCGATCGGATCACGCCGGCGATGTTGCCGCTGGTCGAGCTCGACCAGGAAACCATCGACCGCATCGTCGCCACCGTGCCGGGCGGTGTGGCTAACGTGCAGGACATCTACCCGCTTGCGCCGCTGCAAGAGGGCATCCTCTATCACCACATCGCCGCCGAAGAGGGCGATCCCTATCTGTTGCAAGCCGCGTTCGCCATGGACAGCCGGGCCCGACTCGACGGTTTCGTGCAAGCGCTGCAGGCCGTGATCGATCGGCACGATATTCTCAGGACCGCCTTGCTCTGGGAGGGCCTCGAAGCGCCCTTGCAGGTGGTTCTGCGCAGCACTCATCTGGTGCTTGAAGAGCAGACGCTCGATCCGGCCCAAGGCGACATCGCCATGCAGATGAAGGCGCTGTTCGACCCCCGGCACTGTCGCCTGGACTTGGGCAAGGCGCCGCTGATGCGTCTCGCCTGTGCCTGGGACGAAGCCCATCAGCGCTGGGTCGCGATTCTGTTGTTCCACCACATCGCTCTGGACCATACGGCGCTCGATGTGATGCAGGAGGAGATGTTGGCGTGCCTCGAAGGCAAGGCCGACCGCCTCGGGGCCGCCATGCCCTATCGCAACTATGTGGCGCAGACATTGTTGGGCGTCAGTCGCGAGCAGCACGAGCGTTTCTTCCGCGACATGCTCGGTGACGTGGAGGAGCCGACCCTGCCATTCGGCCTGCGAGAGGTGCAGGGTGACGGCCGGGGTATCGAGGAGGTGAAGCTGGACCTGGATCCGAGCCTGTGCCGGCGCTTGCGGCAGCAGGCGCGACGGCTGGGCGTGAGTGCCGCGGCCCTGCATCACTTGGCGTGGGCCAGGGTGCTGGGACGGGTGTCCGGCCGTGAAGACGTGGTCTTCGGAACCGTGCTGCTGGGCCGCATGCAGAGCGGCGAGGGCGCGGATCGGGCCTTGGGTATGTTCATCAATACCCTGCCGCTGCGGGTGAATGTCGGTGGGCAGGACGTGCGTGCCGGGGTCAAGGCGACCCACGCACAACTGACGGCCTTGCTGGGCCATGAACATGCCTCGCTGGCTCTGGCCCAGCGTTGCAGCGGCGTGCCGGCCTCGTTGCCGCTGTTCAGTGCCTTGCTGAATTACCGCCACAGTCCGCTGCCGGAAGGCGACGAGGTCGACCGTTGGGCGGGGATGCAGGTATTGGAGGTCATGGAACGGACCAACTACCCGTGCATGGTGTCCGTGGACGACCAGGGTGAAGGCTTCCTGCTAAGCGTACAGACCGCTGGCGGGGTCGATGCCCGGCAGGTCGGCGCCTACATGCAGACCGCCCTGGCGAGCCTGGTGGAGGCGCTGGAATTTGCCCCCGAATCGGCCGTCAATGAGCTGGAGATTCTCTGCGAAGAAGAGCGCCGGCAAGTGTTGCAGGCATTCAACGCGACGCAGGCGGAGTATCCGCTTGAGCAGACCATTCATGGCTTGTTCGAGGAACAGGTGCAACGGACTCCACTCGATGTGGCCGTTCTGCATGGCGAACAGTATCTGAACTACCGCGAACTGAACGAGCGGGCCAACCGCCTGGCCCATTACCTGCGCAAGCAGGGCGTACGGCCGGATTCACGGGTGGCAATTTGTGTCGAGCGTTGCCTCGACATGGTCGTCGGGCTGCTGGCGATCCTCAAGGCCGGTGGCGGTTACGTACCGCTGGATCCGGCGTACCCGGCGGATCGGATTGCCTACATGCTGGAAGACAGCGCCCCGGCGGCGGTGCTGACCCAGGCGGCCACGGTTGGGTTGCTGGCCGGTGCCTCGATGCCGGTGATCGACCTGGGTAGCGGGCTGTGGCAGGACGAATCCGTCTCGAATCCGCAGGTGCCTGAACTGACCTCGTCGCATTTGGCCTATGTGATCTATACCTCGGGATCCACCGGGTTGCCGAAAGGCGTGATGATCGAACACCGCAACACGGTTAACTTCCTGACCTGGGCTCATCGATCGTTCGATACCAACACCTTGTCGAAAACCCTGTTCTCGACTTCGTTGAACTTCGACCTGGCGGTCTACGAGTGCTTCGCGCCGCTGACGTCGGGCGGCAGCATCGAAGTGGTCACTAATGTGCTGGAACTGCAACAGGGCGAGCACGACATCACCCTGATCAATACCGTGCCGTCGGCGCTCAAGGCGTTGCTGGAGTCGGGTGGGTTGGGTGAGGGTGTGGATACCGTCAACGTGGCGGGTGAGGCTCTTAAACGCAGTCTGGTGGAAGCGCTGTTCGAGCAGACTTCCGTCAAGCGCCTGTGCAACCTCTACGGCCCTTCGGAAACCACGACCTATTCCAGTTGGGTGTCGATGGCCCGCGAAGACGGGTTTGCTGCGCACATCGGTAAGCCGGTGGCGAACACCCAGTTCTACCTGTTGGAGGAGCACCGGCAGCCGGTGCCCTTGGGCGTGCCGGGCGAAATCTATATCGGTGGCGCTGGGGTGGCTCGGGGTTATTTGAACCGCGACGATCTGACGGCCGAGCGCTTCCTCAAGGATCCGTTCAGCCGTGAACCGAACGCCCGGATGTACAAGACCGGCGACCTGGGTCGCTACCTGCCGGACGGCAATATCGAGTACCTGGGCCGTAACGACGATCAGGTGAAGATCCGCGGTTTCCGGATCGAACTGGGCGAGATCGAGGCGCGGTTGGCTCAACACGATGCCGTGAAGGAAGCCGTGGTGCTGGCCCGCGAAGATGTACCGGGCGACAAGCGTCTGGTCGCCTATTTCACCGAATCGGTAACGGCGGACATCGAAAGTCTGCGCAGCCATTTGCAAGCGCAACTGCCCGAATACATGGTGCCCGTGGCCTATGTACGCCTCGACGCACTGCCGCTGACTCCGAACGGCAAGCTTGACCGCAAGGCCTTGCCGGCCCCGGATCAGGATTCGGTGATTACCCGTGGATACGAAGCCCCGCAGGGCGAGATCGAAACCACCCTGGCGCAGATCTGGCAGGAGCTGCTCGGTCTGCCACAGGTCGGTCGTCACGATCACTTCTTCGAATTGGGCGGCCACTCGTTGCTGGCCGTCAGCCTGATCGAACGGATGCGCCAGGCCGGCTTGAGTGCCGATGTACGCATCCTGTTCAGCCAGCCCACCCTGGCTGCCTTGGCGACGGCTGTCGGCAACCATGACCGCAACGAAGTCACTGTCCCGGCGAATCTGATCCCCTCCGGCTGCGCGGCCATCACCCCGGCCATGCTGCCGTTGGTCTCGTTGAGCCAGGACGCTATCGACCGCATCGTGGCGGCGGTACCGGGCGGTGCGGGCAACGTGCAGGACATCTATCCGCTGGCGCCGTTGCAGGAAGGCATCCTCTATCACTACCTTGCAGCCGGACAGGGTGACCCCTACGTGCTGCAAGCGCAATTCGCCTTTGACAGCCGCGAACGCTTCGACGCGTTCACCCAGGCCTTGCAGGCCGTGATCGATCGCCACGACATCTTGCGCACCTCCATGGCCTGGGAAGGCCTGGACGAGCCGGTGCAAGTGGTCTGGCGCGAGGCGGTGCTGGGGATCGAGCATGTGGAGTTGCACCATGAGGACGGCGATATCGCCGGCCAGTTGCAGGCCCGTTTCGACGCCCGGCACCACCGTATGGACATCCGCCAGGCACCGCTGATGTGCATCCGTTTTGCCGAGGATGCCGTCAACCAGCGCTGGGTCGCGACGCTGCTGTTCCACCACATGGCGCTGGACCACACGGCGCTGGAAGTGGTGCGCCACGAAATGCAGGCGCATCTGCTCGGCCAGGCCGACCGGATGGGCGAGGCGGTGCCCTATCGCAACTACGTGGCCCAGGCGCGCCTGGGTGTCAGTCGAGAGGAGCACGAAGGGTTCTTCCGCGAAATGCTCGGCGAGATCGACGAGCCGACGCTGCCGTTCGGCTTGCAGGATGTGCGCGGCGACGGCAATGCCATCGAAGAAGCCAGGCAGGACATCCCCGCAGACCTGAGCCGCCGTCTGCGCCGGCAAGCGCGCCAGTTGGGCGTGAGCGCCGCCAGTCTGCATCACCTGGCCTGGGCTCAGGTGCTGAGCCGGGTATCGGGTCGCGAGGATGTCGTGTTCGGCACGGTGTTGATGGGTCGCATGCAGGGCGGCGACGGCGCCGATCGGGCATTGGGGATGTTCATCAACACCCTGCCGATTGGCGTGCGGCTGGGCGAACAGGATGTGCGCGCCGGTGTACGGGCAACCCATGATCGGCTGACCGGGCTGTTGGGCCATGAACACGCTTCCCTGGCGTTGGCCCAGCGGTGCAGCGGTGTGGCTGCCCCGACGCCCTTGTTCAGTGCGTTGCTCAACTACCGGCATACGGTGGCCGAGCCCGTCGCGCTGCAGTCGTCATCGGCCTGGCAGGGGATCGAGGCCCTGGGTGGCGAGGAGCGCACCAACTATCCGCTGACGCTGTCGGTGGATGATCTGGGTGAAGGCTTCAGCCTGACGGTGCAGGTCCAGTCCCGGATCGGCGCCCAGCGTATCTGTGGCTATATGTCGAGGGCTCTGGAGAGCCTGGTCGACGCATTGGAGCAGGCGCCGCAAACACCGTTGCACAGCCTGGAAATCTTGCCTGCGGTCGAGCGTCGGCAATTGCTCGAAACCTGGAACGCGACGGCGGCGGTGTACGCCGATGAAGCGTTGATCCATCGCCAGGTCGAAGCCCGGGCGGTGACGCAGCCCGAGGCGACGGCGGTGGTGCATGAAGGTCGGGCATTGACCTATGGCGAACTCAACACCCGCGCGAACCGGGTCGCTCATCGCTTGCTGGCGATGGGTGTTCGCCCGGATGACCGGGTGGCGATCTGTGTCGAGCGCGGCCTGGACATGATCGTCGGGTTGCTGGGCATCCTGAAGTCCGGCGCGGGCTATGTACCCGTGGACCCGGCCTATCCGACAGAACGTATCGCCTACATGCTGCAAGACAGCGCACCGGTAGCGGTTCTGGTGCACCCGGTGACCAAAGCCCTCATGGCGGGGGACACGTTGCCGGTACTTGATCTTGAACATGACATCGCTCAGGACGAAGAGGTCGCCAATCCGGTGGTGCCGGGCCTCGATCCGAGTCATCTGGTCTACGTCATCTACACCTCGGGGTCGACCGGCCTGCCCAAGGGCGTGATGGTCGAGCATCGCAACCTCAACAACCTGGTGGGCTGGCATTGCCAGGCTTTCGATGTGAAACGTGGCAGCCGCACCTCCAGCGTCGCCGGCTTCGGTTTCGACGCCGCCGCCTGGGAGATCTGGCCGGCGCTGTGCGTCGGAGCCACGCTGTTGCTGCCGCCGGCCCATGCGGGCAGTGACAATGTCGATGCATTGCTCGATTGGTGGCAGGCCCAGGCGCTGGATGTGTGCTTCCTGCCCACCCCCATTGCCGAATACGCGTTTGGCCGCAACCTGGGTCATGAGCGCTTGCGCACCTTGCTGATTGGCGGTGACCGCCTGCGCAAGCTGCCCATCGACCCGGGCTTCACGCTGATCAACAACTATGGACCCACGGAAACCACGGTGGTCGCCACCTCAGGCCGGATCGACGCCGGCGAGGCGCAGCTGCATATCGGTAAGCCGGTGGGCAATACACGGGTCTATCTGCTCGATGCCCACTTGCAACCGGTTCCGGTTGGCGCGACGGGGGAACTCTATATCGGCGGCGCGGGGGTTGCGCGGGGCTACTTGAACCGGCCTGAACTGACGGCCGAGCGTTTCGTGCAGGACCCGTTCAGCCCTGTGCAGCACGCGAAGATGTACCGTACCGGCGACCTGGGGCGCTACTTGCCTGACGGCAATATCGATTACCTGGGGCGCAACGACGGTCAGTTGAAAATACGCGGTTTGCGTATCGAACTCGGTGAAATCGAGTCCAGGCTCGGCGATTGTCCCGGTGTGCGCGACGCGGTGGTGATTGCCCTTGGGGAGACGCCGGATGACATGCGCCTGGTGGCCTACTACACGACACACGAAGGCGAACATCACGACCTGACGGCCGACAACCTGCGTGCCCGGTTGCAGGTGCACTTGCCACGGCACATGGTGCCATCGGCCTACGTACGACTCGACGCGTTGCCCCTGACGGCCAACGGCAAGCTTGATCGCCGGGCGCTGCCGGCGCCTGACAGCGATGCCTATTCAAGCCGCGGCTACGAAGCGCCAGTGGGTGAGATGGAAACCCGCATGGCGGAGATCTGGTCCCGTTTGCTGGGCGTGGAGCAGGTTGGTCGTCATGACGATTTCTTCGAGCTGGGCGGGCATTCGTTGCTGGCAGTGCGCTTGATGTCTCAGGTGCGCCAGCAATTGGACGTGGAACTGAGCCTGGCGGAGCTGTTCGCCAACCCGGTGCTGATGGGCTTGTCAGCCTGGGTCACGCAGGCGACGGCCAGTACATTGCCGCCCATCGTGGCGGTGTCTCGCAACGAGCCCTTGCCCTTGTCGTTTGCGCAACAGCGCCTGTGGTTCCTGGCGCAGATGGAGGGTGGCAGCGCCGCCTATCATATCTGCGGTGGACTTCGCCTCAATGGCCGGCTGGCACCGCAGGCTCTGCGTGATGCCCTGGACCGGATCGTGGCGCGTCATGAAGCCTTGCGCACCACGTTCGACAAGGTCGGGGGTGACGTCGTGCAACGCATTGCCGCCGAAGAGAGCGGCTTTGCTCTGACATTCCATGACCTGTCCAATCGCGTCGACGCCGAGGATGAGTTGGCCCGGCTGGCTGCGCAAGAAGCACACGCGCCATTCGATCTGCACCAAGGGCCGTTGATCCGCGGTCGCCTCGTGCGATTGGCGCAGGAGGCGCATGTCCTGCTGGTCACGATGCACCACATTGTCTCGGATGGCTGGTCGATGGGCGTGCTGACCCGTGAACTGGGCGCGCTCTACCAGGCTTGCCTGCATGGCACAGCCGATCCGTTATCGCCGCTGCCGATCCAGTATGCCGATTTTGCCGTGTGGCAACGCCGCTGGCTGAGCGGGGAGGTGTTGAGCGAACAGAGTGCCTATTGGCAACGGACCCTGGCAGACGCGCCGCCTCTGTTGACGTTGCCCGCGGACCGTCCGCGACCCGCGCAGCAGGATTATGCCGGCGCGACCCTGTCGGTGATTTTCGATGAAGCGCTGACGGCGGATCTCAAAGCGTTGAGTCAGCGCCACGGCACGACGCTCTACATGACGGTATTGGCTGCCTGGGCCGCCGTGCTCGGCCGGCTCTCGGGGCAGGACACGGTCGTCATTGGCTCGCCGACGGCGAACCGTCGACGTGCCGAGGTCGAGGAGTTGATCGGGTTCTTCGTCAACACCCTGGCCGTGCCCATCGACGTATCGGGACGGCCGAATGTCGAAACGCTGCTGCAGCGGGTCAAGGCGCAGACCTTGAGCGCCCAGGCCCATCAGGACTTGCCGTTCGAGCAAGTGGTGGAGCGGGTCAAGCCGGTGCGCAGCCTGTCCCATAGCCCGCTGTTCCAGGCCATGCTGTCATGGCTGGCCGCCGATGGGCACAGCCTTGTGCTGGAAGGCTTGTCTCTGCAAACCGTGGAGGCACCGGGGCGTAGCGCCAAGTTCGATGTGTCGTTGAACCTGGGTGAAGTGGATGGCCTGATTTCAGGCACCCTGGAATATGCCACGGCGTTGTTCGACCGGACGACCATGGAACGCTACCTCGGTTATCTGGAGCGCATGTTGCGGGCGATGGTGGCCGATGCCCGTGCCGTAGTCAGTGAAATCGTCTTGCCGGGCGATACCGAACGCCTGCAACTGGATGGCTTCAATGCCACGCAAGCGGAGTATCCGATTGAGCAGACCGTTCACGGCTTGTTCGAGGCTCAGGTAGAGCGTACGCCGGACGCGCTGGCGGTGCTCCACCGTGGGCAGCGCCTGGATTATCGCGAACTGAACGAGCGGGCCAACCGCCTGGCCCATTACCTGCGCAAGCAGGGTGTGCAGCCTGATTCGCGGGTGGCGATCTGTGTCGAGCGTGGTCTCGACATGGTCGTGGGCCTGCTGGCGATCCTCAAGGCCGGTGGTGGTTATGTGCCGCTGGATCCGGCCTATCCGGCGGATCGGATTGCCTACATGCTGGAAGACAGCGCCCCGGCGGCGGTATTGGCCCAGGCGGCCACGGTTGGCTTGCTGGCCGGTGCCTCGATGCCGGTGATCGACCTGGGTAGCGGGCTGTGGCAGGACGAATCCGTCTCGAATCCGCAGGTGCCTGAGCTGACCTCTTCGCACCTGGCCTACGTGATTTACACCTCCGGTTCCACCGGATTGCCGAAAGGCGTGATGATCGAACACCGCAACACGGTGAACTTCCTGACCTGGGCCCATCGGTCGTTCGACGCTCAAACGCTGTCGAAAACCCTGTTCTCGACCTCGCTGAACTTCGATCTCGCGGTTTACGAATGCTTCGCGCCGCTGACCTGTGGCGGCAGCATCGAAGTCGTGACCAACGTGCTGGAACTGCAACAGGGCGAGCACGACATCACCCTGATCAATACCGTGCCGTCGGCGCTCAAGGCGTTGCTGGAGTCGGGTGGGCTGAGTGACGGCGTGGACACGGTGAACGTCGCCGGTGAAGCGCTCAAGCGCAGTCTGGTTGAGGCGCTGTTCGAGCAGACTTCCGTCAAGCGCCTGTGCAACCTCTACGGTCCTTCGGAAACCACGACCTATTCGAGTTGGGTGTCGATGGCCCGCGAAGATGGGTTTGTTCCGCACATTGGCAAGCCGGTGGCGAACACCCAGTTCTACCTGTTGGACGAACACCGGCAACCGGTGCCGCTGGGCGTGCCGGGCGAAATCTACATCGGCGGTGCCGGCGTGGCTCGCGGTTATCTCAATCGCGATGACCTGACCGCCGAACGCTTCCTCAAGGATCCGTTCAGCCGTGAACCGAACGCCCGGATGTACAAGACCGGCGACTTGGGGCGTTACCTGCCGGACGGCAATATCGAGTACCTGGGCCGAAACGACGACCAAGTGAAGATCCGCGGTTTCCGGATCGAACTGGGCGAGATCGAGGCTCGACTGGCCCAACACGATGCCGTGAAGGAAGCCGTGGTGCTGGCCCGCGAAGACGTACCGGGCGACAAGCGTCTGGTCGCCTATTTCACCGAATCGGCAACAGCGGACATCGAAAGTCTGCGCAGCCATTTGCAAGCGCAACTGCCCGAATACATGGTGCCCGTGGCCTATGTACGCCTCGACGCACTGCCGCTGACCCCCAACGGCAAACTTGACCGTAAGGCGCTGCCAGCCCCGGATCAGGACTCGGTCATCAGCCGCGGATACGAAGCCCCTCAAGGTGAAACCGAAATCACCTTGGCGCAGATCTGGCAAGACCTGCTCCAGGTCGAACGCATCGGTCGCCACGACCATTTCTTCGAATTGGGCGGTCACTCGTTGCTGGCCGTCAGCCTGATCGGGCGCATGCGCCAGTTGGGCTGGTCGGCGGACGTGCGCGTATTGTTCGGCCAGCCGACCTTGAAGGCACTGGCGGCCGCCATCGGCAGCGGTCACGAAGTCGAGGTGCCGGACAACGGTATCGTGCCGGGATGCACCCGGATCACCCCATCGATGCTGACATTGGTCGACCTGGACCAGCAGGCCATCGACCGCATCGTGGCGACGGTGCCGGGTGGTGCGCTCAATGTGCAGGACATCTACCCGCTGGCACCGTTGCAGGAGGGTATTCTCTACCACCATCTTTCGGCTGAACAGGGCGACCTGTACGTCCTCCAGGCGCAGTTCGCCTTCGACGACCGTGAGCGTCTCGAGGCGTTTGTCCAGGCGTTGCAAGCGGTGATCGATCGCCATGACATCCTGCGTACCAGCGTCGTCTGGGATGGCCTGACGGCGCCGGTGCAAGTGGTCTGGCGCGAGGCGAAGCTGCACCTCGATGCGGTGGAGTTCGACCCGACCGCCGGCGATGCCGTGGCGCAGCTGCGCCAGCGCTTCGATCCGCGTCACCATCGCCTGGACGTGGGCCAGGCCCCGCTGATGCGCCTGGTCTACGGGCAGGACGAGGCCAATCGTCGACTGGTGGCGACCCTGCTGTTCCACCATATGGCGCTCGACCACACGGCGCTGGAAGTGGTGCAGCAGGAGATGCAGGCGTACTTGCTGGGCGAAACCGCACAACTGGCGGCCACGGTGCCCTATCGCAACTACGTGGCGCAGGCACGACTGGGGGTGAGTCGTGAACAGCACGAGGCGTTTTTCCGCGACATGCTCGGTGATGTCGACGAGCCGACATTGCCGTTCGGCCTGTTGGATGTACAGGGTCAGAGTCATGATATCGAAGAGGCCCGGCAGGCATTGGATCCGGCCCTGGACCTGCGCCTGCGTCAGCAGGCCCGGCAATTGGGCGTGAGCGTCGCGAGCCTGGTGCATCTGGCCTGGGCCCAGGTGCTGGGCAAGGTGTCCGGTCGCCAGGACGTGGTGTTCGGAACCGTGCTGATGGGCCGGATGCAGGGCGGCGAGGGCGCCGACCGGGCGCTGGGCATGTTCATCAATACCCTGCCATTGCGCGTGGCGGTCGGGCAGCAAGGGGTGCGGGCGGGCGTCAAGGCCACCCACGAGCGGTTGACGGCCCTGCTGGGGCATGAGCACGCTTCCCTGGCCTTGGTCCAGCGATGCAGCGCCGTGGCGGCGCCGTTGCCGCTGTTCAGCGCCTTGCTGAACTACCGACACAGCGTCACCGGCACGGTTTCGGCACCTGCGATGCACGCGTGGCGCGGTATCCAGGCCCTGGATGGCGAGGAGCGCACCAACTATCCGCTTACCCTGAACGTCGACGACCTGGGTAACGGCTTCAGCCTGACGGTGCTCGTGGACGCCCGGATCGGCGCGCAGCGGGTCTGCGGGTATGTGCAGGCAGCGCTGGAGAATCTGGTGGAGGCGTTGCAGCAGACACCGCAGGCGGCATTGTATCGCCTGCCGATTCTGCCGGCTTCCGAGCGCGAACAGGTGCTGGCGACATTCAATGCCACGCAAGCGGAGTATCCGCTTGAGCAGACCATTCATGGCTTGTTCGAGGAACAGGTGCAACGGACTCCACTCGATGTGGCCGTCCTGCACGGCGAACAGCATCTCAATTATCGCGAACTGAACGAGCGGGCTAACCGCCTGGCGCATTACCTGCGCAAGCAGGGCGTACGGCCGGATTCGCGGGTGGCGATCTGCGTCGAGCGTGGTCTCGATATGGTCGTGGGCCTGCTGGCAATCCTCAAGGCCGGCGGCGGTTACGTGCCGCTGGATCCGGCCTATCCGGCGGATCGGATTGCCTACATGCTGCAAGACAGCGCCCCGGCGGCGGTGTTGGCCCAGACGGCGACCCTTGGCTTGCTGGTTGATGCAACGATGCCGGTGATCGACCTCGGTAGCGGGCTGTGGCAGGACGAATCCGTCTCGAATCCGCAGGTGTCTGAGCTGACCTCTTCGCACCTGGCCTACGTGATTTACACCTCCGGTTCCACCGGATTGCCGAAAGGCGTGATGATCGAACACCGCAACACGGTGAACTTCCTGACCTGGGCCCATCGGTCGTTCGATACCAACACCTTGTCGAAAACCCTGTTCTCGACCTCGCTGAACTTCGATCTCGCGGTTTACGAATGCTTCGCGCCGCTGACCTGTGGCGGCAGCATCGAAGTGGTCACTAATGTGCTGGAACTGCAACAGGGCGAGCACGACATCACCCTGATCAACACCGTGCCCTCGGCGCTCAAGGCGTTATTGGAGTCCGGTGGCTTGGGTGAGGGCGTGGACACCGTCAACGTCGCTGGCGAAGCGCTCAAGCGCAGTCTGGTGGAAGCGTTGTTCGAGCAGACCACCGTCAAGCGCTTGTGCAACCTCTACGGTCCTTCGGAAACCACGACCTATTCGAGTTGGGTGTCGATGGCCCGCGAAGACGGGTTTGCTGCGCACATCGGTAAGCCGGTGGCGAACACCCAGTTCTACCTGTTGGATGAGCACCGGCAGCCGGTGCCCTTGGGCGTGCCGGGCGAGATCTACATCGGTGGCGCTGGCGTAGCGCGCGGTTATCTCAATCGCGATGACCTGACCGCCGAACGCTTCCTCAAGGATCCGTTCAGCCGTGAACCGAACGCCCGGATGTACAAGACTGGTGACTTGGGGCGTTACCTGCCGGACGGCAACATCGAGTACCTGGGCCGAAACGACGACCAGGTGAAGATCCGCGGTTTCCGGATCGAACTGGGCGAGATCGAGGCGCGGTTGGCTCAACACGATGCCGTGAAGGAAGCCGTGGTGCTGGCCCGCGAAGACGTACCGGGCGACAAGCGTCTGGTCGCCTATTTCACCGAATCGGCAACGGCGGACATCGAATCCCTGCGTAGCCACCTGCAAGCGCAACTGCCCGAATACATGGTGCCCGTGGCCTATGTGCGCCTGGATGCCTTGCCGCTGACCCCGAACGGCAAACTCGACCGCAAGGCCTTGCCGGCGCCGGATCAGGATTCGGTGATTACCCGTGGATACCAAGCCCCCCAAGGCGACGTCGAAGTCGCCCTGGCGCAGATCTGGCAGGAGCTGCTGGGCCTGCCGCAGGTCGGCCGGCACGACCATTTCTTCGAACTGGGCGGTCATTCCTTGCTGGCCGTCAGCCTGATCGGGCGCATGCGCCAGCTGGGCTGGTCGGCGGACATCCGCGTGTTGTTCGGCCAGCCGACCTTGAAGGCACTGGCGGCCGCCATTGGCAGCGGTCGCGATGTCCAGGTGCCGGACAATGGCATCCTCTTGGGCAGCACCCGGATCACCCCGTCGATGCTGCCGCTGGTCGATCTGGACCAACAGACCATCGACCGTATCGTGGCGACGGTGCCGGGTGGTGCGCGTAACGTGCAGGACATCTATCCGCTGGCGCCGCTGCAAGAGGGCATCCTCTATCACCACATCGCGGCGGCCACGGGCGATCCCTATGTATTGCAGGCCACGTTTAACATTGCCGACCGTGAGCGCCTGGATGCCTTTGCCCACGCGCTTCAGGCGGTCATCGACCGCCATGACATTCTGCGTACTTCGGTGGTCTGGGAAGGTCTTGACGAGCCGGTGCAGGTAGTCTGGCGCAAGGCGCAATTGGCTGTGGAAGAGGTGACACTGGCGGCCGAGGCGGGGGACATCGTCGCTCAGCTGCGTAAGCGCTTCGACACGCTGCACTACCGTCTCGACATGCAACAGGCGCCGCTGATGCGCATTGCGTTTGCCCATGACAGCGCGAACCAGCGCTGGGTTGCGTTGCTGTTGTTCCATCACATGGCACTCGACCATACGGCGCTGGAAGTGGTGCGCCATGAAATGCAGGCGCATCTGCTGGACCAGGCCGATCGACTGGGCGAAGCGGCCCCTTTCCGCAATTACGTGGCCCAGGCGCGCCTGGGCGTCAGCCGCGAAGAGCACGAGGTCTTCTTCCGCCAGATGCTCGGTGACATCGAAGAACCGACGCTGCCTTTCGGCGTGCAGGAGGTACGCAACGACGGTAGCGACATCGAAGAGGCCGGGTTGCAGCTCTGTGCCGACTTGAGCCGCCGTCTGCGCGCCCAGGCCCGGGTGTTGGGCGTGAGCACGGCGAGCCTGCATCACCTGGCCTGGGCGCGTGTCCTGAGCCAGGTGTCCGGCAAGCAGGACGTGGTGTTCGGTACGGTGCTGATGGGGCGGATGCAGGGCGGCGACGGCGCCGAGCATGCGCTTGGCATGTTCATCAACACCTTGCCGCTGCGGGTGAACATTGGCGAGCTGGATGTGCGCGGCAGTGTCAAGGCGACCCATGCCCGGCTGACCGGCCTGTTGGGTCATGAACACGCTTCGCTGGCCTTGGCCCAGCGGTGCAGCGGCGTGGTTGCGCCGATGCCGTTGTTCAGCGCCTTGCTCAACTACCGGCACAGCAATGTGGATGTGACTTCGGCCGATACACGGGCGGCCTGGCACGGCATCGAGATCCTGGGCAACGAGGAACGCACCAACTACCCACTGACCCTGTCGGTGGACGACCTGGGCGAAGGTTTCAGCCTGACCGCGCTGGCGGTGCCGCAGATCGGTGCGCAGCGAGTCTGCGGCTATATGAATGTGGCGTTGGAGAACCTGGTGGCTGCCCTGGAGCAGACGCCCTCTACACCGGTGGCGAGCGTGTCGATCCTGCCGCCGGCCGAACGTCGCCAACTGCTGCTGGACTTCAACGCCACCACTCGTCGCTACCCCCAGGACAGGACTGTCCACGGGCTGTTCGAAGCCCAGGCCCAGGCCAACCCCGAGGCGTTGGCAGCGGTGCATCAGCCCCACAGCCTGACTTACGCCGAGCTCAACGCCAGGGCCAACCAACTGGCTCGTCATCTGGTCGACCTGGGTGTGCAACCGGGTGAGCGCGTGGCGATCCTGCTGGAGCGCTCCCTTGAATTGCTGGTCAGCCAATTGGCCGTGCTCAAGTGCGCCGCGGTCTTTGTGCCGCTGGATATCCACGCACCCTTGGAGCGCCAGCAGTTCATGGTTGAAGACAGCGGGGCGAAAGTCCTGCTGGCCCTGAGTTCTGCAACTGTGGCGCAAGGCCCTGTGCGGGTCGACCTGGACCGTGTGACGCTGGATGAAGCCTGCGGCAACCTCGATCTGCCCCAGAGCGCCGAGTCGGTCGCCTACATCATGTACACCTCCGGCTCCACCGGTACGCCGAAGGGTGTATTGGTGCCACATCGGGCCATCAATCGCCTGGTGATCAACAATGGCTATGCGGATTTCACCGCCCAGGACCGGGTGGCATTCGCCTCGAACCCGGCGTTCGACGCCAGTACCCTGGACGTCTGGGCGCCGTTGCTCAACGGCGGATGCGTGGTGGTGGTCGAACAGGACGTGTTGCTGACCCAGGCGCGTTTTGCCCAGTTGCTGACGGAACAGCGGGTCAGCGTGCTGTGGATGACCGCCGGGCTGTTCCATCAATACGCCGCCGGCCTGATGTCGGTGTTCAAACAGTTGCGCTACCTGATCGTCGGCGGCGACGTGCTCGATCCGGCGGTGATCGGTCGCGTGCTGAAAGAGGGCGCGCCGCAGCACCTGCTCAACGGCTACGGCCCGACCGAAGCCACCACCTTCACCACCACCCACGAAATCAGAAGCGTGGGCGAGGGCGGTATTCCCATTGGCCGTCCTGTCGGCAACAGCCGGGTCTACGTGCTGGATGCTCATCAACAGCCTGTGCCAGTGGGCGTGGCGGGCGAGCTGTATATCGGTGGCGACGGCGTGGCGAAAGGCTATTTGAATCGCCCTGAGCTGACCGCCGAGAAGTTCGTCGCCGACCCGTTCAGCGCCGATCCGGCAGCCTTGCTTTACCGCACCGGCGACCTGGCACGCTGGCGTGCTGACGGCGCCGTGGATTACCTGGGCCGCAACGACGACCAGGTGAAGATCCGCGGTTTCCGTATCGAACTGGGCGAAATCGAGGCCCGCTTGGGTCAATGTGCCGGCGTAAAAGACGCCGTGGTCCTGGCCCGGCAGGACGAAACCGGGCCCAAGCGCCTGGTGGGCTATGTGATTCCCGAGCCGGGCATCACCCTGTCGGTGCATGACCTGCGCAGCCAATTGGCCAGCACCCTGGCCGACTACATGGTGCCGAGCGCCTTTGTCGTGCTGTCCTCCTTCCCGCTGACCGCCAACGGCAAGCTGGACCGTCGTGCACTGCCGGCGCCGGATGCCGAGGCCTATGCCAGCCGCGAATACGCAGCCCCGCAAGGCGAGATCGAGAGCACCCTGGCGCAGATCTGGGCCGATGTGCTGAAGATCGAGCAGGTCGGGCGGCATGACCACTTCTTCGAACTGGGCGGTCACTCGCTGCTGGCGGTGACGCTGATCGAGCGCATGCGCCAGGCCGGTCTGAGCGCCGACGTGCGCGTGCTGTTCAGCCAGCCAACCCTGGCGGCACTGGCGGCGGCGGTGGGCAGTGGCAAGGAAATCCGCGTGCCGGCCAACCGTATTCCGGCCGATTGCGCACACATCACCCCGGACCTGCTGCCGCTGGTGGACCTGACCCAGGATGCGATCGATCGGGTGGTGGCTACGGTGCCGGGCGGTGCCCGCAATGTGCAGGACATCTACCCATTGGCGCCGTTGCAGGAAGGGATCCTCTATCACCACCTGGCCGCCGAGCAGGGCGACCCGTACGTGCTGCAGTCGCAGTTCGCCTTCGACAGCCTGGCGCGTTTCGAGGCGTTCGTCGAAGCGTTGCAAACCGTGATCGATCGGCATGACATTTTGCGCACGAGCCTCGTCTGGGAAGGGCTGGACGAACCGCTGCAACTGGTCTGGCGCAAGGTGCAACTGACGCTGCAACGCTTCGAGCCCGAGGCCACCGCCGGCGACGTGGCTACGCAACTGGCGACCCGGTTCGATGCGCGGCATTACCGTCTCGATTTGCATCAGGCGCCGATGCTGCAGCTGGTCTATGCCCAGGACGAGGCGCTGGACCGTTGGGTGGCGATCCTGCTGTTCCATCACATGGCGCTGGACCATACCGCGCTGGACGTGATGCAGCATGAAATGCAACTGCTCCTGCTGGGGCAGGGGGCGCAGTTGGGTGAGGCGATGCCTTATCGCAACTACGTGGCCCAGTCGCGTCTGGGGGCGAGCGAAGCCGCGCACGAAGCGTTTTTCCAGCAAATGCTTGGCGATATCGACGAGCCGACCCTGCCTTTCGGCTTGCAGGATGTGCAGGGTGACGGACACGGGATCGATGAAACCCGCCAGGCCGTGGACCCGGCACTGTCTCGGCGCCTGCGGGCGCAGGCACGCCAGTTGGGCGTCACTGCCGCCAGCCTGGTGCATCTGGCCTGGGCCCAGGTATTGGGCAAGGTCTCCGGCCGGCAGGAGGTGGTCTTCGGTACGGTGCTGTTGGGGCGTCTGCAGGGCGGCGAGGGTGCCGACCGGGCGTTGGGGATGTTCATCAACACGTTGCCGTTGCGGGTGGACGTGGGGGCCGAGGATGTTCGCGCCGGCGTCAGGGCGACCCATGCCCGGCTGACAGCGCTGCTGGGGCATGAACATGCTTCCCTGGCCCTGGCCCAGCGTTGCAGCGGCGTGGCCGCGCCGACGCCGTTGTTCAGTGCCTTGCTCAACTACCGGCACAGCGCCGTCGAGGTGAGCCAGGACGCGCGCTCGGCCTGGAGCGGGATCGAGGCGCTGAACGGTGATGAACGAACCAATTATCCATTGACGCTGAACGTGGACGACTTTGGCGAAGATTTTTCCCTCACGGCCCTGGTGGACGCCTCCATCGGTGCGGCGCGTATCTGCGGCTATATGCAGACAGCCCTGAATAATCTGGTCGAGGCCCTGGAGCAGGCGCCACAGACGCCCTTGCAAGCCTTGTCCATCCTGCCCGCGGCCGAGCGCCAGCAACTGGTCGATGCCTGGAACCGCTGCGACATCGAATATGCCGGGGACGCCCTGATCCACCGTCAAGTCGAGGCCTGGGCCGTCACCCAGCCTGACGCGGTAGCCGTGGCGTATGAAGACCAGACACTGACCTATGCCCAGCTCAATGGGCGGGCCAACCAGTTGGCCCATGGCCTGCTGGCCTTGGGGATCCGTCCGGATGATCGGGTAGCGATCTGTGTCGAGCGCGGCCTGGACATGATCGTCGGCCTTCTGGGCATCCTCAAGTCCGGCGCCGGCTATGTACCGCTGGATCCTGCGTATCCGGCGGAACGCCTTGCCTACATGCTGCACGACAGCCGTCCGGTGGCCCTGGTGACTCAGTCGCAATGCAGCGACAACCTGCCACCCATCAGCGTGCCGATCGTCATGCTCGACCCGCTCGATGTCATCGGCCAGCAACCGTCGCACAACCCTGATGTGCAGGGTCTGCTCGCCAGTCATCTGGCCTATGTGATTTACACCTCGGGCTCGACCGGCCTGCCCAAAGGGGTGATGGTCGAACACCGCAACGTCGCACGGTTGTTCTCGGCCACCCAGCCATGGTTCGACTTCGGTCCGCAGGACGTCTGGGCGCTGTTCCATTCCTTTGCCTTCGACTTCTCGGTCTGGGAAATCTGGGGCGCGCTGACCCGTGGCGGCCGCCTGCTGGTGGTGCCGCAGCTGGTCAGCCGTTCGCCGCAATACTGCTATGCATTGCTGTGCGAGGCTGGGGTGACCATCCTCAACCAGACGCCGAGTGCCTTCCGCCAGTTGATCGCAGCCCAGGGCGAAAGTGACCTGCGCCACAACCTGCGCCAGGTGATCTTCGGCGGCGAAGCCCTGGAAACCGGCATCCTCAAGCCGTGGTATGCCCGGGCAATCAATGCCGGCACGCAACTGGTGAACATGTACGGCATCACCGAAACCACGGTGCATGTGACCTACCGCGCCCTCGAAGCCGCCGACGCACAGCTGACCGGCGTCAGCCCCATCGGCAAGCGCATCCCTGACTTGCAGTTGTACGTGCTCGACGCCCAGCGCGAGCCGGTGCCGGTCGGCGTGGTCGGCGAGATGTACGTGGGTGGCGCAGGCGTAAGCCGTGGCTACCTGAACCGCGACGAGTTGACGGCGGAGCGCTTCCTCGCCAACCCGTTCAGCCGCGAACCGAACGCCCGGATGTACAAGACCGGCGACCTGGGTCGCTGGCTGGCGGACGGCAGCATCGAATACCTGGGGCGTAACGACGATCAGGTGAAGATTCGCGGATTCCGTATCGAGCTGGGCGAAATCGAAGCCAAACTGGCCGCGTGCACGGGTGTGCGGGAAGCCGTGGTGCTGGCGCGCCAGGACACGCCGGGCGATCAGCGCCTGGTGGCCTATGTGATTGCCGAAGATGGCGAGCCTCCTACGGCGGCTGAGCTGCGCGCCGAACTGTTGGGTTCCCTGGCCGAATACATGGTGCCCAGCGCCTTCGTGATGTTGACGGTGTTCCCACTGACCACCAACGGCAAGCTCGATCGCAAGGCTTTGCCGGTGCCCGACCAGTCAGCGGTGGTGAGCCGTGAATACGAGGCCCCGCAAGGCGAAGTCGAAACGGTCATCGCCGCGATCTGGCAGGACCTGCTGCACCTGGAGCGAGTCGGTCGCCATGATCATTTCTTCGAACTGGGCGGCCATTCGCTGTTGGCGGTGAAACTGATCGAGCGCATGCGCCAGGTCGACCTGACGGCCGACGTACGCGTGCTGTTCGGACAGCCGACCCTGGCGGCGCTGGCGGCGGCCGTGGGGGGACGTCATGAGATCCGGGTGCCGGCCAATGTCATTCCGGATGACTGCCTGCGAATCACTCCGGACATGCTGCCGCTGGCTGACCTGGACCAGATCGGCATCGACCGCGTGCTGGCGACGGTGCCGGGCGGCGTGGCCAACGTGCAGGACATCTATGCCCTGGCACCCTTGCAGGAGGGGATTCTGTATCACCACCTCGCTGCGGTTCAAGGCGACCCCTATTTGCAATACATTCTGTTCGCTTTCGACAGTCGCGCACGGCTGGATGACTTCGCCAAGGCCTTGCAAGGCGTGGTGTCGCGGCATGACATCCTGCGCACGGCGGTGGTATGGGAAGGATTGGACGAGCCGGTACAGGTGGTCTGGCGCGAAGCGCCGCTGGGCCTCGATGAAGTGGTGCTGGACCCCGCGGCGGGCGATATCGCCGAACAACTGCGGGCACACCTGGACCCCCGTCATTACCGCCTGGACATCCGCCAGGCGCCGATGATGCGCCTCGGGTATGCCGAAGATGCAGCGAACGGTCGTTGGGTCGGCATGTTGCTGTTCCATCATATGGTCGATGACGCGACATCCCTGGGCATGCTCACGGCGGAAATCGAGGCCCATGTGGTCGGGCGCGGGCATTTGTTGCCGGCCTCCGTGCCTTATCGCAATTACGTGGCCCAGGCGCGACTGGGCGTCAGCCGCGAGGAGCACGAAGCATTCTTTTGCGACATGCTCGGCGATGTGAGCGAACCGACGCTGCCGTTCGGTTTGCAGGACGTGCAGGGTGACGGGCACGGGATCGAAGAGGTCCGGCAGCGGGTCGATGCCTCGCTCTGCAAGCGCCTGCGGGTCCAGGCTCGTCAGCTGGGCGTGAGTGCGGCCAGCCTGTATCACCTGGCCTGGGCCCAGGTACTGGGCCGCGTGTCGGGCAAGGACGATGTGGTATTCGGCACCGTGTTGCTGGGCCGGATGCAAGGCGGCGAGGGCGCTGACCGAGCGTTGGGGATGTTCATCAACACGTTGCCGTTGCGGGTGAATCTGCAAGGCCAGGGGGTACGGGCCGGCGTCAAGGCCGCCCATGGCCGACTGACCGCTCTCCTGGGGCATGAGCATGCCTCGCTGGTCCTCGCGCAGCGTTGCAGCGGCGTGGCGGCGCCGGCGCCGCTGTTCAGTGCCTTACTCAACTATCGACATCTCGGTACGCAGACGGCCACCAGCGAAGCCCTGGCAGCTTGGGAAGGTATCCAGGTGCTGGACGGCGAGGAGCGGACCAATTATCCGCTGACCTTGTCGGTGGACGACCTGGGGGAGGATTTCAACCTGACCGTCATGGCCCAGGCACCGATTGGCGCCGGACGGGTCTGCAACTACGTGCAATGTGTGCTGGAGAATCTGGTCCAGGCGTTGGAGCAGTCGCCCCTGGCCCCGCTGAACGGATTGCAGATCCTGCCAGAGGCCGAGCGCCGGCAACTGCTGGAAACCTGGAATGCCACGCCGCAAAGCTACGCCCACGACGCGCTGATCCACGGGCAGTTCGAAGCTCAGGCCGCCGCGCAACCCGATGCGGTGGCGGTGATGTTCGAGGATCGCGCACTGACCTACGGCGAGCTCAACGCCCGCGCCAACCAGCTTGCCCATCGCTTGCTGGCCCTGGGGATCCGTCCGGATGACCGGGTGGCGATCTGCGTCGAGCGCGGCCTGGACATGATTGTCGGCCTGTTGGGCATTCTCAAATCCGGCGCCGGTTATGTACCGCTGGATCCGGCTTATCCGGCGGAGCGCCTGGCCTTCATGCTGGACGACAGTGCGCCGGTGGCGGTGCTGGCGCAGGCCGCGACACGTCGATTGTTGGCCGGCGTCACGGTGCCTGTGGTCGATCTGGATAGCCGCGCCGGACAGGACGAGTCCGTCGGTAATCCGCAGGTGCCTGGTCTGGATCCCAGCCATCTGGCCTATGTGATTTACACCTCCGGTTCCACCGGGCTGCCCAAGGGCGTGATGGTCGAACACCGCAACGTCGTGCGGCTGTTCTCGGCCACGCAATCGTGGTTCGACTTCGGCCCGCAGGACGTCTGGGCACTGTTCCATTCCTTTGCCTTCGACTTCTCGGTCTGGGAAATCTGGGGCGCCTTGACCCATGGCGGCCGCCTGCTGGTGGTGCCGCAACTGGTCAGCCGTTCGCCGCAGGACTGCTATGCGTTGCTGTGCGAGACCGGTGTCACGGTGCTGAACCAGACGCCGAGCGCGTTCCGCCAGTTGATCGCGGCCCAGGGTGAAAGTGATCTGCGCCACAGCCTGCGCCAGGTGATCTTCGGTGGCGAAGCCCTGGAAACCGGCATCCTCAAACCGTGGTACGCCCGGGCAATCAATGCCGGCACGCAACTGGTGAACATGTACGGCATCACCGAAACCACCGTGCACGTGACCTACCGCGCCCTCGAAGCCGCCGACGCACAACTGACCGGCGTGAGCCCCATCGGCAAGCGCATCCCTGACTTGCAGTTGTACGTGCTCGACGCCCAGCGCGAGCCGGTGCCGGTCGGCGTGGCGGGCGAAATGTATGTGGGTGGCGCGGGCGTCAGCCGTGGCTACCTGAACCGCGACGAGCTGACGGCCGAGCGCTTCCTCGCCAACCCGTTCAGCCGTGAACCGAACGCACGGATGTACAAGACCGGTGACCTGGGTCGCTGGCTGGCGGACGGCAGCATCGAGTACCTGGGCCGTAACGACGACCAGGTGAAGATCCGTGGTTTCCGTATCGAGCTGGGTGAAATCGAAGCTACGCTGGCGGCCTGCGAAGGCGTCAGCGAGGCCGTGGTCATCGCTCGTGAAGACGAACCGGGTGACAAGCGCCTGGTGGCTTATGTGATCGCCAAAGAAGACGCGCAGCCATCCGCAGCCGACCTGCGTGCCCAGTTGCTGGGTTCGCTGGCGGACTACATGGTGCCGAGCGCCTTCGTGTTGCTCGACGCCTTCCCGCTGACCACCAACGGCAAACTGGATCGCAAGGCGTTGCCGGCACCCGATCAGTCGGCGGTGGTGAGCCGCGGATACGAGGCCCCGCAAGGCGAAATCGAAATTGCCATTGCCCGGATCTGGCAGGACTTGCTCAAGGTCGAGCAGGTCGGTCGCCACGACAACTTTTTCGAGCTGGGCGGGCATTCATTGCTGGCGGTGAAATTGATCGAGCGCATGCGCCAGGTCGAGCTGGCCGCCGACGTGCGGGTGTTGTTCGGTCAGCCGACACTGGCCGCGTTGGCGGCAGCCGTTGGCGGTGCGCGCGAAGTGGTGGTGCCATTGAATCTGATTCCGGACGATTGTTCGCGGATCACCCCGGACATGCTGCCGTTGGCCGACCTGGACCAGGACGCCATCGACCGGATCGTGGCAACCGTGCCCGGTGGCGTCGCCAATGTGCAGGACATCTATGCCTTGGCGCCGTTGCAGGAAGGGATTCTCTACCATCACCTGGCCGCGGAGCAGGGCGATCCCTATGTGTTGCAGGTGATGTTCGGCTTTGACAACCGCGAGCGACTGCAAGCCTTTGCCCAGGCCTTGCAAAGCGTGGTGTCGCGAAACGATATCCTGCGCACCAGCATGGCGTGGCAAGGGTTGCCGGCACCGGTGCAGGTGGTCTGGCGCCATGCAACGCTGGCGCTCGAAGAGATCGAGGTGGACGCCACAGCGGGCGATGTGGTGCAGCAGTTGCACGAGCGTTTCGATCCTCGGCATTACCGGCTCGATATCGCCCAGGCACCATTGATGCGTGTGGCCTACGCGCAGGACCTGGCGAACCAGCGTTGGGTCGGCATGCTGCTGTTCCATCACATGGCGCTGGACCATACAGCCCTCGAGGTGGTGGTGCATGAAATGCAGGCCAACCTGCTGGGCCAGTCGGAGCAGCTCGCACCGGCCGTGCCATACCGCAATCATGTGGCGCAGGCCCGCTTGGGCGTGAGTCGTGAACAACACGAAGCGTTTTTCCGCGACATGCTCGCTGACATTGACGAGCCGACGCTGCCGTTCGGCCTGCAGGACGTGCAGGGTGATGGCAGCGGTATCGAAGAGACGCAGCAGGCGGTGGACGCCGAACTGGCCGAGCGTCTACGGACTCAGGCCCGTCAGCTTGGCGTAAGCGCGGCGAGCCTGGTCCATTTGGCGTGGGCTCAGGTGATCGGGCGCGTCTCGGGCCGCGAAGAGGTGGTGTTCGGCACGGTCCTGATGGGCCGGATGCAGGGCGGTGAAGGGACTGACCGTGCCCTGGGCATGTTCATCAACACCTTGCCGTTGCGCATCAGCGTGGGCACACAAGGGGTGCGTGCCGGCGTCCGGGCGACCCACGGGCGCTTGTCGGCGCTGCTGGGGCACGAGCATGCCTCGTTATCCCTGGCCCAACGCTGCAGTGGCGTGCCGGCGTCGCTGCCGCTGTTCAGCGCCTTGCTGAACTACCGGCACAGCGCGGCGCAAACGCCGTCCGACCCGGCCATCTCGGCCTGGCACGGGATCCATACCCTGAGCATGGAAGAACGCACCAACTATCCATTGATGTTGTCGGTGGATGACCTGGGCGAGGGCTTCCTGCTCACGGCCCAGGCAGTGGCGCAGGTGGGTGCGCAACGTGTTTGCGGCTACATGCACACGGCACTGGAAGGCTTGGTACAAGCGCTGGAGCAGGCCCCTGACACGGCACTGCGTGAAATCGCAATCGTGCCGGCAGTGGAGCGCGAGCAGTTACTGGAAACCTTCAACGCCACTGAAGCGGAGTATCCACAGGAACAAACGATCCATGGCCTGTTCGAGGAACAGGTACGGCGCACGCCGGATGCCGTGGCGGTGCGCCATGGCCGGCAGCGACTCAACTACCGGGAACTCAACGGGCTTGCCAACCGGCTGGCGCATTACCTGCAAAAACAGGGCGTGCAGCCGGATTCGCGGGTGGCGATCTGTGTCGAGCGCGGTCTCGACATGGTCGTGGGGCTGCTGGCGATTCTCAAGGCGGGCGGTGGTTACGTACCGCTGGATCCAGCGTATCCGGCGGATCGGATCGCCTACATGCTTCAGGACAGCGCCCCGGCGGCAATCCTGGTGCAAGGCAGCACGCGGGCCTTGCTGGGTGAGACGGCAGCGCCGGTGATCGACCTCGATAAAGGTGTCTGGCAGGACGAAGCAGCCCCCAACCCTCAGGTGCCTGAACTGACTTCGTCGCATTTGGCCTATGTGATCTATACCTCCGGTTCCACCGGGTTGCCGAAAGGCGTAATGATCGAACACCGCAACACGGTGAATTTCCTGACCTGGGCTCATCGTTCGTTCGATACCAACACCTTGTCGAAAACCCTGTTCTCCACCTCGCTGAACTTCGATCTCGCGGTTTACGAATGCTTCGCGCCGCTGACCTGTGGCGGCAGCATCGACGTGGTCACTAATGTGCTGGAACTGCAACAGGGCGAGCACGACATCACCCTGATCAACACCGTGCCCTCGGCGCTCAAGGCGTTGTTGGAGTCCGGTGGCTTGGGTGAGGGCGTGGACACCGTCAACGTCGCCGGCGAAGCGCTCAAGCGCAGTCTGGTGGAAGCGTTGTTCGAGCAGACCACCGTCAAGCGCTTGTGCAACCTCTATGGTCCTTCGGAAACCACGACTTACTCCAGTTGGGTATCCATGGCCCGTGAAGATGGTTTCGCCGCGCACATCGGTAAACCGGTGGCGAACACCCAGTTTTACTTGCTGGATGAACACCGGCAACTGGTGCCCTTGGGCGTGCCGGGCGAGATCTACATCGGTGGCGCTGGGGTGGCTCGCGGTTATCTCAATCGCGATGACTTGACGGCCGAGCGCTTCCTAACGGATCCGTTCAGCGCTGTTCCGAACGCCCGGATGTACAAGACCGGCGACCTGGGGCGTTACCTGCCGGACGGCAATATCGAATACCTGGATCGTAACGACGATCAGGTGAAGATCCGCGGTTTCCGGATCGAACTGGGCGAGATCGAGGCGCGGTTGGCTCAACACAATGCCGTGAAGGAAGCCGTGGTGCTGGCCCGTGAAGATGTACCGGGCGACAAGCGTCTGGTCGCCTATTTCACCGAATCGGCAACGGCGGACATCGAAAGTCTGCGCAGCCATTTGCAAGCGCAACTGCCGGAATACATGGTGCCTTTGGCCTACGTGCGCCTGGATGCGCTGCCGCTGACCCCCAACGGCAAACTCGACCGCAAGGCGTTGCCGGCGCCGGATCAGGATTCGGTGATTACCCGTGGCTACGAAGCCCCTCAAGGCGAGATCGAAACCACCCTGGCGCAGATCTGGCAAGAGCTGCTGGGTCTGCCGCAGGTTGGTCGCCACGACCATTTCTTCGAACTGGGCGGCCATTCGCTGCTGGCGATGCAGTTGATTTCCCAGGTGCGCCTGCGCCTGGGCGTGGAGCTGGGGCTGGCGCAGCTGTTCGCTCATCCACCACTCAAGGAACTGGCGCAGGCGGTGGCCCAGGCCGGGCGCAGCACCTTGCCGGAGATCGTCCGGGTAGCCCGTCATGAAGCGCTGCCCCTGTCGTTCGCCCAGCAGCGTTTGTGGTTCCTCGCGCAGATGGAAGGCGCCAGTTCGGCCTATCACATGCCCGCCGGGTTGCGTTTGCGTGGCGTCCTGGACGGTGTCGCCTTGCAACGGGCGCTGGATTGCATCGTCGCCCGTCACGAGGCGTTGCGTACCACTTTCGTGCGCGACCAGGGCGAAGAAGCCTTGCAACGTATTGCAGCGGCCGACACAGGATTTGCTCTGTTACGGCAGGATCTTTGTGCTCATACCGATGCTGAAGCCGAGCTGCACGCCGTGGCGGCGCGGGAGGCCAGCGACGCTTTCGATCTCGAGAACGGCCCGCTGATCCGGGGACGATTGATCCGCCTGGGTGACGAAGACCATGTATTGCTGGTGACCATGCATCACATCGTTTCGGACGCCTGGTCCATCGGTGTCCTCATCAAGGAGCTGGCGGGGCTCTACGAAGCGTACCGCCATGGCCTGGACGATCCGCTGCCGGCCCTGACGGTGCAGTACGCCGACTACGCGGCGTGGCAACGCCGCTGGCTGAGCGGCGAGGTGTTGCAGGCCCAGTGCAATTACTGGCAGCAAACCCTGGCCGATGCGCCGGCGCTGCTGATGCTGCCGACGGATCGACCACGCCCGGCGCAGCAGGACTACGCTGGCGCGGCGCTGCCAGTGGCATTCGACGCGAACCTGACCGCAGAGCTCAAAGCCTTGAGCCAACGCCACGGCGTTACTCTGTACATGACGTTGATGGCCGCCTGGGCGGCGCTGTTGAGCCGCCTTTCAGGGCAGGACGACGTGGTGATCGGTTCGCCGGCGGCCAACCGCACGCGTTCGGAAATCGAAGGACTGATCGGCTTCTTCGTCAACACACTGGCCGTGCGCGTCGACGTGTCCGGCGCGCCGACCGTCGAAACCCTGCTGGCTAGGGTCAAGGCCCAGGCGCTTGGGGCTCAGGCGCACCAGGACCTGCCGTTCGAACAGGTGGTGGAGCTGCTCAAGCCGGTGCGTAGCCTGTCCCACAGTCCGCTGTTCCAGGTCATGCTGTCGTGGCAGACCCTGGACAGCACCGAGCTGGTATTGGGGGACTTGAAGCTCGAAGGGCTGGGCGTGGCGAATACGGTCGCCAAGTTCGACTTGTCGTTGGAGCTGGGCGAGCTACAGGGACAAGTCTTCGGCACCCTTGAATACGCCACGGCGTTGTTCGACGCGAGCACGGTGCAGCGATACCTCGGCTACTTCGAGCGTCTGCTGCGGGCCATGGTGGCGAACGAACAGATGCCGGTCGACCGGATCGAGCTGCTGGACGATGCCGAGCGCGAGCATCTGCTGGTGGGACTGAACGCCAACCAGGCGCCATATCCTCACACACAGACGATCCATCAGTTGTTCGAAGCCCAGGTCGCGGCCCGGCCGGAGGCTATCGCGGTGGTCTTCGAGGGCGAGCGCCTGAGCTACGCCGAACTGAATCGCCAGGCCAACCAGTTGGCTCATCACCTGATCGGCCTGGGCATCCGTCCGGACGATCGGGTGGCGATCTGCGTCGAGCGTAGCGCCGAAATGCTGGTGGGCCTGCTGGCGATCCTCAAGGCCGGTGGCGGCTACGTGCCGCTTGACCCGGCGTATCCGGCCGAACGGCTGGCCTACATGCTGGCCGACAGCGCCCCGGTGGCCGTGCTGACCCAACGCGGGCTGCAGGACCGCCTACCGCCGCTGTCGGCGCCGGTGGTGTTGCTCGATCATGCCGAACGCAGGCAACAGGGCATTACCGCCGGCCGTGATGACAACCCGGTCGTTGCATCACTGGGCGTGCGTCACCTGGCCTACGTGATCTATACCTCGGGTTCGACCGGCGCCCCGAAAGGGGTGATGATCGAGCACCGAGGCCTGGTCAACTATTGCGTCGACGCGGTCAGGCTGTTCGGCCTGACACCGGCCGATACCGTGCTGCAACAGAACACGTTGAACTTCGACCTGTCGGTGGAGGAGATTTTCCCGGCGCTGGTCGCCGGGGCCACCCTGGCGCCGACCCGCACGCTGTTCGGCAGCGCCGAACTGCAGCAGGACAGTGACGTCCGGCCGACCTTCCTGCACCTGACCGCGGCGCACTGGCATACCCTGGCGGCCGAATGGCACAACACGCCGGCCCAGGCCCGGGATCATTTGCGCGATGTGCGGCTGGTCAACGTCACCGGCGATGCCCTGTCCGTGCAGAAACTGCAGATGTGGGACGCGGTACGTCCGGCTCATACGCAATTGATCAACACTTATGGACCGACCGAGGCCACGGTATCCTGCACCGCGGCCTACATGCAGTATGACGCCAGCGCCATGACCGCAAACGCCACCATCGGTACGCCGATGGCCAATACCCGCATCTACCTGCTCGACGGGCACCGCCAACCGGTGCCGTTCGGGGTGGCGGGGGAGATCTTCATTGGCGGCGAGGGTGTGGCACGGGGCTATTTGAACCTCGACACCATCAATGCCGAGCGTTTCCTGGTCGATCCATTCAGCGACCAGCCCGACGCCCGGATGTACAAGACCGGCGACCTGGCTCGTTACCGTCCTGACGGACGTATCGAGTACCTGGGCCGCAACGATTTCCAGGTCAAGGTGCGGGGGTTCCGGATCGAGCTGGGCGAGATCGAAACCCGGCTGGGCGAATGTGCCGGGGTCAAGGAAGCCGCGGTGATCGTGCGCGAAGACCTGCCGGGCGACAAGCGCCTGGTGGCCTACGTCGTGCCCCAGGCCGGCGTGACCTTGAGTGCCGCTGTCCTGCGTGCCGAACTGTCGGCGCGGCTGGCCGACTACATGATGCCGGGGGCGTTCGTCAGCCTGCCCGCGCTGCCGCTCACACCGAACCGTAAGCTCGACCGCCAGGCGTTGCCGGCCCCGCATGCCGAGGCCTATGCCAACCGGACCCATGAAACGCCTCAAGGCGCCACGGAAGTCGCGTTGGCGCAGATCTGGCAGGACTTGCTCAACGTCGAGGCGGTGGGGCGTCACGATCATTTCTTCGAACTGGGCGGTCATTCGTTGCTGGTGATGCGTCTGATCGCCAAGGTGCGTGAACAACTGGGTGTCGAGCTGAACCTGAGTGACGTCTTTGCCCAACCGCAATTGAGCGCGCTGGCCCAGGTGTTGTCCGAGACTGCGCGCAGCACACGACCGGGCATCGTGCCGGTGCCCCGCGAGCAGGTTCTGCCGCTGTCCTTTGCCCAGCAGCGCCTGTGGTTCCTGGCCCAGCTGGATGCTGGCAGCGCGGCGTATCACATCCCCACCGGCCTGCGCCTGCGGGGCGCACTGGATGTTCACGCGCTGGTACGTGCCCTGAATCGCATCGTGGCCCGCCACGAAGCCTTGCGCACGACCTTCGTGCAGGCGCAGGGCCAGGAGGTTGAACAACGCATCGCTGCGGTCGACATTGGTTTTGCGCTGTCGCTACACGATCTGACGGAGTCTCCGGACGCCGAGGCCGCGTTGTCGAGCATGGCCGAGGAAGAGGCACGGGAGGCCTTCGACCTGGCGCAAGGCCCTCTGGCGCGCGGTCGATTGTTGCGCATGGCCGAGGAGGACCACGTGCTGCTGGTCACCCTGCACCATATCGTCTCCGACGGCTGGTCCGCTGACCTGCTGACCCGTGAGCTGGGCTTGCTGTATGCGGCGTTCAGTCAGGGCCACGACGACCCGCTGCCGGCCTTGCCGGTGCAATACGCCGACTACGCCGTCTGGCAACGGCGTTGGCTCACGGGCGAGGTCCTGGAGGCGCAGGAACACTACTGGCGGCAAACCCTGGCTGGCGCACCTGCGTTGCTGACGTTGCCCACCGACCGGCCACGGCCGGCACAGCAGGACCACGCCGGCCATGCGGTGGGCATCGCCTTCGACGAGGAGCTGACCGCCGGCCTCAAGGCGCTGAGCCAGCGACATGGCACCACGCTGTTCATGACGGTATTGGCCGCCTGGTCGGCGGTGCTGGGGCGTCTGTCCGGACAGGACGATGTCGTCATCGGTACGCCGACGGCCAACCGCATGCAGGCGGAGGTCCAGGACGTGATCGGCCTGTTCGTCAATACGCTGGCCGTGCGTATCGAGGTGTCGGCCGAGCTGACGGTCGACAGCTTGTTGCAACAGGTGAAGGCCCGGACCCTGGACGCCCAGGCCCATCAGGACCTGCCGTTCGAGCAAGTAGTAGAGGTGGTCCGGCCACTGCGCAGCCTGTCCCATAGCCCGGTGTTCCAGGCCATGCTGTCGTGGCAGAACAGCGAAACCAGCGGCTTGGAGCTGCACGACATGTCGCTGCAAGGGCTGGGCGTGACCAGCCGCACCGCCAAGTTCGATGTGCTGCTGGACATGGCACTGATCGACGGTCGCCTGTTCGGCTCGCTGGAGTACGCCACGGCGTTGTTCGACCAGGCCACGATGGAGCGTTACCTCGGCTATCTCGAGCGCATGTTGCGCGCCATGGTTGCCGACGAACGAGCTGTCGTAGCGCAGATCCCGTTGCTGGGTGAGCAGGAGCGTCAGCACCTGCTGGATACCTTCAACGCCACGCAAGTCGACTACCCGACAGGGCTGACCCTGCACGGTTTGTTCGAGACACAGGTGAAGGCGTCCCCGGATGCCGTCGCCGTGGTCTTCGACGAACAGACTCTGAGTTATGGGCAGTTGAACCAGCGCGGCAACCGCATCGCGCACCGCCTGCTCGCCCTGGGCCTGCGCCCCGACGATCGCGTGGCGATCTGCGCGGACCGCAGCCTGGACATGGTGGCCGGCCTGCTGGGCATCCTCAAGTCCGGTGCCGCGTATGTGCCGCTGGACCCGGACTATCCGCTCGACCGACTGGCCTACATGCTGGAAAACAGCGCGCCGACGGTGGTGCTGACCCAACGTGCGTTGCAGGCCAGCCTGCCTGCGACGCCCGCCACGGTATTGCTGCTGGACGACGAGGCATTCTCCACCTGGCCGACCGACAATCCGCCGTTGCCGGACCTGCGGGCCGACCATCTGGCCTACGTCATCTACACCTCCGGGTCCACGGGCCTGCCCAAGGGCGTGATGAACGAGCACGGCGCGGTCGTCAACCGGCTGTTGTGGATGCAGGAGGCCTATCGCCTGACGGCTGACGACGCGGTACTGCAAAAGACCCCGTTCAGCTTCGACGTTTCGGTGTGGGAATTCTTCTGGCCGCTGTTCACCGGTGCTCGACTGGTGATGGCACGGCCGGGCGGGCATCGTGATCCCGGTTACCTGCGCGAGGTGATCCAGGCCCAGGGCATCACCACGATGCACTTCGTGCCGTCGATGCTCGATGTGTTCCTGGCCCATGGCGACGCCCAGGGCTGCGCTGGATTGCGCCATGTCATGTGCAGCGGCGAGGCCTTGCCGGGGCACCTGGTGCGACGCTTCAAGGCGCAACTGCCGCACGTGGCGTTGCACAACCTGTACGGCCCGACCGAAGCGGCCGTGGACGTGACGGCCTGGGACTGCTCAGGCGCCGACACACCGGACAGCACGCCGATCGGCAAGCCGATTGCCAATACCCGCATCTATCTGCTCGATACTCATGGGCAACCGGTGCCCATGGGTGTGGCTGGCGAAATCCATATCGGCGGGGTGCAGGTGGCGCGCGGTTATCTGCACCGCCCGGAACTGACCGCCGAGCGCTTCCTCGACGACCCGTTCAGCGCCGTGCCGGGTGCGCGGATGTACAGGACCGGTGACTTGGGGCGTTACCTGGCGGACGGCAATATCGACTACCTGGGGCGCAACGACGATCAGGTGAAGATTCGTGGCTTCCGCATTGAATTGGGTGAGATCGAAGCCCGGTTGGCGCTGCATCGCGGCGTGAAGGAGACCGTGGTGCTGGCCCGTGAAGATGGGGCGGGAGCCAGGCAACTGGTTGCCTATTTCACCACCCATGATGGCGCTCAAGCGCCAGGGATCGAAGCACTGCGCACCGGGTTGCAGGCACAGTTGCCCGAATACATGGTCCCGGCGGCCTATGTCCGACTCGATGTCCTGCCGCTGACGCCCAACGGCAAGCTTGATCGCAAGGCGCTACCGGCACCGGACCTGGCCGCGGTGATCAGCCGTGAATACGAAGCGCCCCGGGGGGCGGTGGAAACATTACTGGCGCAGCTTTGGGCCGATCTGCTCAAGGTCGAGCGAGTAGGGCGCCACGACCACTTCTTCGAACTGGGCGGCCACTCTCTGCTGGCCGTCACGCTGGTGGAGCGTATGCGCCAGGCCGGCCTGGCAGCGGATGTGCGGGTGTTGTTCGGCCAACCGACGCTGGCGGCGTTGGCGGCTGCCGTGGGCCGGACGACGGAATTGGCGGTACCGGCCAATGGCATCCTGCCGGGCTGTACCCGGATCACGCCGGACATGTTGCCGCTGGCCGACCTGACCCAGGCGCATATCGAGCAGATCGTCGCCGGGGTGCCAGGAGGCGCTGCCAACGTCCAGGATATCTACGCCCTGGCACCGTTGCAGGAAGGCATCCTTTATCACCACATGGCCTCGCAACAGGGCGACCTCTATCTGCAACAGGCCTTGTTCAATCTGGCCGACCGCAATCGGCTGGACGCCTTCGTCGACGCCTTGCAAGGTGTGATCGATCGCCACGATATCCTGCGCACGGCCGTGCTCTGGGAGGGCCTGGGTGAGCCCGTGCAAGTGGTCCTGCGCAACGCTTGTCTGGTGGTCGAGGAGTGTGTGGTCGAGACTGGGCATGACGTCGCCGCACAGTTGCGCGAGCGTTTCGACCCGCGGCACTACCGACTGGACGTGCGCCAGGCGCCGCTGATGCGACTGGCCTGTGCCTATGACGACCAACAGCAGCGTTGGGTGGCGCTGCTGCTGTTCCATCACATTGCCCTCGACCACACCGCGCTGGAGGTGATCCAGCACGACATGCAAGCGTTCCTGCTGGGACAACACGCCCAACTGGGCGAGGCCATGCCGTACCGCAACTATGTGGCCCAGGCACGGCTGGGTGTCAGCCAAAGCGAGCATGAAGCGTTCTTCAGCGACATGCTCAAGGATGTGCAGGAACCGACCCTGCCGTTCGGCCTGCAGGACGTGCGCGGCGACAGCCATGACGTCGAGCAGGCACAGTGGCCCGTGGACGAGGCCTTGAGCCGACGTCTGCGGACCCAGGCCCGGCAGCTGGGGGTGAGCGCGGCGAGCCTGCATCACCTGGCCTGGGCGCGGGTGCTGGCGGGTGTTTGCGGCCGTGACGACGTGGTATTCGGTACGGTGTTGATGGGCCGGATGCAGGGGGGTGAAGGGGCTGACCGCGCACTGGGGTTGTTCATCAACACCTTGCCGCTGCGGGTTGATGTCGGCACCCTCGGTGCTCGCGCCGGGGTGCAGGCGACCCACGGGCGTCTTACCGCCCTGTTGGGACACGAGCATGCGTCGCTGGCACTGGCCCAGCGTTGCAGCGGTGTCGCCACGCCGGCACCGTTGTTCAGCGCCTTGCTGAACTACCGGCACAGTGCGACCCAGGTCAGCCAGGAGGCTCAGTCGGCCTGGAACGGGATCGAAGGGCTCGGCGGCGAGGAATGGAGCAACTACCCGCTGTCACTCAACGTCGACGACCTGGGCGAAGCCTTCCTGCTGGGCGCCACGGTGTCGGCCCGAATCGGGGCAGAGCGCGTGTGCGGCTACATGCACACGGCACTCGAAAGCCTGGTCGATGCGCTGGAGCACGCCCCTGATACACCGCTGCGCGAGCTGGGGATCGTGCCGCAGGACGAGCGTCGACAATTGCTGGTGGCGTTCAATGCCACTGACACGGTCTATCCTCGCGAGCAGACGGTACAGGCCTTGTTCGAAGCCCAGGCCAATGTCCGGCCCGAGGCGATTGCCCTCCAGCATGGCGAGCAACAGTTGACCTACCGAGAGCTGGACGAACGCGCCAGTCGCCTGGCGCGCTACCTCTTGGAGCGCGGGGTGAAACCTCAGGCACGGGTTGCGATCTTGTTGGACCGCTCGTTCGACCTGGTTATCAGCGAACTGGCCATCCTCAAGTGCGCGGCGGTCTATGTGCCGCTGGACCATCATGCACCCGAGGAGCGTCAGCGCTTCATCCTGCAGGACAGTGCGGCGGTGCTGATGCTGACCACCAGCGACAGGACCGTGCCCCAGGCGTTGCCACGGGTGGACCTGGATACGTTGCACCTGGCCCGGGACGAGCGAGCTTGCCCATGCCCTGTCCAGGCGAGCGATACGCCGGCCTATATCATGTACACCTCGGGCTCTACCGGCCATCCCAAAGGGGTGATCGTTCCGCACTTGGCCATCGGTCGCCTGGCGATCAACAACGGTTATGCGGATTTCGGCCCCGGTGATCGGCTGGCCTTCGCCTCGAACCCGGCGTTCGACGCCAGCACCATGGAACTCTGGGGGGCCTTGCTCAACGGCGGTCGTGTGGTGATCGTCGATCACGATACGTTGCTCGATCCGCCCCGGCTTGCCCAGGTGCTGGCGAACGCGAAGGTCTCGGCGCTGTTCCTGACCACCGCCATGTTCAACCAGTACGTGATGCTGATCCCGGATGCGCTGGCGCGCCTGCGGATCCTGATGTGCGGTGGCGAGCGGGCCGATCCGGCGTCCTTCCGGCGCCTGCTGGCCCTGGCGCCGTCGCTGCAGCTGTTGCATTGTTACGGTCCCACCGAGACCACCACGTTCGCGACGACCCACACGGTCACCGACGTGCCCCAGGGTGCGACGAGCATTCCAATCGGCCGGCCTATCGCCAACACCCGGGTCTATATCCTGGATGCCGCGGGCCAGCCAGTGCCCATCGGCGTAGCGGGGGAGATCCATATTGGTGGCGCCGGTGTAGCGCTCGGCTATCTGAATCGCAAGGACCTGACGGACGAGCGCTTCATCGCCGATCCGTTCAGCGACCGGGCCGACGCGCGGCTGTACCGCAGCGGTGACCTGGGCTGCTGGCTGCCCGACGGGACGATCGAGTACCTGGATCGCAACGACGGACAGGTGAAGATCCGTGGTTTCCGCATCGAACTCGGTGAGATCGAGGCCCGTTTGCATGAGTATCAGGGAGTGCGCGAGGCGCTGGTGGTGGCCCGTGAGGACAACCCCGGCGACAAGCGCCTGATCGCCTACTACACCGAACAGACGGACGAAGCCGTGCTCGATGCGCAAGCGTTGCGCGAGCACCTGCGCGCCTGCCTGCCGGAGTTCATGGTTCCGGCGGCCTATGTGCGCCTGACGGCGCTACCGCTGACGCTGAACGGCAAGATCAATGTCGGCGCGTTGCCCGTGCCGGAGGCCCATGCTTACGGCGACCGGGGCTACGAGCCGCCACAGGGCGAGTTGGAAATGACGTTGGCCGGTCTGTGGGCCGAGGTGCTGAAGCTGGAGCAGGTAGGGCGTCGGGACAATTTCTTTGAGCTGGGCGGCCATTCACTGCTGGCGATCCGGCTGGTGGGGCTGTTGGCCCAGTCCGGACTGACGGTCACGCTGGCCGAGTTGTTCCAGCACGACAGTGTCGCAGCATTGGCGACGCTGCTTCAGTCCCGCACAGCGGACGTCCGGGTGCAGGAAACGGTCGTGCCGGTGCGCACCAGTGGCCTCCAGAACCCGTTGTTCCTGGTGCATGAGTTCAGCGGTCTGGATCTCTATTTCCCAGCGTTGGGCAAATACATCGACGAGGACATCCCGGTCTATGGCTTGCCCGCCGTGGAGTGGGGCGAGCCGCAGCTGCAGACGATGGAGTGCATGGCTTCGCGGCTGGTGAGCATCATCCGTTCGGTACAACCGCAGGGGCCTTACCGCCTGGCCGGTTGGTCCTTCGGCGGGGCCCTGGCCTACGAGACTGCCATCCAGCTCATTGGCCTGGACGAAGAGGTCGAGTTCGTCGGCCTGATCGATAGCTACCTGCCGCGACTGGTGGACCAGGGGCGCGAACGCTGGGCCCTGGATGAAGCCCACAAGCTCCATCTGCTGGACCGCTGCGACGTATTCTGGAAGGCCTCGTCTCCGGGCGAGGAAGTGCTTGAGTCGATCCTGGGCAAACTGGCCGACCTGCAAGGACAACTGGACGATTTCGAGTTCGAAGCCCTGGTGCAGCATTGCCGCGAGCAGGGTGTACTGCCGTCCGAGCTGGCCGTTTATAGCGCCGCCCAGCTCTGGCAGTACCTGGATCGCGAGGTCGCCCACGGTCACGCGCTGGCCCATTACATGGTGTACCCGATTTCGATACCGGTGCACCTGTTCGTGGCCGAGGAGCGCAAGGACGATGCGCCTGAACACACCGGCTACCTGGGTTGGGACGCTGTCCTGCCGAAAACGCAGATGCATTGCGCCAAGGTGCCCGGCAATCACCAGACGATGATGCAGGCGCCACACGTGCAGGCGCTGGGCCAGGCCATCAGCGATGCCCTTCACGCCGTGACGTCACGTCCCATTTCGTCGACGAAGCGTGCGTTCCAACCCTTGCTGACGATCCAGGGCGGGCGCGCCGACCGGGCTCCGATCTTCTGTGTACCGGGCGCGGGAGACAGCGTGACCGGTTTCATTGGTCTGACCGACGCCTTTGGCCCGGACTGGCCGATCCATGGGCTCCAGCACCGTGGGCTGGACGGCAGCACAGAGCCTTTCAGCCTGGTGGAGACCGCCGCCCAGGCGTACCTCGAAGCCATCGACAAGGTGCAACCGGAGGGGCCAGTGCATCTGCTGGGGCATTCCTTCGGTGGTTGGATTGTCTTCGAGATGGCGGCCCGTCTGCATGCTCGTGGTCGCAAGGTGGCCTCGTTGACGCTGATCGACAGCGAGTCGCCGGGCGGCAATGGCGTGGTGGGCAGGCCTTATACCGGGACGGGGGTGCTGAACCGACTGATCGAGGCGATGCAACTGGCCTCGGGCAAGTCGCTCGGTATCGACGCCACGGTGTTCGGTGCTCAGGACGATGCGGCACAGATGCGCCTGCTGCACGCCGGCATGGTCCGCGCCGGAATGTTGCACCAGCGTTCGGCGGTGGATGCGATGCGCGGTCCGGCGCGGGCCTTCGGTACGGCCCTGCGCACGGTCTATCAACCGCAACACCAGTACACCGGGCCGGTGCGGCTGGTGCTGGCGAACGATCCGACCCTGGATACGGCCGGCAACCAACGTGAACAACAACAAATGATCGAAGGATGGCGCAAGCATGTGCCCGACCTGGATGTCTGGTACGGGCCGGGCAACCATTTCACGATTCTCAAGGCGCCCCATGTCCACAACCTCGCTGCCTGGTGGCACGACAGCTTGCCTGTGCCCGATGAGGAGGAGACCAGTGATCTTGTCTAGCCGTGCTCCCCAGGGGCACTTACCTGGAACCCGGTGCCGTACTGGCCGGGTCTGAACTCAACACGCACATAGAGTCATTTATGGAAAAGTCGAAGTTTCGAAAAATCGCTATCGTGCTTGTCCTGGTCGTGGTGACCGGCCTGGTTTTCTACAGCGCTCAGTCGCCGGGGAAACCGCCGGAGTACCTGACCGCCACGGTCGAGCGCACGGACATCGAGAATGCGGTGCTGGCCACCGGGACGCTGCAGGGCGTCAAGCAGGTGGATGTCGGTGCCCAGGTGTCGGGCCAGTTGAAGTCACTCAAGGTCAAACTGGGTGACAAGGTCAAGAAAGGCCAGTGGCTGGCGGAAATCGACCCGCTGATTGCGCAGAATGCGCTTCGCCAGGCCCAGGTCAATGAAGAGAACCTGATGGCGCGCCGGCAAGCCACCGCGGCCCAGCTCAAGGACGCCAAAGCCACTTACGAGCGCTATAAGGTGCTGCAACCGGACGACGCGATTTCCAAGCAGGAGTACGAGACCGCCGAGTCCAACTACCGGGTGGAAGCCGCCAACCTGCTGTCCCTCGATGCCCAGATAAAGGAGGCCCGGATCCAGGTGGAAACGGCACGGGTCAACCTGGCCTATACCCATATCGTGGCACCCATCGACGGTTATGTCGTAGGCATCGTGACCCAGGAAGGCCAGACCGTGATTGCCGAGCAACTGGCGCCGGTGCTGCTCAAGCTGGCCGACCTGGACACCATGACCGTCAAGGCCCAGGTCTCCGAAGCCGATGTGATCCATATCGTGCCCGGGCAGGAGGTGTACTTCACCATCCTCGGTGAAGCGGAGAAACGCTACTACGCCACCCTGCGAGGCACCGAGCCGGCGCCGCAGAATTTCCTCGAAACCCAGACCGCCGGCACGCCCAAGCAGAACACCGCGGTGTTCTACAACAGCCTGTTCGACGTACCGAACCCTGACCATCGCTTGCGCATCTCGATGACCGCCCAGGTCCGTATCGTCCTGGACAAGGCCAAATCGGTGCTGACGGTTCCGGTTGCGGCCCTGGGCGCGAAGAACCAGGACGGCAGCTACGTAGTTCGGGTGCTGGACGCCGAAGGCAAGGCGCAGCCACGTAACGTGCGAACCGGTATCAACAACAATGTCCGGGCCGAAATCAAGGACGGCCTGGCCGAGGGCGACAAAGTCGTCATTGGCGAGCCGGCCCCGGCCGTGGCGGGGGCCTGACCATGACGCGACCACTGTTGGAACTCAAGGGGATCACCCGCAGCTTTCTCGCAGGAGAAAAGGCGTTCATAGCGCTCAAGGACATCAACCTGACGATCAACGCCGGAGAAATCGTGGCGATCACCGGGGCCTCCGGTTCCGGTAAATCCACCCTGATGAATGTGCTCGGCTGCCTCGATCATCCGAGTTCCGGCAGTTACAAGGTGGATGGACGCGAGACCGGTTCGATGGATGACCATGAGCTGGCGGTCCTGCGCCGCGATCACTTCGGGTTCATCTTCCAGCGTTATCACCTGCTGCCTCACCTCAGTGCCTTGCACAATGTCGAGATGCCGGCCATCTACGCGGGCGCCGCCGAGTCGCAACGCCACAGTCGGGCCGGGGAACTGCTGGGCCGCCTGGGACTGGAGGGACACTTGGCCAATCGACCGAGCCAGCTTTCCGGCGGGCAGCAGCAGCGGGTGAGTATTGCCCGGGCGCTGATGAATGGCGGCGAGATCATCCTGGCCGACGAGCCCACCGGTGCACTGGATACCGCCAGCGGCCGGGAAGTGATGAAAATCCTGTTGGAGCTCAACGCGGCGGGGCACACGGTCATCATCGTAACCCACGACGAAAAGGTGGCCGCCCATGCCCAGCGCATCATCGAGATCCGCGACGGCGAGATCGTCAGCGACCGACCCAACCCCCAGCGTCCGCTGGAAGAACTGGCGCAACCGCAGGCACGTCCGGCCAGGGTCAAGCCGACGAACCGCCTGCTTGCCAGCTTCGGGCTGTTCAGCGAGGCGTTCAACATGGCTTGGGTGGCGCTGGTGTCTCATCGGATGCGCACCTTGTTGACCATGCTGGGGATCATCATCGGCATCACTTCGGTGGTTTCGATCGTGGCCATTGGTGAAGGAGTCAAGCAGTACGTCCTGAAGGACATCGAGGCGATCGGCAGCAATACGATCGAGATCATGCCCGGCGCCGACTGGGGAGACAGTCGTTCGACCGCTATCGAAACCCTGGTGCTGTCCGATGTCACGGCCCTGAGCGACCAGTACTACATCGACAGCGCGACCCCCAACCTGGGGCGCAACCTGTTGTTGCGCTATGAAAACATCGACGTCAATGCCACGGTCAATGGTGTGAGTTCGAGCTATTTCCAGGTGCGTGGAATCAAGATCGGCTCGGGGGTAAAGTTCAGCGAAGACGATGCCCGGCGCCAGTCGCAAGTGGTAGTGATCGACCATAACACCCGGCAGCGGCTGTTTGGCCCGAACACGGATCCGCTGGGCAAAGTGATCCTCATCGACAATCTGCCTTGCACGGTCATCGGTGTGACCGAAGATCGCAAGAGTGTCTTCAACACGAACAAGAATCTGAATGTCTGGATGCCCTATGAAACCGCGGCCGGTCGATTGTTGGGCCAGCGTTTCCTGGACAGCATTACCGTACGAATCAAGGACGGGCAGCCGAGCAAGGCCGTGGAAGATAACGTCGTCAAGCTCCTTGAACAGCGCCATGGCATCAAGGATTTCTTCACCTACAACCTCGACAGTGTGTTGCAGACGGTGCAGAAGACCAGCCAGTCCCTGGCATTGCTGCTCTCGCTGATCGCCGTCATTTCGCTGGTGGTGGGCGGTATCGGGGTGATGAACATCATGCTGGTCTCGGTGACCGAACGCACCCGTGAGATCGGCATCCGCATGGCCGTCGGGGCCCGTCAGTCCGATATACGCCAGCAGTTCCTGGTGGAGGCGGTGATGGTGTGCCTGCTGGGAGGGACGATCGGCATCGCCTTGTCGTTCGGCATCGGCTATGTGTTTTCGATTTTCGTCAAGGAATGGCAAATGGTGTTTTCGATGGGGTCGATCATCACTGCGGTCGTCTGTTCGACGGTCATCGGCATCGTGTTCGGCTTCGTGCCTGCGCGCAATGCGGCGCGCCTTGACCCGATCAATGCCCTGGCGCGGGATTGACAACGATCGGCGGGACACAGTTCAAGTGCAGGGGGAGTCTGCTCGCGACAGGTATTTCGTGTTATGTTATCCGCTTTCGTTTGGCAGGCATTCTCATTCCTGCCTTGCGCGGACCAACGACTTTCACCCCGAGTACTGCCATGAGCCTACCTTCAAGCGTGACGAGCCCGTCCGGCGTCCGTGCGCCTGCGCTTGCAACCCCCGCTGTAACGACCAATGCCCGCATGCTCGCCATCGACGCCCTGCGCGGTTTCGTCATGCTGCTGATGCTGGTGGATCACGTCCGCGAGACCTTCTTGCTGCACCGTCAGGTCACGGACCCCATCGATGCGCTGAGCGTTTCGCCGGACCTGTATTTCACGCGTCTGCTCAGCACGCTTTGCGCCCCCGTGTTCATTTTTCTGACCGGTTTGTCGGCCTGGCTCTACAGCCAGAAGCACACCGCCGGCGAGACCTCGCTGTTTCTGCTCAAACGTGGCCTGTTCCTGGTGTTCCTGGAAGTCACCTTCGTGTGTTTCGCCTGGAACGCCGAATTCCCGCCCAAGACACTGTGGTTGCAGGTGATCTGGTGCATTGGCATCTGCATGATCGTCCTGGCCGCCTTGCTGCATCTCAAGCGCAGCTGGTTGATCGTCCTCGGCGTGGCCATCGTCGCCGGCCACAACCTCCTCGATGGCGTGGTGCTGAGCCCGGATTCACCGTTCTTCGTCCCCTGGTCGATTCTTCACCAGCGCGCATTCATCGACATCACCGAGTTCACCCGGGCGCGTACCACGTATCCGGTATTGCCGTGGATCGGCGTAATCCTGCTGGGCTGGGCCATCGGGCCATGGTTCGGCAAAGAGGCGGCGCCGGCCGTGCGTTTGCGTCGCTTGCTACAGGTTGGCCTCGGACTGTTGCTGGCCTTCGTCTGCATCCGCTACCTGAACGTCTATGGCGACAAGCCCTGGGTCCAGACCGGCGATGCGCTGCGCACCGTCATGAGCTTCATGAGCGCGACGAAATATCCGCCCTCGCTGATGTTCCTGCTGCCGACCCTGGGCGTGGGCCTGATTCTGCTGGCGCTTTTCGAGAAAGCCCAGCAACGGGGCGTCATTGCGCTGTTGGCGATTTATGGCGGCGCGCCGATGTTTTTCTATCTGCTGCACCTTTACGTGCTCAAGGCGCTGTACCTGATGGCGGTCGCGATCTGGGGTACCAACCAGGGCGCCTACTACGGCTTCGACCATCTGCCGATGGTATGGCTGTGGAGCGTGCTGCTGGGTGTCGTGCTGTTTTTCCCGACGCGCTGGTTCGCAGAGCTCAAACAACGACGTCGTGATATCACGGTTCTGAAATACTTCTGAATGGCAAGATTCCCGTGGCTCCCGCGTCGAGGGGAGCCCATCGGGGCCATCAAATTGCCTCAATTTACCCAGTGCTTTTGTCAGGAATATGAAAAAGAGGCTTCGGTCTGCTTGTTTCATTATGTAAACTCCCCCCGCTGCGACAATCGGGCACGGCCAGGCCAGACCCGATCAAGACCGTTTTGCAGTGTCCCTCACCCAGCTGAAGCCAAGACCTACAAGAAGTCAGTGCCGGAGAGACATAAACCGAGGCCGCTGTAGCGCGGCCCTGTAGGTCCATCCTCCAGTCCATTCGAACCAGACACGCTGGCGTTGCCGGCCATGGGCGTGGTCTATCATTGAACAGGACCGGGGGGCGGAATGGCGTTCCATCCTAGGGATACACACATGTTGAAGAAAACACACACGGCGCTGCTGGGCCTGGCGATGGCGATGGGTCTTGCGACCACGCACGCCGCCGAGCCAAAAAAAGTAGATGTCCTGCTCATTGGTGGGGGCATCATGAGCTCGACACTCGGCGTTTGGCTCAATGAGCTGGAGCCGGGCTGGACCATGGAAATGGTCGAGCGCCTGGACGGTGTTGCGGAAGAAAGCTCCAACGGCTGGAACAACGCCGGTACGGGTCACTCCGCGCTTGCCGAGCTGAACTACACGCCGGAAGACAAGAACGGCAAGGTCGACATCTCCAAGGCCATCGAAATCAACGAAGCCTTCCAGATCTCCCGTCAGTTCTGGTCCTGGCAGGTCAAGCAGGGTGTGCTGAAGAACCCGCGCTCGTTCATCAATTCCACACCGCACATGAGCTTCCTGTGGGGCGACGAGAATATCGCCTTCCTGAAGAAACGCTATGAAGCGCTCCAGGCCAGCCCTTTGTTCGCCGGCATGCAATACTCCGAAGACCCTGCGCAGATCAGCAAGTGGGTTCCACTGATGATGCAAGGGCGCGATCCGAGCCAGAAGGTGGCAGCCACCTGGAGTCCCCTGGGTACCGACGTGAACTTCGGCGAAATCACCCGTCAGTTCGCCGCTTACCTGCAAACCAAGCCGAACTTCTCGCTGAAACTGTCCAGCGAAGTGGAAGAGATCACCCGCAACGAAGACGGTACCTGGCGCGTTTCGTACAAGAACCTGAAAGACGGCACCGAAACCGAGACCGACGCCAAGTTCGTCTTCATCGGCGCTGGCGGCGGTGCCCTGCACCTGCTGCAGAAGTCCGACATTCCGGAAGCCCGTGAATACGCAGGTTTCCCAGTGGGCGGTTCGTTCCTGGTGACCGAAAACCCCACTGTCGCCCAGCTGCACCTGGCCAAGGCCTATGGTAAGGCTTCGGTTGGCGCGCCGCCGATGTCGGTTCCGCACCTCGATACCCGCGTGCTCGATGGCAAGCGTGTCATCCTGTTTGGCCCGTTCGCGACGTTCTCCACCAAGTTTCTCAAGAACGGCTCGTACTTCGACCTGCTGACCAGCACCACCACCCACAACGTGTGGCCGATGACCAAGGTCGGTATCGAACAGTACCCGCTGGTCGAGTACCTGGCCGGTCAACTGATGCTGTCGGACGAAGACCGTTTCAACGCCCTGAAGGAATACTTCCCCGAGGCCAAGCAGGAAGACTGGCGCCTGTGGCAAGCCGGCCAGCGTGTGCAGATCATCAAGCGTGACGAAGAGAAGGGCGGTGTCCTGAAACTCGGCACCGAAGTGGTCGCTTCCCAGGATGGCAGTATCGCCGGCCTGCTGGGTGCCTCGCCAGGCGCCTCGACTGCCGCGCCGATCATGCTGACCGTGCTCGAAAAGGTCTTCAAGGACAAGGTCGCCACCCCGGCCTGGCAGGAAAAACTGCGTCAGATCGTGCCGAGCTACGGCACCAAGCTCAACGACAGCCCCGAGCGTGTGGCGCAGGAATGGGCTTACACCAGCGAAGTCCTGCAACTGGACCCGCCGCCGGCCATCGGCAAGCCAGGCGCTGCCGTGGTTCCGGCCAAGCCCGCTGCTGCCCGCGAAAGCAACCCAGCGGCCGATATGGCGCTGTAAACCTCGCTCTGTGAGGTAAAGTAACAGCGCTCTATGTGCAATGCTGTTCATTTCAGGATTCATCAATCCTGAAGTTCCAAAAATCCGGAGTCCATAAGGATTCCGGATTTTTACTGCTCAGTATTGAGTCAATGTTCTGAGCTATTTCAGAAGTTGGTTTTATGCTTTTCTCCGTAATGTTCCATCGATGCGATATATGTGAAATCAAAACGACCCATGCCCGATCCTCATTGAGGATGCTTTTTGTCACGCTCTTTCAACTACCTTTACAATTTGTGGCATCTCACCCTCTGCTACAAATTTAAGTAGGGTTAACGTAACCTTTACTTCCACTCCGTGGCTTTCCATATATTTATCTTTTACGGCCTGTACCGCCTCTTCTATAGAGTTTGCGGTAATGTGTCCATGGCCAGAGTTATGTGTGCCGCCCACTGCATGGGCTGTATAGCCATATTCCGTGCTCATTTTATTTTCCTCGGTTTGCGAGTTGACGCAGGAAAATAATGATTGAGCTAAAGCGCTGTTCCTACTGTCAAGATTTACAGTTCTTGATATCTAATCGGAATATTATTTTTGAAGTATAAATATATATAGGAGCCAGCAGAACTGTGGCGCTTGGGTCGGTCGTGCTCTCCGATGGGTGTAGCCTTCTGTCCCCGGTGATTATTCGCATCTCCGCCTGTGACGTCCGGGCCGCAACGCGGCCCGACAAATCGATTCCTCTCGCTACAAATTTTTCGCCTACTGGGTACCAAACATCGCCGTCCAGTAAATCCCCGCATCACTTTTCGGGTCCATGGCATAACCGGCGCCCAGCTCGCGGTACTGCGGGTTCATCAGGTTGGCGCAGTGCCCTGGGCTTGCCAGCCAGCCGTCCACCACCTTGAGGGCGGTGTCCTGGCCGGCGGCGATGTTTTCGCCGATCAGTTGGCCAAGGTAGCCAGCCAGTTCGGCTCGGTCCCCGGGCGTGCGACCGTCGCGGTCCTTGTGGTCGAAGAAGTTGTTGTTGGCCATGGCGCGGGCATGGGTCACGCCAGCGAGGGCCAGGGTGGCGTTCCACGACAGCGGTGTCGTGGCCGCGAAGGCTTCGGTGCCGCAGCGGCGCGGTTGTGCGCGGGCGCTGTTGATCAACTTCAGCAGTTTCTGGCCCTCGGCCTGCCAATCACCTAAACGCGCCGACAACAGCGGGCGCGCCAGCACGATGCGCCATTCGCGGTCCATGCGACTGACCCCGATGTCGACGAACTGCGGGTCGAGCACTACCTGACAGAAACTCTCCTGCACGGCTTTCATCGCCGCTTGGGCATCCCGCGGCCCCGACAGGCTGATGGCCTGCACATTGACCATCGGATAGGCTGCCCGCGCCAGTGCTTGCTGCAGGTCGCCGATGCCGTTGGCCGACAGGATCAACCGCGAATCCATGGCCAAGGGTGGCAGCTCCAGCGAGGCCTGGCCGGCGCAGCTCTGGGACTGGCTGCGGTAGAGATTGATGGACTCGACCAGTTGCGTCTCTTCGGTGGCGGTGGCCCCGACGGCGAATGCCAGGCCGAGCGACAGCACGACCAGACGCATGGCGGATGGAATGGCACGCATGTAAATCTCCCTTGAGCGGACGGCGCCTATGATGCGCAATTTCTGCCCTCTTGGGGCAACGGTTTCACGCTCTATTGAAATCCCTGGAGTGACGCCGTCTGGCACCGCTCGGGACACTCCTCAAATCATGGGATCAATTTTGCGCCGAATAAGTCCGTTACCGTGGCTGCAATTTCATCTGGACAACAATTGCCCTGAATCTGCCTTCATGACCCGTGTCAAACTCGTGGAAGGCCAACGACAGAATCCGAATCATGCAAAAGAGCACCTACGAACTGCTGGAAGTCGCCAACGGCAAGCCCGTCAAGCTCTGGACCCAGGGGGTGCCAGTGGAAGCCGAAGCCCGCCAGCAACTCATGAACACAGCGAAGATGCCATTCATCTTCAAACACTTGGCGGTAATGCCCGATGTGCATCTGGGTAAAGGCTCGACCATTGGCAGTGTGATCCCCACCGTGGGCGCAATCATCCCCGCTGCCGTCGGGGTGGATATCGGCTGCGGCATGATCGCCGCCAGAACCTCGCTTACGGCTGCCGATCTCCCGGATAACCTCCACGGTTTGCGCAGCGCCATTGAAAAAGCCGTGCCCCATGGGCGTACCGTCAGTCAGGGTGGGCGGGACAAAGGTGCATGGAACAGCGTTCCACAACAGACCGACAGAGCGTGGGCCGCGCTGGCCGAGCGGTTCAAGGCGATCACCGACAAGTACCCGAAGCTGACCAAGACCAATCATCGTCAGCACCTTGGCACCCTGGGTTCCGGTAACCATTTCATCGAGGTCTGCCTGGATGAGGCCAACCGGGTCTGGTTCATGTTGCACAGCGGCTCGCGCGGCGTGGGTAATGCCATTGGCAACTTGTTCATTCAATTGGCCCAAGCCGATATGCGCCAGCACCTTGCCAATCTGCCGGACCGCGACCTGGCGTATTTCGAAGAGGGAAGCCGACATTTCGACGATTATGTCCAGGCGGTGGGGTGGGCCCAGGATTTCGCCCGTCAGAATCGCGCACTGATGATGGACGCGGTGATACACGCCACCCGCCAGGTCATCCGCAAGCCGTTCGACGTGGCGCTGGAAGCCGTCAATTGCCATCACAATTATGTGCAGAAGGAACGGCATTTCGGGCGCGACGTCCTGGTGACCCGCAAGGGCGCGGTGTCGGCGCACAAAGGCGAGCTGGGGATCATTCCCGGCTCGATGGGCGCCAAGAGTTTTATCGTTCGGGGCCTGGGCAACGAGGAGTCGTTCTGCTCCTGCAGCCATGGTGCAGGGCGGGTCATGAGTCGTACCCAGGCGAAAAAACGCTTCACCGTTGAAGATCAGGTTCGCGCCACCGCTCATGTAGAGTGCCGCAAGGACGAGGCCGTGATCGACGAGATACCCATGGCCTACAAGGATATCGACCAGGTCATGCATGCCCAGCGTGAGCTGGTCGAGGTGCTGCACACGTTGCGCCAGGTGGTCTGTGTCAAAGGTTAGCGGAGCCCGACATGTTGAACGTGGTTGAAAGACATGCCAGCGCAGTCTTGCGCCAGCGGATGGAGAAGGCCGGCTGCGCCTTCGATTTTCTCGTGCTCGCCCCCGAGGCCGGCGAGGCGATCACCCCGGTGCTTCATCGCCGGGCGGTGGATCAGTTGTTCCAGTCCATCAGGAGCCTGTGGCTGGAGCGGCATCGCGAGTTGGTGCGCGATCCCCGTTTTGCCGGCGCCGCGCCCCCCAATATGAGCTGGGATCTGGACAAGGCCATGCCCAGGCCTCTGGATTCGCAAGAAGTCGCCCAACTTCTGCACGCCGACAAGGACGATCACAATCGGCCACCTTTCGCCCTGTACCAGGCCTTTTGCGAGCCGCCTTACGGCACCCGTTTCGTCGATGACAGCCCACAAGCGCTGTTCAAGGACTGGCTCGATCTGCTCGGGCTCGAAGCCGGCGTCGAGGTGCAGACCTGGGTCGATAACTTCAACGTCGACTGGCTGGCCAGCGACGAACCCGATCCGGCGCGTGATCCATGGAGCAATTACTTCGAGGACGGGCTGGAGTGGTGGGGCGTGTGGTGCCTCAGCATCTGGAATGCCCGTCGCCGCGTGTTGAGCGTGCTGGCGGCCAGCACCACGGATTGAATCAGGAAAGGCCTGGCATCCGTCAGCGCACCGCATGCACCTCACCCGCCGGCACGGCGCGAGTCATCACGCTGATGGCCGCCAGGGCGGCGATCACCAATCCTGGCGACGTCGCCAACAGCACACCCGTCGTGCCTGCCCCGGCCGCCAGGATCTGCCCGGCGGCCAAGGGACCTGCCACCGAACCCAGGCGTCCAATGGCAACCGCCGCACCGACGCCAGTCGCCCGCACGGCAGTGGGATAGGAGGGGGGCGCCAAGGCATAGAGCACTAGCTGCGCGGCCATGACGAACAGTCCGGCAGCGAAACCGGCCATGCTCATCGGCACGATACCGACCGAAAAACCCACTCCCGCCAGGGCGCTCAACAAACCGGCGTAGACGAACAGTACCACCTTGATGCCATTGCAACGGTCCAGCAACAGGCCTCCGATCAGCGAACCGAGGGCTCCACCCATATTGAACAGCATTTGTACCAGGCCAGCCTGGGGCTTGCTGAAGCCTTGTTCCACCAGCAACGTCGGCAGCCAGTTGAGTAGCATGTACATCACCGTCAGGGTGAAGAAGTAACTCATCCAGAGGGCAAGGGTGGTCCGGCTGCGGCCCTCGCCGAACAGCGCCTTGCCAGTAGAACCACGGGCTTCTGAGTCAGTCGCTCGCGCCTGGCGAAAAGCGCTGGACTCCGGCAGCCACAACAGCATCAACGGCACCGCCAGCAACGGCGCCAGGCCGCCAATGAAAAACGTCATCTGCCAGTGTTCGCCCGACAGCATGGCGACCAACGCCGCCAACGCTCCCCCTAGCGGAACCCCCGCGTACATCACGCTGATCGCCGTGCCACGTCGTTGTTCGCCCACGGCCTCGGCGCACAGAGCAATGAGGTTGGGCAGGGCGGCGCCAAGGCCCAGGCCGGTCATGAAGCGCACCAGTAGCAGGCTGGAAACGTCTTCTACGTGAGCGGTGCCGAGGGAAAAGATTCCGAACAGCAATACAGCACTGATCAGGATTTTCTTGCGACCGATGCGATCAGCGATCCAGCCGCCGAAGAAAGCGCCCGGTAGCAGACCGATAATGCCGGCACTGAATACCCAGCCCATCATCTTCGGGTCCAGGGCAAAGGTCTGTCGCAGACCGGCGGCAGCGGTGCCGGCCGATTGCAGGTCGAAACCCTCGATCAATGCGACGATAAAACACAAGGCAATGGTCAGCGTTGCGCGACGCGCCGAATGGTTCATGACAAGTCCTCTTATTGTTTTTGTCGGGCCGCCGGTTATCGATCCGGCTTGCAGCGGAATTTAGATTAACAAAGATAACTAAAGATCGATGAATTTTTATCGACGTCTTGTCGCTGAGAATTAATTGTTGAAAATCAATCGCTTAATTTTGGAAACCAATAAGTCGGTAAAATAAGTTAATTATATTAATGTTCGATTATCGGTCATTTCTGGTTGACGGGAACCGCGACGGATTTCCATTCTTGCGTCGGTATCCCTGCCCGCCGGTAGGGTTTCGATCAAAAAAACAACAATAACGGACTTCGAACATGGCCAATCTTTCCCGGGGCGCTTGTGCATCGGCCCCAGTCACTCGCCTCGCTCCATTGCTGGCCAGCCTCGGGCTGAGCCTGTATTCGGTCACGGCCTCGGCTCAAGGATTTCTCGACGACAGCCACGGCACTCTGACGCTGCGTAATTACTACATGGACCGCGACTACAAGGACAATGGCGCCAAGACAGCCGCCCGGGAGTGGGCTCAGGGTGTGATCATGAACGTGGAGTCGGGTTATACGACCGGCACTGTCGGTTTCGGCCTGGATGCCCGCGGGTTGATGGGGATCAAGCTTGATTCTTCGCCGGATCGCAGCGGCACCGAACTGCTGCCGGTGTCCAGCCGCGAAAGGCGTGCTCCGGATGAGTATTCGCGCCTGGCCCTGACGGGCAAGCTGCGCGTCGGCCAGACCACCGTGAAAACAGGCGACGTGTCTATCTTCCTGCCGTTTGCGTTCGCCAGTCCCTCACGACTGCTGCCACAGACCTTCCGCGGCACCACGCTCAGCTCAAAGGATTTCGACGGATTGACGTTCAATACCGGGTACATCGATCGCATCAACCGGCGCGATTCCACCGACTATCAACCGATGAGCATTGCGTCCCCCAACCGGCGTTTCAACGGTGCGGCCACTTCGTCCCACCTGGTTTATGCCGGCGGCGATTACCAGGTCGACAAGGCACTCAGCCTGCGGGCCTATCATGCCGAAGTGAAGGACTTGTACCGGCAGGACACCCTGGCGTTGTTGCATGACCTGCCGCTTGGAAGCGGGGTGCTGACCACTGATCTGCGCAGCTTTTTCAGTGCTGAAGACGGTGCTGCCAAGGCTGGAAAGGTGGACAACCGCAACGTCTCGGCCTTGTTCGGCTACCGCTGGGGCGGACATCGCGTCAGCCTTGGCTACATGCATGCCAGTGGCGACACCGCCACGCCTTATGTGTCCGGCACCGAGCTGATGGGCTTGAGCGAAATGACCATGAGCTCGGATTTTCTCAATGCACGGGAACGTACCTGGCAGGCGATTCATGACTACGACTTCGCCGCGGTGGGCGTACCGGGCCTGAGAACTCGATTGCGTTATGTGCGTGGCGATCACATCGAACTGGCGGCCTTCGAGGCCGAGGATCGCAAAGAGCGGGAGTTCCAGATGGAGCTGGGGTATGTGATCCAGAGTGGCCCGCTGAAAAACGTCGGGCTGCTGGCGCGTAAGTCGATCTACCGCAACGACTTTCCAGCGGCTGCGGCGTTTCGTGATGAGAACCAGACCCGGTTCCTGGTGACCTACAGCATGCCGATCTGGTAGGGCTCGAGGCGACGGTGGCGAGGAGGTTTATACCCTCGCCACCGTGTGTATCGGGGCGTTTATGACTGATAGACCTTCTTCAGCAAACGCAGCAGTTCCTCCCGCTCCGCGCCCGAAAGGGCGGCCGTGGACTCCAGATCACTCTGGGAGGCGATCTGCTTGAGTTCCTTGAGCAGGGTCTCGCCGGTTTTGCTCAGGAATATCCCATAGGAGCGCTTGTCCGGCTTGCAGCGCACCCGTACGGCCAGTGCCCGGCTTTCCAGTTTGTTCAACAGCGGTACCACCTGTGGCGGTTCGATTGCCAGGGCCTTGGCCAGGTCGGCCTGCATCAGGCCGGGATTCTGGTCGATGATCGCCAGGGCCGAGAACTGGGCGGGTCGCAGGTCGTGGACGGCGAGCCGGCCGATCAGGTTCTGGAACAGTTTCAACTGAGCGCGGCGCAAGGCGTAACCGATCAGGTCGTCCAGTGCGGAGTCCAGCGGCGCCTGCGCGCTGGCGACATCAGCCATGGCCTCGGCGGCTTCGGCAAGTTTTGCAGACTTGGCCATTGAAAAAAGCATCCTCAGGTGAGTGGTTAACAAGGCTATCCAGTTTGCCGGGGTTGTGGGGCGCTGGCTACGGTCGATTGAATATTTGTCTCTCCGACGTGCAACGATTCGGACGTCCTGATTCAGATAAATTGATTAATAGTTAATTGACATAACTAGTTTTGCGGTTTAGCTTCTGCTCATCTTCAGCCCAGAACAAGAGAGCATGCGTCATGAGCAATTACGTAGGTCGCTGGACAACCGTCAAGGTGGACATCGAGGAGGGCATTGCCTGGGTTACCCTCAATCGTCCGGAAAAACGCAACGCCATGAGCCCGACCCTCAACCGTGAAATGGTCGACGTGCTCGAAACCCTCGAACAGGATCCAGCCGCCGGCGTGCTCGTGCTCACCGGCGCGGGGGACTCCTGGACCGCTGGCATGGACCTCAAGGAGTACTTCCGCGAGGTGGATGCCGGGCCGGAAATCCTTCAGGAAAAGATCCGCCGCGACGCTTCGCAATGGCAATGGCGACTGCTGCGCATGTACGCCAAGCCCACCATTGCCATGGTCAATGGCTGGTGCTTCGGCGGCGGCTTCAGTCCACTGGTGGCGTGCGATCTGGCGATCTGCGCCGACGAGGCCACGTTCGGCCTTTCGGAAATCAACTGGGGCATCCCGCCCGGCAACCTCGTCAGCAAGGCCATGGCCGATACCGTCGGCCATCGCCAATCGCTGTACTACATCATGACCGGCAAGACGTTCGACGGGCGCAAGGCGGCCGAGATGGGTCTGGTCAATGAGAGCGTGCCCTTGGCGCAACTGCGCGAAGTCACCGTGGCGCTGGCGCGCAACCTGCTGGAGAAAAATCCGGTGGTGCTGCGGGCGGCCAAGCACGGGTTCAAGCGCTGCCGCGAGCTGACCTGGGAGCAGAACGAAGACTACCTGTACGCCAAGCTCGACCAGTCGCGCCTGCTGGACAAGGAGGGAGGCCGTGAGCAGGGCATGAAGCAGTTCCTGGACGACAAGAGCATCAAGCCGGGGCTGCAAGCCTATAAGCGCTGAGCTGCGAGGGCTGGCGACTGTTCGTCGAGGGCCCTCGACGCTACTGTGAACGTATTCCGATAAAGACAATAAAGAGGAATCATCATGCTGGACGTGCCCCTGTTGATCGGCGGCCAGTCGTGCCCCGCCCGTGACGGTCGGACTTTCGAACGTTGCAACCCGGTGACCGGCGAAGTCGTCTCACGCGTGGCTGCGGCCACCCTGGAAGACGCCGACGCGGCAGTCGCTGCCGCGCAAGCCGCGTTTCCCGCCTGGTCCGCGCTGGCCCCCAATGAACGCCGTACCCGGCTGTTGCGAGCGGCCGAGCAGTTGCAGGCCCGCAGCGATGAATTCGTCGCCGCGGCTGGCGAGACCGGTGCGATGGCCAACTGGTACGGTTTCAATGTGCATCTGGCGGCGAATATGCTGCGTGAAGCCGCGTCCATGACGACCCGGATCAATGGCGAAATCATTCCCTCGGACGTCCCTGGGAGTTTCGCCATGGCCCTGCGGCAGCCCTGTGGCGTGGTGCTGGGCATTGCGCCATGGAACGCTCCGGTGATCCTCGCCACCCGTGCCATTGCCATGCCGCTGGCCTGCGGTAATACCGTGGTGCTCAAGGCTTCGGAAATCAGCCCGGCGGTGCACAGGCTCATCGGTCAGGTGTTGCAGGACGCCGGCCTGGGCGATGGCGTGGTCAATGTGATCTGCAACGCGCCAAAGGACGCTCCAGCGATTGTCGAACGCCTGATTGCCAATCCCGCGGTGCGCCGCGTCAATTTCACCGGCTCGACCCATGTCGGGCGCATTGTCGGTGAGCTGTCGGCCCGTCATCTCAAACCGGCCCTGTTGGAGCTGGGTGGCAAGGCGCCGTTTCTGGTATTGGCCGACGCCGACCTGGACGCTGCGGTGGACGCGGCGGCCTTCGGGGCGTATTTCAACCAGGGGCAGATCTGCATGTCCACCGAGCGGCTGATCGTTGACGCGAGCGTAGCCGATGCGTTTGTCGCCCGGTTGACGGCCAAGATCGCCACGTTACGCGCCGGCGATCCGGCAGCCAGCGATTCGGTGCTGGGGTCGCTGGTGGACGTGAGCGCCGGCCTTCGCATCAAAGGCCTGATCGACGATGCCCTGGACAAAGGTGCGACGCTGCTGGTAGGCGGTCAGTTGGACGGCAGCATCCTGCAGCCGACCTTGCTCGATGGCGTAACTCCGCAGATGCGGCTTTATCACGAAGAGTCCTTCGGCCCCGTGGCGGTGGTGTTGCGCGGTGAGGGGGATGAGGAACTGCTGCGCCTGGCGAATGACTCCGAGTTCGGTTTGTCGGCAGCCATCTTCAGCCGCGACACCGCTCGAGCACTGGCCCTGGCCCAACGGGTCGAGTCGGGCATTTGCCACATCAACGGTCCGACGGTGCACGACGAGGCGCAAATGCCCTTCGGCGGCGTCAAGTCCAGCGGTTACGGCAGTTTTGGCGGCACGGCGTCCATCGAGCATTTCACCCAGTTGCGTTGGGTGACGCTGCAGAACGGACCCCGGCATTACCCGATCTGAAATCCGCCGCATCGCCGGCCATCCATAATAACGACAAGATCGCAGCCAGACGCTGCCGCGCTCCGCTCGTGTGAAATACGACCCGAGCGCGCCTTGGTGGAGGAAATGTACGTGAGTTCCGAGTTCAGATCGTCCTCCCGACCCGGCCCGGGGCGTTATCGCCAGGTGTCGATCGGTCACCCCGCCGTTGAGGTCAGCGAGGAACAGGGCATCCTCCACATGCGATCCCTGGAAACCCTGGCCCCGTTGCCGACGCGTTTGCTCGATCGGCTGGTGCATTGGGCCCAGAGGCGCCCGCAACAGACCTTCATCGCTGCCCGCGTGGCCGGCGGTGATTGGCGCCGGGTCAGTTATGCCCAGATGCTCGACAGTGTCCGGGCGATTGCTCAACGTCTGCTGGGCTACGGCTTGTCCGCCGACAAGCCGCTGGTCCTGCTTTCAGGCAATGACATCGAACACCTGCAGATGGCCCTTGGCGCGATGTACGCCGGGATTCCTTATTGCCCGGTGTCGCCGGCCTATTCATTGTTGTCTCAGGATTTCGCCAAGCTGCGGCATGTCTGCGACCTGCTGCAACCGGGGCTGGTATTCGTCAGCCACGCTGCGCCTTTCGAGCGGGCGATCAACGCGGTGTTGCCGGCGAACATTCCGTTGATCACGGTAAACGGCGAGATACCCGGACGAGCCCGGACAAGCTTCGCCAGCCTGCTGGCGCAACCCGGCGGTGCCGAAGCCGAACAGGCCTTTGCCGCGACCGGCCCCGACAGCATCGCCAAGTTTCTCTTTACCTCGGGCTCCACCAAGTTGCCCAAGGCCGTGATCACCACCCAGCGCATGCTCTGCGCCAACCAGCAAATGTTGTTGCAGACCTTTCCGGTGTTCGGCGAAGCCCCGCCTGTGCTGGTGGACTGGTTGCCGTGGAATCACACGTTCGGCGGCAGTCACAACGTCGGTATCGTGCTGTACAACGGCGGCACCTTTTACCTGGACGACGGCAAACCCACCGCCCAGGGGTTCGCCGAGACCCTGCGCAATCTCAAGGAAATCTCCCCCACGGCTTACTTGACCGTGCCCAAAGGCTGGGAGGAGTTGGTCAGCGCCCTGGAGCAGGACGGCGAACTGCGCGAACGCTTTTTCGCGCGCATCAGTCTGTTCTTCTTCGCGGCGGCAGGGTTGTCCCAGAGCACCTGGGACCGGCTCGACAAAGTGGCCGAGCAGCACTGTGGCGAACGGATCCGCATGATGGCGGGGCTGGGCATGACCGAGGCGTCACCGTCCTGCACCTTCACCACCGGGCCGCTGTCCATGGCCGGCTACATCGGCCTGCCGGCGCCGGGTTGCGAGGTGCGCCTGGTGCCGGTGGACGGCAAGTTCGAGGGGCGCTTTCGCGGGCCGCACATCATGCCCGGCTATTGGCGCTCGCCACAGCAGACCGCCGAGGTATTCGACGCGGACGGCTTCTACTGTTCGGGCGATGCAATCAAGCTGGCCGATCCCGGCAATCCACAGTTGGGGCTGATGTTTGACGGGCGAATCGCCGAGGACTTCAAACTGTCTTCCGGGGTCTTCGTCAGCGTGGGACCGTTGCGCAATCGGGCAGTGCTGGAAGGCACTCCGTACGTGCTGGATCTGGTGGTGACCGCGCCGGATCGCGAGTGCCTGGGGGCGTTGGTGTTCCCGAGATTGCCCGAATGTAGACGTCTGTCGGGTCTGCCGCCGGACGCCAGCGACGCCCAGGTGCTCGCCAGCGAGCCGGTGCGCCAGTGGTTCGCCGATTGGCTGCAACGCCTGAACCGCGAAGCCAGCGGCAATGCCAGTCGTGTGGAGTGGATAGCACTGCTCGACGAACCGCCGTCCATCGACCGGGGGGAAATCACCGACAAGGGCTCGCTCAACCAGCGTGCGGTGTTGCAGTGGCGAGCGGCGAAAGTCGAGGCGCTGTATCGCGGAGAAGATGCCTCGATCCTCAGGGCAGGGCACAGCGGCTGAACATCAGGGGCTGACGCAGTAGGAGCAAGGCTTGCCCGCGATGGCGGTGGGTCAGCCATATTGATGTTGGCTGATGTTCTGCTATCGCGAGCCTGCTCGCGATAGTGGCCTGCCGGACAAATCGATCTAGCTGACCCACCGCCATCGCGGGCAAGCCTTGCTCCCACAACAACTATTCCCTCCACCTGTATTGCACCCCCGCCGTGACACCCAGTCCCAGGCCTTCTACTATGGCGGCTGTCTTTCTCCCTGGAAGTCTGTGGATGAGTAAGCCCGGCCAAACGGTGCTGGTTGCATTGCGCAAAATGATCGCCTCCGGTGAGCTGGCGGCTGGTGAGCGGCTGATGGAGATTCCTACCGCGCAGTTGTTCGGTGTTTCGCGGATGCCCGTGCGCATGGCGTTCCGGACCCTGGAGCAGGAAGGGCTGCTGGTGCGCTTTGGCGGTCGGGGATTTCAGGTGCGTTCGGTCAGCGCCGAGGACATTGCCGGTGCCGTCGAGGTGCGCGGCGTGCTCGAAGGCCTGGCGGCCCGGCAGACGGCCGAGCGTGGCCTGTCCGAAGAGGCTCGTGCCACGCTCGAACGATGCCTGGTGCAGGGTGATGAGTTGTTCGCCAAGGGTTATGTGACCGAGGAAGACCTGGAGGTCTATCACGACCTCAACATGCGCTTTCACCAGGTGATCGTCGAAGGCAGCCACAACCCGGCGATTGCCGACGCGCTTGCCCGCAACGACCATCTGCCATTCGCTTCGGTGACCGCACTGGCGGTAGACCGGCAGAACATGGCCGCCGAGTATCGTCGCTTCAACTATGCCCACATGCAGCATCACTCGGTGTTCGACGCCTTGATCCATCGCCAGGGCGCCCGGGCCGAGGCGATCATGCGCGAGCATGCCAACGCGACTTTGCGCTACGCGCAGGTGTTCGGCTCGACCCTGGCCGATGAGCGGATGAAGGTGATTCTTCGTCCGCAGTGAACATGAGTGCCTTTGTGGGAGGTGTTCGGAGTGTTATAGGTCCAACACCAGCACCGCTGTCTTCGACCGCGAACAGCAAGGCGTGAACTGATCGTTGCACGCCTGTTCGGCCTCGGTGAGGAACAGGTCGCGATGGTCCGGCACGCCTTCCAGCACCCGGGTCAGGCAAGTGCCGCAGACACCTTGTTCGCAGGAAATCGGAATGTCGATGCCGTGGCTTTCCAGCACCTGCACCACGCTGCGGTCCGCCGGGATCTCGAACACCTGACCACTGCTGGCAAGCTTCACCGAAAAGCGCCCATCGTCGCGTGTGTCGGTGGGGGTGGCGGCGAAGTATTCGCGGTGCAGGCAGGTGTCGTTCCATCCCTGGGCTCTGGCGGTGTCCAGTACATGTTGCATGAAGCCGCCGGGGCCGCACACATAGAGATGTACCTCGTTATCGGGTGCCGACAGTACTCGGGCGGCATCCAGCGCCGTTTCAGGCGCTTCGTCGAAATGCAGAAACACCCGGTCGGCATACGGCGACTGGCGCAGGCGCTCCAGGAAGGCTGCCCGCTCCCGGGATCGGGCGCAGTAATGCAACTCGAACGATGCGCCACTCTGGGCCAGATGCTCGGCCATGCACAGGATCGGCGTGATGCCGATGCCTCCGGCAAACAGCAGGTGGTGTCGGGCCTGGATTGCGAGGGGAAACAGGTTGCGCGGTTCGCTGATGTGCAATCGTGCGCCCGGCAGGATCTGTTCATGCAAGCTGCGGGAACCGCCTCGTGACGTCGGGTCCTTGAGTACGCCGATGAGGTAGCGATGCCGTTCCTCCGGGTGGTTGCACAGCGAGTACTGGCGAATCAGGCCGCCGGGCAGGTGCACATCGATATGCGCGCCGGCGGTGAACGTCGGCAGCGGCCTCCCATCGACAGGTGCCAGCTCATAGCTGCAGATGTCCAGGGCTTCGTCGCGCCGGGCAGAGACCTGGACCTCGATCATGGCCGCAGCTCCCCGAGTTGAGGTTGGCGGGTGTTGGCGATCAATCCGGCCTGGGTTTCCCGTTCACGAGCGATCCAGCGCTCCAGCACCCGCCGCGATTGCACGCCGCCGGCATCGATGTTGAGCTTGAGCAGGTTACGTTGCGGGTGATCCAGCAGATTGCGCTGTTGACGCTCCAGCATTTCCAGGTCTTCGCTGAAAATCTTGCCCTGACCTTCACGAATGGTGGCGGTGAGGGCTTCGTCCTGGGGCTGGAAATTCCGGGCCATGCCCCAGAAGTACCAGATGGACGTCTCGGTTTCCGGCGTAATGAAATCCACCACGATGCTCGACGCCTTGAACTGTGGCGCCGCGTGGTAGCCACCGTTACCGGCGTGGGCGACGCCGACTTCGATCATGACATGGCTGGGTGGGGTGAAGCGGCAGATCTGCCAGCGATCCACGGGCACGTCGTCGGCCAGGTTGTTGCCACGCAGGGCCATGCGCCAGAAGGGCGGGGCCATGATGTTTTCCATGTGCCGGGCAGTAATCACTTCGTCGCCTTCCACCGTGGTAATCGGTGGCGCTTCATCGATTTCCTTCTGGCCGATGCTCGACGCGTGCACGTAGGTTTCGTGGGTCAGGTCCATCAGGTTGTCGATCATCAGACGGTAATCGCAATTGATATGAAACAGCCCCCCGCCATAGGCCCATTCGTCGCTCTCCGCCCATTCCAGCGGATGGATCAGCGCCGGATCGGCCTGTGCCTGGTCACCGGGCCAGACCCAGATAAACCCATGACACTCCTGCACCGCAAAGGTCTTGTTGCAAGGGAAACCACGTACGCGCTGTCCCGGCATCTCGACGGTCTTGCCGTCGCACCCCATCACCAGGCCGTGATAACCGCACACCAGATTGCCGTTCTCGACATACCCCAGGGACAGCGGGGCGCCACGGTGAGGGCAGAAGTCCTCCACGGCTGCGACCTTGCCTCCGTGTCCACGGTAGAACACCATTTTTTCACCGCAGATCTGCCGGCCCAGTGGTTTGCCGGCGATTTCATCGGGGGTGCACGCAACGTACCAGGCGTTCTTGGGATACATGAGGGATCTCCAGGGCGATTTGTTTTTGTGGATCCATTAAGTCTCTTAACTAGTTTTTCTGTCAATGTTTTCCTGATGAATTCGTCGATATTGGGTTTTAATGGATCCATTGGCTCCGTGGTGGTCTGGTTGAACCAATCCGCGCGGGGTTGGCTCGAAAGATTGCGAAGCCATACTTTCACGCACCCTTGCGTTGCACTGCGGAGTGATTGATGAAGAATCAAGCGGTACTGACAGAACAAGATGTCGCGCAATTGCTGGTGGCTGCCAAGGAGCTGGCGCACCAGCGTCAATGGGCGGTGTCGGTCTGTGTCGTGGACGAAGGAGGCCATCCGTTGGGGCTGTTGCGCTTGGATGATGCTTCACCGTTATCGACCTACATTGCCCTGGAAAAAGCCCGTACCGCTGCCATGGGCCGGCGTGACAGCAAGTTTTACGAAGACATGATCAATGGTGGTCGCCATGCTTTCCTCAGCGCACCGCATCTGCATGGGATGCTCGAAGGTGGCGTGGTCATCCGGCATGACGGACGGTGCATCGGCGCCATTGGGGTGTCCGGGGTCAAGGCCGAACAGGACGCCGAACTGGCGCGGCTGGCGGTGGGAACCGTGCTGCCGATGCTTTCGCCCGATGCGTGATGAGCGTCGACTGACATCAATCTCCCACGGCGCGTTTGCACAAATGTTCCAGACGCCGTCCCCCGCAGCGGTTAATCTGCTGCGAGCCAATGACTCAAGACAGGGCGACTCATGACTTCGCGTAACTGGATCGATCTCAAGCAGGACGCCACGTCCGGTATCGAGACCGTGCGTGCGCATTTCGAAGGGCATGCGTATGACCCCCATTGGCACGATGCCTACCTGGTGGGCGTGACCGAGCAGGGCGTGCAGCAGTTCCATTGCCGTCGCCAGCAGCACAACAGCACGCCGGGCCAGGTGTTCCTGCTCGAGCCGGGCGAGATTCACGACGGCAATGCCCCTCACGCGAGCGGTTTTACTTACCGAACGTTGTATCTGCAGCCCCACTGGTTGGAGCGGGAGCTGCGCTCGCTGTTCGACGTGGCGCCGGATAACGCGCAGCTCGGCTTCGCCGCCACGCTCGCACAGGACGCGCAACTGGCCCACGCCACGGCCGTTGCGTTCCAGAGCCTGCACCAGCGGGAAATCCGCATCGTACGCCAGACCGCCCTCGACACCTTGCTGGCTGACCTGACCCGGCATCTGCACTGGCGGGCACGGATCAATCCCGATCCACGGCTACCACTGGTAGCGCAGCAGGCGCGTGATTATTTGCACAGCCACCTGGGCGATGACATCGGCCTGGATGACCTGGCACAGGCCACCGGCGTGGATCGCTTTCGCCTGACCCGTGCCTTCAAGGCCGCGTTCGGACTGGCGCCCCATGCCTATCTGATCCAATTGCGACTGGCCCGCGCCAGGCGTTTGCTGGCACGGGGCGAGAGCGTCGTGACGGTGGCCGCCTTGCTCGGGTTTGCCGATCAGAGTCACTTGGGCCGCTGGTTCCAGCGTGCCTATCGCATGACTCCTGCGCACTACCGCAAGCGCTGCTCAAACGTTCCAGACTGAACGACGCCTCATCGGGATGATCGAGCCACGATCATTCACCGAGACGTTGTTCCATGGATCAGTTACTGCCGTTTGCCTTGTTCGCGTTTGTCGCCTCCATCACCCCGGGCCCCACCAATATCCTGGTCTTGAGCCACAGCTCGCGTTTCGGCCTGCCGACTACCTTGCCGATCATCCTGGGGGCCTGCGCGGCAGCGGCGTTGCTGGTGCTGTTGGTCGGCACCGGGCTGGGGGACGTGCTGGCGCGCCATGGGACGATCCAGACAGGGCTGTCCTGGGCCGGCATCGCCTGGTTGAGTTGGATGGCCTGGCAGATTTTCAGCGCACCGGCCCAGGCCATCGACCCTGAACATCCCGTCGAAGGCCCTCGACTCGGGCTGGCTGGGGCGGCGGCGTTGCAGTTGGTCAACCCGAAAACCTGGATGATGGCCCTGGCGGTGGTCAGCGTTTTTGCCGGCAGCGAGATCGATCGCACGGCGCGGGTGCTCTGGTTGTCCCTGGCGTTCTTTGCGATTTCGATTCCTTGCATGACCGTCTGGGCCTACCTGGGGCTCGGCGCGGCGCGATTCTGCCGTTCCGCCGAGGCGATGGGCCGGTTCAACCGGGTCATGGCGGTACTGTTGCTGTTGTCGGCGTGGCTGACGCTGGTGGTGTGAGGGGCAGGGTGGTCTGCAACCCCTTGCAACGGTTGTAAGGTTCCCAAGGACAGGCGTTTCCGAGAGCATCATCCGCGCCTCGGCTCAGGTGTGTGACCTGACCGATTTCCAATCGCCCCCAAGGATGGAGGTTCACCATGTCTACCCTCGATACCCATGTCGAGTTTATCCAGGCCAGGCTGCCCGCCTGGCTGAAAAAAGCCTCACGACCCCGGCAGGAACGCTTCAGGACGCTCACCCGGCAATTACAGCGCGACAGCGACGCGCTCAACGCCTTGTTGATCGGCCTGACACCTCCGGAGATTTTTGCCGCGAACCTGTTGCAGGCCCAGCCGGAGGTGCAGGCCTGGCGTCCGGTCAATGGCAGCCGGAGCGCGGCGGAGGCGGTCCGCCGGGCGCGGGTCAAGCGTGGTCCCTACGTCACCGATCCCTCGTTGTCGGTGATCCAGGCCGCCATGCGCAACTATCCGCCGGCCGATGCGCTCACCGGCGGCGATTTCGATAAAAACGGCAAACTCTATATCCAGGGCCGACGTGGCGAGTTCACCCGCTGGGGGGCCTCCTCCGATATCCCGGCGCTGCCGATCACCCCTGCCAGCTTTGCGGCGCTCTGCCGGCGCGTGGACGTGGGCGGCGCGTACCAGCGCCTTCTGGAAAACCACTTGCCACGTATCGGCACCGAGGTTCCCGCCGTTGCCAAGGCCTACATCACCTATGCGCGCAGCCTGCTGGCCTATGACGCTTATGAGGCGAAACTGGACGGTCGCCTGGACGAAACCGGAGAGCGCCTGCTGGCCCATGCCGGGGTCAGGCTGCACGATAACGTCGTCGCCCTCGGCTGTGAGATCAAGTCGCTCCAGGTGCTGACGGTGCCGCTCTTCGGTGCGCGCGTGTACTGGGGGCTGGAGGGGGACGCCAAGGGCAATCGCCCGGTGGTCCTGCACTTGCCCCATGATGTGGTGGCGCCCGTCAAGCAGTTCCACAGCATCCAGGCCATGGCGGCGCATTTGACCGAACGGCTGCGCAAGCGCAGCTACCGCGAGAGCTTGATGCGTTATTTCCCGGAGCGCCTGCGGGCGCGCATCGGCGCGACCCTGCACGATCAGGTGGAGTGGGAGATCAAGGATAACCCCAATCTCTTCCAGGAGATCCATGCCCGTATCGAAGGGTGGCGCGAGGGCGAGCCGGGGGAGGGGGGAGACAGTCGTCGCGTTCGCGTTCCAACTCCCCATGTAGCCTGGGATGTAGGCGATGTGCGCGGGGATCACTGGCACGACCGCTACCGTGAATGGCGCGCCCACACGCTGGCCAACGCTTCGGCGCTGATGGTGCCGACCCGTGACCAGGATTGGCAAGCCTGGATGGCCCGGCTCGAGTATTGGGAAAGCCTGGCCGAGCGCTCGCTGATGCTCGCCGCCAGCTTCATCCCGTTTTGTGCCCCGGTGGGGATGGCGGCGGCAGCGGTGGGCGGCGTCCGCCTGATCTATGAAGTATTCGAGGGGATCCAGGCTTTCAACGAGCGGCATGCTCAGGAAGGGATCGATCACATCTTCAACGTGTTGTTCGGTATCGCCCAGGGCGCTTACCTGGGGTTCGTCGGCGGCGCAGTGGAGCCCATGCCGATGCGTGACGGTAGCACGCGACTCTGGAATGGCGATCTCACCCCGTACCGGGCGCGACGCTTGCCGCCTGTGGAAGCCGAGCAGGATGCCTGGGGTGTCTGGCGTACCGAGGACGAAGCGTGGGTACAAATCGAGGGGCATTATTACGAAGTGCAGGGCAGGCGCGATGCAATGAGCCTGCGCTTACCCGCCGAGCACCGGGGCGTGACGCCGCTTCTGGAATGGAGCCGTGGCCGCGGCTGGCAGTGGGCGCACCGCAACCCGTTACAGCGGAACAGTCTGGAACTGCTGCGAAATTTTGCCGAGACGCCCGACGAACTGAACGACGACAGGATTCTGATCGTGCAACGGCAGGCCGGCGCCAGCGAAGATCACCTGCGGTACTTGCAAATGAACGGGCAGCCGATGCCGGCGCTGCTCGCCGATGCCCTGGATGAAGCTCGTAACTGGCAATGGGTGCAGCAGGCCATCGGGCATTTGCGCCGTGGCGAATCGCCTGGGGCCTTGCATTATCAGATAGCCCATACACTGGCGGACTTGCCCGGCTGGCCAGGAAAACTGGCGCTGCGCTACCGGGATGGCCTGGGGGTTCATCTCCGGGGGGAAGCAGCCGCTACGCGAATCCTGGACCTGAGCAGTATGGATCTGGAGCAGGACGCCTGGGCGGATCATATCCTCGCCGGCTTGAGCGTGGATGAGCGGGACAGGTTATTGGGGCAAAGCACCATTGGCCCGCGCCCGGCCGAGCTCAGCGACCTGTTGGCGGGGCACTGGGCCGATCATCTGGAGCGCCACGCCGGGCAGTTGAGTTCGGCCATGGTCCGACCCGATGAACTCGATCCGCTGGCGGCCCCCGTGGCTCTGGCTTTCAAGAGCCTGTCGCGCTCCATGGCCAACGAACTTGCCCGGCAATCCCATGGCCAGGAGCGGTTGCGCCTGCGGGAGGGCCGGGTGACGGGAAGCCTGGGCAAACTGTGCGCGCAGGCTCAGGATGAACTGCGCCTGACCCGGGTCCTGCGTAACCTGGAGCGTGGCGAAAGCAGTGCCGATCGGGACCGGATCGTCATGGGGCTGTTGGGTGATCTACCGGAGTTGCGGGGCAAGCTGCACCTTCGCCTGTTCTCGCGGGAGCTGGAGCAGCCGCTGGAAATGGGCGCGGACGGGCCGTTGAAAGTCATTCGTCAGGACGGTGAAGAATACCTTTCTTTCGACCAGGAAGGCGTTGAGCTGGCTGCGGTTCGGAGCCTGGAGGAAGCCTTGCTCAGGGCGATGTCGGACGAGGCTCGCAATGCACTGGGCTTGAATATCTGGGACGCGGCCCGGTTCCGCAAGAAACTGCTCGACCTGGCCCTCGATGATCGGCAGGGCCTGCGGCCGTACCTGTCGCTCAAGCGCCTCGACGGCGGTGCATATTCCCCGCAATGGCTGAACGGGAGCCTGGGTTATCCGCTCAGTGGCCGCGGGCGGCTGCCATTGCTGCGTTGGCGTGCGAGCCTCGCGGCGCGTCTGGAACAGTTATTTCCCTACTACGCCGGTGATGCCCTGGAAAGGCTCCAGTGGAGCTTGACCGAGCAGGCCGAGCGCGAAGGTATCAGTCTGGATGATCTGGTCGCCCGGTTGGGCAATGAGTGGGCCACGCTGGATACCGCGTTGCAACAATGGGAGCTTTTCGAGGGCGTCCATCATCCCGTCGAGAATGAGTACGCACGTGCGGATGTGCTCTTCAGTCGCCAGAGCGTGGCGAAGGAAATCCGTCGTGCATGGCGGCGAGAACCCGAGCCGGGCAGGGACGACAGTGAACTGATACTGCGCCTGTCCGGATGGGATATCGGCCGGCTTCCTCCCGTCAGCGTACGTTTCGACCATATCGAGGAATTGACCCTGGCCCATATGAACCTGGACCAGGACCCCTCTGATTTCCTGAGGTTGTTCCCCAATCTCGATACGTTGCGCCTGCATGGCAATAAACTCACCGCGGTGCCCGTGGCGGTGGGAGAGTTTCCGTCGTTGATAGAGCTTGCGCTGGGGGCGAATCCGCTCAACATAGATGCCAATGTCTTTGCTCCGCTCCTGGGCGAAGATCGGGCAATCAACCTGCGGGAGCTGCACTTGTCGCAGATCAGCAGCGCAGGGGATGCAGTTGTCAGTGCCCGTATGGTCGCGGCCATCGGCCGTCTGGCCGAGCTGCCCGCGCTGCGTGAGCTGGTATGGTCGGACAACCTGAACTTCACCATCGAGGAGCTGCAGGCCATCACCGCCTTGCCCGGACTACAGGGTTTGGATCTGGTGCGCTGTGGTCTGCGCCTGGATGAAGAGGGCAGCGCGTTCCTGCGTGCCGCCACGGACCTGCAGGATTTGCGCTTGAGTGGCAATAATTGCCGCGAACTGCCTGATCTGCCGGAACTCACATCCCTCACTGAGCTGGAGCTGGCCAACGCCGGGCTCGATCGGGTACCGCCCCTGGCGTTGAGAGTGCTCTCGAGGCCCTCGAGCGATCCGATTTTCGTTGACCTGAAAGGGAACCGCATCACCCACATCCAGGATGATCTGATCCCCGCCCTCGAGGCCATGCCAAGGGAGAATGTCCTCGGGTTGTGGTTGGAGGATAACCCGTTGCCCAGCGCTCAGATTCAGCTCCTTCGTGCCCTGGACGCCGAAGCTTTCCGTTATACCGTCGATGACTGGCTCAACATCTTTCCCGACCTTCAGCGAGCCCTGGAAGCCGCTCGCGACGACGCGGGGGGACGCCGTTTCATCGATTGGTTCAGCGGCGCCATCCGCGATGCCGATGCCGAAGCGCCCGGCGGACTGTCACTTGGCGAGCGCCAGAGGGCCGCGGCCATCCTGCAGTTCTATATCGGCTCTCCGGCGCTTTACCCGGAACTGGCCACACGGTTGGCGGATTTCGATCTGCAATTGGGCCAACTGCGTACGCGCCTGCAAGCGCGCGTCCTGGACAGGCAACCACCGGATATCGCCGAACTGGAGCTACACTTTCTATCGTTCGAGTCGATCCAGCGCTCGCGCCTTGAACCCCAGAGCGTGCCTTTCGCGAGATTCCTGGGGGACCACTACAGCTATTGGAACCAGGTCCTGACGACCCGTTATCCCAATGCCGCGCAGCGTTACGCCGCGATTACCCGTGACGCGTACATCGACTGGCTAAGCGACGCCCAGGATACGTTCAACAGCAACGACCATGCGCCGCGGGTAGGGGAAATGACCTGGCGTCCGTACCTGGGATTGATGTCCCATGAGTGGCCCGAAGGACTGGCGATCTGGGACCGTGTTGAGGAGGACCTGGTGGATGCTTTCAGCGAGCCCGTGGACCCGTCCCGTTGGCCTCGGGTACTGCTGGATAATCTCGCCCGGCCGGAAGCAGGCCTGCCCAGTGCCCTGGAGGAAGTACCGCAAGCCAACGGAACGGTGTGGCGCCGCGTCGGCCTCGAAGGCGTGGCGGATGTGAACTGGGCCGCCGGGGAGCCGGTGATGCTCACCGAAGACCAGTTGCGGCGAACCATGGCGATCTATCGTTCGGTCAAGAGCCGGGAGATCGAAGCGTTGGTGCGTCGCTTGACGACCGAACTGGTGGATCCCTGGTGGCCATTGCGACCGGCATCGCCGGCAGCTCCAACCGCCTGATGAAGCTGCCTGACTACCGCCCAGCGGCCGTCAGGTAGCCTGGAACACCAGGGCTTTCAGGCCACAAGCGATATCGGCGTCGGGAAACTCCGGCGGATTATCCAGGCGCCGCACGAAGGCCAGCCCCGGTGCTTCCCGGGTAACGCCTTCGATGAGGAAATCCGGACCTGTTGCAGGATCGTTGCTGCAGGCCAGGACCGTACCCTGGGGCGTCAGCAGTTCCGGTAGCCGACGCAGCACGCGTTGGTAGTCCTTGGTCAGCAGGAAACTGCCTTTCTGGAACGTAGGCGGGTCGATAATGACCAGGTCGTAGGGGCCGTTGTTGATCACCTTACCCCAGGACTTGAACAGGTCATGCCCCAGGAAGCTGACCTGGTTCAGGTCATGGCCGTTCAGGCGATGGTTGTCGCGGCCACGACTCAGGGCCGCACGGGACATGTCCAGGTTCACCACATGCCGGGCGCCCCCTGCGATGGCCGCCACCGAGAAGCCGCAGGTGTAAGCGAACAGATTGAGCACCCGCTTGCCGTCAGCATTGGCCCTCACCCAGTCGCGACCGTAGCGCATGTCCAGGAACAGTCCATTGTTCTGCTTCTTGCCCAGGTCAATCCGATAGCGCAGGCCACCTTCGGTGAGGGTCCATTCGTCGATCGGCTCGCCCACAAGCCATTGGGTGAGGCTTTGAGGGAGGTAGCGGTGTTGCACGGCCAGGGTATGGGCGGTGCTGTGCTGCCAGGCGGGCGAGGCGGCGAGGCATCTCAGCATCGAGAGCAGGTCTTCCAACTGCGCTGGTTCGGGTTCCTTGAACAGCGAAACCAGCACGATCCCTTGCAGCCAGTCGACGGTAATCTGCTCCAGCCCAGACCAGCAACGACCACGACCATGGAACAGACGCCGGGTTTCTTCGGGTACGGACGCCAGAGCGGTCAGCAAATGCGATTGCAGGGTTTGAAGGGCTTGAGGGTTCATCAGGCAACACCAGCGATTCGAAAGGCCGGCATTTTAACCACCGGCCGTTCGGGTGCAATCACCCCCCGCTGGTGGCGAGGATACTGGCGACCTGCTGTGGTTGGCAGTTGAGATAGGCCGAGCGCTTGAGCCAGCCCGGATCCGGGTACCAGGAAAACATGAATTGCCCGCCCTTGAGCTTGTCGATGACCTGGCGCGCCACCTGGGGCCGCACGGCGGGGCAGCCCTGGCTGCGTCCGATGCGTCCCTGGCGCAGGCTCCACAGGGGATTCACGTAATCGGCGGCATGGATCACGATGGCCCGATCCCGGGCCTGGTCATTGAAGCCCGGTTCAAGGCCATCCATGCGCAGCGAATAGCCATGGGTGCCTTGATAGCTTTCCTGGGTGCGAAACAACCCAAGGCTGGACTGGTAACTGCCCAGGCGATTGGAAAATTGCGTGGCGAAGTTTTCCCCGGACTTCTGCCCATGGGCCACCAGGTCGCGCAGGACCAGCTTCTTCTGGCGCAGGTCAAAGATCCACAGACGCCGGGCCGTGGACGGTTGGGAGTAGTCGATCACCGCGAGGTGGCGAGCCTGGCGCGCACCGTTTGCAACCGCGCACTGCATCGCGCTCAAGGCACTTTTGAGCGCCTGGGGATTGAGTTCCGGCGCGGCGTGGGCGAGGCTGTTGTAAAGCGTTTGAGAATTTGCCTTGTCGGCCAGTGCCGGACTGCACAAGACACCGAGGCCTGTCACGACCAGACAGAGTCGGCGAATGAAGGTCAGCGCGGATGAAAGGTTTCCAGGCAGAGAGAGAGTCGCGGCATCCCGTCCGTATTCGTTGGTTTGCATCATGATGGCGGGTCTTACCTGTCGCAAAGTTCACCGTCAACGAGACGGCCATGGATTGGAGTAAAGCAGTTGTTCAAAAAGTCCGTATGTTACTTGAGCCTTATATGGCTCGCTTCGCCATTGGTCGCGACGGCCGGTGACGTTTCGTTTGGCGAACCGGTCCCGGTGAGCACTACTCTGGCGCAATTGTCGGTTAACTGTCCGACGCTGGCGGCGGGTGTCGACTTTCCGACGATGCTGAGTTTGCAGGCGTTCTATGAGCAAAACGCAGGCCAGGCCGTCTGGTCGGGCGACGAACGACTCGCGGCGCTGCGAACCCAGTTGGAGCAGCTGGCCGATGATGGGCTGGAACCGTCCCGCTACAGCTGGCCGGCCACAGACGCCTCCGGGAATGCGGCCTGTATGGACATCGCCATCAGCCAACGTTACCTGCAAGCCTTGCATGACCTGCGTTTCGGCTACTTGCCCCAGGACCGGCTGGAACCGGTGTGGAAAGCCAATCCACAGCCACAGGACCGTCAGGCCACGGTGCTGGCAATCGCCGGGGCAGGGCTGCACGACCTGGCCGGCGCTTTCGAACAGGCCCGGCCGAGCCTGGCGTTGTATCGCAACTTGCGTCAGGTTTATGCCCGGCAACGGCAGCAGCCTATTGGCGATTGGCAGCCAGTACCCAGTGGCGCGCTGCTACAGCCGGACAAGCACGATGCTCGCGTCCCGGTCCTGGCCCAGCGGTTGTTCAACGAGGGTTATCTGAGTGAACTGCCGCCGGACCTTGACGAGCACTACGGCCCGACGCTGGTCGAAGCAATGAAAAGCTTTCAGCTCCAGCACTCGCTGCAAGCCGATGGGGTGGTCGGGCCATGGACCGTGACCGAGTTGAACATCAGCCCGGCCATGCGACGCGAACAGCTGCGCATCAACCTGGAGCGTATGCGTTGGATGGCCCAGGACCTGGAGCCGGACAGCGTCCTGGTCAACGTCGCTGCAGCCCAGTTGACGGTCTACCAGGGCGGGTTGCCGGTCTGGCAGACCCGTACCCAGGTCGGGCGAGCGGAGCGGGAAACGCCCTTGCTCAAATCCCGGGTCACGCGCCTGACGCTCAACCCCACCTGGACCATTCCCCCGACGATCCTGCGTGAAGACAAACTGCCCGAGATCCGCCGCGATCCGGAATTCCTCGGGCGGCAGAACCTGAGGATCATCGACAGGGACGGTCTGCCGCTGACGGCCGCCGATATCGACTGGGACCATCCCGGCGACCTCATGCTGCGCCAGGATCCCGGGCCGAAGAATCCGCTGGGCAAAATGGCAATCCGTTTTCCCAATCCGTTTTCGGTGTACCTGCATGACACCCCCAGCCAGGCGTTGTTCAACAAAGGGCCACGGGCGTTCAGTTCGGGCTGCGTGCGAATCGAACAAGTGATGCACCTGCGAGACCTGCTGCTCAGTCCCGCCGAACGCGCCCGCACCGACACGCTGTTGGCCAGCGAACAGACCCATGAGTTCAGGCTGGCCAGGCCCGTGCCGATCCTGATGAGCTATTGGACCGCGCAGGCCGACAGTCAGGGGCAGCCGGTGTATATCCCGGATATCTACAAGCGTGACGCTGCCCTGTCTGCTGCCGGGAGCCGTGCGCTTTAAACGGGCTGGACGCATTCGGCATCGGCGTGGGCCCATGCCGCTTCGCTCGAGCGAATAAACAACCGTTGGCCGAGGGCAAAGGCTGTTTCCAGGTGAATCGAGGGATCCAGCGTTTCCGATTCGAGCAAACGCTGAGAGCTCATCACTTGGGCACCGCAATAATCGAAGATGCCATGGTCGATCTGCGTGGTCATCGCCTCGTCATAGCCATGGCGTTGGAACGAATCGGCATCGGCACCACCGACGCCCACCAAGTGCACCCGCAAGCGTTGCAGTTGTTTGATGAACGGCTTGTCCAGACTGAAATCGAACGCCCAGCCGTTGGAGAAGACACGGTCGATCCAGCCCTTGAGCAACGCCGGCATCGACCACCAATAAATCGGATACACCAGAACCAGCGCTTCGGCACGGTCGATCCTGGCCTGTTCGGCCAGTACATCCGCGGGCGGCGAGGCTTCGCGGTGGTGTACCGCGTGGTCGGCGAACCCGAACCGTGGATCGAAGCCTTCGGCGGCCAGATCAGCGATTTCGAAGGTATCGGCGGGGTTGGCGTGGGCAATGCCCTCGGCGATTCTGGTAGCAATACTATGAGTCAGGGAGCGAGGGTCGTGATGGGCTACCACAATGAGTGCATGCATGGCGAAACTCCTGCTGTCACGCAAACCGCAAAGCGGTATGCTGGGGTTAAGTTACGTTTGGTAAGCTACTATTGGTAAGTTACGGTTGGTAAAGTAAGCATGTCAAGTCATGAGCAAAATCCATCTTCCGTTCCCCCTCGTCGTCGTCTCTCCAGGGAGGACCGGCAAAGGCAACTCCTGGACGTCGCCTGGCGATTGGTACGGGAAGAGGGCAGCGAAGCCTTGACCCTGGCGCGGCTCGCTGAACAGGCGGGGGTGACCAAGCCCATCGTGTATGACCATTTCCTTACCCGACCGGGGCTGCTGGCGGCGCTTTACCAGGATTACGATGCGCGCCAGACGGCGCTCATGGACGTCGCCCTGGAGGCGAGCGAAGCCACCCTGCAGGGGCGGGCCGCGGTCATTGCTTCGTCCTATGTCGATTGCGTGCAGCAACAGGGGCGGGAGATTCCGGGGGTCATCGCTGCGCTGGACAGTTCACCGGAGCTGGAGCGCATCAAGCGCGAATATGAGGCGATTTTCCTGGATAAATGCCGTGCCGTACTGGAGCCGTTCGCTGGCCCCAGGGGCATCGGCCAAGCGGGATTGCGGGCGATGCTCGGCGCCGCCGAAGCATTGTCCGACGCAGCAGCCAGTGGGGACATCAGCACGGACGAGGCCAAGGAAGAGCTGTTGCTGAATATTGTCGCGATGGTTGAACGGACCATCGACATTCCGGTCGCCTGACCCACCGCTATCGCGGGCAAGCCTTGCTCCCACAGGCTTGCTTCCGGAGCCACCGCGCAAAGACTTGGGCGCGAGCCAGAAAAAACGAACCCCGAGCGCGTTTCCCGGTTCTTAATTATGTCCAACACGGGGACACCTGGCGGGGCTGCGGTCTTGCCCATCCGACACCGCGACCAGAGGAGGCGACATGCCCAACTCCTTCCCTTCGCCCTGGTGGAAGAGCGCCGTGATCTATCAGGTATATCCCCGCTCGTTTGCCGATGCCAACGGCGATGGCATGGGAGACCTACCGGGCCTGACAGCGCGGCTGGAGCATCTGCAACACCTGGGTGTGGACGCCTTGTGGCTGTCGCCGGTCTTTCGTTCGCCCATGTGCGATGCCGGCTATGACATCTGCGACTACACCGACGTCGACCCGCTGTTCGGTACTCTCGCGGATCTGGACGAGTTGATTGCCCAGGCTCACGAGCGCGGCCTGAAGGTGCTGCTCGATTTCGTGCCCAACCACACCTCCGACCAGCACCCATGGTTCATCGAGTCCCGGTCCAGCCGCGACAACCCCAAGCGCGACTGGTACATCTGGCGTGACCAGCCCAACAACTGGCGCGCCTCCATCGATGGTGGCAGTGCCTGGACCTGGGACGAAACCAGCCAGCAGTATTACCTGCATTTTTTCCTGCCCCAGCAACCCGATCTCAACTGGCATAACCCAGAGGTTGTGGTCGCCATGCACCAGGTGCTGCATTTCTGGTTGACGCGCGGGGTGGACGGGTTTCGCATCGATGTGGTGCATTGCGTGGGCAAGGACCAGAGTTTCGCCGACGACCCGCGCTGCCTGGCCGGCGAACCCATGGTCAAGATCAACGACCAGCCCTACAGCCATGAAGTATTGCGCGGCCTGCGCCGGCTGGTGGATAGCTACCCTGGCGACCGGGTGCTGATCGGTGAGGTGAATATTCGTTCCACCGCCCAGGTAGCTGCCTATTACGGCGCCAGCGACGAATTGCACATGTCCTTCAATTTTCCGCCTTTGGACGCCCCCTGGGATCCGGTGGTGTTGCGCATGTGCATACGCGAGGTGGAAGCCGACCTCGGACCGTTGCAGGCTTGGCCGACCTGGGTGCTGTCCAATCACGACAACAGCCGTCATCGCAGCCGCTATGGCGGCTCCCTGCGCCGTGCCCGTGCGGCCGCCGTGATGTTGTTGACCTTGCGCGGCACGCCCTTCATCTACCAGGGCGAGGAACTGGGCCTGGAGGATACCGTCGTTACCGCCCGGACGCGCGTCGACCCTGGCGGGAGGGACGGCAGCCGGGCGCCATTGCCATGGACCGTCCAGGCACCCCATGGCTGGGGACCGACGCCTTGGCTGCCCTTTGCCGCGGATGCCGACGTGCTGTCAGTACAGGCCCAGGAGAGCGCCGTCGATTCCACCCTGGCGCTGTACCGACGGCTCCTGGCTTGTCGCAGGCGCAGCACGGCCTTGTGCCTGGGGGACTGGGAAGAGCTGCCGTCGCATCCACAGGTCCTGGCCTACCGGCGCCATCACGAGGCTGACGAAAGGTTGGTGTGCATCAATTTCGCCGACAGTGAACACGCCTTTCCCCTGGCCACCCCCTGGCGAGTGGAAATCGCCAGCGACGGGCAGGGCGAAGGCCAGCCGTTCAGCGGTCGATTGAACCCTGAGCAGGCGCTGATCCTGTGCCGTTGAGGAGTCTGCAATGAAAGCCAATTGGCACCGCAACACCTTGATCTACCAGATCGATCCTTCCTTGTTCTACGACAGCAATGGTGATGGCCGGGGCGACCTCAAGGGCATCATCCGCCAGCTCGATTATCTGCAGGCACTGGGGGTAGGCGCGCTCTGGCTGATGCCGCTGTACCGCTCGCCATTCAAGGATGCAGGCTACGATGTCAGCGACTTCCTGGCGCTGGACCCTCGTTTCGGCAGCGAAGAGGACTTGCGCCAGTTGATCGTCAAGGCCGGGGAGCGCGGCATACGGGTGATCCTCGAGTTGGTGGTGCAGCACACTTCCGACCAGCATCCCTGGTTCCAGCGCGCGCGGCGCGATAGAAACAGTGTCTATCGCGATTATTACCTGTGGTCCGATACCCCCGTGGACGATGGCAACCAGCCGATCTTTCCCTCGGTGGAGGACAGCATCTGGCAGTGGGACGAAGAGGCCGGACAGTATTATCGCCACCTGTTCTATCGGCATGAGCCGGACCTCAACCTTGCCAACCCGCGAGTTGTCGAGGCCATCGAACGGATCATGGTCCACTGGCTGGAGCTGGGGATCGCCGGTTTTCGCCTGGATGCCGCTTCGCACCTGGTGGAACAGGCCGGCGGCGGTGATGAGGAGCAGGGGGTCTGGCTGCTCGAAAGGCTTTACAGATGCATGACCCGTATCAACCCCGAAGGGATCTTGATGGGGGAGGTGGATGTCGAGCCAGAACGTTACAGCCACTACTTCGGAGCGGGGGATCGTCTGGGGCTGGTGCTGGATTTCTGGGTCAACAACCATATTTTCCTGGCGCTTGCCCGGGGCGAGGCGCAACCGTTGCAACGCGCCATTGCCCGCCGCCCCGCCCCGCCGGACGGCGCCCATTATGCGGTGTGGTTGCGCAATCACGACGAGCTGGACCTGGAGCGTCTGAGCGAAGAGGAGCGTGAGGAGGTGATGCAGGCCTTCGCGCCGGAGCCGGACATGCGCGTGTATGGGCGCGGGATTCGCCGGCGCCTGGCCCCCATGCTCGAAGGTGACGTGCGCCGCCAGGCACTGGCCCAGTCGCTATTGCTGTCGCTTCCCGGTACGCCAATCGTGCGCTATGGCGAGGAGATCGGCATGGGCGATGACTTGTCGCGCCCAGAGCGGCTTTCGGTGCGCACTCCCATGCAATGGAACGCCGAAGCCAACGCGGGATTTTCCTCGGCCCATCATTTGGCTGCTGCTTTGATCGAACACGGGCCGTTCGCCTATACGCACCTGAACGTCGCACGGCAGCAGGACGACCCCGAGTCGCTGCTGGCTCGCACACGTCGCCTGCTATGGGCTCGCTCAGGGCTGTCGGAAGTGGGGAACGGCGAGGCGCAGTTGTTGACGGCAGACCATCGCGCCGTGTTCGCCATTGCCCATGTCGGCCAGGCCACTTCGGTGATGCTGGCCAATCTCGGCCCAGAGACTGTCGAGGTACGGTTGCAGACGGACCTGGAGGGCTTCGAGGAAATCGTTTCAGACAGCCCATATCCCGCGCCCGAGGGTGCCAGCATGAATCTTTATGGCTATGGTTATCGCTGGTTTCGCTACGCAGGTTCAGAACAGCAGCAGGGTGACCGCCAGGAGACCGACGACCGCCAGTAGCAATGCGGACACCTGGGTAGAGCTCAAGGCCAGTGCGTCTGCCCGTGATTGCCCGCTGAACCGGCCCTGGATCCGGTGCAGCGATTGCTGCGACTCGAACAGATTGTCCGGCCGTTGCCCGTCGTCGTCTTCCCGGGTCATCTGGCCGGACCAGGCGCTGCGGGCAAGCAGGCGGTCGAGCAGGCCGGGCATCAGGCAAGTGCCGACAATGGCCTTCACCGACGCCGCGCCCAACCACAGTTCCCTGGGCGTGCGTCGTACCACGCTGAGGATCGCCCGGGCGGCGACGTCCGGATCGTGGATGGGCGGAACCGGTTGCGGGCGCTTGTCGAGTTTATTGCGTGCCCAATCGAACTGCGGGGTATTGATGGCGGGTAGCTGGACCATGCAGACGCGGATACCGCTGCGGGCATGAAGCAGTTCGCAGCGCAGTGAGTCGGTAAACCCGCGGACGGCGAACTTGGCCCCGCAATAGGCCGCCTGCAACGGAATGGCGCGGTAGGCCAGTGCCGAGCCGACCTGGATGATCACCCCGCGATCACGCGGCTCCATGAGCGCCAGTGCCGCCATCGTACCGTGGACGGTGCCCAGGTAGGTCACCGACGTCACCCGCTGGATTTCCTCGGCGCTGAGTTGACGGACAGGGGAAAACACCGTGGTCATGGCGCAGTTGATCCAGACCTGCACCGGGCCCAGCTCGTGCTCGATGCGTCGCGCCGCTTCGAGCACGGCCGCGGCGTCGGCCACGTCGACGCCGATGCCCAGGGTCCGCGTGCCGCGCTGCTGCAGTTCATCTTCGGTGTCGGCCAGGGCTTGGGCGCCCCGGGCCAGCAGGCCGACCCGATAACCGGCGGCGGCGAACCGGTGGGCCGTCGCGCGACCGACACCGGCGCTGCCGCCGCAGATCACCACCACCGGCGGGTTTCGCTCATCCATTGCGTTTCTTCCAATTCAATGATCTCTGCCCGATGGCCGGTGCGGTAGCATCAGTGAGGCCGCGCCACGCCCCGCAGCAGGTTGGCACTGAGCTTGTCGGCGTTGCAGCTGGCGACGTTGGCCAGCGACACCATGCCCACCAGCCGCTTGTCGCGGTTTACTACCGGCAGGCGACGTTTTTCCAGCTGGGCCATGTTCTTGGCGACATGGTCGACTTCTTCGTCTTCGAAGCAGTAGCGCACCTCGTCGCTCATGATCCGGCTGACCGGGGTGTTCAGGTCCATGCCGTCGGCCATGGCGCGAATCACCAGGTCGCGGTCGGTGATCATCCCGGCCATGCGGTCGTCCTGGTTGATGATCAGCGCGCCGATGTCGGCCTGGCGCATGATCAGCGCGATCTCGCGCAGCGGTGTATCAGGCGAAACCGTGCGAATTTCCCGACTCATGATTTCATTGACTTTCATCGTTGATCTCCTCTTTCGGGTTGGACAGTAACCTGGCCTGGCGGCTGCGCTGGGTCTGGGCAGTGCCGTGGCCGGCTCCTGTCTATTGTGAAAATCCGTGTTGGCGATGGTTCAGCATTTTTTGCCCAGGCAGGGATAGCTGCACTTTTATGAAGCCGCAGGTGAGGATTCGCACCATGGGAAGGCAGGCGTCGGCGATGGCGGCGCAGGTCCTGGCCATGGCTCACCAAGGCGACAGGTTCGCTGCAGGACCCGATTCCACAAGGGGCGGCTGGGCACTCTGGGCATGACCGAGGCGTTGCACGCAAGGTTTGGCACGCTCGCTGCAAGAGGGTGACCAGGCCCACCGCGAACGCAATCGAGTGGGCAGCCCCGTCGGTCAACGAAGATCGAATGCCAGCAGGTCGGGGAAATAACGGTAGGTCGAGGCGCAGTCGCCGGGCCGATACCGCACAGAACAGGCAAAGACGCCTGGAACCGCAAGGTTTCAGGCGTCTTTTTTTTTGCTTCCAAAAACCGTGATGGGCTTTTGTCGGGTGCTTTATATGAATTCCAACGTCGCTTCCCTGAACAAGCTGCAAACGCTGATCGTGATCGGCAATGGCATGGTCGGCCATCACTGCGTCGAACAACTGATCGAACGCGGTGCCCTCAACCAGTACCGCTTGCATGTGTTCAGCGAAGAGCCGATGCGCGCCTATGACCGCGTGCACCTGTCCGAGTATTTCTCCGGCCGTGATGCGGAGTCCCTGGCCCTCGGCGAAGCTTCGTTGTATCAGACCCCCGGCGTTACGCTGCACCTGGGCGTACCGGTGCTGGAAATCGACCGCCAGGCACGCCAGGTGGTCACCGCCGGCGAGCGCATCGGTTACGACAAACTGGTGCTCGCCACCGGTTCCTATCCGTTCGTGCCACCGATCCAGGGTGCCCAAGGCGATGCTTGCCTGGTCTACCGCACCCTCGAAGACCTCGACGCCATCCGTGCCGCCGCCAGCAATGCCCGCCGTGGCGTGGTGGTCGGGGGTGGTCTGCTGGGCCTGGAAGCGGCCAACGCCCTCAAGACCCTGGGCCTGGAAGCCCATGTGGTGGAGTTCGCGCCACGGTTGATGCCGGTGCAACTGGACGAGCGGGGCGGCCTGGCGCTCAAGGCCCGTATCGAGATGCTGGGTGTCGGTGTGCACCTGTCCAAGGGAACCCAGTCCATTACCGCCGGTGAGCAGTATCGCTACCGGATGAATTTCGGTGACGATGATTTCCTGGAAACCGATCTCATCGTGTTCTCCGCCGGTATCCGTGCCCAGGATGCCCTGGCGCGCCAGAGCGGATTGCCCATCGGCCCACGCGGTGGCGTGATCATCGATGACCAGTGCATGACCTGCGATCCGGACATCTACGCCATCGGCGAATGCGCCGCCTGGAACGGCAGCATCTTCGGCCTGGTCGCTCCGGGTTACCAGATGGCCCGCAGTGTCGCGGCACGACTGTGCGGTGAAAATGCCGAGCCGTTCACCGGTGCCGACATGTCCACCAAGCTGAAACTGCTTGGCGTGGACGTCGGTTCCATCGGTGATGCCCATGGCAACACCCCAGGCTCGCGCAGCTTCCAGTTCATCGACGAAACCAGTGCCAGTTATCGGCGACTGGTGGTGGACGCCGATGGCAAGCGGGTGATCGGCGCGGTGCTGGTGGGCGACAACAGCTACTACGACACCTTGTTGCAATACATGCAGAACGGCATCGCCTTGCCCAAGGACGCCGCGAGCCTGATCCTGCCGTCGTCCGCAGGCGCACCGACACTGGGCCCGGCCGCGTTGCCCGAATCCGCCACTATCTGCTCGTGCCACAACGTCACCAAGGGTTCGATCTGTTCGGCCATCGACGGCGGCTGCACGGACCTTGGTCAATTGAAGTGCGACACCAAGGCCGGCACCGGTTGCGGGGGCTGCGCTGCCTTGGTCAAACAGGTCTTCGAACACGAACTGACCGCCCGGGGCGTCAGCGTCGACAAGAGCCTGTGCGAACACTTCGCCTACACCCGCCAGGAGCTGTACGCGCTGGTGCGGGTGGAGGGCATCATCAGTTTCGAAGAATTGCTGGCCAAGCACGGTCGCGGGCATACCGGTTGCGACCTGTGCAAGCCGGCAGTGGGCTCGATCCTGGCGTCGTGCTGGAACCAGCCCATCATGGATCCTTCGTTGGTGCCGTTGCAGGACACCAACGACACCTTCATGGCGAACATGCAGAAAAACGGCACCTATTCGGTGGTGCCGCGCATTGCCGGAGGGGAAATTACCGCCGACAAGCTGATCGCTATCGGCGTGGTTGCCAAGAAATACGACCTCTACACCAAGATCACCGGTGGCCAGCGCATCGACCTGTTCGGCGCCCAGTTGCACCAGCTGCCGGACATCTGGGCCGAGCTGATCGAGGCCGGCTTCGAAACCGGGCATGCCTACGGCAAATCCACCCGTACGGTGAAATCCTGCGTCGGCAGCACCTGGTGCCGCTACGGTGTGCAGGACAGCGTGCAGATGGCCCTGACTATTGAAGATCGCTACAAGGGCCTGCGTTCGCCTCACAAGCTCAAGTTCGCCGTATCCGGTTGCACCCGCGAGTGCGCCGAGGCCCAGAGCAAGGACGTCGGCGTGATCGCCACCGAGAAGGGCTGGAACCTCTACGTGGCCGGTAATGGGGGTATGCGTCCACGGCATGCGGAGCTGTTCGCCACCGACCTGGACGACGAAACCCTGATCCGCTACATCGACCGCTTCCTGATGTTCTACATCCGCACCGCCGACAAGCTGCAGCGCACATCGGTCTGGCGCGAAAGCCTGGAGGGCGGCCTGGACTACCTCAAGGACGTGATCATCCATGACAGCCTGGGCCTGGGCACCGAGCTCGAAGCCCAGATGCAACTGGTGGTCGACCGCTATGAATGCGAATGGGCCAACGCCCTCAAGGACCCGGAAAAACTCAAGCGTTTCCGCACCTTCGTCAACGACGGTCGCGGCGACCCGGATGTTCATTTCGTCAGGGAACGCGGCCAGCGCCGGCCGGCTCATGCTGGCGAACTTCACCTGATTCCCGTTACCGAGGAGGTGCTCTGATGAGCCAGTCAAACGTCGTTCGTATTCCCGTTGCCGAAGCCCAGGTGCAGTGGCGTCCCCTGTGCACCCGCCAGGACCTGGTGCCCAACTCCGGCGTGGTCGCCTGGCACGACGGCAGCCAGGTCGCGCTGCTGTACCTGCCGGAACAGGCCGACAAGCCACTCTACGCGATCGATAACCGCGACCCCAAGTCCGGCGCGAACGTTATCGGCCGCGGCCTGTTGGGCAGCATCAAGGGTGAGCTGGTGATTGCGTCGCCGATGTACAAGCAGCATTTCCGCCTGGAAGACGGCCATTGCCTGGAGTATCCCGAGCAACGTTTGCGGGTGTGGCCGGTGCGGCTCAATGGTGATGTGGTGGAGATCGGCGAAGACTGATCTATGCCCGGAACATGTAACTGAAGTTGGGGATTAGCAATGAAAACCGCCGCTCAACTGGTGAAACTCAAAAGTGTGCAGAACCAGCAGGTCCACAGCATTGCGCCGGAGCAGACAGTGCTCGAAGCACTGCGGATCATGGCCGAGAAAAATGTCGGCGCGCTGCCGGTGATCGAAGACGGTCAGGTGATCGGGGTGTTCAGTGAGCGGGACTATGCGCGCAAGATGGTGTTGCAAGGGCGCTCCTCGGTGGGCACATCGGTACGCACCATCATGAGCGCGCCGGTGGTGACTGCCGACAGCCAGCAAAGCATCGACCGCTGCATGGAAGTCATGACCCACAGCCATCTGCGGCATCTGCCGGTGCTGGATAACGGGCAGTTGATCGGCCTGCTGTCGATTGGCGATCTGGTCAAGGAAGCAATTGTCGAGCAGGCGGATCTGATCCGGCAGTTGGAACACTACATTCGCGGGCATTGATTGCAATTTTCCTACACCAGGGGATAGCTGACTTGCCCGCGATGCTTTTCGTCATTTGCGGTGCTGTCGCAACAGTTCGATCTGCTGGGAGGGCACTCGTGCGCGCAACGCTTTGTAGAGCGCACGGGTTTCCAACAGGTTCCAGATGCGCAGCATGGTTTCCAGCGCATCCAGAGGCTTGCTGATGAAATCCCGGGCGCCCAGGGCCAGGGCTCGCAGGCGGGTGTCGCGGGTTGCGTCGGCGGTCAGGACCAGGATCGGCAGGTAGTCGTTGGCCGGAATGCGTCGGTTGAGTTGTTCCAGCACGGCGAAGCCGTCGAATGCCGGCATATGCAGATCGAGGATGACCAGGTCCGGCTCGAAGCTGTTGAACAGATCGAGGGTGCGCAGGGGCTCGGTGCTGCTCAGCACGTTATGCAACCCTTCACGGGCCAGCAGTTGCTCCATCAAGTCAAGGTTGGGGCGCTGGTCATCGATGATCAGAATGCGCAAGTCGCGGTTCATGCGGGCTCCGGCAAATAGCGTTCAAGGTGACCCAGGAAAGCCTGGATATGAATGGGTTTGGTCAGAATGGCCGTGGCACCGGCGTCCTGCAGGGTTCGATGGGTCAGGTCGCTGGCATCGGCGGTGATCATCAAGATCGGCGTCGCCGCGGTGGCGGGGGATTGCCGCAGGCGACGCAGTACTTCCAGGCCTTCGAGGTCCGGCAGGGTCACGTCCAGCAAAATCAGTTGCGGCGCGTGCTGGCGCGCCAGATCCAGGCCCATCTGGCCTTGCATGCTCGACAGCAACTGGATGCCCGGGCGGCGCTGCATCAGCGTTTCGATCAGGGCCAGGCTCGACAGGTTGTCTTCGATGCACAAGACCCGCCCGTGGTATTCGACGGGTGGGCGTGTCACCGTCAGCGTCGCGACGGGAACCGATGGTGTATTGGCTACCGTGGCACCCGGCAACTGCAAAGTAAAACAACTGCCTTGTCCCGGCACGCTGTGCACCTGGAGGCTGCCCTGCATCATTTCCAGCAGGCTCTTGCTCAGGGACAATCCAAGGCCCGTACCCTCGACCTGGGGATCGGCGTCCAGGCGCTCGAACGGCTTGAACAGCCGGGCCAGTTGTTCCGGTGCGATGCCATGGCCCGTGTCGCTGACGGCGATGCTGATCCGTTGGAGCCGTGTCGTCACTTCGATGCGAACTTCACCGCCGGGCCGGTTGTACTTGATGGCGTTGGACAGCAGGTTGAGCAGCACCTGGACCAGGCGCTGTCGGTCGGCCAGCACACCGCTGCCGTCGGGCAGCGGCGACAGCTCGACCAGGCGGATACCGGCGTCGGCGGCCATGGGGGAAACCAGCGTCAGTGCTTCGTGGAGCACCGCCGACAGGGCGAGGGGCTCGATGTTCAGTGGCAGGCGACCGGCCTCGATCCGGGCGATATCCAGCACTTCGTTGATCAATGCGAGCAGATGCTGACCGGCACGCAGGATGTGGCTGACCTGGGGGCGTTGGCCGGCCGTGGAGTCCATGTCCAGCAATTGCGCGAAGCCGAGGATGGCGTTGAGTGGCGTACGCAATTCGTGGCTCATGCGTGAAAGAAACTCGCTCTTGGCCCGACTGGCACTTTCAGCCTCCTCGCGGGCGGTGCCCAGGGCGATCTCGGCGGCACGCCGGTCGGTGATGTCGCGAGTGATCTTGGAGAAACCACGCAGGGCGCCGGTGCTGTCGTATTGGGCGGTGATGACCACACTGGCCCAGAACCGACTGCCGTCCTTGCGACAGCGCCACGCTTCTTCCATGTAATGACCGTCGCGAGTGGCTTCGCGCAGGGCCATGTCCGGGTGCGCCGGGCATTCTTCGGGCAGGTAGAACAGCGAAAAATGCCGGCCGAGGATTTCCTGCTCGGTGTAGCCCTTGATCCGTTCGGCACCGGCGTTCCAGGTAATCACGTGGCCCTGGGCATCCAGCGCGAAGATTCCGTAGTCCTTCACACCGTCGATGATCAGCCGCAAGCGCTCCTCGTTGTCGCGCAAGGCTCGCTCGCGCTCGGCAAGCAATTGCCCGGCTTCCACCAGTCGCGTGCCCAACTGGCCGATTTCATCCTGTTCCGGCGGTTGCGGCAACAGGGGCTGCCCCAGGGCCAGGCGCTGGGCATTGCCTTGCACCTGTTGCACCCGGGCGACGATGCCCTTGGACAGGAACAGCACCGCGACAATCGCGCCGAACAGCCCGCACAAGGCTGCCAGCAACGTGGCAAACAACAGGCGCATGCGCGTGGCCGAGGCTGCGGCGCTGCGCTCGTCGAGCAGGGCGTCCTCGCGGATGCGCATGGCATTGATCTGCTCGCGCAGTACGTCCAGCACTTGCTTGTTTTCGATCAGAATCGCAGTGATGGCTTCGGTGTCGTCGCCCTTGCCGTTGCGCAATGCGATCAGGCCATGGAGTTTTTCGTCGATCAGCGGGGTGATGTTCTGCAGGTGTTCACGCACCTTGGCGTCGCGGATGTTGTGGTCCAGGCGTTGCAACGCGGCCTGGATCAGGGGCGTGGCCTGTTCATAGCCGGGCAGGAAGTCTTCGCGGCGGGTCAGCAGATAGCCGCGTACACTCGCCGCGGCTTCGGCCAGCAGCGTATGGACCGCCTGGATATCGCCCTGGACCCGCAACACCCGGCGTACGTCTTCCTCGGCCCGGGCGGTCTGGCGTTCGGTGATGTAGATCAGCACCAGCGATAGCAGCAGCACCACCAACGGCAGGGAAATCACCACCAGCGCCTTGCCCCGCAAGGGCAGGTTGGCCCATCGACGGGCAGCGACGAACCTCATGGCCATTGCCCGGCGGGTTGCGCCACCAGGCCCAGGGCAACACCACGCACTGCAGCCTGAGTCCGGTCGGCGGCGCCCAGCTTGCCGATGACCCGCTCGACATGGGCTTTGGCGGTGCCAGGAGCGATGCCGAGTTTTTCACCGATTTCCCGATTGCTGAAACCACCGGCCACCAGTCCCAGCACCTGGCGCTCGCGTGCGGTCAGAGCCTGGAGCTGTGACGCGCCACTGGCGCCGCGCTCGGCCATGCGTCGCAACAGTCGTGCACTGACCGAACTGTTCAGTGCTTCTTCGCCATGGGCCACCCGTTCAAGGGCATCCAGTACTTCGTCACGGCTGGCATCCTTGAGCAGATAGCCGACCGCGCCGGCACCAATGGCGGCTTCCAGGTGATCGGGGCTGTCGTCCATGGTGAAGATCATCACTTTGATCCCGGGTTGGCGCTGCCTCAGGATGCGTGCCGCACCCAGCCCATTGAGCACGGGCATGCGGATATCGAGGATAGCAATGTCCGGTTGCAGCCGTTCGCACAGATCCAGGGCTTCCTGGCCATCGCGGGCCTGGCCGACGACCTCGAACCCCGGTATGCCGGCCAGCATGGTGATGAAGCCGGTGCGGGTGACTTCGTGATCGTCGGCCAACAGCAGGCGTAATGGAGCAATCATGGGTGTACTCCATGGGGCGGCAAAGGTACTTGGGTCAACAAGCGGGTTCCACCCTCCGGCTGGCTGACACAGGTCAACTGGCCGCCCAGAAGGCTGGCGCGTTCCTGCATGGCGGCCAACCCGAGATGGCAGCCGCCCTGGGTTTCGATCGGTTGTTCGAGGGCAAAGCCACGGCCGTCGTCCTCGACCCGCAGGGAGGCCTGATCGTCGCTTACGCAAAGCCCCAGGCAGACATGACTGGCCCGAGCATGCTTGAGGACGTTGTTGATCCCTTCCTGAGCAATGCGGAACAGGGCGATCTCCACCTGCCCGGGCAGGCGAGCCGTGCTGTGTTCGATCCAACTCACCGTCAGGCCTGCCTCCCGCAGGCGGTCGGCTTCCTTGTCGACCGCCTTGTACAGGCCAAAATCGTCCAGCACATGGGGGCGCAGCCCGCTGATCAATTGTCGACCTTCACCGACGCAGCCCTTGGCGAGGGCCAGGATGGTGTGCAGCTCGTTGGCAAGGTCCGGCGGCAGGGCCGGGCAGCGACCGGCAAATCCCTGCAAGCGTTGATGCAGGCCGGCCAGATTCTGCGCCAGCCCGTCGTGCAGGTCGTAGGCCACGCGCTTGCGCTCGTCTTCCTGGGCGCTGAACAGACGATGGACCAGCTCGGACATGGTGCGCTCGCGGGCCTGGAGGGCTTCGAGCAGCCGATGGTTTTCCAGATGCGCCGCCAACAAGGTCGAGAGCAATTGCAGTGAGTCGATGTCTTCACTGTCCGGCGAACTGATGTTCACGCTATTGCCCAGCAGCAGAACGCCGAACACCGTCCCGTCGGACGCACGCAGCGGCACCCGCAGCACTTGGGGCAGGACGCTGCCGGGATATTCCAGCCATTGTGGGTCGGGCCAGGGTGCATGGCCCAGGCTGGCGAGCCAGGCAAGCCGTTCGCCGCTGCCGTGGCTGGCCAGGGTCTGCACGGGTTTGTCAGGCGTCCACGCCAGCAGCAGGCCATGGTCCATCGCCATGAACGCGCATGCCCGCAATACGACACGCTGGCGCATCTGGGCCAATGGCAGGCGGGTCAGCTCATGACCGGTTCCCAATAACAGACCCAGGCGTGCGGCTCGGCTTTGCGACTGGCGATATTGGGTACGGATGGCCAGGGCGCTGCCGGGCTCATGGGGTGGGCTTTGCATGAGGGGCTCCAGCGTGAAAGGGGACCGGAACGGTCGCGGTGCCGATATTAGAACGTGTCATCGATGCCGGGCGTATCTGCCGAACGGCATAGGCGATCGACACCGGATGGCCGATGGCGGCGGCACGGGCGGGCGGCAAAGTTGGGCCATCGAAACCCATGCGTTTTGAACCCCTGCATTTGAACCCCTGCATTTAAACTCAGAGAAACGCCACGATGAAAATGAAAACCCTCGCCCTGGCCACTTTTTTCGTACTGACCACACCCTTCGCCCACGCCGTCGATGCCACGCCTTACGTGTATCGCACCGTCGCCGAACAGCCGAAGAACGAGAAAGACCGTGAGATCGCCGGTCTGTTCGACAAGTGGAACGCTACCCTCAAGACCGGCAGCGCTAGCGCGATGACGAGCCTTTATGCGCCGGACGCCATGCTCCAGCCGACGCTGTCCAACAAAGTGCGCACCACGCCTGCCGAAATCCAGGATTATTTTGACCACTTCCTGATGGGCAAGCCGGTCGGCACGATCAATTTCCGGGAAATCCATCGCCTGGGCCCCGACGCGGCCATGGATAGCGGGGTGTACACCTTTACCTTGACCAATGCCGACGGCAGCAAGAAGGACGTCCAGGCGCGCTACACCTTCCTGTATGAACGCCTGGACGGGCAGTGGAAGATCATCAACCATCACTCTTCGGCCATGCCGGAAGTGCCGAAAGTGCTGCACGCCAGCCACTGATTGCCGCGTTGCACAAGCGCCCCTGACGTCAGGGGCGCTTGTCTATGCCGGAAAAAAACTCTGCAACGCGTACCTGCACCTTTGCCAGCACAAAGGACTTGGAATAGCACATGAATATTAATTAGAATCAGTCTCATTTAAGTCATTCCAAGTGCAGGGCTTCTTGACATGTCTGACGCAGTTACGCCGACGGAGCACTCCCTGCATGCGTTGTACCGTGATCACGGAAGCTGGCTGGAAGGCTGGTTGAGACGACGCATGGGCAACGCCTGGGATGCGGCGGACCTGCGCCAGGATACCTTTTTGCGCGTAATGGCCAGCGCTCAGCCCTTGGTTGACCTGCACGAACCGCGCGCTTACCTGCTGACGGTCGGCAAACGGTTACTGAGTAATTTCTACACCCGGCGCAACCTGGAGCAGGCTTATCTCGATGCCTTGGCGAGCCTGCCCGAAGAATGCGTACCGTCGCCCGAACAACGCTGGTTGCTCCTGGAAACCCTGCACGCCCTGGACGAATTGCTCTATGGCCTGCCGCCCCTGGTGCGGCGGGCCTTTTTGTGGAGCCAGCTCGAAGGTTTGGGTTACCGCGAGATCGCCGAGCGCATGCAAGTATCCGAGCGCACCATCAAGCGTTACATGGCCCAGGCTTACGAGCATTGCCTGTTGGTGGACTTCTGATGAAGCCGGCTCCTTCGCTCGAAGCCCGGGAAGTGGCCCGGGCGGCGGCTCGCTGGCTGGCCATGATGGAGTTTGGTGATGGCGAGTTCGATTCCGCCGGTCTGCAACGCTGGCGTGACAGCAGTGTTCAGCATGAGGCGGCGTGGCAAAAAGCCCTGCGATTGCGCCAGCGATTTGCCGGGGTGCCGCCCGCGTTGGGCATGGCGACACTGGATCGTCCAGCCCTGCCTCGTCGCGACGTACTCAAGCGGGCCCTGGGCGTTGCTGCGTTGGTCCCGGCCGTCTGGATGCTGGGGCGAGAACTGCCGCTGGAAGCCTGGCGGGCCGATTTGCACACTGGCACCGGAGAACAGCGGCGCTGGTCGCTGGTGGACGGTAGCCTGTTGCGGTTGAATACCGACAGCGCTGTGGATCTGGATCTCAAGGCACGGCGACTGACGCTGGTGCAAGGTGAAATCGCCCTGACGGTCGCGGGCAATACGCCGCTGACCATCGAGGCACCCTATGGAGCGATCACGCTCAATCGTGGCGAAGTCTGCGTGCGGCTGAGCTCGCACGGCTGTCAGGTGTCGGTGCTCGGCGGCTCAGTGCAATTGCAGCCGCTACAGGGGCTTTCACTGACGTTGGAGAAGGGCCAGCAAGTCAGTTTGCAGACCGCCGGCGCGGGCCCGCTGAGTGCCTTCGATGTGGCTCAGTTGGGCTGGCGAGACGGTGTACTGGTGGCGCAGAACCAGCCGCTGGGGGATTTTCTCCGTGAGTTGGATCGCTATCGTCCGGGCGTCTTGCGCTGGGACGAAACCCTGGAGTCGCTGAGGGTGACCGGCAGCTTCCGCCTGGAGAACACCGATCGAATCCTTGGGCTGCTCGCGGCCAGCCTGCCGTTGGAAGTTCGAATGCGCACCCGGTACTGGGTCACGCTGGTGCCTCGTAAAAATATTGCCTGAAGCCTGTCCCCTTTTTTTGTCTCGCTTGTCATTCAAGGCAAGTGAACAAAAACGAGAGCTCTCTCCCATGTCCGTAGCAGTACCTTTGCGCTTTCGCCCGGCCTTCGCCGGCTGGCGTCCGCTGTTGAGCCTGAGTCTCATGCTGAGCCTGAGTGCCAGTCCCCTCGTGATTTCCTCCAGCCAGGCTGAAGAAGCCGCCCGGCGCAGCTATCAGGTGCCGGCCGGCAGTCTCAGCGCCGCGCTGACCCGGTTTGCCGGCCTTGCGGGGGTCAATCTTTCGGTGGACCCGTCCCTGGTCGGTGGCCGCAACAGCCCAGGCCTTTCAGGGGAATATGGCGTGGAGGAGGGCTTCGCCCGGCTGTTACAGGGCTCCGGTCTGCAATTGCAGCCGGTGGGTGAGCAGGCCTATATCCTGATGCCCGCGCCGCAGGGCAGTAGCCTGCAACTGGCGCCCACCTCGATTGTCGGAGTCGGCGCTTCCTCGGGTGGCGACGTATACGCCGGCGGCCAGGTGGCGCGCCGTGGCTCACAAGGTTTGCTGGGATCGCGGGATTTCATGGAAACCCCCTTCAGCATGACCACTTACACCAGCGAAGCGGTCAAGAACCAGCAGGCGCGGACCCTGGGCGACCTGATCGCCAGCGACCCTTCGGTTCGTGCAACCAACCCGGCGGGCGGCCGCTATGAACAATTCACCATCCGCGGTTTCAGCCTGTTCAACAGTGATGTGGCCTATAACGGTCTCTACGGCGTCCTGCCGACTTACACCATCGACATGGAAATGGCCGACCGCGTCGACATCCTCAAGGGCCCGACCCAACTGATCAACGGGATATCGCCACGGGGCAGCGTGGGCGGCGGCATCAACGTGGTGCCCAAGCGTGCGAGCGACAAACCCATCACCTCGTTCACCGGCAGCTATGCGTCCAACAACCAGCTGGGCGGTGCCGTGGATGTTGGCCGGCGTTTTGGTGAAGACAACCAGTTCGGTATCCGCTTCAACGGCGTGAAACAGTCTGGCGACACCGAGTGGGATCACCAGAGCGTGGACCGCGAGATGGCTGTACTGGGCCTGGATTACCGTGGCGAACGCCTGCGTCTGTCCACCGATATCGGGCACACCGAACGCGACACCGACGCGCCGCAGGAACGCGTGCAGGTTGCCGCCGCAGCACCGATCCCCCATGCCAGCGACGTACGCAGCAACTATGCGCAACCCTGGAGCAAGGCGCGCACCGAGGACACCTTCGGTACCGTGAATGCCGAATACGACGTCAGCGATTCCGTGATGCTGTATGGCGGTGTCGGCGCGCGCGAAAGTCGCCATGACTTCTTGCGGCACAATGTTCTGGTCACCAACGCCGCCGGCGATTTCACCGTGTCTCCCCGCGACTTCACCCGTGACGAGAGTGTCCAGACGGCTAACATCGGGGTACGCAACTGGTTCCATACGGGCCCGGTGAGTCACGAGGTCAACCTGGCCGCCAGCTATTTCTACATGGATTTCACCAATGGCGGCGCTCGCTATGCCAACGGTCGCAGCAACCTCTATGACCCGGTGGAAACACCGACCCCGAACGTCCCTACGCGTCCGGATCCAAAGGTCTACACCGAGAACCACTTCAGTGGCGTGGCATTGTCCGACACGCTGGGTTTCTTCGATGATCGGTTGCTGCTGACCCTCGGTGCCCGCTGGCAACGGGTCGAGGTCGACGACTGGTCGGATGGCGTCAAGGGGCCTACGGCTTACGATGAAGAAAAGGTTTCGCCATCGGGCGGTATTCTGTTCAAGGCCACCGACAAACTGTCGCTGTATGCCAATTACATGGAAGGCCTGAGCCAGGGCAAGATCGCGCCTTCGACGTCGGTCAACGAAGATCAGATCTTCCCGCCGTTCATCAGCCGTCAGGTCGAGGTCGGTGCCAAGTATGATGCTGGCCCGTTCGCGTTGACCGCCGCGTTGTTCCGAATCAAGCAGCCGGCCTACGCGACCGATGCAACGACACGTGTCTTCGGCCCGAACGGCAAGCGCGAAAACACGGGCGTGGAGCTGAGCGTCTTCGGTGAGCCACTCAAGGGCACCCGTTTGCTCGGCGGCGTGATGTACATCGACAGCGAACTGACCGATACCACCGGTGGAGCTTTCGACGGCAACCGCGCACCGGCCACGCCGAAATACAACGTCAACCTGGGCGCAGAGTGGGACGTGCCGACCCTGCAAGGCTTGACGCTGACCAGTCGCGGCATCTACTCCAGCTCGCAGTACCTGGATCAATCCAACGATAAGGAAATCGATTCCTGGTTCCGTTTCGATGTCGGCGCCCGCTACGGATTCAAGGTCGACGAAAAGAACATCACCCTGCGCGCCAACATCGAGAACGTCGCGGACAAACGCTATTGGAGTTCGGCCGGGGCCTCGGATGACAGTGAGCCGGGCTTGACCCTGTCGACACCGCGTACGTACCTGCTGTCAGCGACTATCGATTTCTAAGCGTCGTACGGCTCCAGGGATGGAGCACGCCTAGGCTCTGTACGAAAAGCCTTGATACTCGTTCATGCTGCGTTGAAAACAGCCTCGCAATGCTCATGTACTCCAGTACACTGCGCTTGCTCGGCTGTTTTCGCCTTGCCTGACCTTCGTCTCAAGACTTTTCATACAGAGCCTAGGGTCAGGCATCGCGGAACAGATCGTGGGCGTCCAGCAATCGCCAGGCGATTTCCGGGCGTTTTTCCAGGCCACGGCGAATGGCGGCCGGGATCGACTGGCGGATCTTGCGGCACAGGCCGGGTTGCGGCTGGAACTCGATGGCGATGCCGCGCATGGTCCGCACTTCGTTGTAGCCGGGTTCGATGGTCAGGCGCACCCCGAGATTCTCGTAAAGACGCTGTTGAAGCCGCTCCAGTTCGGCCAGGTCCTGGATGTTTTCCAGGCGTTCGAGCAGGCGTTTTTCTTCCTGGCGGTTCAAGCAAAGAATACGCAAATCGCCGCCGGGGGTTTCCAGCAACGCATCGCGCCCGCAATCGCAGACGCCGGGCGGGCAGGGGGGGCGGATCGGGATCGACGCGGTCATGGGCTCCACAAGATCGACGACATAACGAAACCGCCCAAGCCATGGGCGGCCCAGGCAATGTGATGCCTGGCGCTACTGTGGTCAACCCCTCCCTCGAGGCCACTTGTCCGCTAGCCGGCGTGGCCCGCTCGTCCGGTTTTCCTCGATCCGATCAAATTATTCAACCGCTGGAGGCCTCAAGAAGGACAGGCACGTTGCGGTTCGCTCCGGCATCGGCACGGCGACGGGCCTCGTGGCAAGCATAAGGAGATTCCCGTCGATGCAAACGAACCTGTCTACATTATCTTTGCTGGAAACGTTGTTGATGGCCCGCGGTCCGGGCGGGCAGGAACATGAAGTACGAGCCATTTGCCTGCAGGCACTCAAGCCCCATTGCGACAAGACCTGGGTCGATCCGGCCGGCAATGTGATCGGCTTGATCAACGGGACCGCCAAGGCAAGCGAAACCCGGACGCCCGTCAGAATCATGGCTCATCTGGATGAAATCGCCATGCTGGTCAAACGCATCGAACCGGATGGCACGTTGCGGGTGGTGGCGTTGGGGGGCGCCAATCCGGTCAACTTCGGCGTCTGCCCAGTGGACATCCTGGGCGACCGGGACTTCATTCCTGGCGTATTGTCGTTCGGCTCCATGCACAGCACGGGTGAAACTCACCAGGGCGCGGATGTCCTGTCCGGGAATGTGCATTGGGGGGATGTGCATGTCATCACCCGGTGTTCGCCCGAGCAATTGCGCGAGCATGGCGTGCGTCCCGGTACGCGGGTGGTGTTGAGCCAGCATTGGCGCCGGCCGTTTCGTGTGGGAGATGCCATTGCCGCGCACTTCCTCGATGACCGCGCACCCATGGCCGCCACGCTCCAGGCGGCTGCGTTGCTGGCGGGACGCCGTGAAGCGCTGGCCGGCGAAGTGTATTTTGTCTTTACCACCCAAGAGGAAGAGTCCAACGCCGGGGCTCTGTACGCCGCCAGTCATCTGCCGGGGGAAGTGACCGTGGCCGTGGAGGTCGGGCCGGTGGCGCAAGAGTACGGGACTCGACTGAGCGTCGATCCGATCATCAGCACGGGGGACCAGAACGGCTGCTACAGCCGTGAGATCGCCGACCGACTGTACCGTGCCGGCGAACGCTGCGGATTGAGCCCGCAATTTGCGTTATTGGTGGATTTTGCCAGTGACGCCAGTGCGGTCATGGGCGGCGGGATCTCGGCGCTGGGCGGTTGCATCGCGATTCCCACCGAGAATACCCCATGGGTATGAACTGATCCTGGAGGGCAGCATCGAGGCTTGCGCGGCTACGCTGCTGGAGTTTCTGATCAGTCATTGAGGTTCGCGGCACATCTGACAGGAACATGGCGCCTGTGGGAACAAGGCTTGCCCGCGATAGCGGTCTTTCTATGCCGCCGATGTTGGACGGGCTGGCCTCATCGCGAGCAAGCAGAACTCCCACAGATTTGAATGGGGGCTACAGCCCAAGCTCGGACAATCCAGGATGATCATCCGGGCGGCGGCCCAGGGGCCAATGGAATTTGCGCTCGCTGGCCTGGATCGGCAGGTCGTTGATGCAGGCATAGCGGTTGCGCATCAGGCCGTTCTCGTCGAATTCCCAGTTCTCATTGCCGTAGGAGCGGAACCAGTTGCCCGAGTCGTCGTGCCATTCGTAGGCGTAGCGCACGGCGATGCGGTTGTCGGTGAAGGCCCAGAGTTCCTTGATCAGGCGATAGTCCAACTCCTTGGCCCATTTGCGCGTCAGGAACGCCTTGGCTTCCTCCCGGCCATGAACGAACTCGGCGCGGTTGCGCCATTGGGTGTCGAGGGTATAGGCCAGGGACACCCGCTGTGGATCGCGGGAGTTCCAGCCGTCTTCGGCCAGGCGGACTTTCTCGATGGCTGACTCACGGGTGAAAGGCGGCAACGGTGGGCGTAGTTCGGCGGTGGACGACATGGCTAATCTCCAGTGGGTGTTGAATTGAGTTTTACAGCGGTTCAACGGGGTGCGTTTTCAGACTTCTTTTCGATCAACAACGTGTCTACCATGGCCCGGGCGTTATCGGCGGCACGGGGGTCACCCATCACCAGCGCGACAGTAATAGCGCCGTCGATCAAGATCAGTAATTGTCGGGCCAGGGCATCCGGATCTTCTGCGCCTTGTTCGACACAAAGTCGGGTGACATAGTCGAGTAACTTCTGTTTGTGCAACTTGGCCACTTGGCGTACCGGATCGCTCGGGTCGCCGGTCTCGCCGCTGGTGTTGATAAATGCGCAGCCACGAAAACCTTCACTGTCAAACCAGCCCCTGAGCACGGTGAACAGGTTCAACAGCCGTGCCCTCGGGTTCAGGGCCTTGTCGACTTCCGTGCTGAACCAGCGCATCCAACGCTCGTCCCGTCGCTTGAGGGCGGCCACGATCAGGTCGTCCTTGTTGGCGAAATAGCGATAGATGCTCTTCCTGGAGACGCCGGCGGTCTTGACCAGAAGGTCCATGCCAGTGGCGGCGATGCCACTTTTATAGATCAACTTTTCGGCGACATCGAGGATGATGTCTCGTGTTTCATTACTGATGATTTCGTTCATGGAGAAACAGTAGAACGATCGTTCTCCTTGGTCAAGTTTTATTTTTGTGGGCACTCTGTTTGCCGACGGTGGCTCCAAAACCCGCTCATCATGGTGTAAGCTCATCGGCTCTTCGGACCGACCTTTTGCGAGTCTTAATGCCGTCGCTCTTCAAACGCACCCTGCTGCCAAAATTGCGCAGCTTCGCACTGACCGCCGATGCCGTGACCATCCTCGATGGCGCCGCCGAGTTCCGCCGTTGCCTGCTGGAGAAAATCGCCCAGGCCACGCAGCGTATCTACATCGTCGCCCTGTACTTGCAACAGGACGAGGCGGGCCAGGAAATCCTCGATGCCTTGCATGCTGCCAAAGCCGCTCGACCGGAACTGGACGTGGTCGTGGTGGTGGACTGGTTGCGGGCTCAGCGTGGGCTGATTGGTGCCAAGAAACAGCCGGGCAACTCGGCGTGGTACCAGGAGCAGACGCGTCTGCACGCCAGCGAAGTGCCGATCTACGGCGTACCGGTGCAAACCCGCGAGCTGTTCGGCGTGTTGCATTTGAAAGGCTTCGTGATCGACGACTGTGTGCTCTATAGCGGCGCCAGCCTCAATAACGTCTACCTGCACAAGTTCGAGAAATACCGCTACGACCGCTATCACTTGCTGCAGAACGCTGCGTTGGCCGACTCCATGCATCATCTGGTGGAGCATGGCCTGGTGGCTTCCAAGGCTGTCCATCGCCTGGACCTGCCGAACCCGCCCAGCACCCGCAGCTTGCGCAAGGACATCGGCGACTTGCGCAGCCGCCTCAAGTACGCGGCCTATGACACCACGGCCGGTAGCCTCGACAAGAGTGGGTTATCGGTGAGCCCGCTGCTGGGCGTCGGCAAGAACAACCCGTTGAGCCGTGTCATCATTGAATTGATCGCCAGCAGTCGCCAGCAACTGACGATCTGCACCCCGTATTTCAACCTGCCGCTGGCCGTGACCCGCGAGCTCAACCGTGCCCTGGCGCGCGGGGTGAAAATCGACATCATCGTGGGCGACAAGACCGCCAACGACTTTTTCATCCCACCGAGCGAGCCGTTCAAGATCATCGCGGCGCTGCCATATCTCTACGAAATCAGCTTGCGGCGCTTCGCCAAGCGGCATCAGCGCTACATCGACAGCGGCCAGTTGAACCTGCACCTGTGGCGTGACGGCGACAACAGCTATCACCTCAAGGGCATGTGGGTCGACGAGCGCTACACCTTGCTGACCGGCAACAACCTCAACCCGCGTGCCTTTCGTCTCGACCTGGAAAACGCCTTGCTGCTGGACGATCCCAAGGGTGAGTTGCTGGCGCCACGCCGGGCCGAGCTTGAGCAGATCTACCGACACACCCATCGGATAGAACGCTACCTGGACCTGGAAACCCTGCCGGACTACCCGGCAGCTGTGGCCAAGTTCCTGAAACGGGTCAGCCGGGTACGGATAGAACGGCTGCTTTACCGGATCCTGTGAATACTGGCGCCATGTCCGAGAAAGACACCATCTCTGTCCAGTTGGTGCGCGAAGCGCTGCTGCAGAGCTGCGCCCCCGGTCCGGCGACGGATGAGGTCTTGAGCAAGGTCGGCATCGCTCCGGCGCTGCTCGCCGATCCCCAGGCGCGTGTCCCGGCCCATGCCTACGCACGGCTCTGGCGTTCGCTGGCCCGACGCACCGACGACGAGTTTTTTGGCATGGACCCGCGCAAGCTCAAGTCCGGAAGCCTGGCGTTTTTCTGCCAGTGCGCCATGGCCCAGCCGACGCTGGCGGCCGGATTGACGGTAGGGCTGGGTTTTCTGTCGTTGATGCTCGAACACTTGCCGGCGCAGTGGGTCCGCCAGCAGAGCCTGGCGGAAATCGTTCTGCTGGAAGACAACCGGGAACCCCGTCGGGCTTTCACGTATTTCACCTATTGGATGATCGTCCATGGGGTGGCCTGCTGGTTGGCCGGACGGCGCATTCCTATTCTGTCTATCGAGTTGCGCTGTAGCGAACCGGATTTTTGTGACGACTACCGGGTGATGTTCTCCCAGAACCTGCGTTTTGGCCGGCCCCGTACGCGAATGATCCTCGCGGCCGACTGCCTGGACCTTCCCATCCGGCGCAACGCCGATGAACTCAAGCGTTTCCTCGCCCAGGCCCCGGCCAATATCCTGGTCAAATACCGCAACCCGCAAAGCCTGGCCAGCCGCATCCGCCACGATCTGCGGCAACTGCCCGCCCAACAATGGCCGGAGACCGAGGCCCTGGCCCAGCAGCTGTGCGTTTCCGCTTCGACCCTGCGCCGACGCCTGGCGGACGAGGGGCAGACGTACCAGGGGCTCAAGGACAGTGTGCGCAAGGAACTGGCAATTGCCTGGCTGGCCGAGCCTGCCGTCAGTTTCGTCGAAATTGCCTCGCGACTCGGGTTCGCCGATGCAAGCTCGTTCTACAAGGCCTTTCGCAAGTGGTCGGGCTCCAATCCGGGACATTATCGGAGCCTGATTCTCAACGAACCTGATTGACCCGCTCGCCGCGCTTTTTTCATCCGTCCCCCTTGTCTCTTTTCCCTCATAAAACCGTCATTTTTGTTTGATATAAGCCTCTGCAGGCGCTGGAAAAGCCAGATCATCAGGCAGAGTAGTGTATGCGAGCGACCGTTTCAGGTAGCGGCGATGTCGGTTTGAAAACCGTTTCCAATCCTGCTGTTGGTCAAGGTCCACAAGGACCGGACCTATGAAAATACTGGTCACCGGCGTGGCAGGTTTCATTGGTTTCCATACGGCCAGGCGGCTGTGTCATGACGGTCATCAGGTCATCGGCCTCGATAACCTCAACGGCTACTACAGCGTTGAGTTGAAACAGGCCCGACTGTCGGAGTTGGCTGTCCATGACCATTTTCGTTTTCGATTACTGGATGTGGCCGACAAACAAGCGCTGCTGGATCTGTTTGCCGAAGACGCCTTCGACTGTGTCGTGCACCTGGCCGCCCAGGCCGGGGTGCGCCATTCCCTCGACAACCCCGATATTTATGCGCAAAGCAATCTGGTGGGGTTTCTCAATGTGCTGGAAGCCTGCCGCGCCCACAGGCCTGAGCATCTGATTTTCGCTTCGAGCAGCTCCGTGTACGGGTTGAATGAACGTATGCCGTATGCGACGACTGACTCCGTCGACCAACCGGTTTCCTTCTATGCCGCCACCAAGCGCGCCAATGAGCTGATGGCCCACGCTTATTCCCATCTTTATGGGATTCCCACCACCGGCCTGCGTTTTTTCACGGTGTATGGACCTTGGGGGCGGCCTGACATGGCCCCGTTCAAGTTCACAGAGGCGATTCTTGGTGGCCGTGCCATTGATCTCTATAACGAGGGCGCGATGTCTCGCGATTTCACCTACATCGATGACATCGTCGAGGGGCTGGTGCGCTTGATACCGCTGCCGCCCACCAATGGCGCCGGGGTACCGAACAAGGTCTACAACATCGGCTTCGGTTCTCCGGTGAAGCTTCTGCAATTTGTCGAATGCCTCGAAGAGGCGTTGGGCATGCGTGCGATTAAAAATTTCCTGCCGTTGCAATCGGGCGATGTGGTTGACACCTGGGCGGACACACGCGAACTGGAAGAGCGGGTGGGGTTTCGCCCGCAGGTCGCGGTGCCCGTCGGTGTGCAGTCATTTGTCGATTGGTACCGCAGTTATTACGGCGTCTAGCCTCCGATTCTTACTGGAATGTCATGCACGAAACCCCTTATGTGTCGGTCCTGATTCCGGCCAAAAACGAAGCAGGCAACCTTGTTCCACTGTTGGAGGAAGTTCGTACGGCGCTGGCCGACGAGGCCTTCGAAGTCATCGTGGTCGACGATGGCAGCACCGACGCCACCGCCGCTGAACTGCGCGCGCTGCAGGGCAATGGTTACCGCCAGTTGCGGGTGCTCAGTCATGCCCGCTCCCTGGGTCAAAGCACATCGGTTTTCCATGCCGCCGAAGTGGCGCGCGGACATTGGTTGGCGACCCTCGATGGCGACGGCCAGAACGATCCGGCGGATCTTCCGAAAATGCTTGAACGGGTGCGCGGTTCCGAGGGCAAGCCTGGTGGCGTCAAGCTGGTGGCGGGACATCGGGTCAACCGTCGTGACCCGGCGAGCAAACGTTGGGCCTCGCGATGGGCCAACAAACTGCGCGCCAGCCTGCTGAAAGACCAGACGCCTGACACCGGCTGCGGGATCAAACTGATCGAGCGCGAGGCGTTCCTGCGTCTGCCGTACTTCGATCACATGCATCGCTTCATTCCCGCGCTGATCCGTCGCCACAACGGGCGGATGCTGGTCCAACCGGTGAACCATCGCGAGCGCGGGGCAGGGGTATCCAAGTATGGGAACCTCGACCGGGCGCTGGTGGGTATTCTCGATCTGTTCGGGGTGTGGTGGTTGATCAAACGCACCCGTCTTGACGTCAACGCACAGGAAACCGAGGTCTGACATGGGCAGAGAATCGTTATGGCTGGTGGTCGGCTTCGGCGGGCAATTGGCGTTCACCGGGCGTTTCGCCTTGCAGTGGCTGTACAGCGAATACAAGAAACGCAGCCTGATTCCCGTTGGGTTCTGGTACTTGAGCATCGTTGGCAGCGCACTGCTGCTGGCATACGCGATTTACCGCCAAGACCCGGTGTTCATTGTCGGCCAGTCCTTCGGTTTCATCGTCTACCTGCGCAACCTGCAATTGATTGCCAGGCATCAAGAGCGCAACAGCGGCGAACTGGGTAACAAGGGCTGACCGGGTGCGAATACGACTGTCTTCCTCGCGGCGGGAGCTGCTTGCGCTGGTGCTGTTGGCGTTGGTCATGGTGGGAGCCGGCCTGGGCTGGCGCCAGCCGATGAACGTCGATGAAGAGCGTTTCCTCGGCGTTGCCCTGGAAATGCTGCAGAACGGTTCATGGTTCATTCCCCATCGTGCCGGCGAAATCTATGCGGACAAACCGCCGCTGTTCATGTGGGCCGTCGCGCTGTTCGTGCAACTGACCCACTGGCCGAAAGTGGCCCTGTATTTGCCGGCCTTGCTGGCCGGGGCCGTGACGACGGCCTGCCTGTATGACTTGAGCCGACGGTTATGGGGACGGCGGATCGGGGTGATCGCCGCGCTGCTGTTCCTGGCGACCTACCAGACCTACAGCATCCTGCGAACCGGGCAGATCGACGGGTTCCTGGCCCTCTGGACGGTACTCGGGATCTATGGCTTATGCCGCCATCTGTTGCTCGGTCCCGCCTGGCGTTGGTATTACCTGGCGTGCGCGGCGATGGGCTTCGGGATCATCAGCAAGGGGGTGGGCTTTCTGCCGGCGCTGATGTTGATTCCCTACGCCTATGCGGTACGCAAAGGTTGGAGGGGCGTGGTGCCGATGCCCGGCAAGGCAGTCGCCTGGTGGCTGGGACTGCTGGTGGCATTGGCCGCCATCGCGGTATGGCTCGGGCCGTTGCTGGTGGTCGTCTGGCAAGGCGGCACCGACAGCCTGGCCTACATCCAGGAAATCCTGTTCAAACAAACCGCTGGCCGTTATGCCAGCGCCTGGGAGCACCGCGAACCGTTCTGGTATTTCTTCGCCCAGGTGATCCCCAAGTACTGGTTACCGATCTTTTTGTGGCTGCCCTGGTTGGTACCGGCCTGGCGCAAGCAATTGCTCAAGCACGACGGGCGGGTACTGGTGCTGCTTGGCTGGGTGGTACTGGTGCTGCTGTTTTTCAGCCTCAGCAGTGGCAAGCGCAAGTTGTACATCTTTCCCGCAGTGCCGGCCTTGGTCCTGCTGGTGGCGCCGCTCATTCCCTGGCTGCTGCGCCGTTGGTTCAGCCAGCGCCCGAGGGGGCGAACGGTGGTCACTGTCCTGACGGCGCTGTGGCTGGGTGCCTGGTGCGCACGCGGCTTCATCGAGCCCCACAAAGAAGGCATCAACCCCCACGAAACGATCATGGGCGAGGTGGCGCGACTGACCGGCAATGCCGATCTGGTGCTGGTGAGCTGGCGCGAAGGACACTGGTTGTTCGCTCGGCAACCCATTGTGCATTTTGGCTTCCATAGCAATCAGTCCCTGGAACAATCGGCTCTGTGGCTGCGTAGCCATCCCCAGGCCCATGCTCTGGTACCGGCGCGGGAGCTGGCGCGTTGTTACGACCCGCAAAAGGCGCGCCGCGTCGGCGAAACCTCAAGGGCCGAGTGGTTCCTGGTCGGGGTCGATGCGGATAACCGGCAGTGCCAGCCTTCAGCGCCGGACAAGGTCTATACTTTTGCCTGGCGGCGTCCTTTGCCGTAGTTGACACCTCGCTGTGGGAGCAAGGCTTGCCCGCGATGACTGCGGTACATTCGACATGAATGCAAGCCGGTCCACCGCTATCGCGAGCAAGCTCAGCTCCCACAAGCTGCCTCACTGACAACGCAACACTCCAACCATGGCCAAACCAGTCAAGCAACTTGATGGCTTTGACCATTGCCGCCCAAGCCCTTCGGCGCGAGTATTTCCCTGCTGTTTACGGTTCCCCCACCAATAAAAAGTACAGAGGGATTCTGGTCATGCGCGATTACTCGTCCGCCACGTCGCAGTTCGATTACCAGCACACTGTCAACGCCGCGCTGTACGGCTCGCTCGAGGCGATGAACGCCTGTGTCGAGTGTTGCGACCGGCACGCCCTGCCTGGCCGTATCGCCCTGTTCTGGGAGGGCCGCGATGGCAGCGATGCGACCTGGACCTACCGCGACTTGCAGGACAACGCGGCACGTTTCGCCAATTTTCTCCTGGCCCAGGGCGTAGGGAAGGGCGACAAGGTCGCCGGGCTGCTGCCGCGCACCGCTGAATTGCTGATCGTGGTGCTCGCCACCTGGCGTATCGGGGCGGTGTACCAGCCGCTGTTCACTGCCTTCGGCCCCAAGGCCATCGAGCATCGTCTCGGCAGCTCCGGGGCACGTATCGTCGTCACTGACGCGGTCAACCGCCCCAAGCTCGACGAAGTCGCCGGTTGCCCGACCATTGTCACGGTAGGCGGCGCCAAAGGGCAGGGGATCGTGCGAGGCGACTTCAGCTTCTGGGCTGAAGTGGCGAACCGCCCCAGTCACTGTGAACCGGTCATGCTCACCGGTGAAGACCCCTTCCTGCTGATGTTCACTTCCGGCACCACCGGGCCGGCCAAGGCGCTGTCGGTGCCGCTCAAGGCCATCGTCGCGTTCCAGAGCTACACCCGCGACGCCGTTGACCTGCGTCCGGAAGACGCCTTCTGGAACGTCGCCGACCCGGGCTGGGCCTATGGCATCTATTTCGGCGTGACCGGCCCCCTGGCCGTGGGGCATCCGATTACCTTCTACGACGGCCCGTTCACCCTGGAAAGCACTTGCCGGGTGATCAATAAATACGGCATTACCAACCTGACGGGCTCACCCACGGCCTACCGCCTGTTGATTGCCGGAGGCGAACAATTCGCCCGGTCGATCAAAGGCAAGCTGCGCATCGTCAGCAGCGCCGGCGAGCCGTTGAACCCAGAGGTGATCCGCTGGTTCGCCGACAATCTCGACGTAGTGATCCACGACCATTACGGCCAGACCGAATTGGGCATGGTGCTGTGCAACCACCACGGGCTCGATCATCCGGTTCATCTCGGCGCGGCCGGTTTCGCCTCGCCGGGCCACAGGATCGTGGTGTTGGATGAAAACCAACGGGAATTGGGCGTGGGGCAACCGGGCATTCTCGCCATCGATCGCCGCCAGTCCCCCATGTGCTGGTTCGCCGGCTACGAGGGCGGCCCCACCAAGGCGTTCGTCGGTGATTACTACCTGAGCGGTGATACCGTCGAGCTCAACCCTGACGGCAGCATCAGCTTCGTCGGTCGCAGTGATGACGTGATCACCACTTCCGGCTATCGCGTCGGCCCGTTCGACGTGGAAAGCGCCCTGATCGAGCACCCGGCGGTGGTCGAAGCGGCGGTGGTCGGCAAGCCTGACCCGGAGCGTACCGAGCTGGTGAAAGCCTTTGTGGTGCTCAGCGCCCAATACCGCGCCGCGCCGGAACTGGCCGAAGAGCTGCGCCAGCATGTGCGCAAGCGCCTGGCAGCCCATGCCTATCCCCGTGAAATCGAATTTGTCAGCGACTTGCCCAAAACCCCCAGCGGCAAATTGCAGCGCTTTATCTTGCGCAACCAGGAAATCGCCAAGGCTCAAGAGGCCGCGGCGCAGAACGTTTCAGCGTGAACCCAAGGAATCCATGATGCAGATCGACAACAAGATTTTCCTCGTCAGCGGCGGCGCGTCCGGCCTGGGCGCGGCCACCGGCGAGATGCTGGTCAAGGCTGGCGCCAAGGTAATGTTGGTGGACCTCAACGCCGAAGCCGTGGCCGCCCAGGCGCAAAAACTGGGCTGCCGGAGCGTGGTGGCGGACATCAGTAACGAGGCGGCGGCCGAAGCGGCGGTCAAGGCGACCGTCGACGCCTTTGGCGGCTTGAACGGACTGGTGAACTGCGCGGGCATTGTGCGCGGCGAGAAGATCCTTGGCAAAAACGGTCCGCATGCCTTGGCAAGCTTCAGCCAAGTGATCAACGTCAACCTGATCGGCAGCTTCAACCTGATGCGCCTCGCGGCGGCGGCCATTGCCGAGACCCAAGCCAATGACGACGGTGAGCGTGGGGTGATCATCAACACCGCTTCGGTCGCCGCGTTCGATGGTCAGATCGGCCAGGCGGCCTATTCGGCCTCCAAGGGGGCCATTGCCAGCCTGACCTTGCCGGCGGCTCGGGAACTGGCCCGCTTCGGTATCCGTGTGATGACCATCGCCCCGGGCATTTTCGAAACCCCGATGATGGCCGGCATGACGCCCGAGGTGCGCGATTCCCTGGCCGCCGGCGTGCCGTTCCCGCCGCGTCTGGGCAAGCCTGCCGAGTATGCGGCGTTGGCCCGGCATATCATTGAAAACAGCATGCTCAACGGCGAGGTGATCCGTCTCGACGGTGCCTTGCGCATGGCCGCCAAATGAAGGAGGACTTAGCCATGTCCAACGATCCGATTGTCATCGTCAGCGCCGTCCGCACCCCCATGGGTGGCTTTCAGGGCGAACTCAAGAGTCTTACGGCCCCACAATTGGGGGCTGCCGCCATCAAGGCTGCGGTAGAGCGCGCCGGCATCGGCGCCGATGCCGTTGAAGAAGTCCTGTTCGGTTGCGTGCTCGCGGCCGGCCAGGGCCAGGCCCCGGCGCGTCAGGCTGCGCTGGGCGCCGGGCTCGACAAGTCGACCCGTTGCACCACGCTCAACAAGATGTGCGGCTCGGGCATGGAAGCGGCGATCCTGGCCCATGACATGCTCGTCGCCGGCAGCGCCGACGTGGTGGTGGCCGGCGGCATGGAGAGCATGTCCAACGCGCCGTACCTGCTCGATCGCGCCCGCAGCGGCCTGCGCATGGGCCACGGCAAGGTGCTCGATCATATGTTCCTCGATGGCCTGGAGGATGCCTATGACAAGGGGCGCCTGATGGGGACCTTCGCCGAGGACTGCGCCGAAGCCAACGGCTTCAGTCGCGAGGCCCAGGACGCGTTCGCCATCGCCTCCACCACCCGTGCCCAGCAAGCGATCAAGGACGGCAGCTTCGATGCCGAGATCGTGCCGTTGCAGGTCATGGTCGGCAAGGAACAGGTGACCATACGCCACGACGAACAGCCGCCCAAGGCGCGGATCGACAAGATCGTCACCCTCAAACCGGCATTCCGTGAGGGCGGTACGGTGACGGCGGCCAATGCCAGTTCCATTTCCGACGGCGCCGCCGCGCTGGTGCTGATGCGCCAGAGCCAGGCCGTACAACGCGGTTTGAAGCCCTTGGCGGTGATTCACGGCCATGCGGCATTTGCCGACACACCAAGCCTGTTTCCTACGGCGCCTGTCGGCGCAGTGAAAAAATTGATGCAGAAAACCGGTTGGTCGCTGGATCAGGTGGACCTGTTCGAAGTCAACGAAGCCTTTGCCGTGGTCGGATTGGTGACCATGGGCAAGCTTGAGATTCCCCACGACAAGGTCAACATCCACGGCGGCGCGTGCGCCTTGGGCCACCCGATTGGCGCATCCGGTGCACGGATCCTGGTGACGCTGCTCTCGGCCCTGCGCCAAAAAGGCCTCAAGCGTGGTGTCGCGGCGATTTGCATCGGCGGCGGCGAAGCCACGGCCATGGCTGTCGAATGCCTGTATTAAGGAATCACCATGCTCCCGACTGAAGAACAAACCCAAATCCGTGACATGGCCCGGGACTTTGCCCAGGAACGCCTGAAACCGTTCGCCGCTGAGTGGGATCGCGAGCATCGTTTCCCCAGGGAGGCCATTGCCGAAATGGGTGAGCTGGGCTTTTTCGGCATGCTCGTGCCGGAGCAGTGGGGCGGTTGCGACACCGGTTACCTGGCCTATGCCATGACCCTGGAAGAAATCGCCGCCGGCGATGGTGCGTGCTCGACCATCATGAGCGTGCACAACTCGGTGGGCTGCGTGCCGATCCTGAAGTTTGGCAACGATGAGCAAAAGGAACGGTTCCTCACCCCCCTGGCCAGTGGGGCGATGCTCGGTGCGTTCGCCCTCACTGAGCCCCAGGCCGGCTCGGACGCCAGCAGCCTCAAGACACGGGCGCGCCTGGAAGGTGATCATTACGTGCTCAACGGCAACAAGCAGTTCATCACCTCGGGGCAGAATGCCGGGGTGGTGATCGTGTTCGCGGTGACCGATCCGAGCGCCGGCAAGCGCGGTATCAGCGCGTTTATCGTGCCTACCGATTCGCCGGGCTACAGCGTGGCGCGGGTCGAGGACAAACTCGGGCAGCACGCCTCCGATACGTGCCAGATCCTTTTCGAGGACGTGAAAGTGCCGGCGGCCAATCGGTTGGGCGAGGAGGGCGAAGGTTACCGGATCGCCCTGGCCAACCTGGAAGGAGGACGTGTCGGCATCGCGGCGCAATCGGTGGGCATGGCCCGTGCTGCGTTCGAGGCCGCTCGGGACTATGCCCGCGAACGGCAGAGTTTCGGCAAACCGATCATCGAACATCAGGCCGTGGCGTTCCGGTTGGCGGACATGGCGACCCAGATCGCCGTGGCGCGGCAGATGGTTCATCACGCCGCCATCCTGCGGGACAACGACCAACCGGCGCTGGTGGAGGCGTCCATGGCCAAGCTGTTCGCCTCGGAAATGGCCGAGAAAGTCTGCTCCATGGCGTTGCAAACCCTGGGCGGATACGGTTATCTCAACGACTTCCCGCTGGAACGCATCTACCGCGATGTGCGGGTCTGCCAGATCTATGAAGGCACCAGCGACATTCAGCGCATGGTCATTTCGCGCAATCTTTGAACAGGAGTGCTGCATGAATTACGAAACGATTTTGTTGGAGATCAAAGACCGTGTCGGCCTGATCACCCTCAACCGTCCCCAGGCACTGAATGCCTTGAACGCGCAGATCGTCAGCGAACTGAACCATGCGCTGGACAGCCTGGAAGCCGACCCGAAAATCGGCTGCATTGTATTGACGGGTTCGAAGAAAGCCTTCGCCGCCGGTGCGGATATCAAGGAAATGGCTGAGCTGACCTATCCGCAGATTTATCTGGATGACCTGTTCAGCGACAGCGATCGGGTGGCGAATCGCCGCAAGCCCATTATTGCGGCCGTGAACGGCTTCGCCCTGGGCGGCGGCTGCGAACTGGCGCTGATGTGCGACTTCATTCTGGCCGGTGACAACGCCAGGTTCGGTCAGCCGGAAGTCAACCTGGGCGTGCTGCCCGGCATGGGTGGTACCCAGCGCCTGACCCGTGCGGTGGGCAAGGCCAAGGCCATGGAAATGTGCCTGACCGGGCGTTTCATCGACGCGGTGGAGGCCGAACGTTGTGGCATCGTGGCGCGGATCGTACCGACGGATGAACTGCTGGACGACGCCTTGAAAACCGCCGCGCTGATCGCCTCCAAGTCGGTGCCGATCAGCATGATGGTCAAGGAAAGCGTCAACCGGGCGTTTGAAGTGAGCCTGTCCGAGGGTGTTCGTTTCGAACGTCGAGTATTCCACGCGGCGTTCGCCACGCAGGATCAGAAGGAAGGCATGGCAGCGTTCGTCGCCAAGCGTTCACCGGAGTTCCAGGACAAGTAACGCGTCGACCTGGCTGACGCTATCGCGAGCAAGCCCGCTCCCACACAGCCGGATGTCGTATGCAATGCTTGCGTACAACCCGGATCCCTATGGGAGCGAGCCTGCTCGCGATGCTTTTCAAGCCCTCACACCAGGTAGTGTTTGAGTTCCCGGGCGATGACCATCCGCTGTATCTCGCTCGACCCTTCGTAGATCTGGGTGATCCGTGCATCGCGGTAGTAGCGCTCCACCGGGTAATCCTCCAGGTAGCCGTACCCGCCGTGAATCTGGATGGCGGAGGAGCAAACTTTCTCGGCCATTTCCGAGGCGAACAGCTTGGCCTGGGACGCTTCCGACAGGCAGGGCTTGCCGGCGCTGCGTAACCGGGCGGCGTGGAGGACCAGCAGGCGGGTCGCGTTCAGGCGGGTGTGCATGTCGGCCAGCAGATTGGCAATGCTCTGATGTTCGATGATGGCCTTGTCGAACTGCACCCGATCCCGCGCATAGCCCAGGGCCGCTTCGAACGCCGCTCGGGCGATACCCAGGGCCTGGGCTGCGATGCCGATGCGACCGCCTTCGAGGTTGGAGAGGGCGATTGCGAGGCCTTTGCCTCGGGCGCCCAGCAGATTGGCTTCAGGCACCGTGCAATTGTTCAGGGTCACCGCGCAGGTGTCCGAGGCCCGAATGCCCATCTTGTGCTCGGTGCGATCCACGATGAAGCCCGGCGTATCGGTTGGTACCAGGAACGCCGAGATGCCTTTTTTTCCCAGGTCAGGGTCTGTCACGGCAAACACGATCGCCAGTTTCGCCCGCTTGCCGTTGCTGACGAACTGCTTGGCGCCGTTGATGACCCATTGGCCGTCCCGCAGTTCGGCGCGGGTGCGCAAGTTGTGGGCCTCGGAGCCCGCCTGGGGCTCGGTCAGGCAGAAGCAGCCAATGGCCTGGCCGCTCGCCAGCTCGGCGAGCCAGGTCTGCTTCTGCTCATCGGTCCCGTAGTTGAGCACCGGTCCGCAACCCACCGAGTTATGGATGCTCATCAGTGCCCCAAGCGCGCCATCGCCCGCGGAAATTTCTTCCACCGCCAGCGCATAGGCTACGTAGTCCACGTAGGTGCCGCCCCATTCTTCGGGCACCACCATGCCCAGCAGGCCCAATTCGCCCATCTTCGTCACGACACCGTCGTCGATCCAGCCGGCCTTTTCCCACGCCTGTGCGTGGGGCGCGATTTCGCCGCGGGCAAAATCCCTGGCCATGTCGCGGATCATCACTTGTTCGTCAGTCAGTTCGAGATCGTGCATGGAGTCAGTTCCCAAGGTCGTCGAAACCGTCGAAGAAACTCGCTACGTGCCCAGCGTCCAGCGCTTCCAGGGTCGGCGGGTTCCAGCGCGGTTTTTTGTCTTTATCGATCAGCAGCGCGCGCACGCCCTCGATCAGGTCGCCACGCTCGAACCATTGCCGGTCCAGGTGCAACTCCAGAGCAAAGCAGTTCTCCAGGCTCAACTGCCGGCCGCGCCGCAACATCTCCAGGGTCACGGCCATGGCCAAGGGGGAGCGGGACTCCAGCAGGTCCGCGGTTTCCAGGGCCCATTCATGGCTGTCGGCGACTGTCACCTGACGCAGTTGCTCGACCATGCTCGGTACGTCGGGCAAGGCAAAAAAATGATCGATGGCCGGGCGCAGTGCGTCGAGGGGAGGAGCTGGCAGTTGCTGCACGGCAAGCTTGGCCAGCAGGCTTTGCAGGTCCTTGAGCGGCGTATCGCTCCACTCCAGTCGGTCCAGGCGTTCATCGAGTTGCAGGCGCTTGTGGCTTTCCAGGTACCAGTCGGCCAGTCCACAGTACAACGCATCGGCAGCGCGTATCTGGACTCCGCAGACGCCCAGATAGGTGCCCAGCTCGCCGGGAATGCGCGGCAGGAAATAACTGCCGCCCACGTCCGGGAAATAGCCGATGCCGGTTTCCGGCATGCCCAGACGGCTGCGTTCGGTAACGATCCGCAAGTCTGCGCCCTGCACCAGCCCCATGCCGCCGCCCAGGACGAAACCGTCCATCAGAGCGACGATGGGTTTACGGTAATGATGGATCGTCAGGTCGAGGGCGTATTCCTCGACGAAAAAGTCTTCATGCAGGGTCTCGCCCTGTTTGAAGCTGTCGTAGAGCGAACGTATATCGCCACCGGCGCAGAACGCCTTCTCGCCGGCGCCGCGCAAGACCACCGCATGGATGCGCGGATCGAGAGCCCAGGTGTCGAGCTGTCGCTGCAAGCAGCGCACCATGTCCAGGGTCAGGGCATTAAGGCCGGCGGGGCGGTTCAGGGTCAGATGGCCGATGTGGTTTCGAACCTCGACCAACACATCGCAGGTCGCGATCTGGACGCTTCCTACGGGTTGTGATGAAACCTGAGCAGTCATCGCTAACTCCCTGCTTTTATTCTTTTTTATGAATTGTGTCGCGCGTACCCGGTCTGGATCGTAACAGTGCAAATTTGCATTGCACAACTGGCATACGTGCAGGTCCTTTCTGCATATTTATAGCAGTCACAGGATCATCCGCGACCTGACAGCACCTCTGCGATGCTGCGACGCTTGGCATGTCGTTCACTGGCGTGGATCAATTGTTCGAGATCTTCGGGGGTTACGTCGAAAAATGCTTCCATTTCCTCAAGAGCGCGTTTCAAGTCTTCGGCGGTGATGGCCTGGCTGTCGACAGGAGGATGATCGGCCGGAATGACGGCGACCGGCTCGGCGGCTCGCTTCGGATAGCGCACCCGCGTCAGATTGTTGTAGGCCAAGGCACTGGCGAGCAGGGCCGAACCGGCCAGCATGGCGGCTGCGACACCCTGCCAGTCCAAGGCAATGATGGACGGGTCGGCCAACACCATGGTCGCGGCCAAGGCGCCTGCTGGCGGATGTACGCAGCGCAACCAGCACATCAGCACCAGCGCCATACCCGCTGCCAGACAGGCACTGCCCAGCGTACGGCCCAGCACATGAGCGACCAAAAGCGCCACGACCGATGCGCAGAGGTAACCGCCAAAAATCGACCAGGGCTGGGCCAGGGCGCCCGAAGACACGGCAAACAGCAGCACCGCCGAGGCACCCAGGGGGCCAATCAAATGTTGAGCCACTTCCAGACCGTAGACCTGGCTGCAGAGCCAGACACTGAACATCGTTCCGAGCGCCATGCCGATGGCGGCGCGGCTCCATTCGGTGGGACGGGTGTTGATAGCAGCGGGGATCCAGCGAGCAAGCATTCAGCAAAATCCAAAAAACGAACAAAAAAAGGGGCTTACGGGAAGATCCCAGAAAGCCCTTTAAGTGTTCCAACAGTTGGGGGTGAGGAACGATGTACAGTCTGCCGTTCAGCCCCCTCACTTACAAATTCATATTAATGCTGTTCTAGTGCATTTATTTTGAGCTAAAGAGACGTTCATGCACTGCGAGGCATTTGAAAATGTACGGGGGGTGCGACAGGCAAGTCGCAGGATTGGCCGCGCCCCATCGGGAAGTAGGTAAAACCTTTGCTGTTCATACGCTCCGGGTCATACAGATTGCGACCATCAAAGATGACCGGGACTTTGAGCCGCTGGTGGATCAAATCGAAGTCCGGCGCCTTGAAGGGTTGCCACTCGGTGCAGATGATCAGCGCATCGGCGCCTGGCAAGACCGATTCCGGGGTACCCATCAGCATGAGTTTCGCCTCGTTGGGGTACAACTGCTGGGTCTGCTGCATCGCCTCGGGGTCAAAAGCGCGAACACTGGCGCCGGCTGCCCACAGCGCCTCAAGGAGTGCGCGGCTGGGCGCATCGCGCATATCGTCGGTATTGGGTTTGAAGGCCAGGCCCCACAGTGCGAAAGTCTTGCCGCGCAAATCGCCCTTGTAGTAAGCCTTGATGCGCTCGAACAGCTTGTGTTTCTGCCGCCCGTTGATGGCTTCCACAGCTTGCAGCAGGTCGCTGGCGCAGTGGGCTTGCTCGGCACTGTGGATCAGGGCGCGCATGTCCTTGGGAAAACACGAGCCGCCGTAACCGCAGCCGGGGTAGATAAAGTGGTAGCCAATGCGCGAATCGGCACCGATGCCCAGGCGTACGGACTCGATATCGGCGCCCAGGTGTTCGGCCAGCTCGGCGATCTGGTTGATGAAGCTGATCTTGGTCGCCAACATGGCGTTGGCGGCGTATTTGGTCAGTTCGGCGCTGCGCAGGTCCATGAACAGCACACGCTCGTGGTTACGGTTGAACGGTGCATACAGGTCACGCATGGTTTCCCGGACTTCCTCGCGCTCGCAGCCGATCACGATCCGGTCCGGGCGCCGGCAATCGGCGACGGCGGAGCCTTCCTTGAGAAACTCAGGGTTGGACACGATATCGAACTGCAACAAGCGCCCGGCCTTGATCAGGCATTTATTGATGTGTGCGTGCAAGGCGTCGCCGGTGCCCACTGGCACGGTGGATTTTTCCACCACGATGACCGGCTGCTCGCGGTAGCGTGCGACGGCTTCGCCGACTGACATGACCTGGGACAGGTCGGCCGAGCCATCCTCCCTGGAAGGCGTGCCGACCGCGATGAACAGCACTTGGCCGTGTTGTACGGCAAGCTTTTCGTCACTGGTGAAATGCAAGCGTCCGGCCTCGAGCCCCTCGCGCACAAGCGCCCCAAGGCCTGGCTCATAAATGCTGACCTGACCCTGGCGCAGGCTTTCGACCTTGCGCTCATCGATGTCCATGCAAATGACGTCGTGGCCCACTTCGGCCAATACGGCGGCCTGCACCAAGCCGACGTAACCACTTCCGAAGACACTGATTCTCATAGCGGACTCCCTGGCCATCCGAGCGGACGAAGATGCACAGCCAGCCGTCGGGCAGTGCGTTCTTCTCAGCGTATGTCCGGGATATTGCAATTCACTTACAGCGGGAAGTCGCTGTGCGGATCAGAGGGAAAAGGCAGGCGGGTGCCGTTGAGCAACAGGTCAGTTTGAATCCAATCGGTAGGCGACAGGCAATTGCGCAACGAACTCACCCACCACATCCCGGGTGAGGCTGACGATGTCTTCCACCCGTTCCATGCCCGCGCCGGTGCGCCAGCTGGCGACGATGTCCATCACCGAGGGCAGCGGCACGCCGTCGACCAGTTTCAGAGTGCCTTGGGCCAGTTCGCCCTGGACCAGCGCCGCGGGCATGGCGCCGATGCCGAATCCGTCGCGAACCAGGCGCGTGATGGCCGATGCCGAGTTCACGCAGTTGATGCGTGGCGAAACGATGTTCGCCGAATGCAACAGGTTGAGGATGTCCTGGTGCGGCCGCGAATTGCGCGAGAAGGTGACGATGCGTTCCTGGGACAGCTCATCCAACGATGCGTAAGGGCGATCGTAGACAGAGCCGGTGCGCACCACCCAATGCATCGGGTATCGGGTCAGCAGGGCATTGCGCACGCTGTCCAGGCGCAGGATGTCGGTCTGGAAAATGATGTCCTGGTAGCCTTTCTCCAATTGTGAGCACAGGTTGCTCGCCGTGTCGGCCGACAATTCGATTTCCAGGGCCGGATAGCACTCCATCAGGCGTGTCACCAGGGGGCTGATCCAGGTATGGATCACCGTATCCATGGCGCCGATACGGATCCGGCCGCGGACCTGGCGCGGATCCTTGATCACGGCTTTCATGCTTTGCATGGTGTCCATGATGCGCTCGGCGTATTCCAGCACCCGCTGCCCTTCGGACGTCAGCGACACACCTTTGGAGTCGCGCACGAACAAGCGCACGCCCATTTCGTCTTCCAGGGCCGCGATGCGGCTGGAAATGGAGGCCTGGGTGGTGAACAGTTTTTCCGCCGTGAGCCGGAAACTTTTCAGGCGAGCGACCCAGACGAAGGTTTCCAGAAACTTGATGTTCATTGGGGACGCTCCCGAGGGACAGATGGGCCATGAGCCGGTTAAAGCATGCCGGCCCTCACATAGTGGATCACGGGTTGAAGCTCGGTGACATCCGGTACATTGCTCAGCGCCGCCTGAGGATCGCACCATGGATAGTCCAGCCCGGAAACCCAGGCCATTATCACAGGCAGATCGGCCGTTGGCAGGATTTCCATGTGCTCGATCGTGATCGTCAGGACCTCGACCCGCTTCGATTCAGGTTCGAACTGCCAGTCGTACAGGCCACAACCGACACGGACCTCGCCGCTGTTCTTGTCCGACATCGCCACCAGCCATTTGCACTGGAACGCCTTGGCATCCGCGGGCGGCGGAGCTCCCAGGCAAAACGTATAGACGTTTTCGAAGGTCTGGCCAAAGCGCCTGACCAGGACCTCGCCGATGGCCTCGCGACCTTCCACATGCCCCGGAAACGAAATGGCGCCGGTGCGCACCACCATGTCCAGGGTAGCCTCGGTCGTGAAAGCCTGGTCGAGCAGGTGAGGGCGGTTGCCGTCCTTGGCGTCGATGTAACGTTGGATCGATAGCCGGGCTGTGTTCATTGCCAGTCCACATCAGGTTGTTCGTCGTGCTTACAACGCACTGTTCCACAAGTCCGTCACCAGCATGCACCCCGGTGCATGGGTGATGCACAGCGGTGGACGAGACGCCTGGACCACCGATTGCGGTGTCACGCCACAGGCCCAGAATACCGGGATCTCGTCCGCTTCGACCGGCACGGCGTCGCCATAGTCCGGCCGGTCCAGAGATTCGATGCCGATCAGCGTCGGGTCGCCGATATGCACCGGGGCACCATGGACGTTGGGCATGCGACCAGTGATCTGGATGGCCTGGATGGCGGCAGTGGCCTTCATCGGGCGCATGCTCACGACCATTTTGCCGGCCAGCCGGGCGGTGGGGCGCGTGTCGATGTTGGTGCGGAACATGGCGACATTGCGGCCCAGCTCGATATGCCGCAGATGAATGCCGGCTTCCAGCAACGGTTGTTCGAAGGAGAACGAGCAACCGAGGGCGAAGGCGACCATGTCGTCCTGCCACAAGTGTTCGATATCCAGGGGTTCCTCGCTCAGTTCACCGTGACGGAAGACCCGGTAGCGGGGCACGTCATGGCGGATATCGATGGCGCTGCCCAGGTTACGGAAATACGGGTCCCCGGGTTCGGTCACGTCCAATATCGGGCAGGCCTGGCGGTTGAGGGTGCAGTAGCGCAGGAATTCGTCGGCCCAATCGCCGGGCAGAATCACGATGTTGGCTTGCACCCGGCCCGGACCCAGTCCGCTGGTGTGCCCCTGGTAATGGCCGGCGGCGATGCTCTGGCGAAGGGCTGGCGGTTCGTACTGCTGCAGTTGCTCGAAGGTGGGGGCTGGCTGGGTCATCGAAGTGGCGCCTGTTCTTGTTGGATTTTTACCCTAAAAGCCCGCGATGGCGGCGTCCAACAAGGAATGTTGGTGCGTGCGACAAGTAAAAGTTATCGCCACGGTGTGGTCGCCAGCGACTGCAATGATCACTCCGGATCAGAGTCCACGGCGCATCAGATTTTCTTATGGCCGATCCGGCTTTTTTCCCGTTTGACGCTTCCGGATCGCGAAACCAAGAATCCGCACCACGACGCCGCTGATGGCGTCCGTGTCCCCACGACAACGTCTTCACACAACAATAACGAGGCGCACGCAAAGCCCCCCGAAAGGGTTCGCTCGCGTCGATAAAAGGAGCACGCATGCGACATTTAAACCCCATCCAACCGTTCTATACCCCACTTGGCGCGGCATTGGGTTTGAGCTTGATTGGTTTACCCAGCGCCCACGCCGATTTCATCGCCGACAGCAAAGGCAGCCTGGAAGCACGCAACTTCTATTTCAATCGCGACTTTCGCCAGACGGGCGCGCGGGACAAGGCCGAAGAGTGGGCGCAGGGTTTCCTGTTGCGGATGGAGTCGGGATACACCGCCGGCACCATCGGCTTCGGCCTGGACGCCCTGGCCATGGCCGGCTTCAAGCTGGACTCCGGGGGCGGCACGTCAGGCACCAATCTGCTGCCGGCGGATTTGTCCGGGGGGTCTCAAGACCGCTACGGGGAGGTGGGTCTGACCGCCAAGATGCGCCTGTCCAACAGCACCCTCAAGCTGGGCACGCTGCAAATCAAGGACCCGGTGGTCAACTCCAACGACACCCGGCTGTTACCGGGAACGTTCAAGGGCGGCCAGGTGAGCGTGCAGGAAATCGACCGGCTGAAACTGACCGGCGGGCAGCTCACCCAGATCAATTTCGTCGATTCCACCGATTACCAGGACATGACCGCCAACCGCATTGGCGGCACCAGCGACAAGTTCCAGTTCGCCGGAGCGGACTATCAATTCCTGCCGAATTTCACGGCGCAATACCGTTACGGGAAGCTGGAAGATATCTACCAGCAGAACTACCTCGGGTTCGTGCATACCCTGGACCTGGGCGATGGCCAGTCCCTCAAGAGTGACGTGCGCTACTCGCGCAGCACAGAGGACGGCAATTTCCGTGACCTGGACAACCAGGCGTTCGGCGCCTTGTTCACCTACAGCCTCGGTGGGCACGCCCTGGGCCTGGGCTATCAGCGCATGAGCGGTGACGATCCGTTCCCGTATATCAGCCGCAGTGACCCGTACCTGGTGAACTTCGTGCAGATCGGCGACTTCGCCAACGTGGATGAACGCTCCTGGCAAGCCCGCTATGACTACAACTTTGCTGCGCTCGGCGTACCGGGACTGACATTCATGACGCGCTACATTTCAGGCGACAACGTGCAACGCGCCGCGCCCGGCGAAGGTAAGGAATGGGAGCGCAACACGGACATTGCCTATGTCGTACAGGACGGCACGCTCAAGGGACTGGGCCTGAAATGGCGCAACGCCTCGGTCCGCTCGAATTTTGGTAATGATCTGGATGAGAACCGCTTGATCGTCAGCTATACGATGTCGCTTTGTTAACCCTCGATGCCCTGATGGCGCTGCTGTGTGAGCGGCGCTATTGCATTTTATGAAAGGGTGGATTGCGGTTCATGGGTATTCCGCCTCGTCGGCAAACGACAGAAGATGAGCCCACGACAACGCACCCCTGTATCGGTGCGAACCCACTCACACCGTAGGTGCCATCCCTGCGGGCAGGAGGACAGACCCATGGACAACGCCTCGACATCAACCGGCTCCCCCTGGCATGAAGGCGAACTGACCCTGCAACGCTCCGTCGGCGCGGTGGAGATGATGGTCGGTGTTGGTCAACGGCAGATGTCCCGGACATGGATGCCGGACCAGCATCGGGAGTTCTACGCCCAGCTGCCTTTCGTCGTGCTGGGGGCGGTGGATCCTCAAGGTGACGTCTGGGCCACCCTCCGCACGGGACAACCCGGTTTCATGAATTCGCCCGATCCACAGACACTGCACATCGATTTCGCGCCACAGCCGGACGATCCGGCCCAGGCGGGCATGAACGAGGGTGACGCCATCGGCCTGCTGGGCATCGAGTTGCACACCCGTCGGCGCAATCGCATGAACGGCACCATCGTCCGTCGCCTCGACCATGGGGTAGACATTACGGTCCGCCAGGCGTACGGCAATTGCCCGCGCTATATCAACCTGCGTCAGTACCGCTTTGTCGATGTGCAGAAGTCCGAAGCGCTTGAGCTGACAGCGGCGGATCCGCTCGTACATCGCCTGGTCACTGCGGCGGACTCGTTTCACGTCGCCACTTACGTAGAACGTAACGGCGAACGGCAGATCGATGCGTCCCACCGGGGTGGCAAGCCTGGTTTCGTGCGCATGGACGAGACCGGGACGCTGACCATTCCGGATTTTTCCGGAAACCTGTTTTTCAACACCCTGGGCAACATCCTGCTCAATCCGCGTGCCGGGCTGCTTTTCATCGATTTCGCCACCGGCGATCTCGTGCAGATGACCGGCTCGGCAGAGGTCTTGCTGGACTCTCCGGAAATCGCCGCGTTCCAGGGTGCCGAACGGTTATGGCGTTTCACGCCGCAGCGCATTGTCTTGCGCCGGGCCGCGATCCCGTTGCGTTGGGACGACCAGGTCGAAGGCGATTCACCTAATTCGTCGATGACTGGCAGTTGGGAACAGGCGGCCGAGCGTTTGCAGGCCGAGGCCATGCGCACACGCTGGCGTGCGTTGCGGGTTGCTCGCATCGTGGACGAGAGCCCCAACATCCGTTCCTTCTATCTGGAGGCCACTGACGGTGTCGGTTTGCCCGGCTTCGACGCCGGGCAGCATTTGCCCGTACGGGTAACGGTGCAGGGCCAGGCGGCCGCGGTGATTCGAACCTACAGCGTCTCCAGCGCCCCGTCGGATGATTTCCTGCGCATCAGCGTCAAGCGCGATGGCTCGGTATCCTCCCATTTGCATGACCGGGTACAGGTAGGGGATGAAATCGAAGTGCGGGCACCCCAAGGGCATTTCATCGTGCAAGCCACTGAGCGACGCCCCCTGGTGCTGCTGGCGGCGGGCGTCGGTGTAACGCCGCTGTTGTCGATGCTGCGCGAGGTGGTTTACCAAGGGCTGCGTATCAACCGCATGCGTCCGGTCTGGGTGGTGCAAAGTGCCCGGACGGTGGCTGACCTGGCCTTTCGTGAGGAGATCGATGCGTTGGTTGCCCGCTCGGGCGGCAAGGTCCGGGTGTTGCGGATGGTCAGCCAGCCGCCCGTCGGGGCAGACGCCGGCAAAGGCTACGAGGCCGAAGGCCGGATCGACATCGACTTGCTCAAGCAACTGCTGCCCCTCAACGACTACGATTACTACCTGTGCGGGCCGGGCAGTTTCACCCAGGCTCTGTATGACGGCCTGCGCGCGTTGCGCATTCCGGACGACCGCATCCATGCCGAAACCTTCGGTCCCTCCACCCTGGTGCGGGACGTTGAAATCAGCCTGCCAGCGGCACAGCAAGTGCCTGCGGCGAGCGAACCGGTCAAGGTTCTGTTCGCCACTTCGGCCAAGGAAGGGCGTTGGGAGCCCGGCAACGGGACATTGCTGGAACTGGCTGAAGCCCGGGGATTGAACCCCGAGTTCAGCTGCCGTGGCGGTTCGTGCGGCACGTGTAAAACCCGCATGACCCGCGGCCAGGTGCATTACCTGAACACGCCGGCCATGCCGTTGGCGCAAGACGAGGTGCTGATTTGCTGTGCGGTGCCGGCCCAGGGCAGCGAGACGCTGGTGCTGGAGGTGTGAAGGGCGCCCCTGGATGCCTTCGGCTCAAATGGTCCGGCGAATTCGCCCAGGCGCTTCGCCGTAGATTTCCTTGAACTTCTTGCTGAATGCCGCCTGCGACTGATACCCCACCTGCTGCGCAATGTCGCTCAGGCCAAGGTGCGAGTGGCTCAAAAGGCTGAACGCCTGTTCCATCCGCACTTGCGTCAGTAACACCCACGGCGATACCCCGGCCACCCGTACGAATGCCCGCATGAAGGACGCCCGCGACATGTTCGCCAGGTCGGCCAGGCCCTGGATAGTCCATTCATGGGCGGGATCGGCCAGCATCGCCTGCCAGGTTTTTCCAAGACGTTTGTCGCCCAGCAGGGCCAGCGTGCCGCTGTCCTGCCCATGACAGGCCAGATGAGCCCGCAGGATCAAGGTGAACAGCGCCTGGGATAGTGCATCGAGCAGAAAACGGGCGCCGGTCCTGTTGTCATCCGCTTCTCCTCGAATAATTTCCACCAGTGCCGGTAGCGGTCCGTTGGCCGGCACTGCACCGCTGGGAATCACCAGGTATTCAGGCAAGGATGCAAACAACAGCGAAGCACGGTTGAAGTGAAAGGCACCGCACAGCATGTCCAGGTCGGGGCTGGCGCGACCGATGCGGTGGATTGGTAACACGCCACCCAGAATCTGTTCGGGAGAAGAGGGTGCAACGGTATTGCCGGGGCTGTGCATCACATGCCGGGCGCCACGGGGCAGCAGCAGGATGTCCCCGGCGCGCATGGGTACCCGCTGGCCGTCGGGAAATTCCACCCGGCACTCCCCCGCGAGCACGATGTGATAAGGCGCCTTGCCGAGCGCTTCCTGCCCATGATCGAGCGCCCAGTCGCCTTGAAATTGGCAACGCAGGTCCAGGCTGCCGCGAACGTTGGCCAGGCTGATCAGCTTGTCGAGTGCATTCATTTGAGCGTTTCGCGAAAAAAGCTGAGCGCATCGAACAAAACCGCCCAGCACAGGGGTGGAAAACTGAGCACGTCGAAACAGTACACCAACCTGCTCAGGAGTTAACACGATGTTCAATAACTGGTCCCAACTGTTGCCCACCATCCAGAAATCCTTTGGCGCGCTGGGCAAAAGCAATCCCAAGATGGTCAAGGCCTACATGGCCCTGGGCGAAGCCTCCGCCGAGAATAACGTGCTCGACGCCAGGACGCGCGAGTTGATCTCGATTGCGGTAGCCGTCACCACCCGCTGCGACGGTTGCATTGCCGCGCACACGGACGCTGCGATCAAGGCCGGCGCAAGCCGGGAGGAAGTGGCCGCCGCACTCGCGACCGCGATTTCCCTGAATGCCGGTGCTGCGTATATCTACTCCTTGCATTCCCTTGAAGCCTATGACGCCTTGAAGCACTAGTTGCCACATGACCGTCAAAGCCCCGGATACCCCAAGGTACCGGGGCTTTTTTCATCGGGCAGGGGTTAGACAACGTCCAGAGGATGAGGCTACCGTTATGGCCCCTTCGAAGCGAACCAAACCCAGGACCGCCATCTCGATATGCCCGCCAATGACTACGACCTGTACGTGGACTTCCACTCGCCCGACGCCGACATCGCTGCCCGTGAAAGCGCGCCGATGCTGGATCAGGAAAGGGCCTGGGCGAGTTATCGAGCGAGTGCTCACACCAGCGGCTGGCTGCAATGGACAGTGATGCCGCTCGCTATCGGACCTGTATTGCCGGCATTGGTCCTGTTCCTGGGCATCTGGGTCTATGAGGGGCTGTTCGACCCTGACTTCGATATGGATCGCTACGGGGCACACACGCTGGGGTGGCTCGCGGCGGGTACGGGGCTGTTCGTTGCAGGCTGGGTGGCCTGGAACAGGCACCGCGCTCGACACGACCCAAGGCTGCGTTACTGGCGAGACATGCCCATAGCCGGCGAGGTGGAGCTGGAACGGCACACCCTGATTCGTGGCGTCAGCCTGTGGTCGCTCGATTATGACCCTGACCGATGCCATATCCCGCAATGGCTCGACGAGCGCATCCAGGAGTTGCCCGACAGCGGCATCTCGCAATGGATCCTGGCGCAAACCGCCGAAGGGCAATGGTTGGTGCTGCGTCACTGCATTGCAGGCAGCTTCGCGGGTTACGGCAAGACCGTGCAGCCCCCAGCCAGCAAGCACCTGCAGGTCAATCGTGACCTGGCCATTGCCTTTGCCCCGCGCACCAACATTTCGCTGGGGATGCGCTTCTCCGGGATGCCGGTTGGACTGGCCTGCACCGATTACTGGCTCAGCGCGCCCGAACTCGAACGCCTGGACGACGCGGCCCATCACTGGAAGTTTTTCGCGCCGGACCGCTATGGGGTGGTCAATCCGATAGAGGTCCCGTGGATCGAGGCATTGGTCGCGAAAGCCCAGGCAAAGGCCGCGTGACGCGGTGAAGCGGGCAAGGGGCCCAATGCGTTAAGCTGTCAGCATTCAAAAACGCACCGGCCGGGCAAAGAAGATGAATCGTCGCAAGAAAATCAAGCAGCTCTTGGAAGCCCACGCCAAGAAAGCCAGCGCCAAACTGGCCCCGCGAAACAAGCCCAAGTACATCAGCAAGGCCGATCGTTTGAAACTGGAGGCTGAATCGGCTGCGGCTCAGTCGACACCGTCGAGTGCTGATATGTCGAATACCGATTGAGCCGGTCGAGGCAGGATGAGGGTTGATGTTTCGTAGGCCCATACCCCGTCCTGTTCCGTAGCTGAAACATCTACCTTGATCACGACCCTGCCGCGATCCTGCTTGCGCGAATGCGGAGAATCAGTCCTTGCTGGCTCGCGGCGGGTTGTCCTGGCGATAGGTATGGTCGGGTTTGATCACCCATTGTCTGGCCTGCTCGTCCAATTCCTTGCTGTGATACAGATCCAGGCATTTGAGCAGGTCAAAGCGAACTCCTTTACGCTCCGACTCAACCAAAGGGCTGCTGTAATCGCGCGCCAGGAACCGCTCAACCAGAGGGCGACTGGCTTGCGGCGCCTGTTCGAGGTCGAAATAGGTCCAGTCCATCAGCGCGCTGGCGCTGCTGCCGGCGTCCGCGGCCGCTTTGGGTTCACTCTTGTAGGCGGTCGCGATGCAGTCTGCCAGTGCCATGTCTTTGTAGTTCTGTGCGTAGCTGCGCCCGGCGGCCTGTGGCGAGTGGCTCGGGTCGTCCTTGGACCAACTGCTGGAGGGTAGGGATGCCCAAGCCAGGATCAGGGCGGTGGTGAGATATTTCATCAAGGCAAACTCCAGAAATTTGCCCGGTCGGTTTGGTAGTTCACGCCTGGCTCATTGAAATAGCAATGGTCGTAGCACATTTTGCCATCAAACAAAGTGGCATGGCCCTGGGCGTCGTACCAGCCAGAGACCTCAAACAGGATCAGTCCTTTCTTGCCTGCCAGGGGGCCACCGTTCGAGGCCGGATACTTGACCGTCTCGGCGCTTCCCCATTGCTGTTCGAGGTAGTTGATCAGGTTCTTGACGCGAAAGAAGTACCAACGCTTGTCAGCGCCAGACACGGTTTCGCCGCGTATGTGCGGTATCAATGAGCCGGAATAATTAAGGATGTAACTCATGCGCACTGCGCAAGTGTTGACCCACCTGAGGGCAGGGTCACGGCTGTTGATATTCGCTGCGACGTTGCCGCCAATGACCGTGGCAACTTTCTGGGAGGGATTGACGGTGTCGTAGATGCGTTGAGAAGCGGCCCATGCACTGGAAAATGACGGTCTGATCATGTGTCGTCCTTGATGTCGAGCTGTAAACGATATGGCGGGGTTTGATCCTTGATGCCGAGTCGATGATGTTTGCATGGGTTTATCGGTGCCGCAAGTGGGACCGACGTTATGTGTAGCCGTCGCGTATCGCATTCCAGAAGGGAGCTAGGCTTGAATGCTGGACAAATTTTCCAGCGCTAACAAACGTACAAACCGGACAGAGCCATAGGAATCGTCGCGAGAAGTAAAACGGCAACCATGGACCAACGCCGGGCCCACCGGATGTCGCCTCATCCCACGCAGGTTCCGGCCAAGGCATAGACTGGATATCCCCGCGGTGCCACCAGCACCGCGGGTAGTCAGGCGGGTGTTTGGTTTATCGGGTGCTGTCGGACCCGATGAACGTGACGCCTGCCCGCGCCGTTATCCATCCGACCACCGCAAACAGTTTTCAGGTTCTTTACGCCCGTGTCGACGGTGGCCTTCTTGCAGGAGGGTACGTAATGGACGAGGCAAAACTGAACGAGTTCATGGGTAAGCTGGTGTCCGACATGGGCGCCTCGGCCATGCTCGCCAATGTGATACTGGGTGATGAACTCGGGCTGTACAAGGCCATGGCCGATAGCCAACCGGTGACTCCCGAGGCGCTTGCCTCCAGGACCGGTTGCAACCCGCGGTTGGTTCGGGAGTGGCTGAGCGCTCACGTGGCGTCCGGCTATATGGCGCATCGAGAAGGACAGTTCGTGCTGCCCGAGGAGCAGGCGATGGCATTGGCCATCGAGGACTCGCCGGTGTACGCGGCGGGCGGCGTTATGGTGGTTGCCTCCATGTTCCACGACAAGGACAAACTGGTGGCGGCCATGCGTGGCGATGGCGGGCTGGCCTGGGGCGATCATCACCCCTGTATGTTCAGCGGTACCGAGCGTTTTTTCCGGCCCGGTTACAAAACCTATCTGGTGTCGCAGTGGTTGCCGGCATTGGAAGGGGTCGTGGAAAAGCTCACGGCCGGTGCACGGGTCGCGGACGTTGGCTGTGGGCACGGGGCTTCGACCATCGTCATGGCGCAGGCCTTCCCGGCGTCGCGCTTCGTGGGTTTCGATTATCACGGTCCTTCCATCGTGACCGCCATGCAGCGGGCCAAGGAGGGCGGCGTCGATGAGCGCGTCAGTTTTGCCCAAAACACCGCCAAGGATTTTCCCGGAGAGGATTACGACCTGATCTGCTATTTCGATTGCCTGCACGACATGGGCGACCCGGTCGGTGCGGCGCAACATGCGTATCGGTCGCTGAAGGCAGACGGAACAGTGCTGCTGGTCGAACCCTATGCCAACGACACGCTCGACGAAAACATCAACCCTGTCGGACGACTGTTCTACGCCGCGTCCACCTTTATCTGCACGCCGAACTCGTTGTCCCAGGAGGTTGGGTTGGGGCTCGGTGCGCAGGCTGGGGAGGCGAGGTTGCGGGAAGTTTTCGAGGCGGCGGGTTTCAGACACCTGCGTCGTGCGGCAGAAACGCCTTTCAACTTGATTCTGGAGGCTCGTAAGTAATCGCGTTGGACTCCGCCGTGCATGGCTTTGAAGACCATGCACGGCCTGATCGGGTTTGTTCTGCAGCTTTGTTCCACTGCGCCTAAGCTTCCACACGGACGATCGTGAAGAAGGGACCCCCGTGGCGAAAAAAATGACTGTAGGACAGCTCACGATGTTGACGGCCGTCAACATGCTGGGCTCGGGTATTGTGCTGTTGCCCACCAAACTCGCCGAAGTCGGCGGTATTTCGATTCTTTCCTGGCTGATCACGGCCACGGGCTCGCTGGCGCTGGCCTATGCTTTTGCGCGATGCGGCATGCTCAGTCGCAAGACCGGAGGCATGGGTGGCTATGCCGAATACACCTTCGGCAAGTCCGGTAACTACATCACCAACTACACCTATGGCCTGTCCCTGCTGATCGCCAACGTGGCGATCAGCATCACGGCGGTCGGCTACATACAGACCCTCTTCGATATAAGGCTCGACGCGCTGCAAGTCTGCCTCGCTACCATCGCGCTGCTCTGGATCACCACATTCGCGAATTTCGGCGGCGCGAGCATCACCGGCAGGATCGGCTCGGTTACCGTGTGGGGCGTTATCGCGCCGGTGGTACTGGTGTCGACGATCGGCTGGTTCTGGTTCGATGGCAGCGTGTACGCCGCTGGTTGGAATCCTCACGATAAGACCTGGTACGACGCCGCGGGCGCGTCGGTGGCGATCACGTTGTGGGCATTCCTGGGGCTGGAGTCTGCCTGCGCCAACGGCGATGCGGTGGACAATCCCGAGAAGAACGTACCGATCGCCGTACTGGGGGGAACATTGGGCGCCGCGGTGATTTATATCGCGTCGACCAACGTCATCTCCGGCATCGTCGGCAACGCCGAACTCGTCAGTTCCACCGCGCCATTCGGCCTGGTTTTCGCCAGAATGTTCACGCCCATGATCGGCGATATCGTCATGGGCCTGATGGTGCTGGCCTGCATCGGCTCCTTGCTCGGTTGGCAGTTCACCGTGGCCCAGGTCTTCAAGAGTTCGGCCGATACGGGGTATTTCCTGCCGATTTTCGCCAAGGCCAACCAGCATGACGTTCCGATCATCGGCATGCTGATCCTGCTCGCGCTGCAAACCGCCATGGCGTTGCTCACCATCAGCCCTGACCTGGCCAAGCAGTTCGACACCCTGGTCAATCTGGCGGTGGTCACCAACCTGGTGCCGTACATCCTGTCGATGGCCACCTTGATGACGCTGCAAAACGTCTCGGGCGTCCCGGCCAGAAAGGCACTGATCACCAATATCGTCGCCGGCATCGCGGCGGCCTACAGCTACCTGGCGCTCTACAGCGCCGGGGCCCAGGCGCTGATGCTCGGCGGCGTGGCGACCATCGTCGGCTACACGCTCTTTGGTTTCGTCAACACCCGGTTGATTCGTCTCGAAGCGCTGAATAACAGCGCTCCGACCCAGACCGTCGCGGCGCAACACATCGTGGGTGAGGTTGTCCCAGTCAATGACCTGCCGGCAAAACGCCTGAAAACGACCAGAATGGAGCCTCAATCATGACGGAAAACAGACAGCTGCTTGGCATGCTCGCGTTGCTGGTCTGCAACCAGCCGGACAAGCGTACCGTCTTCGGCCGGGCGTTGATCCAACTGATCACGGACGTTGAGGAGCGCTCCATCAGCGTACTGACATCCGAAAGCCTGAGCGATGCGAAGTCGATCCTCAGCAGCGATCCGGCTATCCAGTGTGTATTGCTCAGTTGGGAAATGGACAGCAGCGACGACCATCAGGAGTGCATCGACCTGCTGGCGGCCTTGCGCGAGCGCAACACTCGCGTGCCGGTGTTCCTGATCAGTGACCGCAGCACCGCATCGAGCGTGCCGCTGATCGTGATGCAATACGCCGACGATTTCATCTGGTTGCCGGAGGACACCAGTCGCTTCCTCAGCGGCCGCATCATGGCCGCCATCGAGCGTTATCGCCAGGCTGTGTTGCCGCCCATGTTCGGCGCGTTGCTGAAGTTCGCCCGCGGCTACGAATACTCCTGGCACACTCCCGGCCACGCCGGCGGCACGGCTTTTCTGAAAAGCACCGCAGGCCGCGCATTCTATGAGTTCTTCGGCGAAAACCTGTTGCGCTCCGACTTGTCGATTTCGGTCGGCGAACTGGGCTCGCTGCTCGACCACAGCGGCCCCATCGGCCAGGGCGAGCGCTACGCGGCAAAGGTGTTCGGTGCCCACCGCACCTATTACGTGACCAACGGCTCGTCGATGTCCAATCGGGTGATCCTCATGGCCAGTGTCACACGCGATCAGATCGCCCTGTGCGACCGTAACTGTCATAAGTCCGCCGAACATGCGATGACGCTGTCCGGTGCGATTCCCACGTACCTGGTGCCCACGCGCAACCGCTACGGCATCATCGGCCCGATCCTGCCGCAGACCTTGAGCGCCGAGGGCGTGAAATCCGCCATCGCCAATAATCCATTGGTCCTGGACCACATTGATCCGACGCCGATACACGCGATCATTACCAATTCCACCTACGATGGCCTGACCTACAATGTTCGGCGCGTCGAAGAGTTGCTCGGGCAGAGTGTCGATCGCCTGCATTTCGATGAAGCCTGGTACGGTTATGCGCGCTTCAACCCGTTGTACAAGGACCGCTTCGCGATGCACGGCAACCCCGACGATCACGACCCGTCCAAGCCTACCGTGTTCGCCACGCAATCGACACACAAGCTACTGGCGGCACTGTCCCAGGCGTCGATGATCCACGTGCGTAACGGCCGCAACCCGATTCCTCATGGCCGGTTCAATGAGTCCTTCATGATGCACGCCTCGACCTCGCCCAATTACGCGATCATGGCCTCGTGCGACGTGAGCTCGGCAATGATGGAGGCCCCCAGCGGACAGATTCTGACCAATGAATCCATCGAGGAGGCTATTGCGTTCCGCCAGGTTATCTCGCGCATGCAGTGTGAGATGTCGACCCATGACGATTGGTTCTTCTCATGCTGGCAGCCGCCTTCGGTTCAAGTGGATGCGGTGCAGCTTCCTTTCCATGAAGTCGATCCTCTGCGGCTCAAGACCGATCCGAACTGCTGGGTGCTGCACCCACATGAGGTCTGGCATGGCTTCGGTGACATCGAGGACGGCTATTGCATGCTCGACCCGATCAAGGTGTCGATCCTGAGTCCGGGCATGGGCGATGACGGCAATCTGCTCGACTTTGGCATCCCTGCCTGTGTATTGAGCGCCTACCTGGGGCATCAAGGCATCGTGGTCGAGAAAACCACGGATTTCACGATTCTGTTTCTGTTCTCCATCGGTATCACCAAGGGCAAATGGGGCACGTTGGTTAACGCACTGCTGGACTTCAAGCGCGACTTCGACACCAACCTGGAACTTGAGCTGTGCCTGCCCGACTTGCTGAACGCGAACCAGCAACGCTACGCCGGCATGGGGTTGAAGGACCTGGCGCAAGACATCTTCGCGGCGATGAAAAAGACCCGGATCACCGCCGCCATGTCCCGGGCCTTCGGCACCTTGCCCAAAGCCGAACTCAGCCCGGTGGAAACCTACGAGCACCTGGTCAAGGGCGAGGTCGAACAAGTCACGCTCGACGAAGCCGCCGGCCGCATCGCCGCCACTGGCATCGTGCCTTATCCGCCGGGCATTCCGCTGCTGATGCCGGGGGAGAATGCAGGGGCCTCTGACGGCCCGCTGCTGGCGTATCTCAAGGCACTCGAGAGCTTCGACCGATCGTTCCCTGGCTTCGCTCACGATACCCATGGGATTGAAAGTGAGGCGGGGGTCTATCGGATGCTGGTGCTCAAGTGAGCTGAGTTTTTTACACGGCGGATACCTGTCGTCGAGCCACGAACCTGCGAGCGCAACGCTTGCTCGCGATCAGGTCAGGTTCCCACAGCTCAAATCATGTATGTATTTTAATTGTTAAAAAAACATTTACAGCCGTGATTTATGTTGTGATTATGTCGCTGCGAATTTAAAAAAACAAAAAAACGCGGCGCTGATTCCGATCAGGCCACTACAACAACGACTGACAAAGGCCTGAAACCGGCTCCCTGCCCAAGCCGGTCCTTCAGCGAAGGAGAACCTCTCCCGTGAAGCGCTTACTTACCAGAACGCTGTGCGTGACCCTGCACACCCTTAGCCTGGCCGCCCTCGGTACCGGCCTGGCGCAGGCGCAGACCACCTTGCGCGTTGGCTTGAACGCCGACATTCGCAGTACCGAACCGGGCGTCAACCGTGACGAAAACACCGACACGGTCATGCTGCACATCGTCGAAGGGCTGGTTGCCCACCGCGAGGACGCTTCGGTCGGCCCCTTGCTGGCCCGTCAGGTGCAGCTCTCCGATGACGGGATGTCCTATACCTTCAAGCTTCGCGAAGGCGTGCGTTTCCAGAACGGCGCGACACTGACCGCCAATGACGTAAAGTGGACGTGGGACCGTTATCTGAATCCGAAAACCCAATGGCGTTGTCTGGCAGAGTTCGATGGTCGTGGCGGGGCAAAGATCATCGGCATCGAGACGCCGGACCCGTTGACCGTGGTGTTCCGCCTGGACCAGCCGAACGGGTTGTTTCTTGCGTCCATGGCCCGTCCCGATTGCGGCGGCAGCGGCATTCTGCACCCGGACTCGCTGGCGGCGGACGGCAGTTGGAAGGCGCCTGTTGGAACGGGGCCGTTCAGTCTTGCCAAATGGACACCCGGACAATCGGTGCTGTTGTCGCGATTCAAGGACTACAGCCCGCGTGACGAAGCAGGTCCGGACGGTTTCACCGGCAAGAAGCAGGCCTTGGTGGACGACGTGAGCTTCATGGTGATCCCCGACCCGTCTTCGGCCAAGGCGGCCCTGATGTCCAGCAACGTCGACCTGCTGCCCAATGTCAGCGCCAGCGATGCCGAGGAGTTGAAAGCGACGCGGGGCGTGCAGATCTCTTTCAGTCCGATCATGGCGATCTGTGGCTTGTTGTTCCAGACCAACGACCCGTTGCTAAAGGACGTGCGTATCCGCCAGGCCATTGCCCATTCCCTGGACTATGGGCAGATGGTCACGGCATTGACCAACGGCACGTCCGAGCCCAACAACTCGGCGATTCCCCAAACCAGCCCCTTCTACAGTGCTACGGCCAGGCAGGGCTATCGCTACGATCCGCAAGAAGCCCAGCGATTGCTCAAAGAGGCCGGTTATCAAGGCCAGCCGATCAAAATGATCGTCAACAAGCGCTATACGCAAATGTTCGACATGGGGCTGCTGAGCCAGGCCATGGCCCAGGCCAGCGGTTTGAACATCCAGATGGAAACCCTGGAGTGGGGCACCCAGTTGGAGCGTTACCAGAGCGGTAATTACCAGATGATGGCGTTCTCGTACTCCTCACGTCTGGACCCGGCCCTGAGCTTCGATTCGCTGATGGGTGACAAGGCCAAGGAACCCCGCAAGGTCTGGGACAATCCCCAGGCGCAAGGCCTGCTACGGGAAGCGGTGCGTCAGAGCGACCCGGCCAGGCGCCAGGAACTCTTCGATCAACTGCATCGGATGATGATCCACGATACGCCGATGGTCATCATTTATAACGGCACGGTCGCCGCCGCGCTGCGTGACAGCGTCAAGGGCTTCCGCTCCTGGCCAGTCTCATCGCCACGGTTGTGGGGCGTCAGCCTCGCAGCCCAGTAACGCGGAGTCTGAACATGTTGCGTCTTATCCTGCAAAAGCTCGGGATGGCGATACCGACGCTGTTACTGATTTCGGTGATGGTGTTCGCGCTGATCCGCCTCATCCCGGGCGATCCGGCATTGTTGATGCTTGGTGACATGGCCGACCCCCAGAGCCTGGCCGAAATGCGCCGTGCGCTGGGGCTGGATCACTCGCTGGTCCCGCAGTTCCTGATCTGGTTCAAGGCGGTGCTGAGTTTCGACCTGGGCACCTCCATCAGTACCAAGCAGGCGGTGCTGCCATTGATACTCGACCGCTTCGCCGTCAGCGCGACCATCGTACTGGTGGCGGTGCTACTGGCCACGGTGATTGCCGTGCCGGTTGGCCTGATCGCGGCGTGGAAGCAGAACAGCCCGATCGATCTGGGGCTGGTCACTGTGGCGACCTTGTTATTGTCGATTCCCAGTTTCTGGCTCGGTTTGCTGTTGCTGAACACTTTTGGCATCCAACTGGGCTGGTTGCCGGTGGTGGGCTACGTTAGCTTTTCCCAGGCGCCCTGGCAGGCCATGAGCTACATGGTGCTGCCGGTGGTGACCTTGACCCTGGTGGAAGTCGGCGCGATCACCCGTATGGCCCGGGCCAGTACCATCGAGGTGTTGCGCCTGGAGTATATCGCCCATGCACGGGCCAAGGGTTTGTCGGAGCGTGCGGTGTTGTGCAGGCATGCCTTGCCGAATGCGTTTGCCCCGACCTGGACCCTGGTCGGCCTGATCCTGGGCAATCTGCTGGGCGGTATCGCGGTGCTGGAAACCGTGTTCACGCTGCCAGGCATCGGCCGGTTGATGGTGGACGCGATTTTTGCCCGTGACTACCCGGTGCTCCAGGGCTGCCTGCTGCTGATCACCTTTATCTACGTGCTGGTCAATCTGTGCGTGGATCTGCTCTATCCGCTGTTCGATCCAAGGGTGAAATTATGAGTTCCGATATCCCGGCGGCACTGGTCGCTCCACCCCCGGCCAGGCGAGCACGCGCCTGGGCCCCGGCCAATGCGTTGATCGGCGGCGGATTGTTGCTGGCCTTGATCGTCCTGGCCCTGATGGGCTTGGTGTGGTCGCCGTTCGATCCGTTGAAGATCGATCTGCTGTCGCGCTTCCAGGCACCGTCGACGGCTCACTGGCTGGGGACCGACGAGTTCGGGCGCGATGTGTTCAGTCGTTTGTTGGTCGGTGCGCGTACCAGTCTGTGGATCAGCCTGCTGACTGTGAGCGTCGCGGTGCTGGCCGGCACGCTGATCGGTATGGTGGCCGGTTATCTGCGCGGCTGGACCGACCGCCTCCTGATGATGTTCAACGACGCCTTGCTGGCGTTCCCCGGCATCCTCATGGCCTTGGGCATCATGGCGATCATCGGTGCCAGCAAGTACGGCATCGTTCTGGCCCTGGGCATCGCCTACACGCCTTCGGTGGTGCGCGTGGTGCGCGGGACCGTGTTGTCACTGCGGGAGCTGGAGTACATCGAAGCCTCGCGGGTGATCGGTAACTCAGAGCTGTACACCATGCTGCGGCATATTGCGCCCAACTGCCTGGCACCGTTGTGCGTGCTCGCCACCAGCATGTTCGGCTGGGCATTGTTGTCGGAGAGCGCCTTGAGCTTTCTCGGCCTGGGTGTACCACCACCTGCGGCGACCTGGGGAAACATGCTGGCGAGCAGCCGGCCCTACATTGCGTCGGCGCCCTGGCTGGGCGTGTTCCCCGGGCTGTTTATCTGCGTGACCCTGTTGGCGATCAACCTGTTTGGCGATGCGTTGCGTGATCGTCTAGACCCCCGGATGAGGAAGTGAGCATGTCCGCTGAACCTGTTCTGTTGAGTGTTGAAAACCTCAAGATTCGCGTTGGCGACCATGGTCACCTGGCGGTTGACGATCTCAGTTTCAATATCGCGCCTGGCGAGATCGTTGCACTGGTGGGCGAGTCCGGCAGCGGAAAAACCATGGCTGCCCGGGCTGCCATCGGCTTATTGCCATTGCCGATGCAGGTATGCGGCGGCCGCCTGGATTTCATGGGGCGTGACCTGGCCAGCATCAGCGCCCAGGAGCTGCGGTCTATCCGGGGAGCGAGCATCGGCATGGTGTTCCAGGAACCCATGGTTTCGCTCAACCCGGCGCTCAGGATCGGCCAGCAAATGAGCGAAGCCCTCCAGCTGCACACCGACCTGGATGCTGCGCAGATCCGTGAACGCTGCCTCACCATGTTGCAGCGCATCGGCATCAAGGATGCCGCGGGTTGCCTGGAGTCCTATCCGCACCAGTTCTCGGGAGGGATGCGGCAACGGATCATGCTCGCCTCGGTGATGCTGTTGCGTCCGGCCCTGTTGATCGCGGATGAGCCAACCACCGCGCTCGATTGCCTGGCACAACTGGACGTGATCGAACTGATGCTCGAGCTGACGCGGGAGCAGGGCACGGCCATTCTGTTCATCAGCCATGACCTATCGCTGGTGGCCCGTTATGCCCACAAGGTGGTGGTCATGCGGCATGGACAGGCGGTGGAGCAAGGCAGCATCGACGAGGTGCTGCTGGCGCCCAAGGCCGAGTACACCCGCCAACTGTTGGAGGCTTTGCCGCGCCGTGGCGTGTTGGCGCCGCTGCCAGCCAATGACGGGCCATTGGTGGAGGTCGAGCAGGTGAGTATCGAGCACCCCGGACTCGCCTCATTCTGGGGTAGACGCAAGCACAACCGCGTGGTGCACAGCGCCAGCCTGATGATCGCGCCGGGCGAAACCCTGGCCCTGGTCGGCGGAAGTGGGTCGGGCAAGACCACCCTCGGCCGCTCGCTGGTGGGCTTGATCAAACCATGCGCCGGTGCAATACGATTCAAGGGCGTGGATATCCTCAAGGCCGCCAACCGTACGCATCGCCTGCAATGCCAGATGATCTTCCAGGACCCTTATTCGTCCCTCAATCCACGGATGAAAATCGGTGAGATTCTCGCCGAACCCCTGCGCCACGAGCCCGGCCTGAACGCGGCGCAGCGCCGTGAGCGGGTGCGCCAGACCCTTGAAGACATCGGCCTGGGCGAACCATTCATCGAGCGCTTTCCCCACCAACTGTCCGGTGGCCAACGCCAGCGTGTGGCCATCGGCCGTGCACTGGTACGTCATCCGCAATTGGTCATTGCCGATGAGCCGATCTCTGCATTGGACATGACGATCCAGAAGCAGATTCTCGAGCTGTTCGAGCGTCTCCAGGCGCAGTACGGGTTCGCCTGCCTGTTCATTTCCCATGACCTGGCGGCAGTGGAGCGCATCGCCCATCGCGTGGCGGTGATGCATCAGGGCCATGTGGTGGAAATAGGGCCACGCGAGCAGATTTTCGATCATCCGCAACACCCGTATACCCGGCAACTGCTGGCTGCTGCCAGCCCGCTGGAGAAGCTTGAGAGCGGCGGCTACCGAATACGACCCGCCGTTTAACCCACCTCGGTTTCATCGAGCGCGCAGGTTTTAAAGCCGGCGCGAGGGGGAATGTCGTGCCCAGAAAAACAATAAGACCACTCATTACAACGACTGCCAGGAGCCGAAGAGATGTACCACAACAACCTTAACTTGATCTTGAAGAGCGTCGGCCTGATGGGCGGGGGGCTGTGCTGTGCCACGGCCCAGGCTGATTTCCTGAAGGACAGCAAGGCTGATCTGGAACTGAAGAATTACTACTTCAACCGCGATTACCGCGAGGATGCCGGGCAATCCAAACGCGAGGAATGGGCCCAGGGTTTCATCCTCAATCTGAAATCGGGCTTTACCGAGGGCACGGTGGGCTTCGGTGTCGACGCGGTGGGCATGCTGGGCCTGAAACTCGACTCCAGTCCTGATCGTTCGGGCACCGGCCTGTTGTCCCGGGACAACGATGCGACGCCGGGTAAGCCGAGCTATTCCAGGCGTGCCCATGACGAATACTCCAAGCTCGGCGTGACCGCGAAGATGCGCATGGCCAAGAGTGAACTGCGCAGTGGTTACCTGTTGCCGGACTTGCCAACGCTGCAGCCCAACACCAGCCGCCTGTTCCCACAGACGTTCCGTGGCACCCAGGTGACATCGGCGGACGTCGCCGGGTTGACCTTGATCGGTGGGCAGATCGACCAGACCCGGCAACGCGAGTCCACCGAATACCAAGACATGGGTTTGACCAGCCAGAACGGTGCCTACAAGAGCAGCGCCAAAAGTGATCAGTTTCGCTTTGCGGGAGGCGATTACAAACTCACGCCAAACATGACCGTGACGTATCACTTCGCTCAGTTGGAAGACATCTACCAGCAGCACTACGTGGGCCTGAAAAACAGCTTCGCGCTAGGGGGCGGTACGCTCAAGACCGACATCCGTTACTTCGACGCGGACAAGGCCGGCGCCGGTCTGGCGGGGAAGGTGGATAACCGGGCGTTGAGCACGCGGGCGGCGTACAGCTTCAAGGGGCACAGCATCGGTGGTGGCTATCAGGCGCAGTATGGAGAAACGCCGTTCACCTACGTCGATGGGACCAATACGTATCTGTTCTCCGAATACCAACTGAGCAACTTTTCTCAGACTAACGAGCGAGTCTGGCACGCACGGTATGACTTCGATTTTGCCGCCCTGGGAGTTCCTGGCCTGACGTTCTCGACCCGCTGGGCCAAGGGCGACGACGCTGAGGTGAAAGGGTTTACGGGGGAGGGGCGTGAATGGGAGCGGGATATCGACCTGGGGTATGTGGTCCAGTCGGGCACGTTGAAAGGCGTTTCATTACGCTGGAGAAACGGGTTCAGCAAGGCGAACTACCTGCGTGACATGAATGAAAACCGACTGATCGTCGGTTACACCGTGGCGCTCTGGTAATGAACGTTTGCAAGTGGTGCTTGGCGGCAGTCGTCCCTCAAGGAGAGACGCTTTCACGGAGAAGGGCGTTGCGGCAGCGAAGTACTGCGCTACCCCTTGTTGCGCGCCACTCGCAACTTGCTGGCCACATCCAGGTGTCGATGCAGCAGCGTCGACGCCCATTCATTGTCGCCTTGTTCCAGGGCGTCGAGAATTGCCAGGTGTTCCCGACAGGAAACCCTGACCCGCTCCATGTTACTGACCGTATGGAACTCGGTCAGGCGCCGCAGGTGATTCTGTTGCTGGATCGCTTGCAGGATGTAGCCGTTGCCGGACGCCGCCGCCAGCAGTTCGTGAAACTCGGCGTTGTATTCGATGAAGCGTTGGCCGTCCACCTTGCCTTCCAGCAGTTCCATCTGCCGCTCGCGGCAACGACGGAACTGCTCTGGATTGATCTTGAATGTAGGTTCCAGCAGTCCCGCGGGTTCGAGCAGCATGCGAAAACGATAGCTTTCGAAGCGGGTCTGCGGACTGTTCAAGGTCGGCAGGAATTGCCAGCCATGGCCATGCTTGCGCTGCATCACACCTTCGTCGGACAGCCGCAACAGGCAGCGACGCAGCACGCTTTTACCAACACCGTAGCGGCGCAGCAGATCGCTCTCGGAAATGTGATCGGGCAGCGCCTGGTTCAAGCGGTCGTCAATCAGCCTCGTGTACAGCTGGTCCTCTTCGTTCTGCAACTTGCCGACCTGCTGCGCCAAGCCATCGTTGGCTTGCAGCGGTACGCGAAAGCCTTGCTGAGGCAATGGCTCGATGGCCTGTTGTTCGGCCAGGTACGACAACGCGCTGCGTATCGGCGAGCGCGACACCCCCAGGCGCTGAGCCAGCTCCACTTCCTTGAGGTGCATACCGGGCTGCAGGTCGCCGCTGGCGATAGCGGAAAGAATCTGGCCGGCGACTTTGGTCTGCAGCGAGGTCAGTGGGGGCATGGCGTGCGGTCGCTCCTTTGGCAGGGGAGGCAAGGATAACCGGAAACTGAATTATAGGGGGATCAAATACACCAGCGCCGAAGAAAACAAATCGTTATCTGCATTATTTGAAATACAAAAACATTATCGAGGATCCATCATGACGTACATTCCGCTGCCCAGAGCCTTGCCCCATGAGCGGGGCGTAGATCCGGCCGGGGTTATCGACTTCCTGCAAGCGGTCGCCGAAGCAGGTCTGGAGCTGCACAGCTTCATGCTCTATCGCCAGGGCGCGGTGGTGGTCGAGGCGTTCTGGAACCCTTATTCGGCGCGGCGCATGCATGTGCAACACTCAGCCACCAAGAGCTGGACGGCGACAGCCGTCGGCCTGTTGATCGATGATGGCCGCCTTGCGCTCGATGACAAGGTGGTCAGCTTTTTCCCCGAATCCTGTCCGCAGCCGATCAGTGCCAATCTTGCCGCCATGACCGTGGAGGACCTGCTGACCATGCGCACCGGCCACAAGCGCGGGATCTCTGGCGGCGACTGGCGCAACCTGCAAAGCAGCTGGGTCGAGGCCTTTCTCAACGAGCCCGTGGACGAGCCACCGGGCAATTCCTTCATCTACAGCAGTGCTTCCAGCTTCATGCTGTCGGCCATTGTCACTCAGGTCAGCGGGCAGACGGTGCATGCGCTTCTTCAGGAGCGCGTGCTGGACCACCTGGGGGTTGATCAGTTGACTTGGGACCTGGCACCGGGGGGCTTCAATTCAGGCGGCAATGGCTTGAGCTGCACCAGCGAGGATTCGTTGAAGTTCGGTGTGCTGCACTTGAACCAGGGGCAGTGGTACGGCCGGCAACTGCTGTCCGAACAATGGGTCGCGGAGGCCACGCGCAATCAGGTCGAGGACGTCTGGATGGGCGAGTTTGACGGCAAGCAGTACCTGCCACGGGACAAAAACAGCCCCAATAGCGCCCAGCGTGAAGGCTATGGATACCAATGGTGGATGACCGAGCGTGGTGGTTATTACGCTTCCGGGGTGTTCGGCCAGCAATGCATGGTCTTGCCGGACAAGGACACGGTGATTGTTTTTACGTGCGGTCTTCGCCTGGGAGAGAAGCGTCTGCACTCGGCCCTGTGGCAACACCTGTATCCGGCGCTGGGACGCCATGCGGCCGATCCGCTGGCCGATCAGGCAAAACTTGACGCCCTCGTCGAAGGCCTGCATCTACCGACACTGCAAGACCTGAAAAGCTCACCCCCCAACAGTGCCCTGCAAGGTCGTTTTGCCATGCAGCCAAACGAGGATGGCGTGCTGGAGATAGGGTTCGATTTTCAGAACGGGTACTGCGATTTCACCCTGGTGGATCACCGTGGCACGCATCACGTGCGCGCTGGCTTCGAGCGGCCGATCGAGACGCTCACCAGCGTAACGGGCAATTACTTGCACCACCAATATCAGCCAGAACAGGCCCCAGTGGTCGCCCAGGCTTGCTGGGGCCCCGAAGGCGAGCTGCTGATGGACTGGCGCTTCGTTGAAACCGCGTTCGGCGACCATGTCAGGTGCCAGGTGCACAACGGCAGCTTGCACTTTGACCGGGGTGTGAACACCAACGCCGGCGCCTTGCATCGTCCAACCCTGTCTGGCGCGCGAATCCAGCCCTCCAAGGAGCACAACCAATGACATCGTCCTTCTGGGCACCCTTTACCGCGATGCGCCCATTCAACCGTCAGCCGATGCTGTTCGAGCGCGCCGCCGGCATGCATTACTTCACGACCGATGGCCGCGAGGTGCTCGATGCCATGGCTGGATTGTGGTGTGTCAACGCAGGCCACGGTCAGCCCCGGATCGTCGAAGCGATCCGCGAAGCGGCGGGGCGCCTGGACTTCGTCTCTTCGTTCAAGATGAGCCATCCGGCGGCGCTGACCCTGGCGGACCGCCTTGTCGGGATCGCTCCGTCCGGACTGGACAAGGTGTTCTTCACCAACTCTGGCTCCGAAGCCGTGGATACCGCGTTGAAGATCGCCCGAGCCTATCACCAGGCGCGTGGCGATTGTCGGCGCACCAAGCTGATCGGTCGAGCCAAGGGCTACCATGGCATGGGGTTCGGCGGGCTGTCGGTATCGGGCCTCGGTCGGCAGAAGCGCGATTTCGGCCCGTTGCTCGGTGATGTGGCTCACCTGCCGTTACCTTACGATGCGGGCTTGCGCTTCAGCCGCGGCCAGCCTGAGCAAGGCGCACATTACGCGGACGCTTTGTTGCAACTGCTGGAAGTCCATGACCCGGCCACGGTGGCAGCAGTGATCGTCGAGCCGGTAACCGGCTCCGGCGGCGTGTACGCGCCACCCCTGGGCTACCTGCAAAGGTTGCGGGAGATCTGTACCCGTCATGGTGTGCTGCTGATTTTCGACGAGGTTATCACCGGCTTTGGCCGTGTCGGCCAATCGTTCGCGGCGCAGACCTTTGGCGTGACACCGGACTTGATGACCCTGGCGAAGGGCCTGACCAACGGTGCAGTGCCCATGGGCGGTGTGCTCGTCAGTGGCGCAGTGTACGAAGCATTCATGCAAGGGCCGGAGCAGGCTATCGAGCTGATGCATGGTTATACCTATTCCGCCCACCCGCTGGCATGTGCCGCGGGCCTGGCAACACTGGATGTGCACGAAGATCAGGGCATCAATGCCCACGTCCAGCAGATCGCACCGGTCTGGCAGAGCGCGGCATTGGCTCTGCGCGACCACCCGCTGGTGCTGGATGTACGCGCTATCGGCCTGCTCTGCGCCGTGGAGCTCGATCCTCGTAGCGAGGCGTCTGGCGCACGAGCGGCGGAGGTGGCCCAGCGCTGTTTCGAGGCCGGTGTGCTGGTACGTGCTTCTGGAGAAAACATCGTGCTGTCGCCACCGCTCATCATTGACGAGGAGCAGATCAACCGGGTGTTCGACACCTTGTCCAAGGCGTTGGAGGCGACCCGATGAATCATCTGGATTTTTACATCGAGGGTGCTTGGGTCAGGCCCCAGGGTAACGACACCTTGCCGGTGATCGACCCGTCCACCGAGCGCACCATCGCCACCATCAGCCTCGGCACCGCGGCTGATCTTGACCGCGCCGTGGCGGCGGCTCGCCGCGCATTCGAGAGTTATGGGCAATGGTCTCGCGAACAGCGACTGGAACTGCTCAGGGCGATCATAGATGGGTATCGCCAGAACAGCGAAGCGTTGGCGCAGTGCGTGCATCAGGAGATGGGCGCGCCGCTGTCTCTGGCCCGAAGCGCCCACGTGCCGGCGGGCCTGGGCCACCTGCAGCTGGCTTATGAAGTTCTTGCGACCTATGAGTTCGACCGGTTCCATGGCAGCACCTTGATCACCCGTGAGCCCATCGGTGTATGCGGCTTGATCACGCCCTGGAACTGGCCGTTGAACCAGCTCACCTGCAAATTGGGGCCGGCGCTGGCAGCGGGGTGTTCCGTGGTTCTCAAGCCCAGTGAAAAGGCACCGCTGTCGGCCATGCTCCTGGCCGATATTCTTCATCGGGCCGGCGTGCCGAAGGGGGTATTTAACTTGGTCAACGGCGACGGACCGACCCTGGGGGATGGTATTGCGCGGCATGCTGGTATCGACATGGTTTCGTTCACCGGTTCCACCGGCGCAGGGATCGCCGTGGCGAAGGCTGCGGCAGATACCGTCAAGCGTGTGTGCCAGGAGCTGGGAGGCAAGTCGGCGAACCTGATTCTTGCCGATGCCGATATTGAAGCGGCAGTCCGTCATGGGGTCAGCAGTTGTTTTCGCAACAGTGGCCAGTCGTGCAATGCGCCGACGCGGATGCTCGTGCCTCGTACCATCCAGGCGCGGGCGATAGAGATTGCCCGGGAGGTGGCGGCCAACGTCTGCTTTGACGACAGCGATCCGACCACCGTCATGGGACCTCTGGCCAATCAGGCGCAGTTCGATCGGGTCCAAACGCTCCTGGCCGAGGTGCGAGGCCTACAGCCCGTGTGCGGTGGCCTGGGGCGCCCGGAGGGCATAACGACCGGGTTCTACGCCAGGCCGACGGTATTTGCGGACGTCCAACCCGACTTGCCCATCGCCAGGGAGGAAATATTCGGCCCTGTGTTGGTGATCATTCCTTACGACAGTGAAGAGCAAGCCCTCGCTATTGCCAATGACAGTCCCTACGGACTTTCGGGTTACGTGAGCGCCGGGACGCTGGAGCGTGCTCGCGCCGTGGCTCGACACCTGCGTACGGGCATGGTCCATCTCAACGGCAGCAAGGCTGACAATGGCGCACCGTTCGGCGGATACAAGCGGTCCGGTAATGGCCGGGAGTGGGGTGTGTGCGGGTTAGAAGAATACCTGGAGCACAAATCCATCTTTGGGCACCGAAACGGTGAAGCAGGCATGCAATTGGCGCAGGAGCGCCAGCCGGGTAAAGACTGACTGGTTTATGCCCTCGTCAAGATACAAGCGATGTTCAAGCGTCTGGCTGGCCTGTATCGCCGGCGAACATCGGCAAACGCTGCAACATCCAGTTCAGCAATTCCTGGGCAGGGGCCGCCAGCGGGCGTCCGGACTTGACCAGCAGCTTCGCTTCGACGCCTTGGAAAAGAGGGTGATCGACGGCCACGGCCGCGAGGCTGCCTTGGGCGATCTCCCGATAGGCCGCCACCTCGCCCAACAGCGAAGCAAACTGACCGCAAGCGACCAGGCGCTTGAGGGCGGCCAATGAATTGCTGACCAGCGCCGGACGGATCTGGATCTTCTCGGCATACTCGAGCATCTTCAACGCGTGACCGATACCGAAGGTCGTCGGCGTCAGCACCAGTTGGCAGTCGAGCAAGTCTGCGACGGTGGCCTTCGCTCCTGTCAATGCCAGCGGGTGGTCCGGGCGGACCAGCAGCATGACGGGCTGCCGGGATGTTGCCCGATCATCGATGTGAGCGTGAGCAGGAGGGTTGTAGGCCAAGCCGATATGCGCCCGATTTTCCGCGATCTCGTTGAGGACATCGTCCACGGGCAGTATGTCCAGCCGGATATCGAGCCTGGGGTACTGTTTGCAGAACGGTGCGAGTACATGGTCGACCAACGTGTCGACATAACCTTCGCTGATGACTACCCGCACGTGCCCCAGCTGCAGCCCCTTGATGGCCTGAAGCTGGTCTTCGAGCTTTTCCTGATGTGATCGATAGCCCCGCCAGAACTCCAGCAGGTGCGCGGCAGCCTCGGTGGGCTGGACGCCGCGGGCCTGACGTTCGAACAGGCGGGCGCCCAGTTCCTCTTCCAGCAATTTAATCTGACGGGTAATCACCGAAGGGGACGTGTTGATGCTGTCCGCCGCGCCACGGATCGATCCGTGGGTCAACACTTCATGAAAATACCGCAAGCGTTGCTGGTTGATTTCTCGCATCGGGCGTTTCTCCAGGGGCTTGGCGTTGCTCATAAAGCAACAGTACATGAACATAGTTGCTCTTGCTGCTGTTCACAGGATCGGCGCAACATCTTTGACAAAGCCGCTGGCTCGTTGCGAACCGGCCTTGAGTGCACCGAAGGTTGAACAGGTGCTTTGGTCTTCATACCCATCGTTCCGCAAGGAACCTTTTGCAGAGAGAGAACGCAGATGCTTCTACATCTATCGACCTGGGCCGAAATCGAAAAATTTCTCGAACGCAGCCGTACCGTCGTCATCCCGATCGGCTCCAACGAGCAACATGGGCCGACCGGGCTACTGGGTACGGACTGGATGTGTCCCGAGATCATCGCCCACCAGGCGCAGCAGACAGCGGACATCCTGGTGGCCCCGACTTTCAACATCGGCATGGCGCAGCATCACCTCGGTTTTGCGGGAACGATCTCGCTCAGGCCCTCGACCTTCATCGCTGCTATCGGTGACTGGACACGTTCGTTGGCTGCCCACGGGTTCGAGAAAATATTTTTTCTCAATGGCCATGGCGGCAACATTGCCTCGATTGAAGCGGCTTTCTCGGAGCTCTACGCCGAGGCGAGCTTCGCCCGTCGCCCGGCAGGTTTCGCCTTGAAACTGTGTAATTGGTGGGACCTGGAAGGCGTCAATGAGCTGGCCCGCGACCAGTTCCCGGAAGGTCATGGCATTCATGCCACACCTTCGGAAATTGCCGTGACCCAGTGGGCCTACCCCCACGCCATCAAGTCGGCTGAGTACTCGCCAAAAATCGCCAATTGGGGCCCTATCCGCGAGGCTGCCGATTTCCGCGCTCGTCATCCGGATGGCCGTATGGGCTCGGATCCGGCGCAAGCGTCTGTGGAAAAAGGTCGGCAACTGGTGATGATGGCCGCACAAGGATTGGTGCAGGAGGTGCACGCTTTCAGCCGTGAGTCCATGCCGGGCTGAATCACGGCAAAGCCATCGAGCCGGGGCGACGCCTGGGCCTGCCAGGCGTTGGTGCTTCATTTCGGGGAATCCCGCAATCGGTCAGGTACGCCACGATGTGGAAGATCAATCACAGTTACATTGATGGAGCCTTCGTTCCCGTTCACGGGGATGAAACGGTGGAGTGCATCAACCCGGCGACCGAAGCGGTTATCGGTACGGTCACGCTGGCTGATCGTGATGACGCCAGACGTGCCATCGCGGCTGCCTCGCGTGCTCAAGCCTCGATGAGCCGCACCTCCAAAGCCGAGCGTATCGACATGCTCAAACAGTTGCAGGCCGCCGTGCTGGCGAGCACGAATGAAATTCGCGATACCGCCATCGAGGAGTACGGCGCGCCGCTTGCCCGCGCCCAATGGGTCAGCCGTTACGCTTCGCAATCCTTTGCCAATGCGGCGCAGGTGCTGGAGCATTACGAGCTCCTTCGCTCGGTCGGTGACGCGACCGTGGTAATGGAGCCAGTGGGGGTATCGGCGCTGTTTGCTCCCTGGAACAGCACCGCCGGCACGATATGCAGCAAGCTGGCCTCGGCCATCGCCGCCGGTTGTGCCTCGGTGATCAAACCGAGCGAGTTGAGTCCCTTGCAAACCGGGGTGCTCGCCCAGGCGTTGCACCGCGCAGGTTTGCCTGAAGGCGTTTTCAACATTCTGTTGGGACGCGGCAGCGATGTCGGTGACGAAATCAGCACCCATCCTCAGGTCACGAAGATTTCATTCACCGGCTCCACCGCCACCGGGAAACTGATTGCCCGCGCCGGTATCGAGACCATGAAGCGAGTGAGTCTGTCGCTGACGGGGAAGTCGGCGTCCATCGTGCTCGACGACGCCGATCTCGATACGGCTATTGCGCAGGCATTGAATGCGGCGTTCATGAACAACGGCCAGGCCTGCGTCGCCGGCACGCGGTTGCTGGTGCCGCGCACGCAGGCCAAGCACATCATCGACCGTGTGAAGAACCTGGTCGGGGCAATGGTCGTGGGCAATCCACGGAACCCGGCCACCGTCATCGGGCCGCTGGTCAACAAGGCCCAATTCGACCGTGTCCAACACTATATCCGCCGCGGACTGGCGCAAGGCGCCACGCTGATCGCCGGCGGGGAAGGCCGGCCGATAGGCCTGGACACGGGCTATTTCGTCAGGCCCACGGTCTTTGCCGACGTCAACAATGACATGGACATCGCGCAGGAGGAAATTTTTGGCCCGGTGCTATCGATCATCCCGTATGACTCGCAAGAACAGGCTATCGAAATCGCCAACGCCAGCCCCTATGGGCTGCAGGCCTACGTCTTTTCCCGACAACCGCAGCGCGCCCGGCACCTGGCGGCGAGGCTGCAGGCCGGCTCGGTATTGATCAACAGAATCACGCCGGAGCTGCTTGCCCCATTTGGCGGGGTCAAGCAGTCCGGCGTCGGACGGGAGTTCGGGGTTCATGGCCTGGAGGCCTTTCTTGAGGCGAAGAGTATTGTGGTGGATCAGGACGAGCCGGGTGAATAACCTGAGCGCGCTTGGCCATATCTGGCCGGGTAGGTGCGTGGACTCGATCTGCACACGAAAGCCGCGACCGAGGCTTCATTGCGGCCACTGCTCCAGCAGAATCGAAACGAATTTCTCGGCGGCAGGAGACAAAGACGCGCCGCGTCGATAGACCAGCCCCAGTGATCGGTTTACCACCGGCTCGATCAGCGGCACGCTGACCAGCGTCGGATGGTCACCGGCGGGCATCGCCAGGCTGGGCATTGCCGAGACGCCGAGACCGGCCTCGACCAACCCCAGTGACGTAGACAGGTGTTGTACTTCGTAGAACCACTGGGGACGCCAGCTCAAGCCCGACAAGGCATGATCGAGCAGCATGCGGTTGCCGCTCAGGCGACCCACCCCGATCAGCCGATAATCGCTCAACTCCGACCAGGTAACGGCGCTGCGTCCAGCCAATTCATGGTCGCGTCGGCAGGCCAGGACAAAGGGTTCATTGACCAGCGGCACGAATTCAATGTCCGGATGCTGTCCGCTCATCATATTGATGCCGAAGTCGGCTTCGCCTCGCAGTACCGCTTCCAGTCCTTCGTTGGCGCTGAGGTCGAGCAGGCGTATGCGGATTTTCGGATAGCGCTCGTTGTAGAGGCGGATCACCGAAGGCAGGAAGTAGAAGGCGGCCGTGGGAATGCAAGCCAGTGTCACTCGACCGATCTGCCGCTCCGCCAACTCGCGGATGTTGAGAATCGAATCGTCGAAATCATCCAGCAAGCGCCGCGCCTTGGGCAGGAAATCGCGTCCGACGCTGGTCAAGCTGACCTTGCGAGTCGTGCGGTCGAGCAGTGCCGTGCCCAGACCCTCTTCGAGTTTTTTCATCCGCCGGCTCAACGCCGGCTGCGACAGGTGCAGTGCATCGGCGGCTTCGTGAAAACTGCCCAGTTCGGCGATTTTAACGAAAGACCGTATGTCTTGAAGCTCATATTCCATATTGAATTCCACAAGAAAGGCGATGTGTGGTGTGCGTCATCCTACGGAAATTCATTCGTCAAACGCAATAAACTCGCTGATCTTTGCATTGGAAACACTTTTGAAACCCTGCCACTCTTGCCTCCAGAACATCAATTATCCAGATTGATCAACAAGAGTTACTGTTCATGCAACGAATTCCTTGTGTATTGATGCGCGGTGGCACCTCCAAAGGGCCGGTATTTCTCGCCTGGGATCTGCCGACTTCCGTCGTCGCCCGTGATGAGTTGTTGCTCGATCTGATGGGGTCCGGCCATGAGCTGGAAATCGACGGTATCGGGGGTGGCAGCCCCCAAACCAGCAAGGTGGCGATCGTCAGCCCTTCACTGCACCCTGAGGCGGATGTGGATTACTTGTTCGTCCAGGTGATGGTTTCTCAACGTCGGGTCGATACGGCTCCCAACTGCGGGAATATGCTCTGCGCAGTCGGTCCGTTCGCCATCGAGCAGGGCCTGGTCAAGGCTGGTGGCGACCTGACCCAGGTGCGTATTCGCAACCTCAATACCGGTACCTTTGTCATTTCCGAGGTGCAAACCCCCGGGGGCAAGGTCAGCTATGAAGGCGACACGGCCATCGATGGCGTGCCGGGCACTGCCGCGCCGGTGCAATTGACCTTCCTGGATGCCGCCGGCAGCAAGACGGGGAAACTGTTCCCTACCGGGCAAGCGCTGGACTTGATCGACGGTGTCGCAGTGACCTGCATCGATATGGCGATGCCCATGGTGATCGTCGAAGCCGGCCAGCTGGGCAAGCGCGGCGACGAAAGCCCCGCGGAACTGGATGCCGATCAAGCCTTTCTGCAGCGCCTGGAATCCCTGCGGCTCAAGGCCGGCCTGGCGATGGGCCTGGGGGACGTCAGCGACAAGGTGATTCCCAAGCCGGTGCTGGTAGCCCCGGCCAAATCGGGCGGCACGCTCCAGGTGCGCTATTTCATGCCCCACAACTGTCATCGCGCGTTGGCAATTACGGGCTCCATCGGAATCGCCACGGCCTGTGTGACTGAAGGCAGCGTGGCCGCTCAACTGCTCGGCGGAGTCCGCGAGCCACGCTTGCAGCGGGTTCGCATCGAGCACCCCAGCGGAGGGATCGATGTGGTTTTGTCCTACGTCGGCGACAAAGGAGAGACTATCCGTGCCTCGGTGGTGCGCACCGCACGTCGGCTCTTTTCAGGTTTCGTCTACGCCAAGGCTTCCCACCGACTGGCCGGCTAGCCGGGCAATTGGCAAAACTCGACATCACGACGTCACGACATCAATCATTCTGCCAGGCACATATGGATCGTGTTGCCTGGCGGGTTGGGAGTCGTACGCCTGGGTGTTGGCAACACTACTGATAACAACAAGAGATCCGACCTATGCTCGCTTTACTTGGCTTGGCCATGGTGGTGGCCTTTACCTTCCTGATCATGACTAAACGGCTGTCGCCGATCGTGGCCTTGACGCTCGTGCCCATCGTTTTTGCGGTCATCGGTGGGTTCGGCGGGACCACCGGCAAAATGATGCTGGACGGCTTGAAAATGGTAGCGCCCTCGGCCGCGTTGCTATTGTTCGCGATCTTGTTTTTCGGGCTGATGATCGATGCCGGGCTATTCGATCCGTTGATCCGCAAGATCCTCAAGCGAGTCAATGGCGACCCGATGAAAATCGCCGTAGGCACCGCCTTGTTGTCGCTGCTGGTGGCACTGGACGGTGACGGCACCACGACTTACATGATCACCTGCGCCGCCATGTTGCCGCTGTACAAGCGTATCGGCATGAACCCCATGATCCTGGCGACGGTCGCCATGCTGTCCCTGAGCATCATGAGCGGCATGACGCCCTGGGGCGGCCCGGCAACCCGCGCGATCGCCGCGCTGGGCCTGGATGCCGGCGAATATTTCGTGCCCTTGCTGCCCACCATGATCGGTGGAGCGATGTGGGTCGTTTTCACGGCGTTTCTGCTGGGCCGTGCCGAGCGCAAGCGCATTGGCAATGTTCAGCTGCAGAGCGGGGGTGGGGATTGCTATATCAAGGCAATTATCGAGGACACCCCGTACAAGCGCCCGAAATTGGCCTACGTCAATCTGCTGCTGGTGATCGCAGTCATGGTTGCGTTGGTCATGGGGGTCATGCACTCGGCCATTCTGTTCCTGATCGGTTTCGTCCTGGCGCTGATGATCAACTATCCCCAACTGGACCTTCAGAAGGAGCGCATTCTGGCCCATTCGGGCAACGCAATGACCGTCGTTCTGCTGGTCTTTGCGGCCGGTATTTTCGCTGGCATCTTCTCCGGAACGAAAATGGTCGATGCGCTGGCGCAGACCCTGGTGGACTGGATTCCGCCTTCATGGGGGCACCTGTTCCCGTTGGTGGTTGCCATTACCAGTATGCCGCTGACTTTCGTGCTGTCCAACGATGCCTACTACTTTGGCGTGGTGCCTATCCTGGCGAATGCCGCGGCGGCCTATGGGATTGATCCGGTGGAAATCGCACGGGCCTCGATTCTCGGTCAACCCGTGCATCTGATGAGCCCGCTGGTGGCCTCGACACTGTTGCTGGTGGGCATGGTCGATCGCGACCTTGGCGACTTCCAGAAGGCCACCGTCAAGTGGGCCGTGCTCACGTCTCTGGTGATTACCGCGCTGGCCTTGCTGACCGGAGCGTTGACGCTCTTTTCCTGAAAAATCAGTTGGTTGAATTTTCTGCCTGACACGCCTCGCAACCGAGGGGTGCGCCGGCCTGCGCGCCGAATAACAACAACGAGAATCTTGATATGAATACCGTCCTGACCCGTGGGGCTTTATTTCCAATGCTAGGCCTGTTGCCGCTGGCCATGGCCAATGCAGAAGGCTTCATCGACGACAGCAAGCTCAAGCTGCAACTGCGCAATGTCTACTTCAATGAAAACTTTCGCGACGAGCACGGAATGAGCGCACGAGCGGCAAGATCCGCAAAGAGCGAGCGCACCGAGTGGGCCCAAGGGTTCCTGTTGGATTACCAATCGGGCTTTACGCCAGGCACGGTTGGCTTTGGCGTCGATGCCCTGGGCCTGCTCGGTGTCAGGCTCGATTCCGGCCGCGGCCGCAGTGGCACAGGCCTGCTGCCGGTACATGACGATGGCCGGGCTGCCGATGAGTTTGCCAGCGCGGGCATGACCGCCAAGGCCAGGGTGGCCAAGACCACGGTCAAATATGGCACCTTGCTGCCCAAGAACCCGCTATTGATCTACAACGATGCGCGGCTGATGCCCCAGACCTATCAGGGCATGCAAGTCAGCAGCACCGATATCGACAATCTCGCGCTCACCGGTGGGCATCTAGAGCGGTTCAAACTCAGGGATTCCAGCGACAGCATGCCAATCGTGCCCGACGGTTACAGTGGCGATCAGTCCGGCAACTTCAGCTACGCCGGCGCCGATTACAAGCTGACGAAGAACATTCGCTTGAGCTATTTCTACGGTGAGCTTGAGAATTTCTATCGGCAGAACTTCGCTGGCATCCAGCACGAGCTGCCGCTGGGCGCCGGGCTGTTGACCAGTGACCTGCGCTATTTCAACAGTGTCGATTCAGGGTCGGCCTATGCCGGCAGGATCGATAACGACATGTTCAGCGGCCTGCTGTCCTACGCCGTTGTCGGCCATACGTTCAGCGCGGGTTATCAGAAGCTCAGCGGCGAGGCCGGCTTGCCGTATATCAGCGGCGCCACGGTCTATTCCTTCAGCAACGTGGGTATCGGCAAGTTTATCGAGGAAGACGAGAAGACCTGGATGCTCGGCTATGGTTACGATTTTTCGCGTCTCGGTGTGCCGGGCCTGACATTTTCCACCCGCTACCTCAGTGGTGACGATGGCAAGTCCCAGAGCACCGTGAAGGAATGGGAACGTGATGCCGAAGTCGCTTATGTCGTGCAGCAAGGTACGTTGAAGGGACTGGGCGTGAAGCTGCGTAACTATGTCTACCGCTCGGATTTTTCACGGGGACGTGACAGCAATCGCATCTACCTGACGTATGACGTTGCGCTTTGGTAGAACACCGATCCGGCGATGGTGAGGCGCAATCCATCCGGCAAGGGTCACGGCGCGGGAACGTCTACCTCGACACAGCCTCTGAGAGTAATGCAGGGCGAACCACTCGCCCGTTCACGCTCGGAGGCTGGGTTCACATGAAAATCCTGATGGTCCTTACATCTCACGATCAGTTGGGCGACACCGGCAAGAAAACCGGTTTCTGGCTGGAAGAATTTGCCGCGCCTTACTATGTGTTCGTCGACGCCAACGCTGCGGTCACCATTGCCTCCCCCAAGGGCGGGCAACCGCCGCTGGACCCCAAGAGCAGCGAGGAGGACGCCCAGACCGATGCAACCCGTCGCTTTGTCGCGGACACTCGGGCCCAGGCAGCATTAGCCAACACAGTGCTGCTGGGGGAAATCGACCCCTATGACTTCGATGCGGTGTTCTATCCCGGCGGACACGGCCCGCTATGGGACCTGGCCGAGGACACCGACTCCAAGACCCTCATCGAAGCCTTCTATGCCGCGAACAAACCCATCGCGGCGGTCTGCCATGCGCCGGGGGTGTTCAAGAACGTCAACGCGCCGGATGGCCAGCCCGTGGTGAAGGGCAAGAAAGTGACCGGGTTCACTAACTCCGAGGAGGAGGCGGTGGGACTGACGCAGGTGGTGCCGTTCCTGGTGGAAGACATGCTCAAGGCCAAGGGAGGCGAGTATTCCAAGGCCGGGGACTGGGCGAGTTATGTGGTCGAGGATGGGCACCTGATCACCGGGCAGAATCCCGCATCCTCGCAAGCCGCCGCCGAAGCGTTGCTCAAGCGGCTGAGGCAGGAACAGAAGGCCTGAGTCATGAGCGTCCCGATTATCGTCGGGCTGGCGGTCCATGCCTCGGACGACTGAACCTGAAAACAAGGAGAACACGTCATGTCACTTGATCCTGTCTTGTTCATGGGCGGTTCCGGCGCCATTGGTCACCAGACCGCCCGGGCATTGCGTGCCGCCTGTCCGGACGTACCTCTGTTGATTGGCGGCCGTGACCTGGCCAAGGCCCAGCAGGCCGCTGAGCGAATGGGTAAGGCGCAAGGCGTGGTGATTGATCCCCACGCAGACGACCTGGGTCTCGGCGCGCGCCCGGTCAGCGCCGTCGCGATTTTCTATATGGACCACGCCCTGGCCGGATTGCGTTATGCGCAAAAGCGCGGGGTACCGTACCTCAGCATTTCATCCGGCATCTTTGAGATCGCGCCGGAGATCGCGACGTACATGCATACGCCTGACGCCTCGCCCATTGTCCTGGGCTACGAATGGATGGCCGGCGCGACGACGGTGTCGACACTGAGCATTGCCGCAACATTCAGCCGGGTACACGCGATCAGCATCAACGCTCTGGTCGATGAACAGGACACCGGTGGGCCAACGGTTGCCGCCGATTTCGAACACTTGAACAAGATGCTGCCCGCTGCGCTGACACGACGCGACGGTGCGTATATCTGGCGCGAAGGCGAGGATTCGAAGGTCCGATTCAACGCAGTGGATGGCACGCAAATCCAGGCCTCCGGCTTCTCGTCCATCGATGTCGTCGGCCTGGCTGCGGCCACCGGCGCGCCCAACGTCCAGTTCAACATGGCCACCGGGGTGAGCTCGACTCGACGCCAGGGCAAACCCATGTCGACCGAGATCATCATCGAACTCGATGGTGAAGGCCTGAAGGGGGGACCGCTGCACACGCGCCATGCCATCATTCACCCGGCCGGCGCCGCGCCACTGACTGGCCTCAGCGTGGCAATGACTCTCGAACGCCTGCTCGGCTTGAATGGTCAGCCGCCGACGCCGCCGGGACTCTACTTCCCTTACCAGATACTGGACGCCACCGGGTTTTTGAAACGTCTGGAAGAAGAGGGCGGTGAGTTACGCAGGCTTTAGGTGTCTGCCAGAATTCGCGGGACTGTGGGATGGCTGAATGACCTGGCGATACGCCCGAGGGTCGGATGGCAGACTACCCGCTGTTGTCAGCGCGGTTCGCAATCCGTCGACCCGCCATGAAACACAGCGTCCCGCCCAGCGCTGTCAGTAGGCTGAGGGCATAAAACATCGTTGGTGCCGGGGTGTGCAAGAGCAGGAAGCCGCAGATGACCGGGCTCAACGCACCGCCGAGGGCCGCGAGGTTCTGCGCGCCGTAATAGCTGCCACGCAGGTCCTCCGGGGCCAGGGTGTCGACGAACAGGAATTCCGCCGGGTAGATAATCATTTCGCCCAGGGTGAAGATGAACATCGCCACGCACCAGCCCACCCAGCCATCGGCCAGGCTGAAACCGATCAGACCGAGGATGAACAGGCTGGTGCCACCGGCGATCCAGTAGCGCAGCTGTTCGCGCTTGAGGAAACGGCCGATCTGGTATTGCAGCAGGATCACGCTGACGGCGTTGCAGGCAAGCAGGGCGGCCATGGTTTGCAGGGCGCGCTGGGATTCATTCGTCACCAGCAGGTATTGCGACAGGTACAGGGTGAATCGACCGTGGACCACCGTGCTGAACAGGCAACCGCAGGTGAACATGATCAGGGTGCGGTCGTTCTTGAGGGTGCGGAGGGTTCTCATGAAGCTCGGCGGTTGCCCGATGACGGGCACCGGGGCGGCGTCTTTCGGGATGGCGCTCATCAGGAAAATACTGAGGAACGCGATGCCTCCCGCGATCAGAAACGGGGCTGTGGGATAGACCCCGGCGATCACCACTCCGATCATCGGGCCGGTGGCGTAGCCGATGTTGGTCAACGTGTAGCGCAGGGAAAATGCCTTGGCCCGCTGGCCCACCGGCAGTTGCTCGCTGAGAATCGCCTTGGAGCCAATCAGGAACAGCGCCGAAGCGGTTTCGGTGACGACCAGGATTGCAGTGGTCAGGTAAAGGTTCTCGGCGAACGTCAGTAACACGAAACCGACGGCACTGGAGAGCATGGCCACGATCAGCAACTGGCGTTTTTCCAGGCGGTCGATGACGTAGCCGCCGTACAGCGCCAGCAGGGTGGCGATGAACACCGCAATACCCAACAGCAGCCCCACGTCCTGTTGGTTGAGGCCGAGTTTGGTGCTCAGAAACAGCGTGAGCAAGGGACTGGTGATAGCGCGGCTGACGACGATGGTCAGCGAGCAGATCATCAAGCGACGGATGACAAGGGAATAGCTGCGCACGTGGGTCAAATGTCCTTATTTCGATACTGTTGGGTTCGAGGGGGCACAGTCACCGTGGGGGTTACACGCCCCGGGTCCGATAATGGCGCTCGTACACGGCCGCCGGATGGTCGTCCGTCACCGCGGCCGCCGTGGTCGCCCACCATCGTGCAACGTCATCCGCCGTGGCGATCCACACATCGGGATGCTGCCGGATGCCATGAAGCAAATCACGCAGTACGCCGATGCGCCCCGGCGTGGCAATGATTTCCGGGTGCAGCCGCAGCACATAGCAGAGGCCGAATCGGCGGAACCCGGCGAAGTCCATCTGCAGGTTGCCCAGGGTATGACTGTATGAAGCGATCCGAGATTGTCCGGGCGGCACCGCGGGGCTGAGGTTGAAGGCGAAATAGGGTTCGTCTTCGAGTTCGTAGTGCAGGGGCAACTCGATGACCTCGGGTGCGGTCGGATGCGCGAAGGGGAGGTCGTCGCCACGCGACGACGAAGACCAGCGGATACCCTGCTGGTGCAACGCCTGGATGAACCCCGGCGCGCCATTTCCCGCGGGAATCCTGAACCCTGCCGGGCGCGTGCCGGTCAGTCGGGTCAACGCTTCGCACCCCTGGGCGATGTCGGCCACCTGCTCGGCAAGTGTCAGATTGTCGTAGTTTTGGTGGCGATAACCGGCGCAGGCAATCTCATGTCCACCGGACTGGATCGCCTGGATGTGCCCGGGGTTTTCTTCGCCGACGATGCCGGGAATGCACCAGGTGCCGGGAACTCCCAGTTCGGCAAGCAGGCCGAGCAGACGTTCCACGCCTCGTTGACTGCCGTAGCGCCAGACCGACAGGGTCTTGTCCCGTCCGGCCACTTCCGGGGCCTGGGTGAGGATGCCGTGGATGTCGTTGTAATCGACGGTCACCACCACCGCGCAACGGTAGCCGTCGGGCCATACACTGGAATCAGCCATGGTGATGTTCCTTGAGCCACCAATGGGCGACCTCTCGGCAGGTGGCGAACCACACGTCATCGCGCTGACGCATGTGTTCGAAGAGTTTTTCCAGCAGCAGGATACGTCCCGGCTTGCCGGTGATCTTGGGGTGGAAAAGGGTTGTCAGGCACAGGCCTTCGTTCATGGCACCGTCATACTCGCGACACCAGTTGTCCAGCGTCAGTTCGTAACTGGCGGTGCGGTCCAGCCCCGAAGGAAAGTCCGGGCCTCGGGTGTACGCAAGGGAGGCGTAGTCGTCCATTTCCCAGCGGCCGGGGATTTCCACCAAGGGGGCGTCCAGGCCCGGGACATCGACCAGATAGGGACGATCATCGCCGCGCATGCTGCTGGAATAGATCACGCCGGCCTCGGCCAACATCGCCGGGGTTTCGGCGCGCCAGTCACCGGACGGTGTGCGAAAACCTTCCGCGCGGATGTTCAGGTACTTGTCAAACACCTCGCGGGATTTGTTCATCACCGCCTTCTGTTGGTCCAGTGTCAGGGCGTAGAAGGACTCGTGCCGGTAGCCGTGGTAAGCCACTTCATGCCCGCGCTCGATGATCGCCTGGCACTGCCTGGGCCAGTTTTCCACGACCCAGGCCGGGACAAAGAAAGTCGTCGGGATCTGGAAGTCGTCGAGCAGGTCGAGCAGCCGTGGCAGCGCACGATAAGGGCCGTAGCCACCGAAGCCGAAGTATTCGGGTTTGTGCCAGATAGAGCCGTTGAGCATCGCATCGCCGGTCGGGCCGTCGAGGTCGAAAGCCAGGGCGAGGCAGGCTTTGTGTTCATCGGGCCAAGTGGGGGAAGACATCTTTGTGCTCCAGCAATCAATAAGTCATCGCCACACGTTCCAATTGTGGGAGCGAGCCTGCTCGCGATAGCGGTGGGCCAGGCAATCCAATAGCGACTGATCGGACGCCATCGCGAGCAGGCTGCTCCCACAGGGGGGGACGGACCCTGGTCATTTACCGGCGTTGATGGTCACGGTCTTGATCGCGCCCAATTCAAGGTCCCACTTCTTCAGGATCGCCTGGTAGCTGCCGTCATCGACCATCCCTTGCAGGGCGACCTTGACCGCCTCGCTCAGCTCGGGCTTTTTCTTGCTTACGCCCAGGCCGGTGAACTGTACGGAAATCGGCTGGCCGACGGTCTTGTACATGTCCTTTTCCTGGGTCTTGAGGTAGGACAGGGTCTCGCTGCCCTGCATCGCCGCGTCGATCCGGCTCTGGCGCAGTTGCGCACGGGCGTCAGCCGAGCCTTCGGTGCCGATCACGACGATGGCCGGTTTGCCGGCCGCTTCACAATTGGCCTTGCTGAACTCGGCGATTTCCGCCGGGAAGGTGGTTCGGCGACTGGTGCCGACTTTCTTGCCGCACAGGTCGGTGGCTTCATTGGTGTCCTTGTTTTTCTGCAAGGTGTAGAACTGCGGGCCGCTGGTGAAGTAGTCGACGAAGGTCACGCTGGCCTGACGCTCGGCGGTATCGGTCATGCCCGACAGCACCATGTCCACCCGGTCGGTGGTCAAGGCATTGATCATCTGTTCGAAGCCGGTTTCCTGCCATTTGACCTTGACCCCCAGACGTTCGCCCAGGGCATTGCCCAGGTCATAGTCAAAGCCGGTCAGGGTGTTGGTGGCCGGGTCCTTGAAATCCATCGGCGGGTAGTTCGGCATGATCGCCACGACGATCTCGCCCTTGTCCTTGATGCTTGCTGGTAAATCGGCGGCGAAGCTGACGCTGGAAGCCATCAGGCCGGCGAGTACTGCTGGGATAACGAAGTTCTTCATGGTCGTTCTCTTATGTGTGTTGTGACGCCAGATGGCGTTCAGGTTCGAACGGCAGATATGAAGCTTTGGGTGCGCGGGTTTTGTGGACTTATCAGTATTTCTTCGGGGCTTCCAGCCTCCACGATCTGCCCGCCGTCCATGAACACCATGCGGTTGGAAACTTCGCGAGCGAAGCCCAGTTCATGGGTGACGACGATCATGGTCATGCCGGTCTGCGCCAGATCGCGCATGACCGACAGCACCTCACCGACCAGTTCCGGGTCGAGTGCCGAAGTGGGTTCATCGAACAGCATCAGCTTGGGTCGCATGGCCAGGGCACGAGCGATGGCTACTCGTTGTTGCTGGCCGCCCGACAGTTCGATCGGGTAGCTGTTGCGTTTGTCGGCCAGACCAACGCGGGCCAGCAGTTCCAATGCTTCATCGTGCGCTTCCTTGGGCGAACGCTTGAGCACCTGGCAGGGGCCTTCGATGATGTTTTGCAGCACGGTCATGTGCGGGAACAGGTTGAAGCGCTGGAACACCATGCCGGTGGCCAGGCGTTGCCGGGCGATCTGCGTCTCGTTGAGCTCATGGAGTTTGTTGCCGACAATGCGGTAACCCACCAGTTCGCCGTCGACCCACAGGCCACCCTTGTCGATTTTTTCCAGTTGGTTGATGCAGCGCAGCAACGTGCTCTTGCCCGAGCCCGACGGACCGATGATGCACAGTACTTCGCCTTGTTCGACTTCTATGTTGATGTCGTTGAGGGCGTGGTACTGGTCATAGAATTTATTCAGGCTCACGGCCTTGACGATGCTTCTCATGTCGCTTTCCTCACGAACGCTTGCCGGCGCCGCGAGCGAAGCGGCGCTCCAGGCGGCTTTGACCAAAGGACAGCACCGTGACCGCGGCCAGGTACCAGATACCCGCGACGATCAGCAACTCCATGACCCGGGCGTTGGCGTAGTAGATGTTCTGGGCGTTGTAGAGCAGTTCCGAATACTGGATGACGCTTGCCAGGGAGGTCATTTTCACCATGCCGATGAATTCGTTACCGACCGGTGGGATGATGATTCGCATGGCCTGGGGCAGGATGATCCGGCGCAGGGCCTGCAAGCGCGGCATGCCGATGGACTTGGCGGCTTCGTACTGGCCGGTGTCCACGGACAACAGGCCGGCGCGCACCACCTCGGCGGTGTAGGCGCCCTGGTTGATGCTCAGTCCGAGCAGCGCGGCCACGAACGGCGTCATCAGGTTCACGGTGTCCATTTCGAACACACCGGGGATGCCGATGGTGGGGAAGATCAACGCCAGGTTGAACCACAACAGCAATTGCAGGATCAGCGGCGTACCGCGGAACAGCCAGGTGTAGGTCAACGCCACGTAGCGCAGGATCGGGTTGGCCGACATGCGCATGATCGCCGTGATCACCCCGAACACAATCCCCAGCGCCATTGCCAGCACGGCCATGACGATGGTGTTGAACAAGCCCCACAGAATGGCTTGGGAGGTGAGGAACTGGCCGATGTACGACCATTCGATCTTGCCCTCGGCGAAGGCCCGCGCCAGGCCCAGCAGGGCTATGACGATGACTGTGGCAAAGAAAATCCGCCCGTAGTAGCGCCGTGGCACATGCTGGTACTGGGTGATGTCGAACTGGTTTTCCGCCAGTTTGCGCTCCGCCTGGAGTTGTTCTGCCTGGGTCTGGCCCATGTGGGTTCTCCGTACTCTTTATTTCGGGTCAAACACTTGGCCCGCAGGGGTGTTTGATTCAGAGGCGAAAACCCTGGTAGTCCTCGGTCCATGCCTGCTGTGCGACGAGGGCGGTTTTCAAGCGAGCGATCTGCTCGCGCACCCGCTGCGGCGCGGTGCCACCCCGGCCACTGCGAGCCGCAATGGCCGCTTCCAGGGTCAGGCTTTCGCGCACCTCCGGGGTCAGTCGCGGATCGATCTCGGCCAACAGTGTCGGGGACGCCTCCCACAATTCAATGTCATGTTTCTCACAGGCCTGGACCAGGGCACCGGTGATTTCGTGGGCCTGTTTGAAGGGCACGCCGCGCATGGCCAGCCAGTCGGCGACTTCGGTGGCCAACGTGAAGCCCAGCGGCGCCTGACGCCGTAGCTCGTCGACATTGACCTGCAGGGTGGCAACCATTCCGGCCATGGCGGGCAATACCAGCAGCAGGGTGTCGACGCTGTCGAGCACACCGTTTTTGTCTTCGCTCAAGTCGCGGTTGTAAGACAGCGGCAGGGATTTGAGGGTGGACAGCAAACCCGTCAGGTTGCCGATCAAGCGACCTGCCTTGCCTCGGGCCAGTTCGGCAATGTCCGGATTCTTTTTCTGCGGCATGATCGAACTGCCGGTGGCGTAGGCATCGTCCAGCGTGACCCAGCGAAACTGCCGCGAGGACCACAGGCAAAACTCCTCGGCGAGGCGGGAAATGTTGATCCCGAGCATGCTGGCGATAAACAGGAATTCGGCGACATGGTCGCGGCTGGCTACGGCGTCGATGGAGTTTTCGCACACGCCGCTGTAGCCCATTTCCCTGGCCGAGTGCTCGGGCTGGCGAGCGATGGCGGAACCGGCCATGGCGGCGGCGCCCAGTGGCGAAAGCGAGGTGCGCGCATCCCAATCCATCAGGCGCTGCACGTCGCGCAGCATCGCTTGGGCGTGGGCCAGCAGGTGATGGGCGAATACGATTGGTTGCGCCTGCTGCAGGTGGGTGAAACCGGGGCAGATGCTCTCGACGTGCTGTTCGGCCTGGCTCACAAGAGCCTGTTGCAAAGCCAGTACTTCGGCAGCCAGGGTGCGGACGTGATCGCGCAGGAACAGGCGCAGGTCGTTGGCAGTCTGGTCGTTGCGCGAGCGTCCGGCACGCAGCTTGCCGCCCAAGGCGCCGAGGCGCTCGGTCAGCAGGCGTTCGATGAAGGTGTGGACGTCTTCGTCATCCAGGGTCGGAGCGATGCGGCCGGCGCTAAAGTCGGCGCCGATCCGGTCCAGGGCGTCGAGCATCGTCCGGGTTTCTTCTTCGCTCAGCAGACCGGCACGCTGCAGCTCCCCGGCGTGGGCCCTGGACCCGGCAAGGTCGTAAGGGGTCAGGCGGAAATAACGTTCCGGGCAACGGGACAGGGACGCCAGGGCTTCGGACGGGCCGCTCTTGAAACGCGCTCCCCAGAGACGGTCAGTGGTTTGGGACATCGGTTTTTCCTCATCGGTAAAGCGAACCTGAAGCGTTCTGCCAGGCCCTGAACATCCGCCGTGGACGGTGTAAAACCATCCGGCGTGACTCGGCTTATTTGTTCATCGGGGGCAGGGGGACAAGCGCAGTTTCGAAGTGGAAAGGACTGATCGAAGTGTCAGCTTTTAACAGCGGAAAATCAGCGAGTTGGCACTCGGGTGCGAAATGTCTTAGCGGTTGCCAAGCCTGGTTTTCTGTGATCATTATTATTAGCCAGCGTTATTTTTGTTGTTGGACACAGAGTGTTGAATAGGGCGCCAGAGGTAAATAAGCATTATGGAAACCCCACTTTCCAATTCCGGAAACCCGCCGCCCAAACCGCCGCACCGAGCGCCGTTGGCGCTCAGCGGCCTGGACTTCAAACTGCTGAAAGTGTTCAAGGCGGTGGTCGAGGCAGGTGGTTTCAGCGCCGCCCAGAATGAGCTCAACGTGGGGCTGGCAGCGATCAGCAAACAGATATCGGACCTTGAGATTCGCATTGGCATGCGCCTGTGTACCCGCGGCCGCGAGGGCTTTCACCTGACCGAAGAGGGCAAGTTGGTCTATCAGGCGTCGATTGATCTTTTTGCTTCCGTCGATAACTTTCGAGATCGGCTTAGTTCAGCGCAAAATGAACTTGTCGGCGATCTTGGTGTGGGCGTGATTGACAATACAATTACCGATCAGAATTCGCCGTTAGTTGCAGCGCTTAAACGCATAAACGAGGAGTCACCGAAAGTAAGATTGCAACTTCAGGCGTCTCAGTTGGATGAAGTGGAACGTGGCGTTGTAGAAGGACGACTGGTCGCCGGAATCGTGCCGGTCTACCAACAACGCGAAGAGTTTGATTACTTTGCCTTGTACGAAGAGCGCTCGCTGATTTATTGCGCGCAGGGCCATCCGTTATTTGACGTGCCCGAGGCCCGAATCGATAGCCAGATGCTCAAGGAACATGAATGCGTCAACCACCGCTACGCCATTCACCGTGACAAGTTGAATTTCGCCCGCTATGACAGCTATTCCGCCTCGGCGACCCAGGTGGAGGCGGTTGCACTGTTGGTCAAGACCGGGCGCTTCGTGGGCTTCCTGCCTGAACATTATGCCGCCAGCCTGGTGGAACAAAGGTTGTTGCGCGCCCTACGCCCGGACCTGATCAGTATCGTCACGCCTTTCAATCTGATCTTGCGGCACAACACCGTGCGCAGTCCGTTGGTGAAGGCGTTTGCCCAGGCGCTGGGGGTGGATTTGAAAGTGGTACGGTGATGCTTGCCAGCCGTCAGGGCACGTCAAAGTTTTCATACGCCAGGGAGATCGAGTCGCTCTGCGGATAACTGACGTACACCATCTCTCCGTAGTTACTGGCGACCAATACGTAGGGCCACTTGCCGTTGGCCTTTCGTAATTGCTCGTACAACGGCAGGAAGAAGTCTTTGGTCTGACCCTGGGGATCGTAGGGCACTTCTCCCTGAAAAATCGGATAACGCCCACCATTACACAGCTGCACCCGCTCGAGCTTGATACCGTTCTTTTCCAGCACGGTACGGGTCGGATGTTTCCAGGTGGCGAGGTCGACGTCCTGGCAGTCAGTGGTTTTCTGAGTGTAGAGCTCAGTGTCCTGGAGGGCCGGGTAAGCCATGGCCTGTGTAGCCAGGACCGATAATGCCAAGGGAAGCAGACGCAGCATGATTGTGGTCCAGATAAAGGGGAGGAGATTGTAAGTACTTTTTTTGAGGATCCAAGGCCCCTGACGACGTCTGTCGCGTCGCCCAATGTCCACTGTCCGAGGAAAACGGATCATGCACGACACATTCAATCTGTCTCGTTTCGTCGAGGCTCAAGGCCCTGTGTTCAGTCGAGTCATGAGCGAACTGCGCGAAGGCCGCAAGATGAGTCACTGGATGTGGTTCATCTTCCCGCAGTTGCAGGGGTTGGGGCGTTCCGAGATGGCCCAGTCGCTTCGCTATTTCCGGTATTGCCGAAGCCCGCGCCTATCTGCGGCACGACTTGCTCGGCCCCCGGTTGGAAGAGTGCGTGAAAACTGTTTTGCAACACCGCGACATGAATGCCGGGCAGATATTCGGCTCGCCCGACGACCTGAAGTTTCGCTCATGTCTCACGCTGTTCATGAACGCCGGGCCAGGATCCTTACTGTATGAACAAGCGCTCGAACAGTTTTATTCGGGTGAGCCGGATCGCAGGACGCTTCTGCTGCTGGGTCATCAGTAAACCCGAATTCAACGTCCTGAAAACGTTCTGCGTCGAACTAAGGAAGTCCTTTGGCGCCGGTAGAAACCACACTGTCGAGGCTGTTGGCGGTTGGCGCCTTTACAGGGATCAACAATCGCTCACTGCGGCATTTGTATTTCACGCCTTTGCGCGGCGTGATATCCCTGGCCATCGCCATGCACATCTCCTTGGTGGCATAGGTAGGCTCCGTCTTGCGTACCTCCACACAGCCTTCGAAGCCACTGCAGATAGTCATTACCATTACGTAGACGGTCATCATCCTGGTGTTGCTCCCATCGAAGCGATGCGATTGATGCATGCTGCGTTTAACCCTGTCGGGCTTAAGCGAGTAGCAATGACAGGCGGATGATGTGCCCTTCTTCAAATGGCCAGCAATGGCCAATCAATGCCTTCTGTCGGAAAAACGTCACTATTTTAAAAGATATCGATTTTGTCAAAGTCGACGCCAATATGTTGGCGAATCCGGGGTTTTGAGCAGATGAAATCTATGAGCGGCGGCATGTTTTTCATAGAGACGGTGCCCATGGGAATGAGCCTTGCCGCGTAAGCGCATCCACCCTCGCTCCAGGAGGGCGGATGTACCCTGTCTCACTCCTGAGGGGCGCCTGCTTCAACCATCGCACGCCACGTCTGGACGCTGGGACGCGCTTGCATCCTGGCATGCCAGGCGTGCAACGATGCGCATGCTTCAGGTACAGGAAGCTCCACCAGCGCCGCGAAAATCATGCCGCCGAGCAGCGCAATGTCCGCCATCGAAAAGCGCTCCCCGGCGACGAAGGGTTGGTTACGCAAGACACTGTCGAAGTAGTGCATGCCTCTGATGGCCTTGTCGCGCATCCGGTTGCCCCATTCCGGGTTCTGATAAAGCTCGACCCGTGGTCCCAGGCCCGGCGTAGCGTGGTGGAAATACACGCTGACCGCATCGAGAAACTCGATCTCGGCGCGTTTGGTCATCATATGGATGCGACCTTGCTCGACAGGCGTCTGGCCGGTGAGCGTCGGGTTGCCATCGAGCGTGTCGAGGTACTGCGTGATGGCCGTGCATTCGGCGATCAGTGTGCCGTCGTTCAGCTCCAGTACGGGAAGGGTTCCTGAGTAGTTGATGGCGAGGAATTCCGGTTTCTTGTGCTCGCCTTTCCACAGGTTGACCGGCACGAACTCGGTTCGCGAAAGCAGCCCCTTTTCCGCCAGGGCGATGCGCACACGGGCAGGGTATGGGCCGTTGAACCAGTCATGGAGTTTCATCATCGGAAGCGTTGAAGCATCGGATTGCGATTGGAGCGGGGTCATGGAGGTCACCTGCCTGTCAATTGGTAGGTAAAGATTGAGCACGTGCTTTCGGGCTGTCAAGCCCTACCTGTCAATTGGCAGGTAGCTGGCGTTTGGTTAGAATCCTTCGGCAAGCAAAGCGGGTAGAGGGCCTGAAGATGAGCGCAAACGCACGTGAAGCCATCCTGGCGGCAGCTAAAGCGGCGGCACAAATGCACGGCTACAACGGCATCAATTTTCGTAGCATCGGTGAAGTGGTGGGGATCAAGAACGCAAGTATCTATTACCACTTCCCGAGCAAGGCTGATCTGGGCGCCGCCGTGGCGCAGCGGTATCGGCAGGACGTGGTCCGCGTGCTGGCGGATATCCGTGAGTCGAATCCGGATCCGAAACGCTGTCTTGAGGCCTATCCCTCGATCTTTCGTACCTCGTTGGAAAACGGTAACCGCCTCTGCATGTCCAGCTTCATGGCGGCCGAATACCAGGACTTGCCCGAAGTCGTACAGCAGGAGGTCAAGGCGTTCGCCGATGCCAATGTGACCTGGTTGACGCAGGTACTGGCTGACGCCGGCCTGGGCGATGCCGATCGCTGTGAGCGGCGGGCCCGAGCCATCTACACTGCCGTGGCCGGCGCGCAATTGATCGCACGTACACGACTCGATATCAGCCTGTTCGACGAGTTGGTGCTGAGTTATCAGGAAGCGGGACTGCTGGTGGCATGACGTTTATCCTTGTCAGGTCTATTTTGTAGCATCGAGAACACCCCGCACTCATACCCACAGAAGGAGCGAGCATGAGCCTCCATGGTCAATATGATCCACGAAACATCTTTGCATTGATCCTGAACGGCGATGCGCCGTGCTACAAAATCTACGAAGATGAACAGGTATTGGCTTTCCTGGACGTCTTCCCCCAATCGTATGGCCATGCCCTGGTCATCCCGAAATCATCCCAGGCCCGGAATATCCTCGAAGTCGAGCCCGCCGCACTGAGCGCGATGATGGCGGCAGTGCAACGCCTGACGCGAATCATCGTAGACGAGTTGCAGCCGGACGGCGTCCAGATCGCGCAGTTCAACGGCGCGGCGGCAGGACAGACGGTTTATCACATTCATATGCACATCATTCCTCGCTGGGAAGGCAAGGAGGCGAGCGAGCATGGCAGAGGCAAGGCCGAGGCCCAGGAGCTCCAGGCCTTGCAGGCGCGTCTGGTGGAGCGGATTTCGGCGCAGGGCGGGGTCTGAGCAAGACAACCGGAAAGGGACCCAGACCTCCGTTTCTTTCCTGTCACGCCAGCCTGAAAGGCAACTGCCGCAGCGGCTTGCCCGTGAGACTTGCAATGGCATTCGCGAAAGCGGGCGCCAGGGCTGGCAGGCCGGGCTCGCCCATTCCTGTCGGGGGTTCGGCGCTGGGCACGATATGGATGGAAAACTCCGGCATATCGGTAATGCGTGGCACGCTGAAATCCGCGAAATTGCTTTGCTGCACGACGCCGTCCTTCAAGGTGATGGCGCCGCCCGGCAGGCACATGGACAAGCCCATCAATGCCGCGCCCTGCACCTGGGCTTCCACGCTGCGCGGGTTGACGACCAGGTTACAGTGCACGCCTGCGGTGACGCGGTGCAACACCGGCCGACCATCCTGTACGGAAGCCTCCACGACGTAAGCCACGACTGAACTGAACGACTCGTGTACCGCCACGCCCCAAGCGCGGCCGTCCGCGAGCTGGCGCTTGCCATATTCGCTCTTGTCCACGGCCAGCTGCAGGGCTGCTCGATGGCGAGGGTTTTGGTCGCCAAACAATTTCATCCTGTAGGCCACAGGATCCTGCCGTGTGGTCCGGGCGATTTCGTCGATCAACGTTTCCATGACGAAGGCCGTGTGTGTGGAGCCCACGCTGCGCCACCAGAGCACCGGCACGTTGAGTTTGGGATGATGCACTGTCAGGCGCATCGGCAAGGGATACGGATTGCGCATGCCCTCAGTCGCGGTCGGGTCGATACCGTTCTTTACCCGCCCACCGAACAGGGTGCCGCTGAGGATCGATTGCCCGACGAGGGCGTGGTCCCAGGCCAGGACCTTACCTTCGTCATCGAAACCTATTCGCGCGCGGTGCAAGTGCATGGGACGGTAATAGCCGCCCTTGATGTCATCTTCGCGACTCCAGAGCGTACGTATCGGGGCGTTCAGCCCACCCGTGCGAGCGGCCTTGGCCACCTCGCAAGCCAGCACGACGAAATCGCTGGTGGCGACGCCACGGCGGCCGAAGCCACCGCCGGCCGTCTGCACGTGGACCTGGACCTGCTCTGGCTTGAGGTTGAGGACTTTCGCGGCCGCGGCGCCATCGCCGCCTGGGAACTGCGTACCGACCCACAGGTGCGCGCCATCCTGGTCAAGCTGCACCGTGCAGTTCAACGGCTCCATGGGAGCATGGGCCAGGTAGGGAAAGACGAACTCGGCTTCCAGGCGATGAGGTGCGGTGGCAAGGGGTGTCATGTCAGCATCGAAATGCAGTGGACCGGGCTGGTTGGCAAGCTCCCGGTACTGAATCAATTGTTTGTCGGTGTCCACCTTCTCCACGGCGGCCAGGTTCCACTCCAGTTTCAATGCATCTCGGGCGACCTTGGCCTGCCAGTAGCCATCCGCGACCACCGCCACGCCTTCGCCACCACCGTCCAGCGGCACACGCAACACCGCTTTCACGCCTTGGGTGGCACGCGCCGCGCTGTCATCCAGGGCGCTGATCCTGGCGCCAAATACCGGTGGCCGAGCGACGACCGCCGTGAGCTGCCCGGGCAGGTGCGTGTCGATACCAAAGTCCTGTTGGCCGCTGCTCTTGGCCTTGGCGTCAATGCGCGTGGTGGCCTGACCAATGATGCGAAAGTCCTTGGGGTCCTTGAGTGTGACGTTCTCGGGCACCGGCATCGCCATTGCAGACTCGGCCAGCTCGCCATAAGTGGCTCGCCGTCCCGCTGGGCCGAGCACCGTACCCGCCTGGGTGCTCAGGCTCGCCACGTCCACGTTCCAGCGCGCGGCAGCGGCGGCAAGCAGCATGGCGCGAGCGCGGGCGCCGAGTTCGCGGTATTGGGTGAAACTGTTCTTGATCGAATTGGAACCACCGGTGAGGTGAATGCCGAAAATAGGGTCCTGATAGGCCGCATCGTTGTTGCCGTGGCGACTGCGTACCAGACTCCAGTCGGCATCGAGTTCTTCGGCGAGGATCATCGGCAGGCTGGTCTGCACACCCTGGCCAAATTCCAGACGGTTGATCGTCACCGTGACTTCGCCGTTGGGGGCAATTTGCACGAATGCGGACGGTTGCTGGGCCGGTTTGAGCGGTGCGCCGGCAGCGTCGCTGGTCTGTTGCGCCGTAGCCAGGTGAGGAAACGCCCCCAGTGCCAGCCCGCCGATGCCGACGATTTTCAGGAAGCTGCGACGGGGCAGGGTAGCGGGCCCATCGGCAAGATCGCGCTCAAACAAGTGTTCCAGCGCACGCGGCGTCTCTGGATGAAAGAGGTCGTTCAACATGGCAGGCTCCGTCAGACAAGGGCTTTGGCGGCATCCGCCACTGCGGCGCGGATACGGGCGTAAGTGCCGCAACGGCAGATATTGCCGGCCATGGCTGAGTCGATTTCCGCCATGGTGGGCTGCTTGCCCTTGGGTTGCGTCTTGAGGAAAGCGGTGGCGCTCATGATCTGGCCACTCTGGCAGTAGCCACATTGCGCCACGTCGTGCTTGACCCAGGCCTCATGGACGGCGGTGCCGACCGGGTCGCTGCCATTGGTGGCAGCCTCGATGGTGGTGATGTGCTTGCCCTCGGCGGCGGCAATGGGGGTCACGCAGGAACGGATGGCCTGGCCATCGAGGTGAACCGTGCAAGCGCCGCACAGCGCCGCGCCGCAGCCGAATTTGGTGCCGGTCAGGCCCAGCGTATCGCGCAGGGTCCAGAGGATGGGCGTTGCAGGGTCTACGTCGACCGTGTACTCACGGCCATTGATAGTGAGGGCACTCATAATGACTGGTTCTCCATACGGGTTAAGTCAGTCCTTGCAAACCACTATAGGACCCATTGCCCTGGCTGGATTGCACGATCCTCTCGAATCATTGCCTATTCTTGGCGTGATGCTGGTCGTCCGAGCGCAGGTTTGCGCCAGGGCGCTCATCGCGTCACCGACTGGCGTTGCGACTCCCCTTGTCCGGTGCAATTTGAAATCCCTACATGCCCCCCTACAATTCACAGGCCGCCCGTCGTTGCATTCCACCCACGACCAGGATACTGACATGCGCTTGCCCGATTTTATCAGCGAGAACACCGAGTCTATCCTTCAAGCGTGGGAGGACTTCGCCGCGTCGATCGATGCGCCTGGTGCGCCTCTGGGCCGCAGCGCGTTGCGAGACCATGCCGAACAGATGTTGCAAGCAGTTGTTGCCGATCTTCGAAAAAAGCAGACCGTACGAGAACAGATCGCCAAGTCTCAGGGCCATGGTCCGGTGAACGAGCCTCAGACAGCTGCTGAAACTCATGCCGTGACGCGCTTGCTGGCGGGCTTCAGCATCAAACAGATGGTGTCGGAATACCGGGCGCTCAGAACCAGCGTGCTGTTCCAATGGATGAAAGCGATCAAGTCCAGCCTGTCGCCTGATGAAGTCGTCGATATGATCCGCTTCCATGAAGCCATCGATCAGGCGCTGACGGAGTCGATCGCCAGTTATTCGCATGCCCAGGAAGTTTCGCACAACCTGTTCATCGGCATCCTCGGCCATGACTTGCGGACCCCGTTAGGCGCAATTTTGCTTGGCTCGGACCGCCTGCGCCGCTCACCCGAGAGCAGCCAACAGGTTACGAAGCTGGCGACACAGATCCATGACAGCGTCGGCCGTGCCAGCAAAATCGTCGACGATCTTCTGGACCTGAGCCGTTGTCAGATGGGCCCGGGAATCCCTATCAAACCAGAGACTCTTGATTTACTGCCGCTTTGTAAACGAGTACTGGCGGAAGTCCGGACGGTCCATCCTGCGTCTACTTTGCACCTTGAAGCATGCGGATCCGTTGTTGGGGAGTTTGACGGAGCCAGGATGGAACAAGTCTTTTCCAATATTGTCAGCAACGCCGTTCTGCACGGTGATCCCACTATGCCAGTCACTGTCGAACTGGCTGTTTCAGGGAACCAAGCCAGCTTTTCCGTCCATAATCGCGGAGAGCCAATACCCAAAGAGGTGTTGCCTTTTATCTTCAATCCAATGGGACGTTTTTCTCAACGCTCAACTGCCGAGCATCCATCGATGGAAGGGTTGGGGCTCGGCCTCTTTATCGCGTCTGAAATTGTTGCATCCCATGGCGGATCGATAGAGGTTCAATCCGACGAAACCCGAGGTACGACGTTTTACGTGAAAGTGCCTTTGTCACGAGATAAGGCTGCTTGAAAGACATCCGGTTTTTTATGATTTTTCCAGTGGTGGCGGATGTCGCATTCCAGGGAAGGAAAATGAATTGAACAAACTGAACAGCTATGACCGAATGGATACGCTCAACACCAAGATACTGGAGAACTGTAACCCTATCGCGACGATAGAAGGCACGGAAATACTGCAGTTCGATTCACGCGGGGGAGATCAGATCGCCCTGTCTTCCCAGGCGTATCCTTATACAACCGTGGGTGCGATTTCTATCGTCAAGTCCAACGACCAAATTAATGATCAGGTCGTCAATCAGTACCAAAACAGATACGGAGCCAATATCGGGTCTACACATCTTGCAAGCCAACTGATCCTGCTGGATTCGACCGATGAAGAACTGATCAAACAGGCCATCAGAAGAGATGCCAGGCACACGGGACCCAAGAATATCAATAAAGCGGCCTCGGCCGCTGTAGTGTTCGGTCTGAATGATCAACCTCTCGCCGAAAGAATCCAATGGTTCATGGAGAACAAAGAGGAAGCTCTCGCGGGTTTTGATGCGATGACTCGTCGCGTGAGCCCGCAACCTGAGTTTCTTCGACGGTTCAGCGAAATCGTCTCCCAGAACAGCACTAATTACGATTTGATGCGAAACGTCAAGTCTTGGCTTTATGGTTCATTTGGCGCGAGCCAGCCAGGGTGGGAAAGATTTGTTCACCACGACTTGTATTCAGCCAGACGGGTCAGGAGACACTTCAAGAACCTGGACAGTGCAGGTCAGGCAGAAGCACGCGGTGAATACGCTGCAGCCAAATACCTGCTGACCATTCAAGGTCAGAATTACCAGATGAAAATTGGCAAAGCTGCATCGGGAAGAACCAATGGCATAGACCAGATCTGGATACGCAGGAATATGCTGAGTGGGGCCGTCGAGGAATATCTGATCATCGAATCGAAAGGCAGCCTGGGCGCAAAACTGACCAATACCGAATATGGCCAGCAGATGTCTCCCAAGTGGGTATTTTTCTGCCTGGTTGGATTATTCAGCGACGATCACAGGCTCGCCAGCTCCGCCGCTTCTGATCGTTATGCGAAGAGGGGACTGGTCGAGAAGATTCTGGATGCGATGATCAACAATACGATTCCCGTGACAGGCTACATCTTTCAGGCAATGACAGGGCTGAAGGTCGGAGCTGAATCCCTTTCCATCATGAAACTGGGTAGATACAACCTGATTAACGCCTACCAGAAAGCGAAATCCACCTGAGGCCCCGGTAATTGGCCCATAGCAGGTGTGCCTCGGCAACGTTCCGAGTGATGCCGGAACAAGGTTGTTCGAGTGATGGCCTTTTGATTTCAGTCGCATCCGGCTAGAATTCGTGCCCCTGCTCAGTGAGCGGCACGAAAACTACGCAAGGAAGTTGATATGCAATGTGTAAAAGCCATCGGCCTCGCCTTGGCCTTGAGCCTCAGTGGATGCGCCAGTTTCACTAAAGATGAAGTCGCGCCCGTGAACCTGCCTTCGATGGCCAGTTACGCGAACAAGCCGAATGTCTATGTCGACTTTGATTTCTATCAGGGCGATCCCGACAATGCCAAGGCCACCGAGGTGCCGCAGGCTCGGGACATGCTCAAGCCCGAGCTGAAGCGAGCTTTCGATGAGTCAGGGCTCTTCGGGCGCGTGGTCTTCGACGAATTCCAGAAGCAACCTGGCGACTATAACCTTCGGTTGAAGGTCTACAACCACGCGCCAGGCGGTGGGCAACTGGTCCTGGCGTTCATCAGTGGGCTCACGCTGACGGTGATTCCTTCGTTGGCTACCGATCAGTACACCATGAGCCTGGAGACTCTGGACGAGCAGGGGCAACCGCTGGGCAAGAGCAGCAACCATGATGCGATCAACACGTGGATGGGCATCTGGTTCCTGCCGCTGGCAGGCAATACGCCCAAGGCTGCCGTCACCGACACTTTCAACCGGCAGGTCAATGCGCTGCTGAAGAATTGGGTCGACAACAACCGCACGAGATACTCCGCTGTCGAAACCCGTATTCCAAGGGGCTGAGACGGATAGAAAAGAGCCGCCATCGCGGCTCTTTTCAGTTGTGGGGTTGCATTCCCGCAACGCCAGGGGCACAAACGTTCTACGATGCTTCAACGTACCCCAGTCAGCCGATGCCGGTGCGATGCCTGGCCTGAAGCGTCGGGTGAAACCCAACGAAAATCCAACCATTGGAGTTCTGATGAGCCTTTCACCTTTCCATCTCGCAATCCCTGTTTATGACCTTGCTGCAGCACGTACCTTTTACGGTGAGGTGTTTGGTCTGGAGGAGGGACGCTCCAGTACTCAATGGGTCGACTTCAACTTTTATGGCCATCAACTCGTTATCCACGAACAACCAAAAACCGCGTCACAGGAAAATGCCCATCGCAATCCGGTGGATGGTCACGACGTACCGGTTCCTCATTTCGGCATCGTCCTGGGCTGGGAAGAGTGGGAAGCGCTGGCCGAGCGATTGAAGTCCTTTGGCATTGAATTCGTGATCGAACCCTACATCCGTTTCAAAGGGCAGGTAGGCGAACAAGCCACCATGTTCTTGTTCGATCCGTGCGGTAATGCCCTGGAGTTCAAGGCATTCAAGGATATGAGCCAGCTTTTCGCCAAATGACCAACGCTATGGCAGGCCCTCGCGTGGGGCTTGGACCGATGGAAAAAGAGCCGCAATCGCGGCTCTTTTTTGATCATTTCAACGCTTGAGTGAACTGCGGGTCGCTGTACAAGCTCTTGAGCAGGTCCAGCACCATCGGGTTGTAGTTGTTTGCAGCGGCCGGGATGGCAACCGGGCCAAAGAAACTGCTGTCCCATGCACGCTGCACGTCCTTGGTGGTTTCGTACAAAACCTGGTCACCTTTACGCAGGGTGAAGCGTGCAGCCAGCTCGCCATGACCTTCGCTCATGCCGGCGGTGAGTTGACTCTTGATCAATTGAACCTGCAATTGCCGGTCAGCGCGAGGGTCCAGCAGACCTGCCTGACGGAGCTCATCGTTGATCGCTGCCTGGATGTGCAGTGGCACGCTGCCAACAGGCGAAGAAATCGGATTCAGGCGAACCATCAGCGACCCTTGACCGGAATCGGCGTTCACCTGCGCTTCCCGCAGGGGCTGCAAGGGCGCGTTTTGCTTGAGCTGCTGGACGTTCTGATAATTGGGTTCGTAGCGGGTCATGGTCACACCACAGCCTTGTAGCAGCAGTGCGCAGAACGGCAGAGCCAGGTAGAGCTTCTTCACAGCAAATCCTTATGTGTTTTTTTGAGGGCGCGATTATCGACTGATAGCTTTGCGCCATCAAGCATGAAAGCCCTGGGGCCTACGGCAAAAGGCCCGCGTTCGCGGGCCTCGGGTTGCCGAGTGGCATTTACTGCGCAGCTTTCTCGATCAGGTTGGCTACTACCTTCGGATTGGAAACCATCACCACATGGGAGGCGCCTTTCACGACGACGGTTTGCCTGGAGTGCGCACGCTCGGCCATGAACGCCATGGCTTGCGGCGGGATGTTCTTATCCTTGTCGCCGTACACGAACCAGGACGGAATGGTTTTCCAGGCCGGGTCGGTGGCGGCTTCGTTCAGAGCAGCGACGGTGACGGGGCGCTGACCGGCGGCCATCAGACGTGCTTCGGCCTCGGGAACATCGGCTGCGAACTGATCGTGGAACTTGTCCTGCTGGATGTAGAGGTCCTTGCCACCGTCAGCCAGTTCGACAGGGGCCGAAAGGGCCGAGGCGAGGGTGCCTCCCGGGAATCGCCCGGACAGTTCTGCCGCGGTTTCGCCCGCTTCCGGAGTGAACGCCGCCACATACACCAGACCCTTCACGTTCTGGTTGCCGTAGGCCGCTTCGCTGATCACCGAACCGCCATAGGAATGGCCGACCAGGACCACCGGCGTCTTGACGCTCTTGACGATACTCGCCACGGCTTGTGCATCGCTGCTCACGCCGCGCAGCGGGTTCGCCGCTGCAATGACCGGGTAGCCGTCCTTCTCCAGAATCTTCACCACGCCGTTCCAGCTCGACGAGTCGGCGAAAGCACCGTGCACCAGAATCACTGTGGGTTTGACGTCAGCAGCGTTTGCAAGACCGGCGACGGCGAAAGCGGTGGCGAAGGCCAAGCCAGACAGAATCTTTTTCATGGGTCACTACCTGTAATAGAAATGAAGAAGGCGGTTGCTATCGGGTTCTACGGCCGCTGGCGTCAGACAGTGACGTGCAGGCGCACATCGACATTGCCGCGGGTGGCGTTGGAGTAAGGGCAAACCTGGTGGGCCGCGTCGACCAGCGCCTGGGCATCGACTTGATCCAGGCCAGGCAGACTGATGTTCAAATCAATGTCCAGACCGAAGCCACCGGGGATCTGGCCGATACCCACATGGGCGGTGATCGAGGTATTCGCCGGGATGCTGCGTTTGCTTTGGCTGGCGACGAATTTCAGCGCGCCGATAAAACAGGCCGAATAGCCGGCGGCGAACAGCTGCTCAGGGTTGGTCGCTTCGCCGCCGGCGCCGCCGAGTTCTTTTGGCGTGGTCAGCTTCACGTCCAGGATGTTGTCGTTCGAAACAGCGCGGCCATCGCGGCCACCGGTGGCGGTTGCTACTGCTGTGTAGAGTGCTTTCATGATGTTTCTCCTTGGGATCGATGAGACGGTGTGTGGTTGAATTGAAGTGCGCTCAATGTTTGCGCGCTAAGAAGTTGAGATGAATTTAGAGAAGTAAAAGTTAGTGCGCAATATAAATTTTCAGAAAATTCCTGAATTTCTGTTAACCCATTGTTTTTGATGGGAATGTTTTTTACGGACGGCACCGTGGCGAGACGGCCAGCGAAGCGATGCTTGAACGTCGCAATCCTTCGAGCCGTGAACGGAGGGGCCAAGCTCAGCTTCCGACCACGCTGTGACGCAAAATCAATGGAGGATGGCCCCGGCATAAACAACGCGATCAAGCGCCGCGTATATGAAGCGACCCACGAAAGCCGGCAAGCTTTTCAGCCAGGTGAAATCGGAATTGAGACTATGCTCATCCCTACTGCAGCCAATGTGTTGGTTTCATTTCGATGGTCGACCGCTCTGGAAAGGAGTCCGTATGAATTCGGTTTTTCATGCCCGGTTCAATTGCAAAATCCTGTGGCGTTTCGCCGGTTGTCTGATCGGACTGGCGACGGTTGCCAGTCCTACAGTCCAGGCTGCGGACGACGCTATCGCCCGCGGTCCTACCGCCAGCTATAGCATTGCTTTTAGCAACTCTTACGCAGGCAGCGATTTTCGCAAGGTCATGGTGCGCAACTGGCAGGAAATTGCGGCCCAGGCGCAAAAGGATGGCTTGATCCGCGAGGCTCCGGTGGTCAGTGCCAATAACTCCGCGCCGGAACAAGCCGCCCATATCCAGGACATGATCGTCAAGGGCGTCAATGCCATCGTCATCCTGGCCGCGTCGGACACGGCCCTCAACGGCGTGATTCGGGATGCCTGCAATGCCGGTATCGTGGTGGTCGTCATGGCCAGTCTGGTCACCGAGCGCTGTGTCTATACCGTGGATTACGACTGGTCGGCCATGGGCCGGGTCGAGATCGATTACATCGCCAAGCGCCTCAAGGGCAAGGGAACGCTGCTGGAGATCCGCGGTATTGCCGGCGATGCCACCGATCAGAACATCAGTGACGGAATCCATAAGGCCGCCAGCGACTATCCGGGTCTGAAGTTCGCCAAGACCGTGTACGGGAACTGGACGGCGTCCGTCGCACGCAAGGAGGTGGCGCTGGCACTGCCATCGCTGCCCGGCATCGATGCCGTCGCGACTCAAGGCGGCGACGGTTATGGCGCGGCCATGGCATTCAAGGCGGCGGGGCGCCCTCTGCCGATCATTGTGATGGGTAACCGCCAGGACGAGCTTGCCCTATGGAAACAGGAACGCGATGCCAATGGTTATGAAACCGTCTCGGTCTCGGCCTCCCCGAGCGTTTCCCAAGTGGGCTTCTGGGTGGCCCAGCAGATCCTGGCGGGTAAACAGGTGCCAAAGTTCGTCGAGGTGCCGCTGGTACGCATCGATGCGAAAGACCTGGACGCCTGGCTCGCTACTATGCCGGTGGGCGGGGCCGCCAATCCTTCCTACAACCAGGCATCCGTTGCGGCGATGATCGAAGCGGCCATCAACAATACGGTGGCGCCAACACCTTTGCCGGAGATGACGAAACAGTAGCGGCGGGGGAGGCGCCATGTTGACATTCAAACCAGCCAAGGACCGGCCCATTGCCGTCAAGATCGGCCTGGCCGTTGCCGCGCTGGTGTTCCTGATGCTGACGGTATCGCTGGTGAACCTCTACGGCCTGCGAGGCATGGTCCGTGCCGTGGATTCCACCAGCCACTCCGCGGAAATCCTGGCCTCGGTCAACGGAGCCACCGGACGGGTGGAAAACTTCATCGCCACCCGCGATCAGCAAAGCCTGTCCCAGGCCGAAGGGATGGTGGCAACGGCCATCGCCGGTCTCTCCGCCATTCCGGCGGCAGAAGCGCAGTCGCTCAAGGGCAGCCTGGAGCGGCTCGCCTCGGCAATCTCGGCCTTGCGGGCGGCGAGCCTGACCATGGATGGCGAAACGGAGAACATGACGGCCCACTACGGCCGGATGCGAGAGGCGACTATTGTTGTCGAACAGGGCATTGCCGATGGGATGAAGGGACTTGAATCTCGCGCCGGAGACCACCGAGCGCGGGTGAACGCCCTCGAAAGCGCCCATCGAATCCTGGATACCCTGAGCAACGGCCAGCGGATCATCACCTCCAATGTGGCCAAGATGCTGGTGACCGGTGATCAGGCGACCGTCACCACGGCGCGGAACGCCTGCGCGGCGCTTGTTCCCGTTGTCGAGCAGTTGCGCGAGGTGATGACGGCCCCACCGGAAGTCGAGACGCTGGACCGGTTGGCGACGGCGCTCGCCGCTGCCAGCCTGGCGATCGCGCACCTCGGCGAGGCGCCCAAGCTCCGGGGAGCCGAGGCTCTGCGATCTCTTGCCATCACCGAGGATAGCGTCGAGCGCCTCGAGGCAATGACGGGGACAGCGCAAGAGCGCGTCGCCCATGATGCAGGCGACATCCAGGCGGCCACCGGTTTGCTGCAAAATGCAGCTGCGTTGTCCAAGCGTTTCGCCGAGCGTGTTGCCACTCTGGAAGCGCAGACCTTGTCGTTTCGCCTGACACCCTCGGCAGAAATTGCCGGCTCCGTCGGCGCCATCCTGGACGAGCTTTCGCGTCTGGCTCGCGTTCTTCCTTCGTCAGTGGCGTTGCAAGCCAAGGCCACCTCACTGACGGTCAGCGATCAGATTGCCGGCTACCGGGCGGCATTCGCCAGGTTTCAACAGGCGAGCAACGCCTTGAGCGATGCACGCGACCAGGTTCGAGACGAGGCACGAAGCGCCGGCCTGCTGGTCGCCAGTTTTGCGGGCCAGGCGCGCTCCGACGCCCTGATCCATAACGATCGCGGCATGCTGGCGACGTTGGTCGCGGGTACCATTGCCATTCTGCTGGCCGGCGCCATCGCCTGGAGCACGTCACGATTTGTTGCCCAGCCCATCGTGGCCCTGGCCTCGGCCATGCGCCGGCTTGCGGCCGGCGACCTGAACGCCGAGATCGCCAGTGTCAGTCGCGGCGACGAGATCGGAATCATGACCCGTGCTGTAAGGGTGTTCCAGGAGAATGCCCTGCGCATCCGGGTGCTGGAGGCCGAGGCCGAAGCTGAACGACAACAAGTCCAGGCGTCATTGGAAAGAATGGTGGCCGAGCGAACCGAGACGTTGCACCAGCAAACCGCAATGCTGGAAGCACAGGCTGTGGAGCTCATCGAGGCGCGCAATCAGGCCGAGGCGGTCAACCAGGCCAAGAGCGATTTTGTTGCCACGGTCAGTCACGAACTGCGCACCCCCCTGACCCTGATCCTCGCACCTCTGGAGCAGCTTTCAGCGGCGACCACCCCGCCAGAGGACTGGCATGCGCAAATCGATCGCGCCCAGCGCAACGCGTTGCGCTTGATGAACCGGGTGAATGACATTCTCGATTTTTCCAAGGCCGAAGCGGGCAAGTTCGACTTGTGCCCGGCGCCCACCGATTTGAACAAGGTGGTGGGCACACTGGCCGAGGATGCGGCGCTGGTGGCCAAGGGCAAAGGTTGCACCTTGACCTGCAGCATCGATCCGACGCTCGCCACGGTGTTTCTCGACCCCCGCCACTTCGAGAAGATTGTTCTTAACCTGGTGAGCAATGCCATCAAGTTCACGCCAGCCGGCGGCACTGTGCACCTGGCAGTCACAGCGCTTGGCGACGAGCGGTTTGAGTTCGCGGTACAAGACTCGGGCATCGGCATTGCGGCCGACAAGCTGCCACTGTTGTTCCAGCGTTTTTCCCAGATCGACAACTCCGCCACGCGCCACTACAGCGGTACAGGCATTGGGCTGGCCCTGGTCAAGGATCTGGTCGAACTGATGGGCGGCGAAGTGGGCGTCAACAGCGAGCCCGGACGAGGTTCGTGCTTCTTTGTCCGGCTGCCGCTCGGGGTCGAGCCGAACACCGTGTCGACCGAAGCCAGTGACATGCATGAGCGATCGTCACCGAGCACAACCGAACAGCGCCACTTGCGTTTCGATGATGGGCACCAAGGTGTTGGCAAAGGCCGTGCTTCGCCAGAATGCATAGATGAGACGCACCCGGTCCGCGCCTCGCAATCCAGAGTGCTCGTGGTAGATGACAGCCCGGAGATGCTCAGCTACCTCAGCGAACTTCTGCACGATGACTACATCGTCGCCACCGCATCGGATGGCGAGCAGGCCTGGGCACTGTTGCAACGCCAGCCTATCGATGTCGTCGTCTCGGATGTGATGATGCCCAAGCTCGACGGCTTTGGGTTGACTGCCAGGATCAAAGCCAGCGCCAGCTTCGTCCATCTGCCCGTGATTCTGTTGACCGCTCGCGGCGGCAGCGAAGCTTGCGTCTCCGGGCTGGAGAGTGGCGCCGATGACTATATCGCCAAACCCTTCTCGCCGCTGGAGCTCAAGGCACGCGTACGAGCAGCGCTACGCATGAGCCAGGTGCAAGCCGAACTGCAAGCAAAAGCGCGTCAAGCAGGCATGGCCGAGATCGCCACGGCGGTTCTGCACAACGTCGGCAACGTGCTCAACAGTGTGAACGTATCGGCCGAAACAGTCAGCAGCCAAATGCGCACTTCCAAAGCCCAGGGACTGGGCAAGGTGGCTCAGTTGATCAACGAACACGTCGACGACCTGAGCGAATTTCTCACCAGCGACCATAAAGGGAAAATGCTGCCCGGCTACCTGCTCAAGCTGGCGGAGGTGGTAACGGCGGAGCAGCAGGGCATCATCGAAGAGCTCGGGCAACTCACCAAGGGCGTCGATCACATCAAGAACATTGTCGCGGCCCAACAGTCCTACGCGGTTGCCGTCAGTGTCGTCGAGACAGTACTGCTCCCGGAGCTGATCGACGACGCCCTGCGCTTGAGTGCCGGTTCACCGGCGCGCCAGGAGGTGACGGTGGTCAAGCACATCACCGACTTGCCCCTGTTGTCACTGGACCGGCACCGGGTGCTGCTGATTCTGGTGAACCTGATCCGCAATGCCAAGCAGGCGTTGCAAGGCGTGAGCGATCGCAGCCCGTGCATCACCTTCGGCGCCTCCCTCAGCGACGAGTCGGTATTGCGTATCACGGTGACCGACAACGGCAGTGGAATTGCACCAGACCACTTGAAGCGAGTCTTTACCCACGGCTTCACCACCCGCAAGGAGGGTCACGGATTTGGCCTGCACAGCTGCGCGCTGGCCGCACAGGAAATGGGCGGCAGCTTGACCGTGCACAGCGATGGGGTTGGACAGGGGGCGACCTTTATTCTCGAAATACCGATTGGTGCTTCTCAGGCCAAGGTGAACACCGGATCGGCGCAGGCTACTGATCGATGACAAGCCTCTGACCCATCGGTATTTTGCGAACATCACATCGATGCTCGAAACTCAACGGTAAGGTGACTGATCTCGTGAACGGGCTTGAGCCGTTCACGGATGCCGTCCGCGTCCGTCGTAGCGCTGCCCAGAACGCTGACAATGGCGGCATGCGCTTGCGGGCCGACGCGCCACACATGCAGGTCGATGATCCTGGCATCACCCGGTTGTTCAACCAACTCGCGAATTTCCTGTGCAACAGGATCATCGGTTTGATCGAGCAGAACACCCGCAGTATCACCCATCAGGCTCCAGGCCCATCGTGCGATGACCATCGCGCCAACGATACCCATGACCGGATCAAGCCAGATCCATCCGAGGTAGCGGCCGGCGAGGAGGGCGGCGATGGCGAGAACAGACGTCAGCGCATCGGCAACCACATGCAGGTAGGCAGACCGGAGGTTGTTATCGCCCCCGTGCGGGGGATGGTGATGATCGTGATCGTGATCGTGATCGTGATCGTGATGGCTGTGAGTGTGGCCGTGGCCGAGTAGCAGGGCGCTCACGATGTTGACGGCCAGGCCGACGACGGCAATCAGCGTTGCCGTCCCGAACTGGACGTCGGTGGGCTGGAACAGCCGGATGAGCGATTCGGCGACAATTGCCAGGGATACCAATCCCAGGATGAGCGCTGACGCGAAGCCACCCAGGTCGCCGACTTTGCCGGTGCCGAAACTGAAGCGGGTGCTGGATGCATGGCGCTTGGCATACCAATAAGCCGCCGCGGCGATCCCCAGTGCACCCGCATGAGTAGCCATGTGAAATCCATCGGCCAGCAGCGCCATGGAACCTGTGATGTACCCGGCGGCAATCTCGCCGACCATCATCACAAGGGTCAGGATCACCACCCAGAGGGTACGCTTTGCATTTTCATCATGTGCCGAGCCGAGATAGACGTGCTCGTGGGTGAAACGTGTGGTGCTGCTCATTGATTTCAGCCTGCGTTTATCACTTGGAGTAACGTCGAATGGCTTCGAGAAGCTCTTCTACGCCCTTGGCGCGTTGTTCATCGCTCAGTGCAGGGTTGGCCACATGCTCCCGGGCATGGTCTTTGATGATTTCCTCCATCAAGCCATTGATGGCTCCGCGGGTGGCGGCCACCAGATGGAGCGTCCGCGCACAGTCGTGATCTGACTCAAGGGCGCGTTCCACCGCCTGGATCTGGCCGGCAATGCGCTTCACGCGCTTTTGCAGGTTGTCTTTGTTGGATGCGAGATGACTCATAGGATACCCCCCTTACCTATGTGGGAGCGTCGCATATCTGTACCGCCGGATCAACGGCCGAATGACGCCGCCATGTCCAGCAACCGCTTTTGCCGCCGGGTCGGCGCACTGGTGGGAAAAAGCACGTCGTTCGGCCGAAAACGAGCAAGGCCGCAAGCGGCGGCGATGCGCTGGCGTTGCTGACCGCGTACCAGGACCCGCTCGAACGTGTGTTCATTGTGGGCCGATCCGAGCAGGTAGCGAGTGCCCATGTGCAACTGTCCACCGTTGGCGTGCCACCAGGCTTCGACTGATCGTGGATCGGGCCAGGGCAGGCTTTCATCGGGGTCCATGGCAACGTTCGGGTCGGCGGGATTGTCGTTCGGGCCTGCATCGAAATCCGGCAGGTCCTGCAATTCGAGGTCGAGGAGCGTCAGGTCAGCCCCCGTGATCAGGTTGAAGGCTTCGCCGGCGACGCGGGCGTAAGGCAAGTCGCTCATGTGCTGGATCAACCAGGGCACGCAGACCGGGTCTCCCAGTAAACCAAGGGCCTGGATGCCGATGCGTCGATGCCTGGGATCCTGTACCCATTGGCGTATCCAGGCGATGCTGGGCTCGCGCTCCTGCCACGCCAGTAACACGCCAAGGGCGCGGTATTGAAACTCGCCCGGCTGTTCGGCGAATTGGCGCAAGGGTTCCAAAGCCTGCTGGTCGCCCAACTGGGCCGAGGCCCAGTTGGCCCAGAAACGGGTGGCGGTATCCGTGTGCTGGCAGTGGCCGCGGATGTTCGGTAGCACGTCGTGCCGGCGCAACTCGCCGGCGGTACGGGCAGCACGGGCCAGCACGCTTGGGTCCGTGTCGCAAAGTCCACCGATCAGGGCAGGGCCGGGATCGTGCCGATGCATGCCGCAGGCGGCCAGGCCGAGGCGCCGAAACATCGGCTCAGGCGCGGCGAGCATCCGGTAGATCCAGGGCGACAGTCGTTCCCAGTCGAGCCATCCCAAGGCCATTCGATAACCGCGTTCAGTTTCTGCGGCGCTTCGCAGGTGTTCGCTCAGCCGGGACAACACTCTCCCATTGGCCGACTCGAAGGCCAGCACCGCACAGGCAAACATCTCGCCGACCCCATGGGGTCCTAGCTGGCTCAGGAGCGCTTCCAGGCCATCATCGGCGGCGATGCGCAACCCGTCGAGGTGAGCGTCAAGACGGTTGTCGAGTGCACTGAGGTGTTCGATATCGTAGTGCGGTGCGCGCAGGGCGTAGTCGCGCAGGTTGGCCAGGAAGCTGGCTTCTTCGGCGTGCTGCTCGATGATCGGGAACAGCGAGTTGTTCATGAGGCAGGCTCTCGTACAGCGTCTAGTTGATCTGCACCGAACCGCCCTTGATGCGGTTGACCCCGCTGGAGCGGCTGGAAAGGTAGGCGCCTTGGATAATCACTTTGCCCTCGCGGGTCAGGGTGATGCTGGCCTTGCCGCACCGCAGGATGATTTCCCGTTTGGCGCTGAACTCCAGGCGCTCGCCGTCCAGGTGGGCGAACGCAGGTGCCGTGGGTTCTTCCAGACGCTGGATGCGGCCGATCACCAGCGGCCGTGCCGGGTCGCCTGCCTCGAACATCAACGCGACCTGGACGCCGATGTCTTCGCGGGTCAGGGGGGTGGTGGTGCGTGCGGCGAGGCCCATTTCACCGGGGCAGCCGGGAAACGCCACCACTGGCGCGTCCACTTGTGGCACGTCCAGCAAGACACCAATCACAACGCCGTCCACGCGCACCGGCGCCGAGGTGGGGGTGGCGCAAAAATGATACTCAACGGTCATAGCGGCCACTCCATGGCTAGTTCTGCAGGATCTTCTGGCCTTTGACGACAACGTTCCTGTTGGCCTTGATGTTGATGGTCCCGGAGCCGTCGAGGGTGATGTTCTTGCCGCTGATCATGATGGTGCCGTCCTTCTTCATGGTGATGCTGGCTGCCCCCGTGGTCAGCGTGATCGAGTCGCCGGCGGTGAGGGAGAAATGCTTGCCGACGTCCAGGCTGTCGTTCTGCTTGATATCGGTGCTGCGGTTCTGGGCAACGTCACGGGATTCGTTCTGGCCGATCCGGGTGCTGTGGTTAGCGTTGATATCGGTGCTCTGGTTGCCACTGATCTCGATACCTTCGTTGCCTTTGACCGTTTCATTGCGGTTACCGGAAATATCGATCGTCTCGTTTCCACCCACGTCCTCGCTGCGGTTGCCGCCGATGCTGATGGTTTCGTTGGCAACGACCTTTTCCGTGCGGTCTGCACCGATGGTGATGGTCTCGTTGCTGCCGACCTTCTCGGTGCGATTGACGCCGATGGTGATTTTTTCGTTGTTGCCCACCTCCTCGGTACGGTTCACGCCGATGGTGATGGTTTCGTTGTTGTCTACGGTTTCCGTGCGGTCATGTTTGACATGGACCGTTTCGTCGTTGTCGATGGTCTTGCTGCGGTCATGGCCTACCCAGTGGGTTTCATCGTTCTCGACTTCGATGTCCTGATTCTTCTCGGCATGGATGAACAGTTGCTCCGCGCCTTTCTTGTCCTCCATGCGGATCTCGTTGAAGTTGGCCGGTGAACCACCCTTGCTTGAGCGGCTTTTCACGCCACTCTGGGTGGCATTGGCTGGCAGCCCGTAGGGCACGGTCTGCTCGGCGTTATAGACACGGCCCGTGATGATCGGCCGGTCCGGATCGCCTTCCAGGAAACTGACGATCACTTCCTGGCCGATCCGTGGAATCTGCACCGAACCCCAGTTCTTGCCGGCCCAGGCCTGGGACACGCGAATCCAGCAGGAGCTGTTCTCGTTGGATTGGTCATGGCGATCCCAGTGGAAATGCACTTTGACCCGGCCATATTGGTCGGTCCAGATTTCTTCGCCACTGGGCCCCACCACCACGGCCGTCTGCGGCCCGCGGACGATGGGCATGGGCGTCAGCGGGAGAGGGCGGTAGACCTGATGAGCGTCCATGCAGTCCAACTCGCTGACGAACTGTTCGGCCAGGTCCGACTGCCCGCTCTCATAGGGATCCTGGCGGATCTGATAGCGGGCGATTACCACCAGGTATTCGCGATTCTGGTCTGCCCGCTCGTAACCCGTCAGCGCGAACAAGTGACCGGAGCCCAGCCCGCGAGCGAGACCGCGCAACTGAACCCGTTCAAATTGACTGTGGATGGCTTCGATGCGGGTACGGGCGTAATGCTCGCCGTCATGGCTCTGCAGGTATTCACCGGGATAGTCATAGAGCGGATAGTCGCCGTTGCTGTGGCTGCGCATGACACTGGAGCGGACCTCGAGGCTGGCGCGAGGACGCTGGAAGTCATAGTCATTCAACGCCAGCGAACCGGGTTGTACTTCTCGTGCCAGTTGCCAGTCGTAGAAATGATCCCGTTCGCGCATTTGCCGGTCGGGCGGATAGAAGGGCACGCTGTCGTAGTCCGGCACCGTGGTATGTGCTCCATAGGCATCGGCCAGCACCAGTACATGGCGCTCCTTTTCATGTCGGAAGAAATAATAGATGCCTTCCTGTTCCATCAACCGGCTGACGAAATCGAAGCTGGTTTCGCGGTATTGCACGCAGTATTCCCACTCGCGATAACTGCTGCTCAGGCTGTCTTCGAAATCCGAGAAACCGAGGTCGCGGAATACTTGCTTGATGATGTCCGGCACCGTCTTGTTCTGGAAAATCCGGCAATCCGACGTACGCGTGAGCAACCACAGCCAGGGCCGTAGAACAACACGGTAACCGGCGAACTGACCGCGTCCGGTCAACTGGCGACAACTGCAGACAATCCCGTGAAAATAGCGTTTACCGCTCTCATACAGCTCCAGGGTCAAGCCCATGGGCTTGCCCAGCAACTGATCGAACGTGATCGCCCGGTCTTCGGAGGTCAGATCCAGCTCGTAGTGAAAACACCGACCTAACTCTTCACTGCCTTCCATGGCTTGCAGCAACAGGACATCGCCACCGAGGGGGCTGTCGATCTGCACCAGGCGGTTGTTTTGCGTGATAGGCATCAACGGCGTCCTCTGGCTCGGGTTCGGACGTCAGTGGGCCGTCTTGACTGCATGGCGCTGTCTATCCATCACAGATTGATCTCCCTATCGGTCTATTCGGCGCTCTAGCCTCATTCAGCAAGCGTAGACGGGAATGGCGAGGTTGTTGCTGGCCTCATGGTCAAAGCGTCGAGCCAAGCGCCAAGCCAGCAGCATGCTATCGTTGCAATAAAACAACGCAGGTGTGCCAAGGACAGGGAGGTGCGGCTCGCAGCGCCACGGCAGGGTGTGCATGTCCCTCGGGATTGTTGCCAGGCTATGTGCACGAGTCGCCAGACACGCACTATGCAGATCACCAGCAATACCACCCCGTTTCTCGCCGAACGCTTTGTTTCAACAGATAAAAGCGGACAGAAGCACTGCGTTGTGGTTGTCAGGGCGACCTTTGATGTCGACGATCAGGGCGGCTGCGTGCCGGCGTCGGAGCAGGTCCCCTTTGTCTATTGCGACCAGCACCACGGCGATCCCGGTACGACATCGGTCCGTTTCGAGACGGACTTCGCGCCGGTGAAGCCACGCGTCGATGTGTTGGTTCACGCTTCGGCCGTTTCCCCGAAGGGTGAACCCGTGACCCGGCTACAGGTCGGCTTCGCGGGTGCGGGTATCCATAAGCATGCAGTGGTGAGTGGCGATCGCGTTTGGACGCTCGGTGTGACGGGTATCATCGCGTCGCCGCCGTCGCCTTTCACCTCGATACCGCTTTCCTGGGATCGTGCGTTTGGTGGCAGCGATCTATCCCATGACGATGAGAAAAAACGTGGCAGCGATCTGCGTAATCCCACCGGTGTTGGTTTCCATCTGAATGACCGGGACGACAGCATCCTCAATACGCGGTTGCCAAACGTAGAGCGTCACGATGATCTGACGGGTGCCTGGACGGATAAGCCGCAACCCATTGGTTTTGCGCCCGTCGGCCGGGGCTGGCTGCCGCGTATCGGCTTCGCCGGGACGTACGACCGGCACTGGTTCGAGACACGACGCCCCTTTTTGCCGGAAAACTTCGACATTCGTTATTTCCAGGCGGCGCCGCTCGACCAGCAATTGGATCGTCTGGAGGCTGGCACACGCTTCACCTGTGCCAATATGAGTCCGGGCGGGGCATTCGTGGCTCAGACGCCGGCCTTCGATATCCCGATCACCTTCTTCTTCGAGAATCGCCAGGTACAGGCGGTCATCAACGCCGACACCGTTATCCTCGAACCTGGTTGTGCCCGGCTTACGCTACTCGGCAGGACATCGGTAGCGCTGCCTCGCAAACTGGCGCAACTGCGAGAAATACAGGTCGGCAAGCGCCGTTATACAGACCTGCACGGTAAACCGCATTTCGCCAGTCTGTCAGACCTGGTCATCTCATTGGGACATGGGGAGGCGAAGACATGACGCAGCCCGTCTACGTGTCTTGCCTGGGATTGGTCTGCGCGGTTGGCCTGACACCCGCGGCGGCCGCTGCAGCAATGCGTGCGGGGATCAGCGGCTTCGATGAATTGCCGTGGGTCGAAGATGGCTTGGAACCGATCATTGGCGCGAGAGTGCCAACGGTGGCGGAGGATCTGCACGGGCGTGCACGGCTTGTCGAAATGCTGGTTCAGGTGTTGGGGCAAAGCCGTGCCGCATTGGCGGGCCGCGCGGATCTGGGCGAGCTGCCGCTGCTTCTGTGCACGTCCGAGCCGCAAAGGCCTGGCTCGCGTATCGACGGCATCGTGACGCAAGTCGAGGCGCGATTGGGAGGGCTGCTGCAACGGAAAGGCGCGGCCCACGTGGCCCTTGGGCATGTCGCAAGCATCGAAGCGTTGAGTCTGGTGGGGCGGGCCATGGACCAGGCCGACCGTGACGCCTGCCTGATCGTGGCGGTCGACTCTCTCGCGGATCCTCGCTGCTTGCTCTGGTTGGAGCAGAGCGGTCGGCTCAAGACCACGCTACGCTCAGATGGCGTGATACCGGGTGAAGCCGCTGCGGTGCTACTCGTCAGTCGAAAGCCGATGAGCGCGGCGCCCTTGGTCGTTCTTGGCGTGGGTACCGGCAACGATACCGCCACGGTGCTCAATGACGATCCACAACTGGGCCTGGGGATGACGACAGCTGTCGCCGCGGCTCTCGCACAAGCCGGCGTTGCCATGCACGACATCGCTTGGCGTTTGAGCGATGTGTCGGGCGAAGCCTATGGGTTCGAGGACCTGGCCCTGGCCCAGTCTCGCCTGATGCAGCAAACCCGCCCGAGCCAGGATCTGTGGCACCCGGCGAGCTATGTTGGCGACTGCGGAGCAGCGCTGGGAGCGATCCAAATCGCTTGGCTTGAACACGCGTTCATGCGTGGCTATGCGCCTGGTCCGATTGCGCTGGTACACAGCTCATCAGCGAACGGTGCACGCGCAGCAGCCGTTATCAGTGGCACAGTGAGGGAGCGCTGACATGTCGCACGAGGTTTATGCCAACAGCAATGAGATCGCCGGAAAAGCCGGCATGGGCAAAGTGATCGCCTCGTTTCCCGATGTCTGCCTTTCGCCGCCAGGGCCACCTGCCGGGCCGATTCCGATTCCTTATCCGGACACCTCCTTCTCATCGACGCTCAAACAGGGCTCCAGGACGGTGATGCTGAAACGCAAGCCGGCAGCGTTGTCACAACAGTCCTATTACCAGCCTTCCATGCTCGGCGACGAAGCGGCAACCCGGGCGTGGGGAATGTCGGTGATCACGCACCAGATTACGGGCAAGACCTATTTCCAGGCCTGGTCGATGGACGTTCAGATTGAGGGCAAGTACGTCTGCCGACACTGCGACATCACCACCAGCAATCATGCCAGCGCGCCTGGCGTGGGGGCGCCTAATCCTAATCTTGAAGCGGTGGGGTGGGGCGAACTGGAAGATGAAAGGCCTTACACATGCGCGTGTTGCAACGGGCCTCGTCATTCAGCCGGCAAACCGATGACGATGGATGATTGGTACATGAAAGATTCTGCCGGCAATGTGGCCCCTCATGCGGCTACCTACACCGCCTTGATGAACGACGTGAACAATCGCAAGACGGCAACGCCTCCTTGCACCTGCAGCAGCCGGCTCGTTCCGTCTGCGCCTTGCAACGTCTTCAGGCGACCCGTGACACCAGCGGAGCGGCAGGCGAACAAAAGTGCCTGGAACAGCCTGCGTGACACGTACCAAGGGGTTTTCAATGTACCGAGCGAAGCGCAAGTGATTGCGAATCTGACGCCAAAGCTGGGTCGCGCACCGGTGCAGGCCGAGATTCAGGACGAGCGGCAAGTCAATCACCTGGTTCCCAAGGCTGCGGCCGGCGGTTGCCCCGTCGGTGAAGGTAATCTTGAGAAAAACGGCGACTTGTGTCCTGTATGTCGAAGTCTGGACAAGCGTTTTGGTACGCTGCAGTCATTGGCCTCAAAAGCCTGAACCGGCGCAAGCGACGACTATGAGGAATGACAATGGACTGGAGTCGTTACGGAAATCCCGAAATGGTCGACTGGGAGGGGCGGGGGTATTTTGCTTACCCTGACGTCGTGACCATGCCTCCCGGAAGGGAAGTCGGGCGGTTGCCGCAGGAGGGTGACTACTTTCAGTGGCTGGAAGCCCTGAGGCGGGCAAAGCTTGGCGATTTCAGCCCACTGCCGGGGCTCGTCGAGTTGGGCAGCGGCGACACCCATCCGGTCAACCGACGCTTATGCGCGGAGCTGCTAGGCGATGCCGGACCGACGTCTACTGTCGACACTCTCGCAACACGACTGGCATCCGAAGAAGTGGGGCTTGAGCTCACACTGGCCTGGGGCGCAGTGCTCACGCGGCGCGGAAAGCTGGCCGATATGCCCATTGTTCTGGCTGCATTCGAACGGGTCGCGACCATCAGCGATGCCGAGATCCTGCCAGTGCATCTCTCGGAATGCCTGGAGACGGGGTACGAACTCTGCGACCTTCAGGACTATGACTCACTGGAAAGCTATCGCAACGCGGTGCTCACCAGATGCGCCGAACTGGCCGGTCGATTCGGTACGGACCAGGTCTGTGTGGACGGCGGTGAACCGCTGAGTGTGATTGGCCTGGCCCAGCGGATTTTAAGGCGCTTGCGAGAACCTTATTTTCCATTCGAACTGCGACGGCGCTTCGAGTGTACGACCGGCATCGACTGCTCTTCTTTTTATCATGATCGGGTGTTCAGACCGATGCAGGCGTCAGCCCTTCTGGAAGCGTTTCTCGAAGACCCCCATGCCAGCAGGTTCGAAAGTGGTGTTCGTTATTTCTTCGGGCATCGTATTCCGGATTAGGAAAATCCACACTAATTTGCCTGGTGATCTGCCTTTCCGACCGGGGCAAATTCTGGAAACTCCTCCAGCAATGCCTTGTTCCCGCCGATGATGAGTTTTTTCACTGCCTGGGAGATGTTCAATCGCACCACCCCGGTCGAGATGGAATACATCGCCCACGCTTGTTCGGGCGTGCAATGAATAATTTGTTCTTCAATCTCGTTGTAGGCTTTGCTTTCGTCCGAGTTCAGGCTGGCTTGATAATCGCCTTGGCACATGATTTTGTCCCTTCCTAAGACCTCTAGAACAGTCCTGTTTAGTGAGGACTGTCCTTCCCTATGCAGTTTTAATTACGTCAAAACAGCCCCCTCAGGCCGGGGGCGACTCGCCTGTCCAATTGAGCGCCAGGCAAGCCAGCGGTTTAAATGCCGCTCTTCACTTTGGTCCAGACGCGGGTGCGAATTCGTTCCAAGGCCAGGGGCAACGGCTCTAGAGGGACAAGTGAAGCAACTGTTTTCTTGTCTGGATAAATCCAGGGGTTGTCACGTAACTGCTGCTCGACAAACTCAGTGGCGTCTTTGTTGGCGTTGGGATACAGCGTGTGATTTGAAGTCTTTGCGATGATTTCAGGGCGCAGCATGTAATTGATAAACGTCATGCCTTCCTTAGGGTGGGGCGCGTCTTTCAATAACACCAGATTTTCCGACCAGACCAGTGCGCCCTCGCGAGGGAGGCTGTAGGCAATCTTGCGCCCGGTTTGGTTTTTCTCGTTGATGGCCTGCGCAGCCAGAGCACCATTGGCCCATCCCACTACCGCACAGATATTGCCGTCGGCGAGGTCAGCGTCAATTCGGGATGAGTCGAAATAGAGCACGTAAGGACGGATTTTCAACAGCAGCGCCTGGGCCTTCTTGTAGTCATCCGGATTCTTGCTGTTGCTTGGCAGCCCCAGATAATGCAAGGCAATGGAAATGATTTCGCTGGGTGAATCGAGCATCGCCACGCCGCAGGACTTCAGTTTACTGATGTTCTCTTCTTTGAATATCAGGTCCCAGCTGCCGACCGGAGCATCGTCGCCCAGTGCGGCTTTGACTTTATCGATGTCATAGCCGATGCCCGTGGTGCCCCAGAGATAGGGTACGGCGTAACGATTACCGGGATCGTTGACGGCAAGTTGGGACAAGATGTCCGGATCGACATGGGATAAATTGCTTAGCTGATTCCGATCCAGCGGCTGGAGCACCCCCGCCTGGATCAGACTTGGCAAGACATTGGATGTGGCGACAACCACGTCGTATCCCGTGCGGCCAGCCATCACCTTGCTCTGCATGATTTCGGCACTGTCGAATGCATCCATGTGGAAGCGGGTGCCGGTTTCCTGCTCGAACTCCTTCGGGGTCTGCGGGGCGATAAACCCAAACCAGTTGTACAGATGCATGCCGGGTTCCACAGCTCCCACCGAGCTGCTTATCCCGATACAAAGAAGCGAGGCTGAAAATATGCTGCGCAGGCGCGACTTGCTCATACAACTATCCTTGTCAAGACGAGGGCCCTCATGGTCCTCGTAACCCGGTAGCGAATATACCGGGCATTGACGGAGAGTAAATACCTACGAATACTTATCCGCGCCCGACGAATCCCTAACCCAAAAGGGGTAGAAAATGCCTCTCGACCTCCATAGCCTGGCTTGGCATCGATCGATTGGACAATTGATCATGCGATTGAACCGTCCAGAATTCTGGAGCTCACTTGTTCGTTTGTTGAATGAATACGTGCAGGTCGACAACTGGGTTGTACTGATCTTCAGCAATCATCAAGTGCAAGTTGTCAGCCTTCCTGAAGTAGCCGACACAGAAGAAGTCGATGCGTTTATCCATCGCTATGTGAAGGGACTTTACATGCTGGATCCGTTCTACATAGCTGATCGAGAGGACCCTCAAAGCGGCTTCTTTCATATGCTCGATGTCGCACCTGAGCACTTTCTCGAGACGGAGTATTACCATCAGTATTTTGAACAGTATATTTCGGTGGATGAGGCGCAATACAACGTCAGGCTCGATGCGGAAAGAACCTTGTGCGTTTCTTTTGGAAGTCATATCCGCTTCAGTCAGGAGCAGATAACCACGCTTGATCTTATCAAGCCCTGGGTGACGGCACTCATGCATCAGCGCATGAATTTCGAGGTTGACGTCGCGAAGGATTTTACCGCGCCAGCCCCATGGCCGGAGACAATGTCCTCACTCGGCACGCCGTTGACTACGCGGGAGAATGATGTGCTCAAATTATTGCTGAGTGGTTTTTCCAATAAGGAAGTCGCGGGTAAACTTTCCCTGTCAGCCGAAACGATAAAAGTGCACCGTCGCAATATCTACTCGAAATTGAACATCAAGTCACAGTCCGAGTTGTTTGCTCGTTTCTTTACGTCGAAGCAGGATGCGCTTACGTCGAGTTGAACCTGCGGACTGTTCCTGACCTTCGTCTCAAGACTTTTCAAACAGAGCCTGGATTCAACAAGGTTCCGCGTCTGGCACAAACGGCGCAGGTGCTCCCGCCCATCCCGGTGCCAGCCGTCGTAGCGGCTTGATCAGCAGACCGAGACAAGCCAGCAGCACATACAAAAAACCAGCGATGGCAAACAGCAAGCTCAGACCGCCGATCTTGCCGCTACCCAGTACCGGGGCGAGTGTAGCTTTCCAGTCGCCAGGGGCACTCAACAGCGGGATCGCCCAAGTGTCCGCCAGGGTGCCGGCGCCCAATGCTCCGATTGGCATCGCCAAAAGGCAAACCATCTGCCGCGTCGACAGGACGCGTCCCAGCACTTCGGCAGGCAGGCTGCGCTGCCAGAAGCTCTGGTCGCTGCTGGTGCTCAGCGAGAAGCAGCCAAACGCAACGAAAGCCGCTGCGTACAGCAGCACCGGGGAGTCGCTGATGCCGATGCCTAGCACGCTGGCGCCCAGCAACAGATCCGCGAGCAATACGGTGCGGATCAGCCGGGCGGGTGGCCTGGCCACCACCCACAACGAGCCGGCGAGCATGCCCAGGCCGCCGCAGGTCATCACGGTGCCCAGCACCAGCACCGAATGGCGCTCCATCACCAACGGTGACAACAGCGCCGAGGCCAGGCCGAGCATCAGGTGTTCCAACGCGAGGTAGCCTAACAGTGCCCACAAAGCCGGACGGCCGCGCAGCACGGCCAGTGCGCTCGGCGGGCCAACGGTGGGCGCTGCGCGGCCTGTGCCACTGACGCGCACTGCCGAAGCGACCACCGCCAGCCAAATCAGAATGCCCGCGGAAAACAGCACTGCGCCCACCTCCAGCAACAGCACCCCCGGAACCCCGATGCCATCCAGCAGCAGTGCCGCCAGGGTCGGCGCGAGCAGCTGCGGCAAGCCAACCATCAATTGCATCAGGCCATTGGCCCGTCCGATGGCGCGAGGGCTGTGCAGCAAGCGCGGGATCGCCGCCTGGCAGACCAGCATGCGCACCACCAGCGCACTGGAGTTGATCGCGGCAAAGGCATACACCTGGCCGCGATCCAATGCCCCTTGGTCGAACAACCACCACAGCACCAGCGCGGCGAGGCCACTGCAGCCTTCGACACCGAGCAGAATCGCCCGCGCCTCGCAACGGTCCACCAGCCAGCCGGCCAGCGGTGCCAAGAGCAGGCCGGGCAAAGCCGACAAGGCGATGACCCAGGCGTAGTCGGTGACACTGGCCTGTTGCTGCAACAACCAGATGCCCAGGCTGAAAGCCGCGAGGGCTGAACCCAGGGTCGAAGCGACCTGGCCGAGCCAGGCCCACAGCCAGAGCCGGATCGCCCGGGCCCCTTGTGGGAGCGAGCCTGACCGCAATAGCGGCTGAGTACCCGCTCCGTGAGCAAGGTCGCGCCCAGTTCGGGGAGCGGATGTGCGTGAGCCTGCGTCAATCTTCACGGGATAACGGCGCCTCCAGCGCGGGCCAGTGGTGGCGCAGGTGCGCGGCCAGGGTGGGTGCTGCTCGTGCCTTGAGGATCGACAAGTGGTCGCAGTCGGCGATCACGCATTGCTGGCAGTCCATGGCGAAGGCATCCCAGTGCTGTTCGACCGAAGTGGGTGGTTCACGGCCGTGCTCGGCCTGCAGCAGTACCACTGGGCCTGGGTAGGCCGGCGTCGGCTGGTAGTCGGTCGCCAGGTTGGCCTGGAACACCCGCAGAGGGCCGAGCAGTGACGTGGACCTGGCCTGTGCCGGCATCAAGCCGACAGCCTGCATGCGCTCCAGCAACGTGGCGCATTGTTCTTCCGGCTCCTGGTCCGCCAGGGTGTCCAGGTCAAGCTCCAGGCTGCATCCGGCGTCGAGTTCCAGCAAAGTCACGTAGCGCCCCAAGGCCTCGCGAGCGTCGCGTGCCATGCGCTGGCCCGGTACACGGCTGTCGATCAGCAGCACGGGGGCCACCTGCGCACCGCTCGCCTGCAACTGACGGGCGATTTCAAGGGCCAGCCAGCCACCGAACGAATGCCCCAGCAGGTAGTAGGGTCCCTGTGGCACTTGGGCACGGATTTCCCGCACATAGGCGCGGGCCGCCGCCTGCACCGACCCATGGGGTTCGCTGCGGCCATCGAGGCCACGGGCTTGCAGCCCGATCACCGTCAACCGCCCATCCAACTGGCGCACCAAAGGCACGAAACTGCTCACGTTGGCGCCTGCGCCCGGCACCATGAACAGGCAGGGCGCAGTGGGCGAGCCGGTTTGTAACGTCAGGCTGGCACGGCTGGCGACAGGCTGAAGCGGATGCGCCTCGCTCTGTGCCAGTGCCCGCTCCAGGGCGGCCGCCAGGCCCTGCAGATGCGTCGGATCGCGCATGATCGACCAGTGATCGCCTGCGATCCGCTGTTCCACCACATCCGCCCCCGGCAGCGCTCGCCAGTCGGCGCCCAGATCCCGGGCTCCGATCAACTCTGGACGCGCCGAAACCGCGCTGAACAAATGCACGGGCAAGCCCAGTGGCACCGGCCGGTAGCGGACCATCGCGTTGCGCAGAGTCAGGTTCAGGCGCGCCCGGCGGATCAGTGCCAAACGATCAAAGGCCGGCGGCAACCAACCTCGGGTGCGCGCCGTGGCGAGCACGGCGTCGAGGTCCAGGCCGCGGTGCCAGGTTGCCTCCCGGTCGTCATCGGCCTGTTGGGTGGCCAGGTAGCCAAGCAATTGCTGACGCAGATCGCTTTCGTCGAGACTGAAGGGCAACACCGGTGCCCGCAATGCCCCTGGCTGACTGCTGTCGATCAGCCCGAGAAACGCCACTTTTTCATCCTCGCCCAGCAGTTGGCGCGCCATTTCATAGGCCAGCACACCGCCGGCCGACCAGCCCGCCAGCCGATAAGGACCGTCGGGCTGAACAGTGCGCAACAGCGTGATGTAGCGTTTGGCGAGGGTTGGGTTGTCGATGTCGTCTTCCAACTCGGCCGCGGCCTGCACGGCGTAGACACCGAGTTCCGGATCCAGGTGGCGGGCTAACCGTTCATACGGTAGCGCCTCGCCTGTGCCCTCGTGGATGAAAAACAAGGGCGGCTGGCGACCGCTGCCCGGACGAATACACAGCAGGCCCTGAGAGTCAGCGGTATCCCGCGCCACCACCTGACGGGCCAGTGCCGCCAGGTCCTCGGCGTTGAACAGTGCAGCAACGGGGACGTCCAGGCCTTGCGCGCGCAGGCCGTCGAGCAGTTGCACCAGCAGCAACGAGTGTCCGCCGAGGGCAAAGAAGTTATCTTCACGGCCGACCTGCTCAACCCCCAGCAACTGCGACCACAGCTGCGCCAGACAGGTTTCCGTGGCACCGCGCGGCGGAGTGTAGGGGCGTTGCTGCAGAGCCTGGTGGTCCGGCGCCGGCAAGGCACGCCGATCCAGTTTGCCGTTGGCAGTCAGCGGCCATTCTTGCACCTGGACATAGGCGCCGGGCAGCATGTGCGCTGGCAGCTGTTCGGCCAGAGCAGCGCGCAGCGTCCCCGGTGCCAGATCGCCACCCAACTCGGCCAGCAGGTAAGCGACCAGGCGCGGATCCCCTGGCTCGTCCTGACGCGCCACTACCACGGCCGAGCGTATACCGTCCAGCGCCACGAGGCGCGCTTCGATTTCTCCCAGTTCTATGCGAAAGCCGCGCACTTTGACCTGCTGGTCGTTACGACCCAGGTACTGCAACCGGCCGTCGGCGGTCCAGCGGGCCAGGTCGCCGGTCTTGTAGAGCCGCTCGCCGCGACTCCCGGCAAACCGCGCAGGCCGGAAGCGTTCGGCATCCAGGGCCGGTCGGTTCAGGTAACCCCGGGCAAGGCCGGGCCCGGCAACGTGGATCTCCCCGACCACACCCTGGGGTACCAACTCGCCATGTTCATCGAGCAAGTAGATGCGCAGGTCCGGGATCGGCCGGCCGATGGGCACCAGTCCGACGTCGGAGGTGCAGTCGGCGGCTTCGATCGCTTGATAGGTGACGTGCACCGTGGTCTCGGTGATGCCGTACATGTTCACCAGTTGTGTACGGTGGCTGTCCGGCCGTGCGAACCAGGGCCGTAGTGCGGCGCCGTCGAGGGCTTCACCACCGAACACAATGCAGCGCAGGCGATGGGGGGCGGCGCGGGTCTGCTTCATCCAGGCATAGAAGGCGCTGGGGGTTTGGTTGAGGACCGTGACGCCGGTGTCTACCAGCAGGTCGTAGAAATCCTGCGGGCTGCGTGAGGTCAAATACGGCACCACCACCAGCCGGCCGCCATGCAGCAGCGCGCCCCAGATTTCCCAGACCGAGAAGTCGAACGCGAAGGAATGAAACAGCGTCCAGACGTCCCGCTCGTTGAACCCGAACCAGCCTTCGGTAGCGCTGAACAGCCTTAGCACCGCGCGGTGTTCGACCATGACGCCCTTGGGCACGCCGGTGGAGCCGGAGGTGTAGATGATGTACGCCAGGTCGGTATCACTGGCCTGAGGATCGGCCGGCAGATCCGTCCCGGGGTGTTCGCTCCAGTTGCCGCGATGCGGGTCCAGGGACAGGACCGTGCAGGCGGCAGGCACCTGCAGCGCTGGCGGTAGTGTCCCGAGGGTCAGTACCACTCGGGGGTTACTGTCGCCGAGGATGAAGTCCAAGCGTTGCGCGGGATAGACCGGGTCCAGCGGCACATAGGCGCCGCCGGCCTTGAGGCTCGCCAGGATGCCCACGAGCATGTCCAAGCCGCGCTCGGCGTGGATCGCCACGCGGCTTTCCGGGCCGACACCCAGCTCCCGAAGACGATGAGCCAGGCGGTTGGCGCGTTGGTTGAGGGCCCGATAAGTGAGGGTCTGCGTGCCGTACTGGAGTGCAATGGCGTCGCCTCGGCGCGCAGCCTGGGCCTCGAAACGCTGGTGCAGGCGTTCGCCCGATGCCGGCGCCAGGGGGGCGACGGGGTTGAAACCGTCGAGCAACTGCTGGCGTTCAGCCGGGCTGAGCAAGTCGATGGTGGCCACGGTCTGCTGATCGTCGGCGACCATGGCCCGCAGCACCGACAGCAGAGCATGCCAATGACGCGCCACGGTGGCGGCATCGAATAGCGCGGTGGCGTAGTTGAAGCCGCCCTGGATCACGCCGCCGGCCTCATGGACGTCCAGCGCCAGGTCGAACTTGGCCGTGGTCACGGGCGCGCCAACGCTTTCCAACTGCAAGCCGTTGCCCAGGTCAAGCTCCCCACGGGGCGCGTTCTGCCAGGCCAGCATCAATTGGAAAACCGCGTTATGGGCCTGTGACCGCGGCGGGTTGAGTGCTTCGATGACCTGCTCAAAGGGCAAGTCCTGATGGTCCTGGGCGGCGAGGGCGAGCGCCCTGACCTGGGTCAGCAGCGCGTCGACCCGCGGCCCTTCGTCCAGGTCGATGCACAGGGCCTGGAAGTTGACGAAGAAGCCGATCAGCGGTTCCAGCTCGACCCGGGCGCGGTTGGCGATGGGGGAGCCAATGACCACCTGGGCTTGGCCCGAGAAACGACTGACCACCACGGACCAGGCGGCCAGCAAGGTCATGTACAAGGTCACTCCATGACGCTGGCTCAAGGTCTTGAGACCCTGGGTCAGCTCTGCGTCGATGTGCACCGGCAAGCTGGCACCCGCGTAATCCAGGCGCGGTGGGCGTGGCCGGTCAGTGGGCAAGGTGACGCAGGTCGGTGCGGCGCCCAGGTGTGCGGTCCAGTAGGAACGCTGGCGCTGCAATTCATCGCCTTGCAGCCATTGGCGTTGCCACAGGGTGTAGTCGCCGTACTGGTGCGTCAGTGCCGGCAACGGATCGTCCCGGCCCTGGCTGAAGGCCCGGTAGAGCTGGGAGAACTCGTCGGTGAGCACCCCCATGGACCAGCCGTCCGAGACCAGGTGGTGCACGGTTACCAGCAGGATGTGGTCGTCGGCCTCCAGACGCAGCAGGCGGGCACGGACCGGCCATTGGACGGTGAGATCGAAGGGGCGACCGGCTTCTTCGGCGCAATGGGCTTGCCACTCCGTCGCGCCGCCTGTGCTCAGGTCCAGGCTGACCAGCGGCAACGCGGCGGGCGGGTCGATGACTTGTCGCGCTTGTCCGGACAGGCTGACAAAGCGCGTGCGCAGGCTTTCATGGCGCGCCACGATGCGGTCAAGGGCCCGGCGCAGGGCGTTTTCATCCAACTGACCGCGCAAGCGCAAACCGGCGGGCATGTTGAAGGCCGCTGTCGAATCCGGATTGAGCTGCTGGATCAGCCAAAGGTTCTGCTGGGCGAACGACAGTGGCAGCGGTTGACTGCGATCAGCCTCCGGCAACGGGGCCTGGCGGTTGTGGACGGAACTGCCAAGCAGTGTGGCCATGGCGTGCAGGCGCGGCTGGGCGAAGACCGCCGAGAGCGGCACCTCCAGGCCCAACCGATGGCGGACCTGGGCGAGCAAGCGCAACGCCAGCAGCGAATGCCCACCGAGGGCGAAAAAGTCATCCTCCCGGCCAATCGGCTCGACGCCAAGCAGTTCACTCCAGATCGCCGCCAGGCCGATTTCCAGTTCGCCCCGCGGCGCGCTGTAGGGCGTCTGGGCGAACGATTCAGGCGTTGGGGCCGGCAGGCGCAGGCGATCGACCTTGCCATTGGCGGTGAGCGGCAGGCTCGCCAGTTGCACGAAGGCGGCTGGCACCATGTATTCCGGCAGGCGTTCGCTCAACTGACTACGCAGCGCCAGTGGCGACAACGCATGGGCCGCGTTGAAGTAGGCCACCAGGCGGGGTTCCCCACGCTCGTCCCGCTGCACGACGACCACCGATTCGCGAATGCCGGGCACTTGATCGAGGCGACTCTCCACCTCGGCGAGCTCGACCCGATAACCGCGGATCTTGACCTGCGAGTCGTTGCGTCCCAGGTATTGCAAGGTGCCTTCAGCGGTCCAGCGCGCCAGGTCACCGGTTTTGTAGAGGCGGGCTCCGCAGCGTTGGTCGAGAGGGTGGTCAATGAAGCGTTCAGCGGTCAGGTCCGGTCGATTCAGGTAGCCTTGGGCCAGGGCCAGGCCCGCCACATGCAACTCACCCACCGCGCCCTGGGGCACCCATTGGCCATGCGGGTCCAGCAGGCACACCTGGGTATTGGCGATCGGCCGGCCGATCACCGGTACGTCGGCCCATTGCTCGGGGTCATCGCCCAGGGTATGGGCACAGACCACATGGGTTTCGGTCGGACCGTAGTGATTGTGCAGGCGGGCCTGGGGGTGCTGGCGGAAAAACGCGCGCAGTGCTGTGGTGATGCGCAGGGCTTCGCCGGCAACGATCACATCGCGCAGCGCCGGCAACGCCAGCGGTGTTTCGCTCCAGCGCTCGGCCAGTGCCGCCAGGGCAATGTACGGCAGGAACAATCGCTCGATGCGGTTATCGCAGAGCCACTGCGGCAGGGCGTCGAGGTCCAGGCGCCGGGCTTCGTCCAGCAGCACCAAAGTCCCGCCGCTGCCCAGGGTGGAGAACATCTCCTGGAAAGCCACGTCGAAGCCCAGCGCGGCGAATTGCAGGGTGCGCGCGGCGCCAGGCAGCGCGTGACCAGCCTGCCAGGTCAACAGATTGCTCAGGGCCAGATGCCCCATGGCGACGCCCTTGGGCAGGCCGGTAGAGCCGGAGGTGTACATGACGTACGCCAGATCGTCCGGGCTCGGTTGCGCCAACGGTGGTGCGGCGGGGGCGGGTGTCGCGGTAGCCGAGAGGCGGACGGACAACGTGCGGCAGCCCTCGCCAGTCTGCAAGGCCTCGACGTGCTCGATATCCCACAGCAGCAGGCAGGGTTGGCAATCGTCGATGATGCCTTGCCGACGGGCAATCGGCTGGCTGGGGTCGAGCGGCACGTAGGCCGCCCCGGTCTTGAGCGTGGCGACCAGGGCCAGCACCATTTCCAGGCTACGGGGCAGGTGGATGGCCACTCGTTGGCCGGGCCCTGCGCCCTGGTCGATCATTGCCCAGGCCAAGTGGTTGGCCTGGCGGTCCAGTTCCCCATAGCTCAAGCCGCGCCCATGCAGTTCAACGGCAATGGCGTCAGGCCGCAGCAGCGCTTGACGCTCGAAGGGGCGGTGCACCCAGCTCGCCTCAGGAAATGGGGTCGGCGCCGGGTTGAGCTGTTGCAGCAGGCGCTGGCGTTCGTCGGCGTCGACCAGTGCCAGGTGCGTGACCGCCTGACGATCGTCGGTGATGAACTGACGCAGCACTTGGATCAGGTAAGACCAATGCCGGCTGACGCTGGCGCAGTCATACAGGGCAGTGGCGTAGTTGAGCCCGCCGATGATCCGTCCCTCGGCTTCGTAGAGTTCCAGGGAAAGATCGAACGGCGCGGTGGTCTGCTCTCCGGACAGGGGCGTGAGGCTCAGACCATCGAGGTCCAGGCTGCTGCGGGGCGCGTTCTGCCAGGCGAACATCAGCTGGAACACCGGCGTATGGGCCAACGAACGCGGCGGGTTGAGCGCCTCGACCACGTGCTCGAACGGAACGTCCTGATGGGCTTGAGCCTGCAAGGCATGCTCACGAACCTGGGCCAGCAACTGGCCGACTTCCGGCGCGCCGCTCAGGTCCACACACAGTGCCTGGGTGTTGACGAAAAAGCCGATCAGCGGCTCCACTTCACTGCGGGTGCGATTGGCGACCGGGGTGCCGATGACCACCCGTGCCTGGCCGGACAGGCGCGCCACCACCACGGCCCAGGCGGCCAACAGCGTCATGTACAGCGACGTACCGTGGCGCCGGCCCAGTGCCTTGAGCGCCGAAGCGGTAGGCTCATCCAGGGCCACCTCCAGCCGCGCGCCGGCGAAATCCTGGCGCGGCGGCCGCGGGCGGTCGGTGGGCAGATCGACCCGTTCCGGGGCCTCGCGCAGGTGTTCGAGCCAATAGGCCAATTGCCTGGCACCACGTTCGCCGGCCAACCAGTCACGCTGCCAGGCGGCGTAGTCGGCGTATTGAATGGCCAGGGGCGCGAGCGAGTCCGGTGCGTTGCCATGGAAAGCTTTGTACAGCACCGAGAGTTCGTCGATCAGCACGCCGATGGACCAGCCGTCGGCGATGATGTGGTGCAAGGTCACGTGCAGCACGTGGCGTTGCGCACTCAGGCGCGCCAACCACACCCGCAGCAGTGGGCCCTCGCTCAGATCGAAGGGACGGGCCGCTTCGTGGGCCATGGCGGGCTGCAAGTCGGCGGCTTCGGCCAGCTCCACCCGTTCGAAATCCCAGCGCGGGGTGGGGTCGATGACTTGCCGGACCTCGCCGTCCTGTTCGATGAATCGCGTGCGCAGCACCGCGTGGCGCTCGACGATACGTGCCAGGGCATTGCGCAGGGCGTTTTCGTCCAGCTCGCCGTCCAAGCGCAGGGCACCGCTGATGTGATAGGCGGCGCTGGCCTGGGCGTCCAGGCGTGCGATGAACCAGAGACGCTGTTGGGCGAATGACAAGGGCCGCGCCGCTGTCTGCGGCAATACGGGAATGCCCGTCAGGGTGCTGTGTGCAGCGTTGACCAGCAGCGGTGCCAGTCCGGCCACGCTCGGATGCGCGTATAGGGTGGCCAGGGGCAGTTCAAGGCCCAGGCGTTGGCGCACCCGCGAAACCCATTGCACGGCCAGCAGCGAATGCCCGCCCAGCTCGAAGAAATCATCGTGCCGGCCAACCCGGGCCACGCCCAAGAGGTCGCACCAGATTTCGGCCATGAGGCATTCCTGTTCTCCGCACGGTGCCTCGTAGGCCTGAGTGCTCCAAGCGTCTTCGCCGGGGCGCGGCAAGGCCGCACGGTCGAGTTTGCCGTTGGGCGTCAACGGCAGGGTGTCCAGCGCAACGATCAGGGCCGGCACCATGTGCCCCGGCAAAACCTCGGCCAGGGCATCACGAAGGGCCGTTGCGACCAGCGGTCCATGATCTTCGGCCGCCACAGCGTAGGCTACCAACGCCGGCTCGCGACCCTCGCGCGCAAGCGCCAGCACCGCTGCGGCGCTGACCTGGGGCAGGGCCAGCAAGGCCGCTTCGACTTCCCCCAATTCGATGCGGAAACCGCGGATCTTGACCTGGAAGTCGTTGCGTCCCAGGTAATGGAGCTGCCCCTCGGCATCCCAAAAGCCCAGGTCGCCCGTGCGGTACAGCCGCGCCGTCGGGTCGCTGCTGAACGGGTCGGCCAGGAAACGCTCCCGGGTCAGCTCCGGACGGCGATGGTAACCGCGCCCGACGCCGGCACCGCCGATGTACAGCTCGCCCGGCACGCCCACCGGCAATGGTTGCAGAGCTTCGTCGAGGACATGCACCTGAGTGTTGTCGATGGGTCGGCCGATGTGCGACTGGAATCCCCGGTCACGGTCCATCGACACCCAGGTCGAATAGACGGTGGTTTCGGTCGGGCCGTAGAGGTTGTTGACCTGGCGCACGGCGCTGTCGGCGAACAATCGTTCCACCAATGCCCGGGGCAATGCCTCGCCGGCCAGGTTGACGCACTCCAGCGAAGCCGCTAGAGCATCGGCGCGCAGCAGCGCGTCGAGCGCCGACGGCACGGTGTTGAGCAGGCTCAGGTCCGGGCGTTGGTCGAGCAAGGCGAGGGCGTCGTCCACCAGTTCCAGGGTGCCGCCACAGGACAGCGGCGCAAAGCATTCGAACACCGACAGGTCGAAGTTGATCGAGGTGCTGAACAGGCTGCGCTCGAGGGTTTGTGCACTGAAGCTGTGCAGCGCCCAGTCAAGGAAGTTGCGTGCGTTGCGGTGCTCGATCATCACGCCCTTGGGCTGGCCGGTGGAACCGGACGTGTAGATCATGTAAGCCAGGTGATGGGACTCAAGCCCCGTGTCCAACGGCGCGTCACTCTGTGGTGCATCGCCGCCGCGCAACACCTCGTCGACGTTCAGGCGCTGGCAATCGCTGGCGAGGGTCAGCGTCAGCGGCGCATCGCTCATCGCCAGGATTGCCAGCGGGGCGCTGTCTTCAAGCATGTAGGCCAGACGCTGGGCCGGGTACGCCGGGTCCAGCGGAACATAGGCACCGCCGGCCTTGAGCACAGCCAGCAGCGCGACGACCAGTTCGGGGCTGCGGCGCAAATGGATGCCGACTCGCTGGTCGGGGCCGACGCCGAGTGCCTGCAGGTGCCGGGCCAGGAGACGGGCCTGGCGGTCCAGTTGGGCATAGGTCAGCTCGCGGTTCTTGCAACGCACCGCTACCGCCCCTGGCGTAAGGCGCGCCTGGGCTTCGAAGCGCTCGTGCAGCAGGGCGCGCTCGGGTAGAGCGCGCTGGGTGGCGTTGAACCGCGCCAGTTGCTGGCGTTCTTGCGCCGGCAGTACATCGAGGCTACGGGCAAGCCGCTGCGGATCGGTATTCAAGGCTTCGACAAGGCTCTCCAGTGCACAGTGCATGAAGCTCCAGGCCCGTTGCGCGCCCACTTTACCGGCAATCTGCGCAGTCAGGCTGAAGCCTTGGCCCAGGTCGTCCACCGAAAAGGTGAAGGGATAGTTGGTGCGCTCGGCGGTGCTCAGCACGCGCATGCCCTCCACCTGCTGGTGCGGGGTGTCTTCCAGGCTGTAACGGAAATTGAGCAAGGCGCAGAACAACGGCGTACCGGACGGCACGCTGCTGCAACGTTGGGCCAGGGCCAATGGCGTGTGCTCGTGTTCGAGCAGTGCCGACAACGCCTGATGGGTGTGTTGCAGGCTGTCGACCACCGAACGCTGTGCAAAACCGATGCGCAGCGGCAGGGTATTGATGAATACGCCCAATGCCTGGTCGGCACCTTGCACCCCTTGCAGCCGCCCCAGCAACACCGTGCCGAACACGACGTCGGCGCGGCCTGTGGCCTTGCCCAACACCAGCGCCATGGCCAAGTGAAAGAGGCTCGCCACACCCACCCGATGCTGACGCGCCGCCTGGCGCAGGGCTGTCGCCAGCGCCGGTTCGAGGGGCGCGCGTACTTCGTCAAGGACGCCGGTGTTCTGCACATCGAGCAGCCCGAACGGGGCCGTGGGTTCGCTGACGTCGGACAGCATCGATTGGAAAAATGCCTGCTGTCGGGCGCTGTCCTGGTCCCGCCGTGCGTGGGCGACGAAGCGGCGGAACGGTACGGGTTCCCTCAGTGCACTGTTCCGGCCCTGTTGAATCAGGACGATTTCTTCGACCATGCGCTCCAGGGTGGTGTGGTCCAGTACCAGGTGATGGTGCAAGACCTGCAACAGCCAGCGCTGCTGCGCGGCGTCGAATGCCTTCACCACCCGCAGCAGCGGCGCCTGGCGGATGTCCAGGCGTAGCTGGCGGGGATCGGTGTGGGCTTGCAACTGCGCCAACGCATCGTCCTGGGTGATACGCAGGACCTCGACCGGCAGCGGCGCGGTGCGCCAGACCACCTGCACCGGTTGGTCCAGGTCTTCCCAGGCCAGGGCGGTGCGCAGGATGTCGTGACGGTCGATGACCCGTTGCAAGGCTTCGCAGAACGCGTCCAGGCCGGTCTCCTGGTCAAACGCCAGGGTGGTGTGCAGCAGGTAGGTATCGCCCTGATCCTGCAAGAGATAATGAAAAAACAGGCCTTCCTGCAACGGGGCCAAGGGGTAGATGTCCTGGACGTTGGCCGCGCCCCCTTCAACGCCGGCAACGATCCGATCGATCTGTGCCTGGGTCAGGTCCACCAGAGGCAGCAGGTCTGGGGTGATCCGGGTGCAGCCCGGCGGTAGGGGACCGCCTGCTGCATCAGGGGCGTCGGTCGACGTCTCGCCGGGTTTGGCCAGGATCGCCGCGAGTGCGCTGACCGTGGGGGCGCCGAACAGGGTGCGCACATCGATGGCCCAACCGTCTACCCGCAGTTGCTCGACCAACTGCACCGCCAGCAGCGAATGCCCGCCCAGGGCAAAGAAATTGTCCTGGCGTCCCACCCGCGGCACGCCGAGGGTTTGCGCCCAGAGCTCGGCGAGACGAGTTTCCACCGGTCCCTGCGGTGCTTCGTAGCGCTGCAAGGCGAAGTGCTCTTCACCGGGCTCGGGCAGGGCGCGACGGTCGAGTTTGCCGTTGGCGGTCAGGCTGAAAGCCTCAACTTGCACAAAGGCCGCCGGCAGCATGTAGTCGGGCAAAACCGCGGCCAAGCGGCCTCGCAGCTCATTGGGCTGTTGAGCCTGGGTCGCGCTGAAATAGGCGAGCAGGCGCTGTTGGGCATCGACTCGTACCACCGCTTCGGTGATGCCGGGTAGCGCCTTGAGTTGCGCTTCGATTTCCCCCAGTTCGATGCGAAAGCCGCGGACCTTGACCTGCAGGTCGTTGCGTCCGAGGAACATCAGCACGCCGTCCGCGCGCCAGCGCACCAGGTCACCGGTGCGGTACAAGCGCGTGCCGGGGTTGAAGGGGTTGGTGACGAAGCGTTCTTCGCTCAACTGCGCCTGGTTCAGGTAACCGAGGGCCAGCCCGTCGCCACCGATGTACAGCTCGCCRGCGACGCCGATGGGCAGGGCCTGGCGCYGCTCRTCGAGGACGTAGACCTGGGTATTGCCGATGGGCCGRCCGATGGGAATGTCGCCCGCCAGCGCATCCTCGAGGGTGATGCGATGGGTGGTGGCAAAGGTGGTGCTTTCGGTGGGACCGTAGCCGTTGAGCAGCTGCCCGGGAGGTGACCGCCGTAGTACTCGCTCGATGCAGCGCGGG